>CAZJHQ010000010.1:0-9429 GCA_964545915.1 uncultured Candidatus Kuenenia sp. | reverse complement strand
GCCAGGGATGGCATTTCGCGCCGGAGCAGGCATTTCGCCTGGTTCTACCAGGCGAAATGCGCGAATGCCTTGTTGGCGTCCGCCATGCGATGGACGTTGTCCCGCTTCGTCACCGCCGCGCCCTCGCGCTTGTAGGCGGCGATGATCTCCTCGGCCAGCTTCTCGTGGGTGCCACGGCCCTTCTTCTCACGCACCGCCTGGAGCATCCAGCGGATCGCGAGCGACTGCTGCCGATTGCGGTTGACCTGCATCGGCACCTGGTAGGCGGCACCGCCGACCCGCTTCGAGCGAACCTCGACGGCCGGCTTCACGTTCTCGATGGCCCGATTGAAGATCTCGATCGGCTCGGCGTCGGTGATCTTCTTGGAGACGATGTCCATCGCCTTGTAGAAGAGATTCTGGGCCACGCTCTTCTTGCCGTCTTCCATCAGGCAGTTGATGAACTTGCTGGCGAGGAGCGACCCGTAACGCGGGTCGGGGCGGAGTTGTTCGCGGCTGGCGGTGATGTTTCCCATGGTCGTGATCTTTCGAGGTTAGCCCTTCTTGGCACCGTAGAGGCTGCGGGACTGCTTGCGGCCCTGCACGCCGAGCGTGTCGAGCGCGCCGCGGATGATGTGATAACGCACGCCCGGCAGGTCGCGGACTCGGCCGCCACGAACGAGCACGATCGAGTGCTCCTGGAGGTTGTGCCCTTCGCCGGGAATGTAGACGGTGACTTCCTTCTGGTTCGAGAGCCGAACACGGGCGATCTTCCGGAGCGCGGAGTTCGGCTTCTTCGGCGTCATCGTGCGGACCTGGAGGCAGACGCCCCGCTTCTGCGGGCAGCGGTCGAGCACGGGCGACTTGGAGAACTTCCGCTTCGGGCGGCGGCGGCTGCGGACGAGCTGACTGATCGTGGGCATGGGAGGTCCGAGGTCTGGTGCGGCAAAATCGCGAGCCCTGAAAGATAGCCGACACCCGCTGCCGCCGGAAGGCGCCTGGCAAAAATTCTCGTTTCAGGCTGCTTCGGGGCACCAAACCTCGCCCCTTCCCCCCGCCAGCAGGTCCCCGTGCCACTGTCGCCAGCGGCCGGGAGGGGGGGCGGCGAGGCCGGCAGCGGCCAGCCGCCGCAGCAAAACCGGCAGAAAGGTCGGCGTCCATGCCGCCCCCCGGGTGAACGTCGGCGGGAGCCGGGGAGTCGATCCCAGGAGGACCAACGAACCGCGGCGGATGCCGGCCGCCGGGTGGGCGCCGACCGCACCGGCGACGACGACGGTGCCGGCCCGCATCTCGAAGGCCGCGGCCACGCCGCAGGCGCCGCCGATGGCGAGCACGCCCCGCCGCATCCGGGCCCCCGCGAGGCCGCCGGCATCGCCCGCCACGACCACCATGCCGCCGCGCATGCCAAGCGAGCTGCCGGGCAGGGCGGCCGCGGCGTTGTCGCCACACCGGCCGCCGACATGCACGCCGCCCCCCGTCATCTCGCAGGCCAGCCAGTCCCCCGCCGAGCCGGTGACGACGAGCGTGCCGCCCGACATGCCTTCGCCCGCGTGCCGACCGACGTCGCCGTCGACGTCGATGCGGCCGGCGGCGAGGCCCGCTCCGACGTGGTGCACCCGCGAGAAGTCACCACGGCACTCGATCCGGCCGTCGTCCGCGGATCCGCTCACGGCGAACAGGTCGCCGAGCCCGCAGCGCCGGCCATCGGCCGCGATCGGCAGCCGCGCGATCTCCACCATGGCCAGATCACGGACCCGGTCCGGCAGAATGCCGGCGAGATCGACCGCGAGCGGTCCGCCGGACGAGGCGCGGGGCACGAGGACGAGCGGCATGGTGGCTGGATCCGAAAAACGGCGGTGGCCGCGGGGCACGATCGCGCCCCGCGGCCACGCATCATCATAATAAAGCCCCCACGCAACCTTCGCGTAGTGCCGTTGCGGGGCCGCGGCGCCGGCTGCGCTGAAAGCGTGCTGGAACCACCTGGTCCGACAACCGCCTCACTTCGCCAGCACGGGCACCTTCCGCGAGGCGCTGCTGGGCGACTTCGTGAGCTCGACGGTGAGCACGCCCTTGTCATAGCGGGCGGTCACCTTCGCCGGATCGACCGTTTCGGGCAGCGGGATCGCCCGGCTGAAGGAGCCGTAGCGGCTCTCGCGATGCGTCCAGCCCTCGCCGCTCTCCTCCTTCTCCGACTTCTTCTCGCCGGAGATCACGAGCCGGTCTTCCGAGACGCTGACGTCCACATCCTGAGGATCGATCCCCGGCAGTTCAGCCCGCACGTGGATCTGCTTGTCGGTCTCGGACATGTCGGTCGCCGGCAGCCACTGCCCCGGCTCGATCGTCTCGAACCAGCCGGGCATCGCCAGCGGACGGGAGAAGAAGCCCTCGAAGAGGCGGTTCATCTCGTTGCGGAAATCGGCCAGTGTGGCCATGCTGCCCGGCTCCATGCCGCTCGCGCGCTTCGTGCGAAAAGGAATCAGGCTCATCACGTCGCTCCTTTTCTCGAATCGGAGGGGAAAGGGAAACACAGAATCATCGCCGTGTGCCGCGCGGTCGGGACGCGTTGGGCGGCCCGGCCACGCGAGTGTCGGGACTCACGCCGTGCGCACCGCGACCTTTCGCGGGCGGACCGCCGCCAGTCGCGGAACGCGGATCGTGAGCACGCCGCGGCGGTAGTCGGCCGTGATCAGCGAGGCGTCGAACCCTTCGCCGAGCCGGAACGACCGGCGGTAGTCGCCGACGCCGTATTCACGCCGCAGCACGGTGCCGGGGAGGTCGCGCGGCGGCACGGCCGCCTGGACCGCCAGCACGCCGTCCTCGAAGGTGACGTCGATGCCGTCCGGCTGGGCGCCCGGCACGTCGCAGACGAGGAGCACTTCCGCTCCGAGGTCGCAGATGTCGACGTTGGGCTGAAACATCAGGCCTGGCTCCGTCGCGGCGGGGGCAGGGTGTGTCGTGGGGCCGTTGGTGGTGACCATGGGATCGTCTCCGAGGGGTGATGCGATGGGTTGACTGGCGAAAAACCGCGGTTGGACGTCACGCCGTCCGCACCTCGACCTTGCGGGGCTGGCACTGCGGCGCCTTCGGGCAGGTCACCGTCAGCACGCCGTTGACGAGCCGGGCTTCGACCCGCCCCGCATCGACCGCCATCGGCAGCGCGATCCGCCGTTCGAAGGCGCCGCTGCCGCGCTCGCGGCGGTGCCAGGTGACCGACGGCTTTCGCTCCCCGTCGCCGGCCCCGGTCTCCGGGGCGGAGCACTCGGGTCGCGCGCCCTTGAGGACCAGTTCGTCGTCGGCGACGGAGACATCGACGTCGCCGGCGTCGAGTCCGGGCAGCTCAGCCTCGAGGGTGATGGCGTCGTCGGTCTCGCGGACGTTCACCGCCGGAAACGGGCCAGTCGCCTGGCGGGCGGCCCAGCCCGGCCGCGGTGCCGCGGTGGTGATCGTGTTCCAGACGCGATCGAGTTCGTCCCGCAGTTCCTCGAACTGGGGCGCGAGGTTCAGGGGAAAACCGGCGCGAAACGGAGGCATGACGAAGGCTCCTTCGGGTGGTGGTGTGGATGGGCACCGTCCCTGGAGCGGATGACTCGTGGCGCGGACGAATCATTCGCTGGCACGGAGCCAAAAAACAAATCGAACCGACGCTCGAGCTCAGGATGCAAAGAGCGTGCCGAAGGTGCGTGGACGCCCGAACACGTGTCTCCGGTCGTGCCAGGAGCCTGAAATCCGCCTGTTGCGCATCCGGCGGCGCGAAGGTGTCGCGGTTGCCCGGGTCATCCGGCCTGTCAGCCTGGCAGCCGATGGTTTTCAGGCTGCCGCGCGGCTGCCGGACGGTTGTGGGGGGCTGGTCATTCCCTATACTGCCCGCCATCGCCGAAAGGACTCGCATGAGATTCACCCTCCTCGACCGCGTCGTCGCCATCGAACCGGGCAAGAGCATCACGGCGATCAAGAACGTGTCGCTGGCGGAGGAATACCTGGCGGACCACTTCCCACGGTTTCCCGTGCTGCCGGGCGTGTTCATGCTGGAGGCGATGACCCAGGCGGCCGCCTGGACGATCCGGCTGGGGGAGGATTTCGCGCATTCGATCGTCGTGCTGCGCGCCGCCCGGAACGTGAAGTACGGCGACTTCGTCGAGCCCGGGAAAACGCTCACGGTCACCGCCGAAGTGCTCGCGCACGATGAACGGACGACCAAAATCAAGGCAAGCGGCTCTGTCGGCGACCGGACGAGCCTCACCGCCCGGTTGGTGCTCGAGCGGTACAACCTGGCGGACACGCGGCCGCACGGGGCGGCCCTCGACGCCCGTGTGCGGGCGGAGATGCGGCGGCTGTGGTCGCTCCTTTACCCGGCCGGCCGGTCCGGCGCCCCTCGGGCCGCGCTGTATGGGGCTCCCGTGGTGCCTGCGGGGTCCGCCGGGCAGCCAGTCGCAGTGGGCTGATCGGCCGGCCGAGTCGGCCGTCGGCGGCCCTCGCGGCGGACGTTTCGGGCGTGTCTTGGGGAAAAATGCCCGATTCGGGTTCCCATGGGGACGGGCCGGCATTACAACCTTCCCTAGTTGACCCGGTTTCCATCCCTCGTTTTGAAGGTGAATAGTCGATGCCGTCCCGCGACGAAATTTTTGAGAAGGTGAAGACAGCGCTGGTCGATGCCCTGGGGGTGGATGAGGAGGACGTCTCCCCGGCCGCCACCATGGTGGGCGACCTCGGCGCGGAGTCGATCGACTTCCTCGACATCGTGTTCCGGCTCGAAAAGGCCTTCGGCATCAAGATCTCCCGCGGCGAGTTGTTCCCGGAAGACGTGCTCTCGAGCACCGATTTCGTGACCAACGGCAAGGTCAACGCTGCCGGCATCGCGGCCCTCAAGGCCCGCATGCCTTTCGCGAACCTGGCCAAGTTCGAGGCCAATCCCAGCGTGCAGAACTTCGCCAACACGCTCACGGTGGAAGACATGGTCCGGTACGTCGAGAGCAAGCTGGCGGCCTGACGGCCGGCCGACGTCGCCGCGACCACTCACCGAGGACGGCCCCGCGCCGCACCGCACCCATGCGCTGGTTCTGGATCGATCGCTTTGACGAGTTCGTTCGCGGCAGGCATGCCACGGCCGTGAAGAACGTGTCTCTCGCCGAAGAGCACTTGCACGACCATTTTCCCGGGGCGGCGCTGATGCCGAACTCCCTGATCGTCGAGGGCATGGCCCAAACGGCGGGCCTGCTGGTGGCCGATGCCATCGACTTCAACCGCCGGGTCGTGCTGGCGAAGGTGGCGGCGGCGGAGTTCCATTTCGACGCGGTGCCCGGCGATTCGATCCGCTTCCACGCCGAAGTCCTCGACCTCAAGCCGACGGGGTCGCTGACGAAGGTCCGGAGCACGGTGGGCGACAAGGTGCAGGGCGAGGCCGAACTGTTCTTCGCCCACCTCGAGCCCGGCGAGGGCGTGCCCCAGCTCTTCGAGCCGCACGAACTGCTCCGCTGGCTCGATCAGATGCACATCTACGACGTCGGTCGCGACGAGTCCGGCCAGCCGCTGGCGCGGCCCGATTGGTGAGAGGGGAGGAGCGCTGATGGCGGCCGGCAGACGCAGGGTGGTGGTGACTGGCATCGGCTGCATCACGCCGCTGGGCGTTCGCGTGGAGCAACTGTGGAAGAACCTCGTCGCCGGCGCCTCCGGCGTGGGGCTGACGACCGTTTTCGACGCCTCCAAGTTTCCCACCAAGATCGCCGCCGAGGTCCGCGGCTGGGACATCGCCGACGAGGGGCAGGACGCGAAGCTCTGGCACTTCTGCGGCCGGCACACGCGGTTCGCGGCCGGCGCGGCGCTCCAGGCCATGCACGACGCCGGCCTCCCGCAGGGGCTGCCCGCCGATCCGACGCGGCTCGGCGTGTACCTCGGCAGTGGCGAGGGGCAGCAGGACTTCGACTCCTTCACCAGCATGATGATGGCGGCGATCGCGGGCGACACGCTCGACGTCGCCAAGTTCACGAAGCTCGGCCTGGAAACCCTCCATCCGCTCTCCGAGGTGGAGCAGGAGCCCAACATGCCGGCGGGGCATCTGGCCGGCATGTTCGATGCCCAGGGCCCGAATCTGAACTGCCTCACCGCCTGCGCCGCCTCCAGCCAGGCGATCGGCGAGGCGGTGGAGATCGTGCGCCGGGGCGAGGCCGACGTGATGCTCTCCGGCGGCACCCACAGCATGATCCACCCTTTCGGCGTCACCGGCTTCAATCTGCTGACGGCACTGTCGACGCGGAACGACGAGCCCACGCGGGCCAGCCGGCCGTTCGACAACGACCGTGACGGTTTCGTGCTCGGCGAGGGGGCCGCGATGGTGGTCCTCGAGGAGCTCGAGCATGCGAAGCGCCGCGGCGCGAAGATCCACGGCGAGGTGATCGGCTACGGCTCCACCGCCGACGCGTACCGGATCACCGACACCCATCCGGAGGGCCGCGGCGCCGCCGCCTGCATCACCATGGCGCTGCAGGATGCCGGCCTCGGCATCGACGGCATCGACTACGTGAATGCGCACGGCACGAGCACCGACGTCAACGACAAGGTGGAGACGCTGGCGATCAAGAAGGTGTTCGGCGAGCGGGCCTACAAGATCCCGGTCTCCAGCACGAAGAGCATGATGGGCCATCTGATCGCCGCGGCGGGGGCCACGGAACTGATCGTCTGCCTGCTGGCGATCCGCGACGGGATTCTGCCGCCGACGATCAATTACGAGACGCCCGATCCCAACTGCGACCTCGACTACGTGCCCAACAAGGCCCGTGAGGGGAAGTGCGACCGCGCCCTGTCCAACAGCTTCGGGTTCGGGGGCCAGAACATCGCGCTCATCGTCAGCCGCTTCCGCGGCTGACGATGGCGGGGCCGCACGGCCATCCATGGCCCGTGCGGACCCTGCTCGGCGGAGGGGCAGCCAAGGTGCCCCTCGCCTCGCGTGGCGGTCGCACCTCCGGGCGACCGCGGCCGCCGCTGGGCGGCGGCCGCGCGGCGGCTCGACGAGGCGTCGATCCGCGGCGCGCGTGGGGCGAGGCACGCTGCGCGGCCTTCGGCCGCTGCGTGCCGTTGATCGCATGGGCGTAGCGAGGGGCTACCCATCCCCTCGAGACGGCGTAGGTGGCAAGCGGAGCCAGGATGGCGCAGCGTTGACACCTCCGAGTGAGCGGAGGGCAGGGATGCCCGAAGCGAACGTCCGGCGAGAGGGTGTGGGCAGCCCCGAGCGGGCGTCACCAACTCGGTTGAACGCGGTCACCCAACTTGCCCAGATTCGCGGCCGCAGGGTTTCCTCAATCGGCGCGTCCGGCACGACCGATACCAGTGGAGACAGCGGACGACTGCCCGCCGACGTGTGTCGGTGGCCGGCGGCCCGCCCACCGGGAACCCCGCCCATGACCACGCTTCAGCGCAGCTTCGCCTCGGCCGTCGTGGCCGCCGTGATCGGCACGTCGAGCGGCTGCTCGATCATCGACCGCCTGTTCCTGCTCAACGCAGACGGCCCCTACGCCCACCAGGCCCAGCACGTCGGCGGCCGGTACAACGGCGGCAGCGGCCAGCCCGGCGAGTGCGAGGACGGTTCCTGCCCCACCGGCGCATGCCAGGAGTGCGAAGGGGGCGTGTGCCACCCGCGGCACGCGGGCCGCTACGGCGGGCTCGCCAAGCACCATCTTTCGCCCGAGGAGAAAGCGGCGCTGGCCGGCTCCGACTACGGCGCCAGCGGTCCCGCCGGGCCGCCCACCGGTGCCGTCGCCTATCCGTACTACACGACCCGCGGCCCGCGCGACTTCCTGGCGAAGAACCCGCCATCGATCGGGCCGCAGTGAGGGTGACACGGTCCTGTGCCGCACGCCTTCAGGCGTCGGGCTTGATGGCCGCGGGTTTGAACCGGGGTCTCACCTGCCGTCGTGCAGCATGGATGGCGGGATGGCTTTCGTGCCCGGTGTCCCCGGGCTCCCGCCCGGGGCTTCTTGGGTTCAAGTGTCGCACCGACAAAAAGCCCCCGGCGGCAGCTGGAGTCGGTTCGCGAGCCTGCAGGCTTGCGCCCCGAGGGGGCGGTGGTCGCGGCCGGGAGGCAGCGTTAGGCTGTGCAGCCTGACCGGCACGCGTCATTTTCGGAGTCGCCATCCATGGGTTCATCCTCGTCCGGCGGCCTGACCGCCTCGGGCCGTCTCTCGGTGACGGGCTGGCTCGTCTGCGCGATCGCCGCCATCGGCTTCGCGTTCGACATTTACGAGCTGCTGATGCTGCCGCTGGTGATCAAGCCGGCGCTGGCAGCGCTCGGCGGATCGACGCCCGACGGGCTGCCCCTGCTGGTGCCCGGGTCGCCCGAGTATGCGAAGTGGGCACGGATGCTGTTCTTCGTGCCGGCGATCGCCGGCGGCGTGTTCGGCCTGCTCGGCGGGTATCTGACCGATCTCCTCGGCCGACGCCGGGTGCTGACGTTCAGCATTCTGCTCTACGCCTTCGCGGCGCTGGCCGCGGGCTTCGCCACATCGCTGCCGCAACTGCTCTTCTTCCGCTGCCTGGTGTTCATCGGCGTGTGCGTGGAGTTCGTGGCGGCGGTCGCCTGGCTGGCGGAACTGTTTCCGGACCCGCGGCAGCGGGAGCGGGTGCTCGGCTGGACGCAGGCCTTCTCGTCGCTCGGCGGCCTGCTCGTGGGGGCGGCCAACGTGCTCGCCGCCCGGTTCGCCGACGCGTTGCCGATGATCCACGGCGACCACGAGGCCTGGCGGTACACGTTGATCTCCGGCGTGATTCCCGCTCTGCCGCTGATCCTGATCCGCCCCTTCCTGCCCGAGAGCCCCGTGTGGGCGGAGAAGAAGGCCGCCGGCACGCTGCGGCGGCCGAGCATCCGCGCCCTGTTCAGTCCGGAGCTCGTGCGGGCGACGGTGGTGACGACGCTCGTTTTCGCCGCCAGCTACGGGATCGCGTTCGGGGCCATCCAGCAGCTGCCGCAGATCCTCGGCGCCCAGTTGCTGCCGGCCGACAAGGGAGGAGCCAAGGGCCATGCCGCGATGATCGCGGCCGCGAAGGAGGCCCAGGCCGCGGCCGTGGCGGCGGCCAAAGAGGCGGGCCGGCAACTGCCGCCGGCCCGGCTCAAGGCGATCGCCGGCAACGCCTCCGACGAGGCCGTCGCCCAGGTGACGATCTTCCAGGAGATCGGCGGCCTGGTGGGCCGGGTGCTGCTGGCCTTCGCGGCGGTGCGGGTCGCCAGCCGCCGCACCCTGCTGCGTCTCTTCCAGTGGCCGGCGCTGCTCGTGGTGCCCGCGCTGTTCTGGTGGATCTCGACGCAGCTCGGTGACGCGGCGTCACTCCCGTGGATCAAGGCCGGGATCTTCGTGGCGGGGCTGCTCACCGTGGCGCAGTTCTCCTTCTGGGGCAACTACATCCCGCTGGTCTTCCCCACGCACCTCCGCGGCACGGGCGAGAGCTTCGCGGCCAACATCGGCG
>CAZJHQ010000009.1:43461-78624 GCA_964545915.1 uncultured Candidatus Kuenenia sp. | reverse complement strand
GGCTTTTTGTGTGAGCGTCAGGCCCGGAGGGCCGGGTTGCCTGCGCGCGGGCGTCGGCCCGCCAAGCGAACTGCGGCACGATGCCGCAGGTTCGCGTGCACCACTCCCCCCGGCTGCCGCCGGGGGCTTTTTGTGTGAGCGTCAGGCCCGGAGGGCCGGGTTGCCTGCGCGCGGGCGTCGGCCCGCCAAGCGAACTGCGGCACGATGCCGCAGGTTCGCGTGCACCACTCCCCCCGGCTGCCGCCGGGGGCTTTTTGTGTGAGCGTCAGGCCCGGAGGGCCGGGTTGCCTGCGCGCGGGCGTCGGCCCGCCAAGCGAACTGCGGCACGATGCCGCAGGTTCGCGTACATCATCCTCCCCGGCTGCCGCCGGAGGCTTTTTGTGCGCGTTCCCCCGAGAAGCCCCGGGCGGAAGCCCGGGGACTCCGGGCACGAAAGCCACCCCGCCATCCATGCCGACTGCCGCCGCAGTCAGGCCAGATCTGCGCTACCGGCCGGCCAATGCCAGATGGTCGGCGGCGCAGGCCAGCGCCACCGAGGCCACGCCCTCGGCCTCGGTCAGACGCCGCCGATGCGCGGGATCACGAATCCAGGCCATCTGGTCGGCCGCCAGGTCGGCGACCACGTCGCCGTAGATTCCGAGTTTGTCCTTCCCGGTCGTGAAGGCGATCTCCACGAGGGCGGCGGCCTCGAACGGCCGGAACCGACCGCGCACCTGCCGCGCGGCCCCGTCGTAGCGTTCGACCATGCGGATCTCGGCCGCCGGCAGCAAGGCTGCCACCGCCGTGATCGCGGCGTCGTCGAGGACCGCCCGCAGCTCGCCGTGCGTCGGCACCCAGTCGAAGAGCCGCAGCTCACCCCGCTCGAACACGAGCCGCAACTCCTGCCGATCCAGCCGCGACAGCTGATGAAAACCGTGCTCGAAGTGGAAGAGGATGCCGGTGTGCGGGCTGCCGCCCCCCGGCCATCGATCTTCGCCGGCCCCGGCGTAGCGGCAGGTGCACATCACCTGTTCCTCGACGGCCCGCGTGTCGCCGTCGCCCCCGCCCCCCGCCCGCGGCCGCACGCTGCGGGCCGCCGCCACGACCTCACCCGCGCCCAGCCAGAAGGCCACGAGGTCGAAGAAGTGCACGCCATGCTCGACGAAGATGCCGCCGCTCACGTCGCGATCCCAGAACCAGTGGCCGGGCGCCAGCCCCTCGTCGGCCGCCTCGTTGACGAACAGCCCGTGCACGAGGTCGCCGAGCAGCCGCGAGCGGATCACGGCCGCCACCGCATCGGCCAACGGGTTGTACCGCTCCACGAGATTGGCCACGCACACCCGCCCCCGCCGGGTGGCGAGGGTGGCGAGGGCCTCGGCGTCGGCCACGGTCGTGGCCAGCGGCTTCTCGACGAGCACGTGCCTGCCGGCGTCGAGCGCGGCCCGCGCCTGCCGGAAGTGGAGCGCCGGCGGCGTGGCGATGTAGACAAGATCCAGGTCCGGGGCGACGAGCACCGCGTCGGGCGAACGGGCCTCGGTTCCCAGCTCGCCGGCGGCGCGGCGGGCGGCCGCGGGATCGATGTCGGCGACGGCGGCAATCGTCACGCCCGGCAGTTTCCGGTAGCGGGCCATCGAGAACCGGGCGAACGCACCGCAGCCGACGAGGCCGACCCGCAGCGTCGCGGTGGCGGCGGGCCGGAGACCGACGACCGTGGCCCCGGCCGCGGGAGAGTCGCTGGACATGACACGCTCCTCTGAGGAACGCGTCCCTGCGGCAGACCGTGGCCGCCACGACACGGCGGCCCACCACCGACCATGCTACGCGCCGGCAAGTGTCCGGCGGCTACCGCTGCTTCTTCCGCGCCTGCCGCTTCTCGCGGGCCGCGTCGGCGGCGCCGTTCTGCCCCGGCTTCGACACCGCGGCGAACGGCACGTCGATCGTCCGCCCGCCTCCTGCGGCCGCAGCCGCGGCGACCGGGAGCGTCGTCGGCATCCACAGCCGCTCAGCGATGCCCCACAGGCTCGAGGCGATGAAGTACAGGCACAGGCCGCAGGGCACCTTGAAGAACATCAGTGCCATGAACCACATCATGTAGTTCATCACCTGCTGCTGCACCTTCTGCTGCTCATCCACCGCCGGCGGCATGAAGAGCTTCTGCTGCCAGAGCATGAGGCCGATGGTGACGAGCGGGAAGAGATTGAGGAACGGGCCGAGCCAGGCCTCCGGGGCGGCGAGAAAGTCGGGCAGGAACTTCGACCAGTCCCAGAGCATGTCGGGAGCCGCGAGGTTCGAGCACCAGCGGATGGCGGAGCTGAACAGCGGCGCCTGCCGCAGTTCGACGTCGGTCGCCAGCGAGCGGTAGAGCCCCATGAAGATCGGAATCTGGATGAACACCGGCAGGCAGCCGCTGACGGGATTCACACCGTGCTTCCGCCACAACTCCTGCGTGGCCCGCGTCCGCTTCTCCGGCTCGTTCTTGTACTTCTCCGCGAGGGCCTTCATCTCCGGCTGCAGGGCCTGCATCTTCTGCGACGAGACCGCCTGCCTGCGGCTCAAGGGGAACATCGCCCCGCGGACCATGACCGTGAGGAGGATGATCGCGATCCCGTAGTTGCCGATCACGGCGTGCAGGCCGTGCAGCAGCGCGACGAGCGGCCGGGCCACCCAGCCGAACCAGCCGTAATAGACGAGGTCGTCCATCGCCCCGCCGGCGACGCCGAACTGGCGGAGCAGGTCGGGCTTCTTGGGGCCGGCGAAGATCTCGTAGCGGTGGGTCGTCGCGCCACCCGCGGCGATGACGATCTCCTGCGACACCAGCCGCGGCGTCACGTCCACGAGTTTCTTCCGGGCCGCGACGGGGGGCTCCGCGACGGCGATCGGCCGCACCTCAGCCAGCGCTGGCGCGTCGGCCCCGGCGGCCACCGGGATCAGCGCGGAGGCGAAATACAGCGCGTCCACGCCGGCGAACGACAGCGGCTTTCCCTCGCGGACGGTCGAGGCGGGATGCGTGAGCGCCTGGTCGGCGATCTTCAGGCCGCTGACGAGCGTGGTCTGTTCGCCGGAGAACCGCAGCGCCACATCGCGAACGGCGAGCGAGCTCCAGTCGCGAGCCACCCGCTGGGCGTACCACCACCCCTCCGTCGGCAGACCGGTGGGCCCGTCGAGCGCATAGGTCACGATCGACTCGCGGCCCGCGGCGCCGTCGGCCCGCCAGGTCACGGTGAGGCCGAGGCGATAGCCGGCATCGCCCGCCTCCGCCGGCGGCAGCAGCCGATACTCCTTTGCGACCGTGACCCCGCCGGGGAGACGCCGCTCGAACCGCACGCCGCCGTCACCGGTGGCCGCGGTCTCCCAATCGACGTCGGCGAGCTCGTGGCCCGGCAGCTCCCGGCCGTCTTCGCCACGGCGCCGGCCATCCCGCGAGTCCACCGCCAACGTGAAAGACAACTGGTCGTGCCGCTCGCCGTCCGGATCGGCCACCGGCTTCCCGCGAAACTCGGGCCGCACCACCTCCAGCGGCCGGCGGTCGAGCACTGCCTCCAAGGTCCGCGGGCTGCCGTCGCGCACGATCTCGAGAGCCACCTTCTGCCCCGGCTTCGTCTTGGCGAGGATGTCGCCGAGCGACCTCACGTCCGCCACCGGCGAGCCGGCCAGCTTCACGATCACGTCACCCGCGGCGATGCCCGCCCGTGCGGCGGGCGTGCCCGGGCCCACCACGCCGATCCGGCAGCCCTCGGGCACGGTGACCGCGGCCAGGTGGCCCAGGTAGCCCGACCGATCATCCTGGTCATGGAACTGCTCGCTGGACAGCTCGATCCGCTCGACGGTCGCCCCGCGGCTGGAGAGCGTGACGAGCATTCGCGCCGGATCGGCAGGATCGAGCGAGCCGAGCGTGCGCCGCACCCGCGGCGCGGTCGCCGTGATCGCGGGCTCGGCATCGACCCCGGCGTCGGCCTGGTCGCGGGCACGACCGTCGCGCGGCGGCACTTCACCACCCGCAATGCGATCGGCGCCGGCGTCCGTCGGTGCCGCTGCCGGCTGCGCCTTCTCCGCCTTGGGCCGCGGGGGATAGAGCCAAGCCTGGAGGGCCTGGCCGGCGAGGATGGCGGCCAGCGAGATGGCGATGAACGATATGTAGCGACGTTCCACGAAAGGCTCCCGGGGTGACGCGGCCGAGTATACCCGCACGGCGGCGGGCTACTTGCCCTGCAGCAGGCGGTCACCGAGGTAATTGTCGAGGTCCGGGATGCCGTGGATCTTCTTGCAGGTCACGTCGCAGGGATACGCCACCCGCCGGAACCGCACGGCCGTGTCATCCTCCTGGATCACGTAGCAGGCCCGCGGATCGCCATCCCGCGGCTGGCCGACCGATCCGACGTTCACCATCGCCTTCACCGGCGGCAGTTCGATCCGTACCTCGGCCGCGGACTTGGGCACGGCGGGGGAGTGAAACTCGGGCGTCGTGGTGAACACGCCGGGGATGTGGGTGTGGCCCTGGAAGCAGTGGCGCCCGATGAGCTCGAAGATGTGTTCCATCTTCAGCGGGTTGTAGATGTCTTCCGGAAAGACGTACTCGTCGAGCGGCCGGCGGGCGGAGCCGTGCACGAACATCGAGTCGCCGACGGTATGGGTCCGGGGCAATTCGCCGAGAAAATCGGTGAGCCTGTTGGCGGCATTCTTCGGCTGGCGGTCGTGCCCCTCCAGTTGCACTCGCGTCCAGCGGATCGCCCGCTCGGCGCCGACGTTGAAGCCGTCGGGATCGAAGAGGGCCCCCTGGTCGTGGTTGCCCAGCAGCACCATCCCGCACCGCTCCTGCACGAGCTTCACGCACTCACAGGGATTGGGGCCGTAGCCGACCACGTCGCCGAGGCAGAAGATGGCGTCCACGCCCTGCCGGTCGATGTCCTCGAGCACGGCCTGGAGGGCTTCGAGGTTGCCGTGGACGTCGCTGATGATGGCCCGCTTCACGCCTGCTGAACCCTGGTGGCGGGCCGTGACCTGGTGGCCACGTCGGCTGGAACTTGTGGTTTTGGAGGGAGCAATTGAGACTACGAACGCCCTTCGGGGCGGTCAAGGATCGCAGCCGCTGCCGCCGCGGGAAACCTCCCTCATGAAAACCCTCGCCATCGACACGAGCCTGGCCGCCGGCTCGGTGGCCGCGCTCGACGGCGACCGCAACGCCACGCGGCCGCTTGGCGGCGCCGGCGAGCATGCGCGGCTCGTGGCCGCGGCCCTGGCGGAGGTCGCGGCGGAACTCGGCTGGCGGCCGCGCGACGCCGAACTCGTCGCGGTGGTCCGCGGTCCGGGATCGTTCACCGGCCTGCGGGTCGGCGTGGCTACGGCGAAGGGCCTTGCCTGGGCCACCGGCGCGCGGCTCGTCAGCGTGTCGGGAGTCGAGGTGGTGGCGCGGCTGGCGCATGCCGCGGCGTGCTGGCCCGACGCACCGATCCACGTCGCCTACGACGCGGGCCGGGGCGAGGTGTTCGCCACCACGGCCCTGCCGGCGCCGACGTCGCCCTCCGGCTGGACTGCCGGCCCGGGCAGCCTCGTGCCGCTCGCCGACTGGGTCGACGCCCTCGCCCCCGGCGCGGTCGTCGCCGGCCCGGCGCTCGACCTCGCAGCGTGCGGCCCGCTCCTCGCCGCGCGCTCCGACCTGCGGCTGCCGCCGCCCGGCGCCCGCATGCCCACCGCAGCCGCCGCCGGCGCCCTGGCCCTGCTCCACGCCGCCGCGGGCAGCCACGACGACCCGTTCACGCTCGTGCCCGACTACGTGCGGCCCAGCTACGCCGAAGAACGTCGCAGTTGACAGTCCGAATTGCGTACAGGCGCATGTGTTGGTGTGGCGCGTTCTCCAGCTCTTGCTCTCGGCTGCACGCGAGTGGACGCCACAAAAAGCCCCCGGCGGAAGCCGGGGAGGATGGTTGGTATGACTTCCCGGGTGCCATGCGATGCAGTTGTGAACCAGGAAACCACTTGCCACCGTGTGGCATGGACGGCGGGGTGGTTTTCGTGCCCGGAGTCCCCGGGTTTCCACCCGGGGCTTCTTGGACGGGTGCAGAGACCAAGTTCCAATTCAAAGGGTCTGCGAACACGGTTGGCAACCAAAATCCTGCAGCCGAGACGCTCTGTCGAGTCACTCGGCGCAACATCTAAAGGCTCATGCCCAGGCAACCGGGGTGGGTGTGCGTGAGGTGATGCGTTTGCGTCGCGGCCGAGAGCCCGCGCTATGCCAATTCGGGCCGTGCGGTACGATTGGCGGCTGTTTTTCCGGCAGTCCCGCACCCCAGGCCCCGCCATGCGCCCCATCACCAAGCTGCTCGTCGCCAACCGCAGCGAGATCGCGATCCGCGTCTTCCGCTCGGCCCACGAGCTCGGCATCCGCACCGTCGCCATCTACGCCCACGAGGACCGCTTCGCCCTCCACCGCTTCAAGGCCGACGAGGCCTACCTGGTCGGCAAGCCCGGCGAGCCGATCCGTTCCTACCTCGACATCGAGGCGGTCGTGGCGCTGGCCAAGAAGCACGGCGTCGATGCGATCCATCCCGGCTACGGCTTCCTCTCCGAGAATCCCGAGTTCGCCGCGGCCTGCGCGAAGGCGGGGATCACGTTCGTGGGCCCGCGGGTCGAGCTCCTGCGCACGCTCGGCGACAAGACCGCCGCCCGTGACCTCGCCCAGCAGGCCGGCGTCCCGATCCTCGCCGGCAGCGCCAAGCCGGTGACCAGCCAGGCCGACGCCTTGAAGATCGCCAAGGAACTCGGCTGGCCCGTGATCCTCAAGGCCGCCCACGGCGGCGGCGGCCGCGGCATGCGGGTGGTTCGTGGCGAGGACGAGCTTGCGGTGGCGCTGGAGAGCGCCCAGCGCGAGAGCAAGACCGCCTTCGGCTCCGCCGCCGTGTTCGTGGAGAAGTTCATCCAGCGGGCGCGGCACATCGAGGTGCAGCTGCTCGGCGACATGCACGGCGGCCTCGTGCACCTCTTCGAGCGCGACTGCTCGGTGCAGCGGCGGCACCAGAAGGTGGTGGAGGTGGCACCGGCCCCGAATCTCGCCCAGAAGATGCGCGACGCCATCTGCGAGGCGGCGCTGGCCATCGGCCGTCAGGCCCGCTACGAGAACGCCGGCACCGTGGAGTTTCTCGTCGACGCCGACGCCAATCGCTTCTACTTCATCGAGGTCAACCCCCGGATCCAGGTGGAGCACACCGTCACCGAGGAGATCACCGGGATCGACATCGTCCGCCGCCAGCTGCTCGTGGCCCAGGGCCACAAGCTCTCCGATCCGCAGATCGGCCTCGGCGACCAGGCGGCCATCCGCTCGATGGGCACCGCGATCCAATGCCGCGTCACCACCGAGGATCCCGAGAACCGCTTCCTCCCCGACTACGGCCGGATCACCGCCTACCGCTCGGCCAGCGGCATGGGCATCCGGCTCGACGCGGGCACGGCCTTCTCCGGCGCCGTGGTCACGCCCTACTTCGACTCGCTGCTGGTCAAGGTCACGGCCCGCGGCCTCACCCACCGCGAGGCGGCCGGCCACATCGAACGCTGCCTGCAGGAGTTTCGCATCCGCGGCGTGAAGACCAACATTCCGTTCCTCATCAACCTCGTCACTCACCCCGCCTTCCTGGCCGGCGAGTGCACCACGCGGTTCATCGACGAGACGCCGGCGCTGTTCGACTTCCCGATCCGCAAGGACCGGGCCACGAAGGTGCTCGAATACCTCGCCGACGTGATCGTCAACGGCAACCCGCTCGTGAAGGGCCGGCCCGCCGCCGCCCGCCGCCAGCCGGCCCCGCTCCCCGCGTTCGACGCCTTCGCCGCTCCGCCGTCGGGCACCCGGCAGAAGCTCCAGGAACTGGGGCCGCACAAGTTCGCCGCCTGGGTCCGCGAGCAGAAGCGGCTGATGATCACCGATACCACGATGCGCGACGCCCACCAGTCGCTGCTCGCCACCCGGATGCGGTCCTACGACATGCTCGCCGCGGCCGACGCCTACGCCCGGCTGTGTTCCGGCTTCTTCTCGCTGGAGATGTGGGGCGGGGCCACGTTCGACACGGCGATGCGGTTCCTCAAGGAGTGCCCCTGGGACCGGCTCCTGCTCCTTCGCGAACGGATCCCGAACATCCTCTTCCAGATGCTTCTCCGGGCGAGTAACGCCGTCGGCTACACCAACTACCCCGACAACGTCGTCCAGGCGTTCGTCAAGGAGTCGGCGGCGGCGGGCATCGACGTGTTCCGCGTCTTCGACCCGCTCAACTGGGTGCCGAACATGCGGGTGGCGATCGACGCCGTGGTCGAGAGCGGCGCGATTTGCGAGGCGGCCGTCTGCTACACCGGCGACGTCCTCGACCCGAAGCGCACGAAGTATGCGCTCGCCTACTACGTGAAGCTCGCCAAGGAGCTGGAGAAGGCCGGCGCCCACATGCTCGCCATCAAGGACATGGCCGGGCTCTGCAAGCCGTTCGCCGCCGGCAGGCTGGTCGAGGCACTGCGGGCTGAGGTCTCCATCCCGATCCACTTCCACACCCACGACACCTCCGCCGCCCAGATGGGCAGCCTGCTGGAGGCGGCCCGGGCCGGCGCCAGCGTGGTGGACGCAGCCTTCGCGTCGTTCGCCGGGCTCACCAGCCAGCCGAACCTCAACGCCCTGGTCGATGCGGTCCGCAACACGCCGCTCGACACCGGCCTCGACCCCGAGCCGCTCCGCCACCTGTCGCACTACTGGGCCGCCGTCCGCGAGCACTACACGGCGTTCGAGTGCGGCATGAAGGCGCCCGACGCCGACCTCTATCTCCACGAGATGCCGGGCGGCCAGTTCACCAACCTCCTCGAGCAGGCCAAGGCCCTCGGCCTCGGCGACCGCTGGGAGGAGGTCTGCAAGGCCTACGCCGACTGCAACCAGCTGCTCGGCGACATCGTCAAGGTCACGCCCACGAGCAAGTCGGTGGGCGACCTGGCACTGCTTCTGGTCACCAATGGCATGCACGCCTCCGACCTGCTCTCCGACTCCCGCGAGCTCTCGTTCCCCGAGTCGGTGGTCGATCTTCTTGCCGGCCGCATGGGCCAGCCGCCGGGGGGCTTCCCCGCGGCCGTTGTCGAGCGCATCGTCCGCAACGGTGACGTGGTCACGGGCCGCCCGGGCGAGTCGCTGCCGCCGGCCGACTTCACGGCCGCCGCGCAGAAGGTGGCGGAACTGGTGGGTCGCACCGCCTCGCCCAAGGAGGTGCTCTCCTGGCTCCTCTACCCGCGGGTGTTTCAGGATTTCGCTCAGCACCGGTCGAAGCACGGCGACGTGAGCGTGCTCCCCACCCCCGCCTTCCTCGAGGGCCCGAAGCCCGGCGAGGAGCTCGCCATCGACATCGAGCCGGGCAAGACGCTCGTGGTCCGGCTGCTTACGGTGGGCGAGCCGCATGCCGACGGCACGCGGACCGTGTTCTTCGAGCTCAACGGCCAGCCCCGGAGCGTGTCGGTCGCCGACAAGAGCCTGGAGGCGAAGGTGCAGCGGCGGCCGAAGGCCGTGATCGGCGACGCCCGCGAGATCGGCGCGCCGATGCCGGGTCTGATCGTGACGGTGGCGGTGAAGCCGGGCGACACGGTCGCCAAGGGGCAGAAGCTCTTGTCACTCGAAGCCATGAAGATGGAGACGACGGTCTACGCCGAGCGCGAAGGCCGGATCGGCGAGGTGCTCGTGACGCCGGGCACGCCGGTGGAGGCGGGAGAGCTTGTCGCACGCTACGCTGACGCGTAGCGGCGCGGCTGCACGGCCAGCCATGGCCCGTGCAGCCTTCGCCCGGCGTGGTCGCAGCCAAGGTGCGACCAGCCGGGCGGGCGGCCGCCTTCCGGGCGGCCGTGGCCGCCGCGAGCGCGGCGGCGAGGCACGCGGCGCGGCCTGGGGCCGCTGCGTGCCGGAAGCGCCGTGGGCACGCCGGCCACCTGGAGCGGCAACCTCAAACCGCGGCGCACGACTCCAGGCGTGCGAATCGACGCATCAAGCCTACGAACCGTTACGCCCGAGCGTTGATCCGTGTGCACCAACCGCTCCTCCTGAACCCACGGCGAGGGAGGGGCTGCCAGTGCCCCGGGAGTCGGCGTATGCAGACAAGCGAAGCAAGGATTGCGGAGCGCGGTCTGCATCCGAGTGAGCGCAGGGCAGGATGCCCGCAGCGAACGTCCGGCGACGGGGCATGGCAGCCCCGACCGGTGGAAACGCCAAGGGTTTCCACGGTCGGCATATCTCACATCCTGCTCGGGCAGACTTGTTCCACAGTCTGCCAGCACAGGCGATACCGAGTGGCGTGCCTCGGCCTACTCGCCTTGCTTCACCAGGTCCTTGAAGAACTTGCGGACCTTCGCCACCTTCGGGGCGGCTACGGCATTGCAGTAGCGGTCGCCAGGGTTCTTCGCGAAGTAGTCCTGGTGGTAGCCCTCCGCCGGATAGAAGGTCGAGACCTTCGTGACCTCCGTCACGATCTTCCCCGGAAAAACCTTCGCGCCGTCGAGCTTCGCGATCACCTGCTCCGCGATCCGCTTCTGCTCGTCGTCGTGATAGAACACGCCTGACCGATACTGCGTGCCCACGTCGGCACCCTGGCGGTTGAGGGTCGTCGGATCGTGCGTCGCGAAAAACACCTCGAGCAGCTTCTCGAACGACACCACCGCCGGATCGTATTCGATCTCGATCGCCTCGGCGTGGCCGGTGAGCCCGGTGCACACGTCCTTGTACGTCGGGTTCGGCACCTGGCCGCCGATGTAGCCGCTGGTGACGCTCTTCACGCCCTTGAGCTCGGCATACACCGCCTCGGTGCACCAGAAGCAGCCGCCGGCGAACGTCGCCTTGGCGAGTCGGGGCTGATCGGCGGCGGCGGACGACATCATGACGAGGGCTCCAAGGGCCAGACAGGCGAACCGGCGGTTCATCGCGTGCTTCTCCGTGAGGG
The DNA here is from genome assembly GCA_964545915.1 of uncultured Candidatus Kuenenia sp. Lineage (GTDB taxonomy): Bacteria > Planctomycetota > Planctomycetia > Pirellulales > UBA1268 > QWPN01. The sequence goes on along the minus strand of CAZJHQ010000009.1, from coordinate 67,711 downwards.
ATGGTTGCCGGACGAGCCCATTGTAGGAACTTCCGCCGGATCGACGACGAATCGCAGCGGCTTCACCGCCCACACGCCAGCATAGCCCACGCCGATCCGCGGCGTCCGCTCGATCAGCCGCCGCGGAACCGCGATGCCGGGCTCGAGCCACAGCCCCGTGGCCCGGGCCGCCGGCCGCCCGTCGAAGCCGCGGTCGATGCCCAGGCCCTTCGTCACCCGGCCCGGCCCCGTGAACTCGCCGGCCCCGCGGATCAACACCGCCGCCGGCACACCCTCGGCACCCGTCACGACGTTCAGCATCCAATGCATCCCGTAGCACAGATAGACGTACCACCGCCCGGCCGGCCCGAACATCACGGCGTTGCGCGGCGTCAGGCCCTTCGACCCGTGGCAGGCCAGGTCATGGGCTCCCAGGTAGGCCTCCGTCTCGTGGATGACGTGCCGCGTGGTCCGGCCATCGGCCCCGCGGACGACGAGCAACGCTCCGATCAGTTCCCGCGCCACCCGGTCCGCCGGCCGGTCGAAGAAGGATCGCGGCAGGGTCTGTGACGACGACGCCATATCGGGCATGATTATGGCCGATCGATCACCGGAAATCGCGGAGCCATCGTCACACTCATGGAAGCAGGCATCGTCGGGCTGCCGAACGTCGGCAAGAGCACCCTCTTCAACGCCCTCACCCAGTCGAAGGCGGCGCAGAGCGCCAACTATCCGTTCTGCACGATCGAGCCCAACGAGGGCATGGTGAGCGTGCCCGACGGCCGCCTCGACCGGATCACGAAACTCATCCCGCCGCAGAAGGTGATCCCCGCCGCCCTCAAGCTCGTGGACATCGCCGGGATCGTGAAGGGGGCGAGCGAGGGCCAGGGCCTGGGCAACAAGTTCCTCTCCCACATCCGCGAGGTGGACGCGATCCTCCAGGTGGTCCGCTGCTTCGACGATCCCGACGTGATCCACGTGGCCGGCAAGGTCGACCCCCTGTCGGACATGGAGACCATCGAGCTGGAGCTGATGCTCGCCGACATCCAGCACCTGGAGAACCTGCTGCCGAAGGCCGAGCGGGCGGCGAAGAGCGCCGACAAGGAGGCGAAGCTCAAGGTCGAGGTGATGAAGAAGTGCCTCGCCTGGCTGGGCGAACAGAAGCCGCTGCGGACGCTCGCCCTCGACGAAGCGGAGCGCAAGGGGGTGCAGGAGCTCGGCCTGCTGACGGCGAAACCGATCCTCTACGTGGCGAACGTGGACGAGGGCGACGTCGAGGGCCGGGGGCCGCTCGTCCAGGCCGTGCGGGCCGCGGCGGCGAAGTCGGGCGCCGAGGTGGTGCCGGTGTGCGCGAAATTGGAGGCCGAGATCGCCGAGCTCGACGAGGCCGACCGGGCGGAGATGCTCGCGGGTGCCGGGCTCACGGAGCCGGCGCTGGCGGTGCTGGCCCGGGCCGCCTACAAGACGCTCGGCCTGCAGAGCTACTTCACGGCCGGCGAAAAGGAGGTGCGTGCCTGGACGGTCCCCGTGGGCGCGCTCGCCCCGCAGGCCGCCGGCGTGATCCACACCGACTTCGAGAAGGGCTTCATCCGCGCGGAGATCTACTCGCTCGAGGACCTGGAGCACTACAAGAGCGAGAAGGAGATCCGCGCCGCCGGCAAGCTCCGCGTCGAGGGCAAGGAATACGTGATGCGCGACGGCGACATCTGCCACTTCCTCGTCAATAAATAGCGCCTGCCGGGCCATCCATGGCCCCGGCAGGCTTGGCCCGGCGTGGTCGCAGCCAAGGTGCGACCAGCCGGGCGGGCGGTCGCACCTCCGGGCGACCGCGGCCGCCGCGGAGCGGCGGCCCGGAAGGCGGGGAAGCGGTCTCGTCACCGTTCACCGTTCCAAGAAGCCCCGGGCGGGAGCCCGGGGACACCGGGCGTGAACACCACCCCGCCTTCCATGCCGCACGACGGCACCTGATTCACCGGTTCACACCCGCAGCGCATGGCACGCGGGAAGGCATGCCACCCGGAGTCCCCCGGCTTCCGCCGGGGGCTTTTTGTGGGAACTCCAGGCCCGGAGGGCCGGGTCGACTGTGAGCGGGCGGCGGCCCGCCAAGCGAACTGCGGCACGATGCCGCAGGTTCGCGTCCAAAACTCGGCCTGTCCATGCCCCCGCGCTCACGGGTGCGGCAGCCAACTCGGCCACCAACCGGGCCGCCGCGGGGCGGCGACGGCGCCGCCCGTGCAGCTCACGGGAGCCCCATGAGCGCACCCGCGGCACACCCAGGCGACCTGCCGCTCGATCGTCGGCTGCTCCTCATCCTTTTTTTCCACGACGAGCTTCTTCCGCTGGCGAACCCAGGCGTCGTGGCACTCTGCCTCACAGCCGGTGCAGCCGGCGGCTCGACGATGTCCGCCCCAGGGCCAGGGCGGGCCGCCGCAGCACGGCACGCAGAGCGGATCACACTTCGCCTCGTACTCGGTATTCGGGATCTTCTTGGTGCCCGGCTTGCAGACGCACACCGCCACGAGGCCGCAGGTGGCACCGCAGTGCATGCAGGCGGGCCGCTCCTTATCCGACTTCTCGGCACCCTTCTCGGCACCCTTGCCGGCCGGTTTCTCCGCCGCCGCCTTGCCCCGCAGGGCGACCGTCTTCGCAGCCGCCGCGTCGCTGTCCGCACCGCCGCCCGCCGCCGGGGCATGGAGCCCGGCCAGGCCCACCGCGGCGGCCAGGATGACCAGCGGCAACGTGCGGCGTGCGTAAACCATGGCTGATGGCCGGGGTGGCCCTCCGTGCGGTCGGGTCAGAAATCGAAGTCGATGCGGATGCCGTAGGCGTCGGTGAGGCTGTTGCCGCGGCGCTCGTCCTCGAGGAAGGCGCGGATGTAGTTGAACTTCCACCGCGTGTAGGGATTCAGGTACCAGTTCAGGCCCACCGTGAAGTCAGTCAGGTTGTTGCCACGGATGTTGGCGTCGTTGAGGACGATGGTCGAGAACCGGGCGGCGATCTCCCAGGCCCCGAGACCGGTCTGCACGCCCTGCGACTTCGTGCGGACGCGGAAGAAATCCTCGAAAGGCTCGACCCGCTTGTGGATGCCCTGCTTGCGGTCGTAGGGGCGATGCTCACCGGTGAGGAAATAGCTGATCTGGGCCATGTAGCCGTTGAAGAACAGCGGCGGCCCGCCGATCTGGTCGACGAAGGCGAAGGCATATTCCGACTGCAGGGACAGCGGGCCGAGAATGAGGGCGAACTCGGGGTCGAAGAGCTGGAAGTCCCGGGCGGGAATATTGCCCGTGTCGACGAAGATCGGGGCGAAGGGTCCCGGGGCGCCGTTCATGTAGTTGCTGGGCGAGGGCAGCCCCACCGGCCCGAGCACCGAGGCCGGCTGCTGCTTGCGGATTTCCGGCGTATTGCGGAAGCGGACCTGGTTCTGCGCGGTGACCCGATAGCTGTAGCCCGCCCCGAGGTGCATGTAGAACCGACCGTCGCTCGGCTCGTCCCACCAGAGCAGCCAGGTGCCCCGCATCGTCAGCGCCTGCCCGCTGTCGAAGGAGTCGTTGCCGGTGTTGTCGCTGTTGGTGCGAAACGTGCCGATCGCCCAGGTCGCCAGTTCGTTCTCGCTGTTGCCGTAGGCCATGACCCCCATGTTCCGGGCGGGGGCGAAGGTGTCGACGAGCGACCGCTCCATGAACGTGTTGTTGCGGTTCTGCGTGACCCGCTCCAGCGAGAAGGGCTCGAAGTAGTGGCCGGCGCGAATGTTCTGCAGCCACGGCAGCTGCTTCCACTCCAGGTAGTTGTCGAGGTAACTGGGCTGGTTGGCGAGCGCGAAATCGACGCCCAGCGAGTATTCGAGGACCTCGAAGCTCGTGCCGCGGGCCCCGATTCGGAGGCGGCGGAACTGGGCGCCGTCCTGCAGGTCGCCGACGCTCTCCCGGCTGACGGGGCCCTGGCCGAAGTACACCTGATCGGCCTGCATCTGGCCCGAGATCACGAGCGACGGCTTCTTGGCGTCATCGGCCTTCTTCTTGTCGGCGGCGGAGACGAGTTTGCCGAGCCCCTTTTCGACGGCCGCCAGCCGGTCCTCCGGCGTCTTGGCGGCCTTGCCCTTCTCCTTCCGCTTTCCTTTGTCGGCCGGCGCCGCGGCGGCAGACGCCTGCCGCGCGGCCTGCAGTTCGTCTATTTGCCGTTGCAGACGTTCCAACTCGCCGGCCACGCCCGGCGGCAGGTCGGGCCGCGGGGCGGGGAGCTCGACCACCGCCGCCGGCTCGGCGACGGCCAAGAGCGGAGCGTCGGCCGAGAATTGCAGGCCGTCATCCGCAGCTCCGGCGCGGTCAGCCCCGCTGCCGGCGCCGCTGCATGCCGCCACGAGCAGGATCGCGGCAGCCCGGAAACACGATCGCACCACGGGGTTGTCCCCTTCGCTGTCGGTCGTCCTCCGGTGGTCCGGTCAGACATCGCCGTTCGCTGTCACGCCATCCCGTCGTCGGGCAGGCGGGTGTCGCCACCACCCCTACAATCGGCACGTGCGACACAATCATGCAGTCCGCCCCCCGCTTTCCGGTCGACGCACGTTCCGCATCTTGCCGCGGTCGCGCAAAGAGCCGGGCCGCGATGCCTGGTGGCATCGCGGCCCGGTGCAGAACGCTGGGGAATCCCCGTCTCGCCAGGGCCGCATGACCCCGGCTGACCGGCTTCAGTAATTGCCCTTGGCTCCCGTGATCACCTCGCCGCCGGCACGGGTCACGAGGGAGGCGAAGAGCCGGATCGAGATGTCCGACGTCAGCAGTTTCACGCTGGCGTCGCCGAACGCGACGTTCGCCCCCGCCGGGTGGAAGGCGTACACCTCGCCGCCGCCGTCGGTCCCGTAGTAGCCGGACTGGAACGGAGCCGTCTCGACGCTCTCTCCGTTGGTGGCGTTGATGACCCTCGTCGGCGACGACCGAAACGTCGCGCCGTTCGCCGACGATCCGTCGATCGACAGATCCGATGCCGGACGTACCCAGCCGCCGGCGTTCACCCGCCGGGTCGGGAATTGTCCGGACGGATCGTCGGCCCGCGACCGGCCGCGGTAGACGATCGGCCGACCGGCACTCTCCGCGAGCAGGACCGTGTTCGACAGCCCGTCGACGGCATCCTTCAGGCTCGGCTTGAAGCCGTCGCCGTAGTCCTTGCTCATCAGGCCGTCACCCCGGCTCGCGACCGTGTTGCCGGCGTTCGTCGGCGCGGTGGAAGCCGCCACGTCGGCGAGGTTGTCGTTCGGCGTGGCCGGGGTGGGATTCTGCAGGGCCGCGTCGACGTACACCGTCGGCGAGTAGTCGGTCGGGGCGCAGAACAAGCCGTTCGTGGAGAAACCGGTGCCGGCCGCGTTGACGACGGCCCGCGTCGCGGTCGTCGGAAACGGGAACGGCTGGGTGTTCGTCTGCGGATCGGCGTCGTAGTGACTCTCGGGGCTGGGCGCCGAACCGCACTCGACCGACTTGATCCGCGTATGGGCCAGGACGGAGTTGGGGATCGTGAAACCGGCGGCCGTGTTGGCCGTCCCCGACCCCCAGTTCGACGCCAGGTCGAACTTGTCATACAGGGCCTGCTGTTCGATGTAGGGCAGGATCCGGGTGATCCACGAAATCCGCACCGTGCCCGGCCGGGCGCTGTTCGGCAGGGTGCCCTGCGTGGCATCGGCGAAGTTGTGGACCGCGAGCGCAAGCTGCCGGATGTTGTTGCTGCACGCACTGCGTCGTGCCGACTCGCGGGCGGTCTGCACGGCCGGCAGCAGCAGGCCGATGAGCGTGCCGATGATCGCGATCACGACCAGCAGCTCGACGAGCGTGAAGGCCGGTCGGCCGCGGGCGGAAGAACGGGCGCGAAATCGAAGCATGATCTTTCTCTCCTCGGGATGGAAGTCAAAAACGACGAACACGAATGACGGACGAGTGCTCTGGAGCACGGCGGGGCGTCGGCTAGCGACGCACCAAAAGCTGCAGTCCCGTGAGGTTCTCCGTGACGAGAACACGCAACGGGGTGGTGCCAGGATCGCGGTAGGGTGCCGGCACGAGGGCGGTCTTGCCGGCGCCGGCCCCATCGACGACGACGGCATACAGGCCGGCCGGCAGTGGCCGGTCGGCTTCGATCCGGAAGCTTCCGTCGGCGGCCGTCGTGAGCGACACCGGCTCGTGGGCCGCACCGCTGGCGCGATGGAAGGAGATCGTGGCGTTATGCAGCGGGGTCTTTCCGAGGAGCACGCGGCCGGCGACGGTGTGGCTGGTCGCCCCGCGTCCTGCCAGGGTGAGCAGCGCGACGCCCAGCACCAGCGCCACGAAGCCCAGCACGCCCGCCCGCAGCAGCCACTGCGGGGACCCAAACCGATTGCCCGAGGGTGCGACCGCCGCCGCTCCGCCCCGCACCGCCGCCTGCCGACTCGGCGGCGGCAGCCGGCCCTCGCGCTTGCGGAGGCGGCGGTCGAGAACGTGCTGCAGGGCCTCGTCGGCCGCCGCAGACGTGGTCGTCGCGGCGGCCGTCGCCCGGCGTCGCAACGACACGCGCTGGCGACCGTCATCGGACATAGCAAAGGCGGCAGAGGACATGTCGAGGGCTCCTGTCGAGCCGTCGCGTGCCTCCGGTGCCTCCGGTCAGTCGCGTCGGGGTGTCGGGGTGTTCGTGACTCGGGGCTGGGGCTTACTTTCCGAAACGGGTCTTCTCGGTCCGCTCGATCTGCACGACGACGCCGTCCTGAACGATCGCGAGCACGGAGCCATACTTCAGGCCGTGCAGCGCGTCGCCGATCCGGCGGAGCGCCGCGTCGGCGCGGCCCGTCCGGGGATCGCCGTCGTGGGGATCGCTTCGCTGTGTCGGTTCTCGGTCCTGCGGGTTCATGACGGTGACCGCCCTCCGTGACTGGTCGATCAGATGACGTATTCGGGGCCCGGGAGGAACACGCGGGCCTTCCGTGGCGTGATTGCCACGTGTGCCCCGGGCACGAGAGCAAGCTGCAAACCCCGTGCCACTTCCGTCGGGACATCGACCTGAAGTTCGGCGTCCGAGCCGTGGGGCCGGCATGACACGCGTGTGATCGCACCGTTTCGCGACACCCGCAGCACGCTCGCGGGCAGGCTGGAGGCTGCCCGGCCGTTTCCAGTCACGGCCTGCCCGTTGCCGGGCAAGGGGGAGATTTCCAGTTCATGGGGTCGCAGGTAGACGCGGGCGTCGCGGGCCTGGGCGTGCGGATAGTCGGGATAGTCGATGGGGATCCCGTGCCAGAATGCCCGGCCGTTCTCGACGCGGCCGTGGAACACGTTCACATTGCCGAGGAAGTCCATCACGAACGGCGTCGCCGGCTGATCGAACACGGCGTCGGGCGTGCCCTGCTGCTCGATTTTTCCGTGGTTCATCACCACCACCTCGTCCGCCAGTTCGAAGGCCTCCTCCTGGTCGTGCGTTACGAACACGCTCGTCATGCCGATCTCGTCGTGGAGTCGCCGCAGCCACTGCCTGAGTTCCACCCGCACTTTGGCGTCGAGAGCTCCGAACGGTTCGTCGAGGAGGAGGATCTTGGGCCGGATGGCGAGGGCCCGGGCCAGGGCCACCCGCTGCCGCTGGCCGCCGGACAGCTGCGCCGGCTTGCGGCCGCCGAGCCCTTCGAGCCGCACCAGGTGCAGCAGTTCCTCGACCCGGGACCGCACGTCGGCGGTCGGCACCTTCCGCACCCGCAGGCCGAAGGCGATGTTCTCGAACACGCTCATGTGCCGGAACAGCGCGTAGTGCTGGAACACGAAGCCCACTTCCCGCTGCCGGGCGTGCCGTTCGGTGATGTCCTCGCCGTCCTCGACGATCACGCCCTCGTCGGCATGCTCGAGGCCGGCGATGATCCGCAGGAGCGTGGTCTTGCCCGAACCCGACGGGCCGAGCAGGGCGAGGAGCGTGCCGTCGGGCACGTCGAGCGACACGCGGTCGAGAGCCTTGAACGCGCCGAACGATTTCGAGATGTCGCGAACGTGGATGCTCATGGTCCCCTCCAAGGGCTGTGGTCAGGGCTGCAGGACGAAGATCAGGCCGGAGTCTCGGCGGTCGAGCGGGCGGCTTCCAGGTCGCGGGATTCCGCCTCCAGCCGCCGCTCGATCACGAACTTGGCGACGAGCGTGACGAGGGCCAGGCCCGCCAGCACGCTGGCCACGGCCATCGAGGCGGGCGTGCGGTATTCCTGAAACAGCTTCTCGACCCGGAGCGGCATCGTGTCGGTGGCCCCGGCGATGTGTCCGCTGACGACATACACGGCGCCGAACTCGCCCATCGCCCGGGCATTGGCCAGAACGATCCCGTGGAGCAGGGCCCAGCGGATGTTCGGCAGCGTGATCCGCCAAAACACCTGCCAGCCGCTCGCGCCCAGGCTCACCGCGGCCATCTCCTCTTCGGGCCCGATCGCCTCCATCACCGGGATCAGCTCGCGGACGACCAGGGGCAGCGTGACGAACGTGGTCGCCAGCACGAGACCCGGCCAGGAGAAGATGACCTTCCAGTCGAGCCAGGCGAGCGTGGGCCCCAACAGACCCTGGCGGCCGAAGATGAGCACGAGCGCGAGGCCGGCCACGACGGGCGACACGGAGAACGGCACGTCGAACAGCGAGATGAGGAGCGACCGGCCGGGAAAGCGGAACCGGGCCACGAGCCACGCCGCCGCCACGCCGAACACGGTGTTGATCGCCACGGCCACGGGCGCCACGGTGAGCGAGAGCCAGATCGCATGCCGCGTGTCGGGGTCGTCGGCGAGGGCCGCCCACCAGGCGGCGGGGCCACCGGCGAAGGCCTCGTAAAACACGCTTGCCAGCGGCACCACGATCAGCAGGCCCACGATCGCGATGGCGGCCACGACGAGGCCGGCGTTCACGGCCGGTGAGGCGAGTGTCGATGCGGTGCGGGGGGCGGGCATGCGCGGCGTCCTACTGGGCGTTGCGGGCGAGCCGCTGCTGGAGGGCGTTGACGACGATCAAGAGCGTGAGCGACATCGCGAGCAGCACGACCGCGATGGTCGTCGCCTCCGCATACGCAAACTCCTCCAGGCGGGCCACGATCAGCACCGGGGCGATCTCCGTCTTGAACGGCATGTTGCCGGAGATGAAAACGACGGATCCGTATTCGCCGAGGGCCCGGGCGAGCGAGAGGGCGAAGCCCGTCACCACGGCCGGCAGGATGCCGGGCAGGACGACCCGGAAGAATGTCTGGGCCCGCGAGGCACCGAGGATCCGCGCCGCCTCCTCGGTGTCACGGTCGAGGCTCTCGATCACCGGCTGCACGACGCGGATCGCGAACGGCAGGCTCACGAAAACGAGCACGAGCACGATGCCGAGGTACGAATAGGCCCCCTGGATCCCCAGCGGCACGAGCCACTGCCCAAGCCAGCCCTTCTTCACGTAGAGCGCCGAATAGACGAGCCCGGCCACGGCCGTGGGCAGGGCGAGCGGCACGTCGACGAGCGCGTCGAGCAGTCGGCGGCCGGGAAACTCGATGCGGGCGAGCACCCAGGCCACCAGCAGGCCGAGCAACGCACTCACGGCGGCGGCGATCACGCTCGCCGAGAGGGAGACGGCGTAGGCCGCCCGCGAGCGGGGCGTCCAGGCCGCCTCGAGGAAACCGGCGGGCCCCAACGACGCGGCTCGAAGAACGAGCACCACGAGCGGAAACGCGATCAGCGTCACGACGACGAGCGACGTGATCGCGGCGCTCGCCCCGAAGCCGGGCAGGACGGCGGCCGGACGGCGGCGCGGCCGCGTGCCCCGTCGCCCCGGGGGGACGAGGCGTGCTGCAGCGGTCGCGGGCGTGGCGGGGGCTTCACTGTGCATGCGTGGCCGTGTCGCGCGACTGCATCAGCGGCCGGCCTTCGTATAGATGGCGTCGAACACGCCCCCCTCGCCGAAAAACTGTTTCGTGGCCGCCGGCCAGCCGCCGATGGTGTCGATCGTGAACGTCTCGACCGCGGGCCAGGCCTCCCCCGCCGCCGGCGGCGGGGGATTGTCGCCCCAGGGCCGGTAATGATGCTTGGCGATGATCGCCCGGCCGGCCGGCGAATAGAGGAATCCGAGGTACGCCTCCGCGGCGTGTCGCGTGCCCTTCTTGTCGACGTTCTTGTCGACCACCGCGATCGGCGGATCGACGCGAATCGACTTCTTCGGGTAGACGATCTCCAATTCGCCACCGGATTCGGCGACCTCCAGGTGGGCCTCGCTCTCGAACGTCAGATGCACGTCTCCCAGGCCCTTCTGGGAAAATGTCGCCGTGGCTGCCCGGGCGCCGGTGTCGAGCACGGGCGTGCGCTTGTAGAGCTCCGTCACGAAGGCCTTGGCATCCGCCTCCGAGCCGCCGCCGGTGACCACGGCGCCCCAGGCAGCGAGAAAACTGTACTTGCCGTTGCCGGAGGTCTTCGGATTGGGCGTGATGATCGAGACGTCGCCCTGCACGAGGTCGGTCCAGTCCTTGATCCCCTTCGGGTTGCCCTTGCGGACGACGAACACGACCACGGAGTGATAGGGCACGGACTGATTGTCATAGCGGTTTTGCCAGTCGGCCCGCACGAGCCCCGAACTCGCGACCGCCTCCACGTCGGGCCAGACGGCGAGCGTCACCACGTCCGCTTCGAGGCCGTCGATCACGGCCCGGGCCTGACTGCCCGATGCGGCATGCGATTGCTTGATCGCCACCTGGCGGCCGTGCTCCGCCTCGTACTGTTTCACGAACGCGGCATTGATGTCCCGGTAGAGTTCGCGGGTCGGGTCATACGAGACGTTGAGGAGTTCAAGCGGCCCGCGGGCGGCCGCGGCACCCGCGTCCGCTGCCGGGCCGGCCGGGCGGCAGCCTGTGCTCCCGAAAGCGATCGCCGTCAGCGACACGGTCAAAAGCAACAATCCGCGGGCGTGCATCCGCATCTCCTTGCTGTGCTGGCAGACCCGTGCCCGGGCCTTGGCTCAACGGGCTGGCACGACGCCCCAACTGACCGCCAGCGGGACTCGGCGCTCGAAATCGCCCCAGTCACAGGTCGCAAGTTGCGTGCCGGACCGGTATTTGCATGCGGAGGCCGGTGCAGATACATCCAGGCCCCCAGATTCCCCGTGATATTTACACGCAAGGGATGTCCCGTGATATTTGATGGAAAAAAGCCCGTCGAATATGCTTGCTGCCCGTGAAATAAGACGGCCAATCATCAATCAAGGTGTTTGCGTGGAGCGTGCAGCTCGTGATTTGTTGTCGGCGGTCTGGCGGGAAGCCTGCCGGCACATCGAACTCGAGCAGTCGATGCAGGCGATCACGGCGGCCGTTTCGTCGGCCCTGCCTCTCCGCGGCGTGCTCGTGCTCCGTGGCGATGCCGGCAGTCGCACGGTTGAGACGATTGCGGTGGGCGTTGCCCACGATGGCTTCCGCGTGGCACCGCGCACGGCGGAACTGCCTGCTGACGCGTGGCGGAAGTTTCTCCGCTGGCTCAAAGACGGCGAGACACTGCAGTTCGCCGCGACCGACGACCACGCATGGCTGCGGGCGGCCATGCCGGCCGGCGTCGTGGGCGACGTGCTCGCTGGACCGCTTCGTGCCGCGGGCGGGGCGACGGGAATGCTGGTGGTGGTGGCCCAGCCGGGCATGGGCTTTACCGCCAGCCATCGCGCCACCTTCGGCCAACTGCTGGAGCCGCTCACGGTCGCCGTCGAGAACGACGGCCGGTTCCACGAACTGAAGTCGTTGCGCGAGGCGGCGGAGGCCGACCGGCAGACACTCCTCACCCGTCTCGGCAAGCAGGGCGTGAACGAGGAAGTCGTCGGCGGCCAGACCGGGCTGCGGCACGTGATGGAGCGCGTGGAACTTGTCGCCCGGTCCGACGTGCCGGTGCTCATCCTCGGCGAGACGGGCACGGGCAAGGAAGTGTTGTCACGGGCGATTCACACGCGGTCCAAACGGGCCGACGGCCCCTTCATTCGCGTCAATTGCGGCGCCATTCCGCCGGAACTCGTCGATTCGCAGTTGTTTGGCCACGAAAAGGGGAGCTTCACCGGGGCCGCGGAGCAGCACCAAGGCTGGTTCGAGCGGGCCGACCGCGGGACGCTGTTCCTCGACGAGATCGGCGAGTTGCCGCTTCCCGCCCAGGTCCGGCTGCTGCGGGTGCTTCAGGATCACCAGATCGAGCGGGTCGGCGGCAAGGTGCCGCTCCACGTGGACGTGCGGATCGTGGCCGCCACCCATCGCGACCTCGGTGCGATGGTCCAGCAGAAGACGTTTCGCGAGGACCTCTGGTATCGCATCAACATCTTTCCGATCCTGCTGCCCACGCTCCGGGAGCGGCTCGAGGACATCCCTGCGCTCGTGCGGCACTTCGCCCAGCGGGCCGCGGCCCGATTCGGGCTGCCAGCGGTCGAGCCGTCCGCGGCCGACCTCGAACTTCTCGCCGGCTACGACTGGCCGGGCAACATCCGCGAGCTCGGAGCCGTCATCGACCGGGCTGCAATTCTCGGGGGCGGCCGACGGCTCGACGTCGCGACGGCGCTCGGCCTGGGGCGACAGGCCCAGCCGGTTCCGCGGATGCCGCTATCCGACGCCACGCTCTACGAGGTGGTGCCGGAGGAACCGGCGGCCCAGCACGCCGCACCGCCGGCGGCCGCGGGCGATATCGTGCCCCTCGCCAAGGCGATGCAGCAGCACATCGAACGGGCGCTGACCGCCACCCGCGGCCGCATCGAGGGCCGCCGCGGCGCCGCCGCCCTGCTCGACATCAATCCACACACCCTGCGGGCCCGGATGCGGAAACTCGGCATCGACCCGAACCGGTTTCGGGACGAGCCGCCATGACCGCCGCGCCGGAGACTACGACCGCCACCGCCCCGACCCCGACGATCGCGGCCACGTGGCCGACGTGGCTGCTCATCGGCGCCACGGGGTTCGGCGGGCCAGCCGGCCAGGCGGCCTTGCTGCACCGCGAACTCGTCGAGCGCAGGAAGTGGCTCACGGAGGACGAGTATCTCGCCGCCCTTCGGGTCTGCATGCTCCTTCCGGGACCGGAGGCCCAGCAACTGGCGACCTACGCGGGCTGGCGGCTGCAGGGGATCGTCGGCGGCCTCGTGTCCGGCACCCTGTTCGTGCTGCCCGGCGCCGTGCTCGTGGCATTCCTCGCCTGGCTGCACGCGGCCGGGCGCTCGCTGCCGCTCGTCGCCGCCGCGTTTGCCGGCACCCGGCCGGCCGCCGTAGCGCTGGTCGCCCTGGCCGCATGGCGGATCGGCCGCAAGTCGATCCGCTCGGCAGCGGCGGTGGCCATCGCGGTCGCGGCGGCCGCGGCCCTGGCGGGCGGCCTGTCGTTTCCGCTCGTCGTCGCCGGGGCGGCGGCAGTGGGCTGCATTGCGCTGCCCCGCGGGCCCCGGGGATTGGCCACGCCCGCGGCGGTGCCGGACGACCGGCCACCAGGCCGCTCGCTGCCGCGGCACGCGACTCTCGTGGTTTGCGTGGCCACCCTGGTCTGGGCACTCGGCTACGCCGCCGTCGCGCGGCTCGGCCTGGCGGGGGGCCGGGGGCCCGCGATCGCCACGCTGTTCACCGAAACGACGCTGCTCTCCTTGGGCGGCGCGTATGCCATGGTGCCCTGGGCTCTCGACGAGGCCGTGGGCCGCGGCTGGCTTCTGCCCGAGGAACGGCTCGATGCGCTGGCGATGGGGGAGGCGACGCCCGGGCCGCTGATCCTCGTCGTCACGTTCATCGCCTTCCTGGCCGGCTGGCGGGCGGGCACGCCCCCCACAGCCGCGGGCTTCGAGGGCGCGGCTGTCGCCACGGCGTTCGCCTTCCTGCCGTCGTTCGCGATGATCCTGGCCGTCGCTCCGGCCGTGCAACGCATCAAGCCAGGATCCCTCCTGGCCCATGCGATGGACGGTGTCGGCGCCGCCGTCGTGGCGGCCATCGTCATGCTGGCCCTATCGATGGCCCGCACCGCTTTCCTGCCAGCGGGCGGCCCCGATCTGCTCGCCATGGCCGTCGCGGCCGCCAGCGGCTTGGCCCTGTCGTTCCGTTGGCTGCCGACGCCGTTGGTGATCCTGGCCGCGGCGGCAGTCGGCGCGGCTGCCGCCTGGTTCGGCTGTTGAATGCGCCCCAGGCAGAGGCTTGGCAACGACCGACCGTGTCGCTAACCTACGCAAACCTTGCGGACGAGGAAGACTCGTCCGCCGTCGAATCTTTCCTTTCGCGACGCTGACCGGTCCTCTTGGAGGCTCGCCTGACTGCCCGCCGACGCGGGCCGAGCAGGAGGCTCTCCATGGCGGTCTTCGCGGACAATGTCGACACGATCGGGCGGACGCCTCTCGTCCGCATCAATCGCCTGACCAGCGGCCTGAACGTGCGGCTGCTGGCCAAGATCGAGGGGCGGAATCCGGCCTACAGCGTCAAGTGCCGGATCGGCGCCGCGATGATCTGGGACGCCGAGAAGTCCGGCCGGCTCAAGCCCGGCCAGCACGTCATCGAGCCCACCAGCGGCAACACCGGCATCGCCCTGGCGTTCGTGTGCGCGGCCAAGGGCTACCCGCTCACGCTCCTCATGCCCGAGTCGATGTCGATCGAGCGGCGGCAGCTGCTCAAGGGGCTCGGCGCCCAGCTCGTGCTCACGCCCGCCGCCGAAGGGATGCGCGGCGCCGTCGCCCGCGCCGAGGAGATGGCCCGCGACCCGAAGTACTTCATGCCGCAGCAGTTCAAGAATCCGGCCAACCCCGCGATCCACTTCACGACCACCGGCCCCGAGATCTGGAACGACACCGCGGGCCAGGTGGACGTGTTCGTCGCCGGCGTCGGCACCGGCGGCACGATCACGGGCGTCTCCCGATTCTTCAAGGATGCCCAGGGGCAGCGGCTCCACACCGTCGCGGTCGAGCCCGCGGCGAGTCCCGTGCTCTCCGGCGGCGGCCCCGGTCCGCACAAGATCCAGGGCATCGGCGCCGGCTTCGTTCCCGAGGTCCTCGACCGCACGCTGATCGACGAGGTGCTCACGGTGACCAACGACGAGGCCTTCGCGGTCGCCCGCCGCCTGGCGAAGGAGGAGGGCATCCTCTGCGGCATCTCCTGCGGTGCCGCGATGCACGCCGCACTCCGCGTCGCCGCCCGCCCCGAGTCTGACGGCAAGACGATCGTCGTCGTCCTCCCCGACTCCGGCGAACGCTACCTCTCCACGGGCATCTTCGAGTCCTGATCCACACCACCGTCCGCGAGGAACAATCGATGAGTGACAGCCTGCTGCAGCGCAGCGTGACGACCGCCGTGGCCCGCAACCTGGCCACGACGACCAAGACGCGGCCGATGATGATGTCCATCACGCCGCGGCACCTGCTGCACCTCCTGCCCTGGGTGCAGGTGGAGGGGGGCACCTACCGCGTCAACCGCACGAAGGTGGAGCTCTCCAAGGCCGAGCGGATCGAGATCGCCGCCGGCGAGCACGGCCTGTCATTCACGGCGGACGAGCTGCGCAGCGTGCCGTTGTTCGCCAAGCTCCCCGACGCCCTGCTCGACCGCATGCAGCGTCGCTTCCGCACCGAGCAGGTGCCGCTGGGCAGCGACCTGCTCATCGAGGGGCAGGACCGGAGCACGTTCTTCGTCATCGCCCAAGGGCAGGTCGAGATTCTCTCCAAGGGGGCCCACGGCCGCGATCTCCGCGCCGCTCTGCTCACCGAGGGGGAGTTCTTCGGCGAGGTGGACCTCGTCAGCGACCGGCCGTCGGACATCACCGTGCGGACGATCACGCCCTGCGTGCTCCTCACACTGTCGCGGAAGGATCTCGATGCGGTGCTCGACGACGTGCCCAACCAGCGCGAGGCCTTCCGGGCGGCGATCGAGGAGCACCTCGCCCTGCGGTCGGCCGTCAACCGCTACGGCGAGCGGAACATCGACCTCGTCTCCGGCTTCGCCGAGAACGTGGAGATCCCGGAGACGTTCGTCGACTACGCGGCCAACCCACGGGAATATTCGCTGTCGGCGATCCAGACGGTCGTCCGCGTCCACACCCGAGTCTCCGACCTCTACAACGGCCCGTATGACCAGCTCGAGGAACAGATCCGGCTCACGATCGAGGGCATCAAGGAGCGGCAGGAGTGGGAGCTCGTCAACAGCCAGAAGTTCGGACTCCTGCATGCCGTCGATCCGGCGATGCGGATCTCGACCCGCTACGGCGCCCCCACGCCCGACGACCTCGACGACCTCCTGGCCCTGGTCTGGAAGAAACCCGCCTTTTTCCTCGCCCATCCGAAGGCGATCGCCGCCTTCGAGCGGGAATGCACCAGGCGCGGCGTGCCCCCCGTCACCGCCATGCTGCACGGGGCCCCCGTGATCCTGTGGCGGGGTGTGCCGCTGGTGCCCTGCGACAAGCTGGAGGTGAAGAGCCGTTCCGGCTACAGCCAGTCGTTCGGCACGACCTCGATCGTGCTCGTGCGGGTCGGCGAGGCGGACCAGGGCGTCGTCGGCCTCCACCAGACGGGCATCCCGGGCGAGATCATGCCCAGCCTGTCGGCCCGGCTGATGGGGCTCGACAGCCTCGGCGTCGCCTCCTACCTGCTGACCAACTACTTCTCGCTCGCGGTGCTGACCGATGACGCGCTGGGCGTGCTGGAAAACGTCGAGGTGGGCTTCTACCACGACTACCGATCCGATGGCCGGACGGCCCTCGTCCACGGAGAAGGCATCTGATGGATGCGAGCCACGAAACCGCGGCCGGTGCCGCCCGGCTGCTCGCCGACGCGCTGGCGGCGGCGCGGGCTGCCGGCCAGCCGTCCTTTCCCGCCCCCACCCACACCAAGCCGACGGTGCCGCCCCAGCCGGTGGGCCGCGAAGCGATCGTCGCCACGGCGCCGATCGTTCCGTTCGCTGCGGCCGCACCGGCCGCCGACGTGTCGGGCATCCGCTCGTTCGTCCACCGCATCCGCGGGCTCGATCACCTGCGGCCCGCGCCCCTCTTCGACCCGACGTCGCTGGGGATCGGCGGCGCGGGGCCGCAGCCGGCAGCCCTGGCTGGCCGGGCCTTCTCCGGGGGCTTTGACGTCGCAGCCGTCCGCCGCGACTTCCCGATCCTCGCCCAGCGTGTCCACGGCAAGCCGCTGGCCTGGTTCGACAACGCCGCCACCACGCAAAAGCCGCAGGTGGTGATCGACGCCCTCGCCCATTTCTACGCCCACGACAACTCAAACATCCATCGCGGCGCCCACACGCTCGCCGCGCGTGCCACCGACGCCTACGAGGCCGCCCGCCGGACGGTGGCCGACTTCCTCGGCGCGGCCAGCCCCGATGAGATCGTCTTCGTCCGCGGCTGCACCGAGGGCATCAACCTCGTGGCCAACGTCCTCGCCCCCGGGCTCGGCCGCGGCGACGAGATCCTGCTCACGGAACTCGAGCACCATGCCAACATCGTGCCCTGGCAGATGGTGGCGGAGCGGACGGGCGCCGTGCTTCGCGTGGTGCCGATCGACGATCGGGGCGACGTGATCCTCGAGGCCTACGCGAAGCTCCTCTCGCCGCTCACGAAGGTCGTCGCCCTGTCGCACGCCTCCAACAGCCTGGGCACCATCCTGCCGGTCGAGCTGATGACCGGGATGGCGAAGACCGCCGGGGCCCGCGTGCTCGTCGACGGCGCCCAGAGCGTGTCGCACTTTCCCGTGGACGTGCGGCGGATCGGCTGCGACTTCTACGTCTTCTCGGGGCACAAGATCTTCGGCCCTACCGGCATCGGCGCCGTGTTCATGACGCGGGAGGCCCAGGATTCGCTGCCGCCCTGGCAGGGAGGGGGCAACATGATCCGCGACGTCACCTTCGCCCGCACCACCTACGCCGGGCCACCCGCCAAGTTCGAGGCCGGCACACCGAACATCGCCGACGCGATCGGCCTGGCCGCCGCCCTCGACTACGTCACCGCCCTCGGCCGCGAGCGGATCGCGGCCTACGAGCACGAACTGCTGCACCATGTCACGAGCCGGCTAACGCCGATCGACGGCCTGCGGATCGTGGGCACGGCCCGCGAGAAGGTGGGCGTGATCTCGTTCGTGCTCGACGGGCACGATCCCCTGGAGATCGGCAAGGCGCTCGACCGCGAGGGGCTGGCCGTGCGGGCGGGCCATCACTGTGCCCAGCCGTCGCTGCGCCGCTACGGCCTGGAGGCCACGGTCCGCCCGTCGCTGGCCTTCTACAACACCCACGACGAGATCGACCGGCTGGCCGACGCGATCGCCGCCCTCGCCCGCCGGCATTGAACACGGAATCGGTCCCGCCACCGGTCCAAGAAGCCCCGGGCGGAAGCCCGGGGACACCGGTCACGAAAACCACCTCGCCATCCATGCCGCACGACGGCACGTGAATCCCCGCTTCGAACCCGCACCGCATGGCACGCGGGAAGAGATGCCACCCGGAGTCCCCCGGCTCCCGCCGGGGGCTTTTTGTGTCGCTCGCGCAGGGGTCACACCCCTGCCGATTGCGGCCGCTGCTCGCGGAGGTGGTCCGGGAGCCACTCCTGCTCCGCCTCGTCGGGAGCCACGCTGCTCCCCGTCGCCCCCGGGGCGTGGCCGTCGAGATACTCGTCCACGTGCTCTTCGCGGGCGCTGGTGCCGAAGAACGAGTACATCACCGGCACGAGAATCAGCACCAGCAGCGTCGTCATCATCAGCCCGAAGGCCATCGACGTGGCCATGGGCACGAGGAACTGGGCCTGGAAGCTCTTCTCCAAGAGCAGCGGCATCAGGCCGCCGATCGTCGTCACGCTCGTGAGCAGCACCGGCCGGAACCGCAGGCAGCCGGCCTCGCGGAGCGCGGCCCGGAGCGGATGCCCGGCCCGCACCCGGTAGTTGATGAAGTCGATGAGACAGATCGAGTCGTTGACCACGACGCCGGCCAGGGCCACCAGCCCGAACATGCTGAACAGCGTGAGCGGCATCCCCATCAGGGCGTGGCCGAAGACGGCACCGGCGATGCCGAACGGGATCGCGCCGATAATGATGAAGGGCTGGAAGTACGACTTGAACTCCATCGTCAGCAGCACGAACATCGCGAACAGGGCGACGACGAAGCCCACGCCCAGGCTCCGCAGCGACTCGTTGGACTGTTCCCGCTGTCCCTCCCACCGCACGCGGACGAGCGGAAACTCCTCCTTGAAGGAGGGCATGAGCCGCTGCTCCATGTCGGCGATGACCTGGGAACTGGTGAGCGAACTCTTGGCGACGTCGATGTCGGCCGTGACCGTGATCGACCGCTTCTGGCCGAGCCGGTTGATCTCCGAATAGCCACGCTCGACGGTGACGTCGGCCAGCTCGCCGATCGGCCGCTTCACGCCGTCGGGCCCGGTGACGCGAATCTCCTCGAGCGTCGCCAGCGTCCGCCGTTCCTCCTGCGGATAGCGCACCATGAGCTTCACCTCGTGCCGCCCGCGCTGCAGC
The DNA here is from genome assembly GCA_964545915.1 of uncultured Candidatus Kuenenia sp. Taxonomy (GTDB): domain Bacteria; phylum Planctomycetota; class Planctomycetia; order Pirellulales; family UBA1268; genus QWPN01. The sequence continues at coordinate 48,338 of CAZJHQ010000009.1, read as the reverse complement.
CGCATCACCTCCTCGCCGTAGAACGCCGCCCGGATCGTGCCGGCGAGATCGGCGAGCGACACGCCCATCGTCTCCGCCTTCGGCTTGACCTTGATCTGATACTCCCACTTGCCGGGCCGCGAGTCGTCGTCGATGTCGATCACGCCCGGATACTGGGCCATCCACTCCTTGCACTTCTCCACCGCGGCCTCGAGCTGCCGCACGGCCTCGGGCTCCGCCGCGGCCAGCAGCTTGAACTCGATCGTCTTGCCGCCCGGGCCGATGTTCTCGGTGCCGAAGATCAGCGACTCGGTGCCGGCGAAGTCACCTGCCAGCCGCCGCCACTCGCTGATGAACTGCTCGCTGGTGACGGTCCGCTCCTGGCCATCGACGAGTTCGACCGCCACCGCCCCCACATGGCTGCCGCTCATGCGGGCGTCCGGGCCGACCTCTCCCTGGGCCGCCACCTGCCCCACGGCCCGGTGGACGAGCTCAACGATCGGCTGGCCGGCCGGCGAAAGATCCCGCGACGCCGCCATCGCGGCCTGTTCCAGCCGCGCCGTGGCCTCCTCGGTCACACTCGCCGGCGTGCCGTCGGGAAACACGACCTTCGCCAGCAGCCGGTTGGCGTCGATCTTGGGAAACAGCAGGAAGGGGGTGACCCCACTGCGGACGATGCCCAGGGCCACGAGCAGGATGCACGCGGCGCCGGCCAGCACCGAGAGCCGGTTGTCGAGGGCGGTGTCGAGCGCCGGGGCGTAGACGTGCTTCACGAACCACTTCAGCCCCTGGTCGCAGGCCCGCTGCAGCCAGGCGACCGCGGGCAGCAGCAGCCGGAGCGGGTAGAGCACGATCCCCAGGATCGTGAATACGAGGTTCTTTTCGTGGGCCAGATGCCCCGGCAGCACGAGCGTGGATTCTGCCAGCGAGACGAGGAGCGTGGAGATGAAGGCGAACGGCATGACGGCGATGAACTTCCCCATCACGCCCGAGACGAAGCACAGCGGAAGAAACGTGATCACCGTCGTGAGCACGCTGGAGATCACGCTCGGCACCACCTCCACCGTGCCGTCGATCGCGGCCGCCGTCAGGCTCTTGCCCATCCGCCGGTGGCGGTCGATGTTGTCGCTGACGACGATGGCGTCGTCGACCACGATCCCGATCGCCATCAGAAAGGCGAACATCGAGAGCATGTTGAGCGTCTGGTCGGTCGCGAACATCAGCGCCCCGGTGCCGAGCATCGAGAACGGGATGCCCAGCGCCACCCAGAAGGCGATCTTGAGGTCGAGAAACAGGGCCAGCATCACGAACACGATCACCAGACCCTGGAGACCGTTCTCGATGAGCATTTCCAGCCGGTCGCGGACGTCGATCGACTGGTCGGCCCAGATGGCGAACTCGTAGCCCGCCGGCGGTTTCGCTTCGGCGACGTACTTCTTCACCGCCGCCACCATGGCCAGGAGGTCTTCCCCGGAACTGCGGTCGATGGAGATCACCATCCCCGGCCGGCCGTTGATCTGGTTCAGGGAGGCGACGTCGGCGAACTCGTCGCGGACCTTGCCCAGGTCGCCGACGGTGAGCACGAGCCCGTCGGGCAGCGTGACCAGCGGCAGTTTGGCGATCTCCGCGCCGACATACCGCTTGTTCTTGCCGCGGAGCAGGATCTCGCCGCGCTCGCTGCGGATCGTGCCGCCGGGCAGCTCGAGGTTCTCGCGCCGGACGATCTCGGCCACCTTCTGCAGGGAGAGCCCGTACTTCCGCAGCGTCTCCTCCGAAATCTCGATGTCGATCTGGTAGTCACGGGCGCCGAGCAGGTTGGCAGCCGACACCGCCGGCAAGGCCAGGAGGTCGTCGCGAACCAGTTCGGCCACGTCCCGCAGTTCCAGTTCGGCGGCGGTATCCCAGGTCGTGCCCCGCGGCGCGAGCACGCCCACCTTGATGGCGGCCGTCCGCAGCGTCACCTGCTCGACCTTGGGATCCTCGGCCAGTTCAGGCATGCTCGGGATCCGCTCCACCTCGGACCGGATCTCGCCGAGCGTCTTCTGCACGTCCTTGACGCTCTCCTGGAGCTCGAAGACGCAGAAGCCCATCCCCTCCTGGGCGACGCTCGTGATCTTCTTGATGCCGGCCACGCTGCGGCAGGCCTCCTCCACCTTCTGGCAGATGCCTTCCTCGACCTCCTCGGGCGTGGCCCCGGGATAGGGGACCGTGACGAGGACGATCTCCAGGTCGAACTCGGGAAACACCTCGCGCCGCATCGACGCGAAGGCGAGCCCGCCCACGAGCAGCATCGCGATGACCAGCGTGTTCATCGCCGGCATGTTGCGGACCGTCCAGGCGACGATCGTTCTCACGTCGCATCCTCCGCGGTCTCCGGCTCGACCCGGGCCGCCGGAAGCGGCGCCGGCTGGCCGGCCTCGACGAGCGCCATGCCCGGCCGCGGGGTGGCGATCTGGGAGACGACGACGCGATCGCCGGGCAGCAGCCCTGAGGTCGCCGCGTCAAAAATCAGCCGGCCGCCCGCGGCCTGCACGGCCCGGGGCCGCAGCACCTCCAGCCGCCCCTCCCGCATCACCCAGATGTCACCGCTGGGCCGCTGCGCCTCCTCGGGAATCGACACCATCGGCTCGCGGGCGTCGACGTGCACGTGCACCTGCACGAACATCCCGCGGAGCAGCGACCGGGGAGCCCCTGGCGGCGGCTGGGGCATCGCGGCGCCGTAGCGGTCGAGGGCGCGAACGCGGCCCGGCTCGCGGACGAGCACGCGACAGGGCAGCGTGCGGGTCTTCTCGTCGAGCCCGCGACCTTCCTGCCGCGACAGCACGCCGTCCCACTCGAACACCGCGTCGCCGATCCGGAACACCACCGTGGCCGGCGTGTCGAACGACTCCCGGCCGGTCCCCGCAGCGGGGTCGGCCTTGCTGCCCCAGATTCGCGCCACGTCGTCCATCTCCAGGCTCGTCCGCACCTCGGCGGCGCTGGTGTCCTCGATCGTGACGAGCGCGGCCCCCTTGGCGACGAACGAGCCCTGCTCCACCTTGTCCTCGACGACGACACCATCCACCGGAGCCGTGATTTTCGTCCGCTCCAGGTCGAGCCGGGCCTTTTCCAACATCGTGGCGGCCAGCGACTTCGCCTCCAGCAGCCGGTTCCGCCGCTTCGTCAGCACCCGCTTTTGCCCCTCGAGCCCGGTGAGGGCCGTGGTCGCCGTGAGCTCGTCGCGCACCGCACGGTCGTGGTCCGATTCCGTGACGATCTTGCCGGCCTTGAGGTTCTCCAGACGGGCGGCCTCGCGGCGGGCCAGTTCCACCTGCCGCCGCGCGAGGTCGATCGATGTCGCATTCTGGACCAATTCCTCGTCCACCTCCTCGATCGCCAGGGCCGCCTGGGCGAGTTCCCGCTCCAGCCGCTGCACGTCGAGCTCGTAGTCGCGCGGATCGATCTCGAAGAGCAGGCTGCCCGCCTTGACGAAGTGCCCCTCGTTGCAGTCCGCGGCTTTGCTCCGCACCCGGCCGGCCACCTCGGCAGCGAGCGTCACCTCGCGGAGCGGCACCACCGCGCCGTCGGCATCGATGGTCAGCCCGCCGGTGACCGGCTCAGCCACGACGGTCCGCACCGGCAGCGCGGCCACCGCGGGCATCTCCTTCCGCGCGGGCGGGGGCTGCTTGCCCAGCCCGAGGAACACGGCGATGCCCACACCGAGGATGACCAGCGGCAGCACCCATCCGGCGATCGTCCTGACCATGCTCATGCAATCACGTCCTGCGAGGAAAGACCGGCACCACCCCCTGGCAGCGGCGCCGCGCGACCGAGCGCCGCCAGCGCATAGCGGGTGACGTGCTCGGCGAGCCGTGACGGCGTGTGGAGCCGCTCGATCTCGTCGGCCGGCACGAGCATGCCGACGACGTCGCCCGCAGCCCGGTAGAGAAAGCACTGGCCGATGATGCTCAAGGCCACCCGCCGGAGCTCCGGCTGCGAAAGCCGGCCGGCGGCGAGGTCGTCAAGGATCGCCACGAGCACGGCGAAGTGGGGCCGGATGTAGTCCTCGACCAGTTCCCGGCAGGCCTCGGTCGGCTGCAGCACCTCGCGCATCATCAGCCGCACCTGCCAGGGCGGCTGGCCGAGGCCGAGCATCCGCTCGAGCATGTTGTCGACGAAGTCGTGCAGCCGCCGCTCGGCCGGCACGCTCGAGTCCCACTCCGGCAGCGGCACCTGCCGCACCCGCGACTCGTGGGCGTGCTTGACGCTCTCGATGTACAGCCGACGCTTATCGCCGAAGTAGTAGTTGACGGCGGCGACGTTCACGCCCGCCGCGGCGCAGATGTCGCGGATCGTGGCGGCGTCGTACCCCCGCTCCGCGAACTCGCAGCCGGCCGCCGACAAAATCCGCTCCCGCGGATCGTCCGGCTGACGCCTGTCGATTGCTTCGTGTGACTGAATCGCCATAAAAGCCGTTTTAAACGCCTGTTTGAATCAAGCGTATACGTTCAGAACCGCAGCGGCAATCCCGGCTTAACATCCGCCGGAGCCTCCATGCTTGCGAATGCGGGCTGTGGAGCCACAGGCCGGACGGAAAGCCAGAGACCGCCGCTCCAGCCAAAGCTCGCCGTCACGCCCCGGTTCCGCCACCGTGCCCTTGAAGCCCGAGGCGTGAGCCGAGGGAGTGCGGAGCGGTTGCCGGTGGATCGACGCGCATTCCCTCAGCTCACGCTTCGGGCTTCCCAGCAAACGGGCACGACGGTCAGCCACCGCCCCTCAGCTCACGCTTCGGGCTTCCCAGCAAACGGGCACGACGTCGGCATTGCTCCGTACTTCCACCCCGTGCCCTTGAAGCCCGAGGCGCGAGCCGAGGGAGTGCGGAGCGGTTGCCGGTGGATCGACGCGCATTCCCTCAGCTC
>CAZJHQ010000009.1:0-43361 GCA_964545915.1 uncultured Candidatus Kuenenia sp. | reverse complement strand
CAGCTCACGCTTCGGGCTTCCCAGCAAACGGGCACGACGGTCAGCCACCGCCGCTCAGCTCACGCTTCGGGCTTCCCAGCAAACGGGCACGACGGTCAGCCACCGCCGCTACAAGGGGCGGACCTCACCGCCCGCGATCCGCTGCGAGGACGGCCTCAGCGGCCCGCCGGCCGCTGGCCAGCGCGCCGTTGATCGACGCCGAACTGGTGGCATCACCGCACACGAACAGGCCGGGGCCGAGCTGCGGCGTTGCCGGCCGCAACCGCCGCGCCGCCGGCGACTCGTCAGGCAGGGCGTGCGGCACGTGGACCGTCGCCAAGTGCCGCCACGACGTCGGTCCCTGTCCAAACCACGACGTGGCCCGACGGCGGACGGCATCCGGCAGATCGCGGTCGCCGCCCTGCCAGGCGCCGCGGATCGAGGCATACACGACCGCGGCGCCCGGCGGGGCATAGCCCTCCGCCACGTCGGAGGGCACGGTCAGGTTGTCGATCGGGCCGTCCGCGTCCGCATTGACGACGAGGGTTCGTCCCGTGAGCGGCGAACGGTCGGCCGCGAACGCCACGAGTCTCGTCCCTTTCGTGTGTCGGGCATCCGACACGTTGGCGAAGGCCGCGGGCAGGATCTTCGCGGCCGCGGGCGAGTCCACGGCCACGACGACATGGTCAGCCGTCCGCACGCTGCCGTCGGCGATCGTGACCCGGCCTGGCTCGGCCTGCCGCACGAGACAGTTGAGCTGCACGGCCCCCGCGGGCAGCCCGGCCGCGAGCTGCCGCGGGATCGCGTCCATCCCGCCGCGCGGCAGGCAGGCCCGCCCCAGCGAGAACATCGCGAAGTCGAAGAGGAACACGGCCACCGCCGTGTCGAGCGACCGCTCCAGGAACACGCCGCCGAAAAAGGGCACGAAGAATCGCCGCACGAAGTCGGCCGAGAAGCCGCGGGCGGCCAGCTCCTCGCGGGTGGTCCGCTCGTCCGCGGCGGCCGGCGCATCGGGATCGAGCCGGCCGGCCCGCAAGGCCCGCAACACGTCGGCCCGCAGCCGCGCCGTCCGCAGGGCGTCGGCGATGCCCACCGTGCCGTCGAGCAGGCCGCCGATCGCCGCCAGCGGCCGGCGCCACGGGTCGCTCACCCGCCGCAGCCGGCCCGCCTCCGCGATCATGGCCCCGGGCTCGAACGCACCGAGATCCAAGGCCGCCAGGTCGAGCTGCCGCCGGCCTTCTGGGTAGGCATCGTTGTAGACCTGAAAGCCGCGGTCCACGCGGAAGCCGTCGACCGTATCGGTCGCGACGCGCCCCCCCACGCGGTCGGCCGCCTCGAGCACCGTCACGCGGCGCCCGGCCCGCACGAGCTCCCGCGCGCAGGCCAGCCCGGCGAGCCCCGCCCCCACGATGATCACGTCGTCATGCATCGGGACGAAGTTCGGCGCGTCGCTCACAGCGGCCGCACGATCGACTGGCTGCGCCAATAGTCGAACAGCGTTTCGATCGAGTTGACGCCGCCGCCCACGCCGCTCTTGTTGACGCCGCCATAGGGGACGCCCCGCGGAAACACGTTGTGGGCGTTGATCCAGCTGTTGCCGGCGACCATCGACTCCGCGATCCGGGCCGCCCGGCCGAGGTCGCTCGTCCACACGCTGTTGGCGAGCCCGTAGTCGGTGTCGTTGGCCATCGCCACCGCCTCGTCGTCGGTCTTGAAGCGGGCCAGGTAGGCGACGGGGCCGAAGATCTCCTCACGGGCCGCCACGTTGTCGAGCGAACCGGCGAGCAGGGCCGGCTTCACGTAATACCCGTCGCAGCCGCTGACCTCCGCCGGACCGCCCGCGACGACCGCCTTGGCCCCCTGGGCGACGCCCTTCTCGAGATACGAGAGCACCCGCTGCCGCTGCTTGGCGTTGACCACCGGCCCCATGGTCGAGCCGTCGTCGAGCTGGTAGCCGACGTGCACCTGCCCCATGCGAACGCGGCATTCGTCCACGAAGGCGTCGTACACCTTCTCGTGCACGATCCACCGCGTCGCGTCGCAGCACACCTGCCCCGTGTGGAACGTGATCGCCCCCACGAGCTTGGCCGCCGTGGCGGCCACGTCGACGTCGTCGAACACGACCGCCGCCCCCTTGCCGCCGAGTTCCAGCTTCACGGGCACGAGGTTCCGCCCGCAGGCCTCGCCCACGAGCCGCCCCACCTCCGGCGAGCCGGTGAACGACATCCGCTTCAGCCCGGGATGGGCCGACAGCGCCGCGCCCGCGCCGGCACCGGTGCCGGTCACGACGTTGATCACCCCGTCGGGAATGCCGACCTCGCGGGCCAGCCGCGCCAGGTAGATGGTGGAGAGCGGCGTGTCCTCGGCCGGCTTGATGACCACCGTGTTGCCCGCGGCAAGGGCCGGCGAGATCCCCCAGCCGACGAGCAGCAGCGGGAAGTTCCAGGGAAAGATGAAGCCGCAGACGCCCCACGGATTGCGGGTCGTCCAGGCCTCGTGCCCGGCCACGGCGAGCACGTTGCGCCGCTGCACGTGCATCGCCATGTCGGCGAAGTAGCGGAGCGAGTCGACGCAGTTCTGCACATCACCAAGGGCATGGGAGAGGATCTTGCCGGCGTCGAGAGCCTCGATCTGGCCGATGATCGGCTTGTGCTTCTCGAGCGCGTCGGCAAGCCGGTGGAGGTGCACGCCGCGCTCGTTGGGGGGCAGGGTCGCCCAGCCGGAGTGCTTGAAGGCGTGGTGCGCGGCCTTCACGGCGGCGTCGACGTCGGCGGCCGACAGCACGCAGAACTCGGCGATCGGCGCGCCGGTGCCGGGGTCGCGGGTGACCATCGTCTCGCCGGTCGATCCGGCCACGTCCTTGCCCCCCACGACGCTCTTCAGGGGCACGCCGGCGAGGAACTTCTCGACTTCAGGCAAGAGGCGGGGGGCGGTGACGGTGGCCATGAATCGTTCTCCGGGGACGGGATCGGCCGCCCCGCTGGGCGGGCCGGTCGCCATCTTGGAGACTGCACGGCGGTTTCCGCAAGGGTCAGCCCAGGACGTGGGCCAGCCAGCGGCCGGCGGCTCGGCCGCTCGCCGCCGCCCCCTCGACCCGCGGCCCCGCGAACGCGTCGCCGCAGCAGGCCACCGGCGGACGCTCCGCCACCACGACCAGCGCGTCGGGCAGCAGCGTCGTCGGCAGGGCGAACTTCCAGCGGTGCAGCGACCGCTCCACCACGGTCGCGGCCGGGTCGCCGTCGATCCACGGCCGGGCGGCGTCGAGGAGCAGCCGGGCGACGTCGTCGGGCGGCGCGTCGAAGTGCCTGCGGCTGAACTCCCCGGTGGCATGCACCGTGAGCGCCGGCACGGGCGAGATTCCCTTCTGAAAATTGTCGGCCAGCCAGGCGATCGGCCCGCCACCGGGGGCAAACTGGATGCCACCCGGGGGCGGCACACGGCTCGGCCGGTCGAGGACGAGCATGAGCGCGAAGCAGGGATCGTAGACGACGGCAGCAAGCCGCTCCCGCACGTCGGCCGCGACGACGCCGCCGGCACCGAGCATCCCGCCGGCGGCCATCAGGTCGAGGGCCTGCGGCACCGGCGCCGTCATGATCGCGCCGCGGGCGACGAGCGGCTCGGCCCCCGCGTCGCCCGCGGTGACCCGCACGCTCCCTTGCACCGCCTCCACGGCCGTGACATGCACCCCAGTGCGGATCTCGCAGCGACCGGGGCCGGCCGGCGCCGCGAGCCCTGCGGCGAGCCACTTCGCAAGATCGGTCATGCCACGCGTGCCCCGCCACCGGGCATGGCCGTCGCCGGCCGGCGCGAGGCTGCCGTCGGCGGCGGCCTGCGCGAACCCGTCGCACCAGTTGGTGACGGTCGCGGCCGTGGCGGCGGCCGAGACGAGATCCGCGAACTCGGCGTCGCGGACCGTGAAGAACTGCGCTCCGTGGTCGCACACCGCGGCCCCGACGCGGCGGGTCGCCATCCGCCCGCCGATGCCGCGGGACTTGTCGAGCACGAGCACGTGGAGACCGGCGGCCACCACTTCGCGGGCCGCGCACAAGCCCGCGATCCCCGCCCCGATCACGATGACATCCTGCATGCTCGCGCTCATGAGGCGGGCCGCGGCGTGAACATTCCCAGCGGGTCGGTCGTGCAGGGCATGCGGCTCGAGGCGAGCAGTTCGCCCGCCGCGCAGCCCGCCATGATCCCGACCGTTTCGGCCATGGCCCGCACCCGCGGGAAGACGTGGGCCTTCTCCGGCGGAAACTGCGACTTGTAGCAGGCGATCGCGTCGAGCTTCGCCTCCAAGTGGCCGGCGATGTCCACCACCAGCGGCCAGTGGCCCGCCGGCACAGTGGGCACGCCCGCAAACAGAAAGTAGCCGAGCAGGTGCGGCACCGTATGCACCGGCAGGCCGGCGAACGTGTCGTCCCACTTCGTGAGCCGCGAGTAGAAGACGGCCGCCTCCGTGATCGCCACGGCCTGGGCGTGGTCGGGCGAGGCGAGCGGCGTCTTGTCGGCGAGCCCGATCACCACCCGCGGCCGCCAGCGGCGAAACACCTGGGCCAACGCGACGCGGACCTCGAAGCCGTCGAACAGCCGGCGATTGGGGAAGCCGAGGGTTTCGCGATGCACGACGCCGAGCAGCCGGGCCGCCGCGGCCGCCTCGGCGAGCCGCTCCTCCGGGCCGCTCGATCGCGGCGTCGGCTCGCCGTCGGTGAGATCCACGATCCCCACCCGATGCCCCCGGGCGGCGAGCAGGGCGAGCGTGCCCCCACAGCCGATCTCGACGTCGTCGGGGTGGGCGCCCACGGCGATCACGTCGAGCGGCACGGGCAGATGCTCGGCGGTCATGCGGGCTTCGTGGCGGCGATGAGAAAGATCGGATTGATCGCCTCGAACCGGATGCGGTCCATCTGCTCGATGCCGCGGGCGATGTTCACCATCCAGTAGGCGGCGTCGCCCGACCGCGACCGCAGCAGCGCATGCACGGCGGCCAGGTTCTCGATGCTGTTGCAGGCCGTCACGAGCCGCCCCCCGGCCTTGAGCCGCGCCCAGGCCTGCTCCACGAGCATCGCGACGTCGCGGCCGCTGCCGCCCACGTAGATCGCGTCGGGATCGGGCAGATTCGCCCAGGCCTCGGGCGCCCGACCGAGGACGGGATGCAGGTTCGTGACGTCGAACCGCCGGGCATTCTCGCGAATCAGCTGGTGATCGTCGGGATCCATCTCGATGGCATGCACGCTGCCCTCGCGGGCGATCCGGGCGGCCTCGAGCCCCACCGAACCGCTGCCCGCGCCCACGTCCCAGACGATGCTCCCCGGCCGCAGGCTCAACTCCGCCAACGCCAAAGACCGCACCTCGGCGGGCGTGAGCAGGCCGCGCTTGGGCCGCGACTGGAGGAAGCATTCGTCGGCATTGCCGAAGAGCCGCGTGCCCGCCTGCCCGGGCGCGTCGGCCGCGCGGGCCTTGCGCACGAGGATCATCACGTTGAGCGGACCGAACGAGTCGGCGGCGATGTCGGCGAGCGACCCCTGGGTCACCCGCTCGTCCGGCGAGCCGAGGTTTTCGCAGACGTAGGCCTGGAAGTAGCCGATGCCCTCGTCGAGCAGCGCCCGGGCCACCGCCGCCGGCGGCCACTGCTCGCTGGTGAACAGGCCGACGGTCTCGGCCGACCGCACCTTGTCGATGACCCGCTCGATCGACTGGCCGGAGAGGTTCGCCAGGAAGGCGTCCTCCCACGATTCCTTCACGCGGGCGAAGGCCAGCTGCATGCTGCTGACGTGCGGCACGACCTCGAACCGGTCCTTGCCGAGTTTGCCGCAGACATACCGGGCCGTGCCATAGAACAGCGGATCGCCGGAGGCGAGCACGACCACCCGCTTCGGACCGGCCGCCTCGATTCGCTCGACGAGGTCCTCGAGGCCCGCGGCCGCCTCGAGCCGGTTGCGCAGGCCCGCGGGCAGCAGCGGCCCACAGGACTCCGGGCCGAGCAGCAGGTCGGCGGCTTCGACGAGCCGCCGCGCCTGCGCCGTCATGCCGTCGACACCATCGTCACCGATGCCGACGATGTGCACCTTGGCTTCAGCCACGATCAGGCCTGGAACGAGCTGCCGCAGCCGCAGCTCTTCTTGGCGTTCGGGTTGTTGAATGTGAAGCCCCGCTTGTCGATCGCCTCGTGGAAGTCGAGTGTCGTGCCGTCGAGGAACAGGTCGCTCTTCTTGTCCACGACCACGGCCACGCCGTGCTGCTCCGATTTCGTGTCGGCCTTGGGGTCGAACTGGGTGTCGAAGCCGAGCGAGTACTGGAAGCCGCTGCAGCCGCCGCCGGCAACGCCGACCCGGAGCACCGTGGCCGGATCGAGCTTCTGGTCGGCAATGATCTTCTTGACTTCGTTGGCGGCTTTTTCCGTGAGCGTGACCGACATGGCGTTGTTCTCCTGCGGGGACCGGGCGGGCCGAAATAACACAGCCCGACGTGTGAAAAGTTTAGCCCTCGCGGCCGGAAAGGCAAAGGCCGGGATCAGCCGCGCAGCCGCGACACGCCGGCGGTGATCCGGGCGGCTGCCGTGTCGACCTCCTCGGGCGTCGTGAACCGCGACAGGCCGAACCGCAGGCTGGCGCGGGCCTGGTCCTCGTCGCGACCGATCGCCAGGAGCACGTGGCTCGGCCGCGGGCTCTCCGAGGAGCAGGCGCTGCCCGAACTCACGGCCAGTTCGTCGCGGGCGAGCGTGGCCAGGAGCGTCTGGCCATCCACGCCGGGGACGTGGACGTTGAGGTTGTTGACGAGCCGCACCGGCGCGCCGGCGTCGTCCACCGCATCGAGCGCCGGCCCGTTGATCGCGAGGCCCGGAATCCCCCGCGCCAACTCATCCCACAACCGATCCCGCAACGTCCGCATCCGCGGCACCTCGGCGGCGTGGCCCGCGACCGCCAGCCGCACCGCCTCCGCCAGCCCCACGATCCCCGGCACGTCGAGCGTGCCGCTCCGCATGCCCCGCTCCTGGCCGCCGCCGAACACGAGCGGTTCGAGCCGCACCGCCCGCCCGCGGCGACGCACGTACAGGGCTCCGACCCCCTTCGGGCCGTGAACCTTGTGCGCGGAGAAGCTCGCGAGGTCGGCCCCCAGCGCATCGACGTCCACAGGCATCCGGCCCAGCGCCTGGGCGCAGTCCACGTGCACGATCGCGCCGCGGGCGTGGGCGATTTTCGCGATGGCGGCCACGTCCTGCACGACACCGATCTCGTTGTTGGCGAGCAGGACCGCCACCAGACAGGTCTCCGGCCGCAGCGCTGCCTCCAGGTCGGCGAGCCGGATGCGGCCGGGCACTCCGCCGGACTCGTCCTGGCAGCACACCGGCAGCCGCGTCACCGCGCATCCCTGGCGCTCGAGGTGCTCGACCGGATCGAGCACGGCGTGGTGTTCGGTGACGACCGTCACGACGTGCGGCTGCCGCCCTGCCGCCGACGCCCGCACCCGGGCCGCCGTGCCGAGGATCGCGAGGTTCGCGCTCTCCGTGGCCCCGCTGGTGAACACAATTTCCCGGGGGGTGGCCCCGATCGCAGCGGCGAACATCTCCCGCGCCGCATCGACCGCCTCCCGCGCCTCGCGGCCCATCTCGTGGGTCGCGCTGCCGGCGTTGCCGTAGCGGTCGGTGAGCCACGGCAGCATGGTCTCCAGCACGCGGGGGTCGAGCCGGGTCGTGGCGTGGTTGTCGAGGTAGATCATGGCTCGGCCGGCGACGTGCACCGCTCAGCCGAGTCTACCCGCGGCCAGGGCGTCGAGCGTGATCTGCGACCAGGTCTCGAACCGCTCGCGCTCGGCGAGCAGCCGCGCGAGCGTCTCGAACCCGCACTCCACGAGCTCACTCTCCCGCGACGCCACCTCGGGCCGCTCGAGTTCCAGCACGTGCACGATTCCCAGGTGCACGCTGCCGACGGCGTTGGAGTCGTCGTTGATGAGGCCCACGCAGCGGCTCGTCCAGCCGCCGCCGATCGCGATCTCCTCGGCGATCTCCCGCCGCATCCCGGCGTCGTATGAGGTGTCGTCGCCGTGGGCGCCGTCGGTGCTCGAGATGTGGCCGCCGATCCCCACCGACCGCTTGGCCCGCAGCCGCGCCTCGCTCTGCCCGCCGCCGCGGGTGTAGGCGAAATACCGCCGTTCCCCGTCGGCCGCCCGCCAGGCGAGCACGCAGTAGGGGATCAACTGCTTGAAGGATGGATCGTCCTCGACCGTCGCCCGCGGCCGCCACGACGTGTGCCGCGGATCGAGCAGCGCCGGCAGGTAGGCGGCCGTGTCGGCACAAAACCCTTGAAAGGCCCCGACCGAGTCGAACAGGGCCCGGGGCACCACGAGCACGTCTTCCTGCGGCATGTTCATCCGGCTGCTCCTCGTTGCGGCGGCGTCATTCGAAAAAAGTGGCGTCGCCGTAGCTCAAGAATCGGTACCGCTCGCGGATCGCCTCGTCGTAGGCCCGGGCCACGAGGCCGCGGGAAGCGAAGGCGCTCACCAGCACCATGAGCGTTGTCCGCGGCATGTGGAAGTTCGTCAACAGGCAGTCCACGGCGCGGAAGGAAAACCCGGGCCGGATGAACAGGTCTGTCGGCCCGCTCCAGGCCGGAAACCCGCCGTCCGGGCCCGCGCGGCGGGCCGCCGTCTCCAACGTCCGCATCGCCGTCGTGCCCACCGCCACGACGCGGCCGCCGCGGGCCTTCGCGGCCGCCACCGCCGCCGCCGTCTCGGCGGGGCACGCACACCATTCGGTGTGCATCGGATGGTCGGCGATCTTTTCGGCGGTGATCGGCCGGAACGTGTCGAGGCCGACGTGCAGGGTGACACTCGCCCGCTCCACGCCGCGGGCGGCCAGCGCCTCCAGCAGCGGCTCCGTGAAGTGCAGCCCCGCCGTCGGGGCCGCGGCCGACCCCGCCTCCCGGGCGAAGACGGTCTGGTAGCGTTCGAGGTCACCCGGCTGCTCGGCGCCGCCGCGGATGTAGCCCGGGAGCGGCACGCGACCGACGCGGGCGAGGAGATCCACGAACGGCCCCGACGCATCGGGCACCGCGAGCCACGCCCCCCCCTCCGCCCGGCCGGCGAGCGCGAGTTCCAGGGCGTCGCTGCCGTCGCGGCCCACGAGCGTCACCCGCTCCCCCACGGCGGGCCGGCCGCGGGTTTGCGCGAGCACGACCCATGCCCCCGCGTGCGGCCCGCCCTCCGCGACCCGCAGAAACAATCCTTCCCACTTGCCGCCGGTCGCGGCACGGCGGCCCACGAGCCGCGCCGGCACGACGCGGGTGTCGTTGACGACCAGCAGGTCGCCCGGCCGCAGGATGTCGGGCAGGTCACGGACGTGGCGGTGCGCGATCGTGCCGTCGGCGCGGCGCACGTGCAGCAGGCGGGCGGCGGCCCGGTCGGCGAGCGGCTCCTGGGCGATCAGCTCCGGCGGCAGGTCGTAGTCATAGAGATCGGCGTCACCCATCGCAGCGCTCAGCCGCCCTCCTCGGCGTCGAACCCGACGGTGCGCCGGATCCGGTAGGGCCGCGCATCGCCGGCCACGTGCACGATCAGCTCGGCGAGCAGGCCGGTGGCGAGGATCTGCACGCCGATCACGATCAGGAGCACCCCGAGCGTGAGCAGCGGCCGCTGCCCGATGCTCTGCCCGGAAAACTTCACGGCCGTGAGATAGCCGCAGATCGCCAGGCCGGCGAGGAATGCGGCCGCCCCGAGCCAGCCGAAGAAGTGGAGCGGCTTGCGGTCGTACTTGGAGAGGAAGGTGACGGTGAGCAAATCCATGAGCCCGCGAAAGAACCGTCCCACGCCGAACTTGGAGACGCCGAAGCGACGCGGATGATGCTCGACGACGATTTCGCCGATGCGAAACCGGTTCCAGGCGGCCAGCGCCGGGATGAAGCGGTGCAACTCGCCGTACACCCGGACGTCTCGCAGCACCGCGGCCCGGTAGCACTTGAAGCCGCAGTTGATGTCGTGCAGCGGCACGCCGGTGAGCCGGCGGACCATCCAGTTGAAGACCCGTGACGGCAGCACCTTGTGCCAGGGGTCGTGCCGCGTCTGCTTGTAGCCGCTGACCACGTCGAGGCCCTCGTCGAGGGCCGCGAGGAACCGCGGAATCTCCTTCGGGTCGTCCTGCAGGTCGGCGTCGAGGGTGAACACCACGCCCCCCGTCGCCCGCTCGAAGCCCGCCGCCAGGGCCGCACTCTTGCCGAAGTTTCCCCGCAGCTCCACGAGCCGCACGGTGCCCGGGTGCCGCGCGGCGAGCTCGGCCGCCCGCGCGGCGCCGCCGTCGCGCGAGCCGTCGTCGACGAAGATCACCTCGAACGACCGCCCCGTCGGCCGCGTCGCCGCGACGATCCGCTCGAACAGCTCCACGAGCGTGGGCTCCTCGTCCTTGAACGGGATCACGAACGAGATGTCGAGCGGCATGCCGGCACCTTGCGGACGGAGACTGTGTAGCCCGGACGGGAAGTAGACTATAGTTGCCGCTTCGCGTCCCGCCCACGATCCCGCCCGGCGGCTGTGATGACCACCTCGACCCCCTCGCCAAACGATCCGCGGGCCGCCCTGCGGCGCGGCGTCTATCTGCTGCTGGTCGCCCTCGCGGTCGGCGACATCACGGGCCGGCTGTGGGCCGTGAACTCCGTCGACACGGTGCGGCTGGAAAACCATCTCAACGAAGAGGCCCGCAAAAAGGCGCCGCCCGGCAAGGAGCCGAAGCTGCGGAACCTGCAGCGGCCGTTCTTGAGCGGCAACGACCGGAGCCGCTGGTGCACCGTGCGGGCGCTCGTCGAGCACGGCACCTACGCCATCGACGACATCGTCTCCCAGCCCAACTGGGACACGATCGACATGGTCAAGCACGACGGCCGCGGCAGCCCCGCCCCGGGGCCCGACGAGGGGCACCTCTACTCCAGCAAGCCGCCGCTGCTGGCCACCCTCATGGCCGGCGAGTACTGGCTGCTGCACCGCCTCACCGGCAAGACGCTCGGCAGCCACCCGCACGAGCTCGGCCGCATCCTTCTCTTCACCTGGAACGTGATCCCGTTCGCCCTCGCCCTGCTGATCCTGGCCCGGATCGCGGAACGCTACGGCACGACCGACTTCGGCCGCGTGTTCGTCGTCGCCGCCGCGGCCCTGGGCACGCTGCTGTCGGCCTATGCCGTCGTGTTCACGAACCACTGGCCGGCGGCGTTCGCCGCCCTGGTCGCCCTCGACGCCACGCTGCGGATCGTGTGCGAGGGTGAGCGGCGGCTGCGGTGGTTCTTCGTCGCCGGCCTGGCCGCCGCGTTCATGGCCGCCTGCGAGCTGCCGGCGCTGTCGTTTTGTGGGCTCGTCGGCCTGCTGCTCGTCCGGCAGGCGCCGCGGGCCACGCTCCTGGCGGCCGTGCCCGGCGCGGCGCTCGTGGTCGCAGCGGCGCTGGGAACCAACTACGCCGCCCACGGCACCATCCGCCCGGCCTACGCCGAGCGGCACGTCGAGGGAGGCTGGTACGACTACCAGTTCCGCCGCGGCAGCCGCATCCTCGACAGCTATTGGAAGCCCACCGTGGTCAAGAGCGCGATCGATCGCGGCGAGCCGTCGCGGGCAGCCTACGCCTTCCATGTGCTCATCGGCCATCACGGCATCTTCTCGCTCACTCCCGTGTGGGCGCTGAGCCTCGCGGGCCTGGCGATGCTGCTCGCCCGCCGCGATCCGGCCGCCCGGGGCGAGCGGGCCGTGGCGGCGGCGATCCTCGCCTGCACGGTCGTGTGCCTGGCGTTCTACGTGACACGACCGCTGGAGGACCGCAACTACGGAGGCATGGCGACGGGCTTCCGCTGGGCACTGTGGTTCACGCCGCTGTGGCTCTTCGCGCTGCTCCCGGCCGCCGACGCCGCGGCGGGGTCGAGGTTCGGCCGCATCATGGCCGCGATCCTGCTCGCCATCAGCGTGGCCTCGGCCAGCTATCCGACGTGGAACCCGTGGACGCTGCCGTGGCTGCAGGTCTACCAGGACTATCGCGCCTCCGGCGGCGGATGAGCGGCCGCCGGCCGCGGCTGGTACGATGCTGCGCGATGAACTCGCCCAGCCCGTCCACCAGCATCCACACGAGCGTCCTGCCCGCCGAGGTGATGTCGTTCCTCGACGTGAAGCCGGGCATGCGGGTGGTCGACGGCACGCTCGGCGGCGGCGGCCACACGCGGCTGCTCGCCGACGCGGTCGGGCCCGCCGGGCTCGTGATCGCGATCGACCGCGACCCGGCCGCGATCGAGCGGGGCGCCCGTGAACTCGCCGGCCGACCGGTGCGGTTCGCCCAGGCCAACTACTGTGACCTGCCCGAGGTGCTCGACGCGCTGGCGCTCGACACCGTGGACCGGGTCTTGCTCGACGTCGGCCTGTCGAGCGACCAGCTGGCCGACGACTCGCGTGGCTTCTCGTTCGACTCGGAGGGCCCGCTCGACCTGCGGTTCGACCCCACCGAAGGTGAGCCTGCCTGGCGGATCGTCAACCGCATGCGGCCCGAGAGCCTCGCCGACATCATCCACGAGTTCGGCGAGGAGCGGTTCAGCCGGCGGATCGCCCGGCGGATCGCCGCCGTCCGTGAGCAGACTCCAATCCGCTCCGCCCGCGACCTGGCCCGCGTGGTCTGCTCCGCGGTGCCGCGGCAGACGCCGCCGCCGCGGATCCATCCCGCCACGCGCACTTTCCAGGCCCTGCGGATCGCCGTCAACCAGGAACTGAAGAGCCTGCGGATCGCACTGGAGCGGATCCCGACGCGGCTCGCTCCGGGTGGCCGGCTCGTCGTGATCTCGTTCCACTCACTCGAGGACCGGCTGGTGAAAGAGGCGTTTCGCAACCGCCAGGTATGGGAGAACCTCACGCGATCGCCAGTCGAGGCCGCGGACGAAGAGGTCCAGCGAAACCCGCGGAGCCGCTCGGCAAAACTCCGCGCCGCCCAAGTCGCCGCCACCTAACTGTCCGTGGACAAAGCCCTCCATGGCCTTTGTCCACTTGGCCGACCGGTGGAAACGCCGAGGGTTTCCACGGTCGGCATTCCTCGCATCCTGCTCAGGCAGACTTTTTCCGCAGTCTGCCAACTGTCCGTGGACAAAGCCCTCCATGGCCTTTGTCCACTTGGCCGACCGGTGGAAACGCCGAGGGTTTCCACGGTCGGCATACCTCGCATCCTGCTCAGGCAGACTTTTTCCACAGCCTGCCAACGCCCCACCCTGCCTCTCTTGCCCGCCTTCCGCGCGAACGGCCGCGGCCCGATCTGGCGGCCGGCCCCGTGTTTCACGACAATCCGCCCCCCGCTCCGCCGCACCGCGCGCACGCTGATTCATGGGACGCGAAACCAAGATCCTGCTCGGAATCCTCGGCCTCCTGGCCGGCGTGTTCATGGGCGTGCTGTCGATGAAGCTCTTCGTGCCGCGGCCCCCCGCCGGCGCCGGTCCCGACATCCACACCGAGATCGCCGACACCGCCGCCGCGCACGACCTCGTCGAGCCGCCGCGGCTCACGATGCGGGCCAGCGACTTCGCGGCCGCCCCGCCCCTCGTGCCCGCGGCCGCGACAGCTCCCGAAGCCCCGCGATCCGCCCCGACGGCGGCCGATCCGCGGGATCGCTATGCCACGGGCGAAAGCGGCTTCGACCGCACCGTCATCTCCGGGGCTCCCGAGGCCGAGCCGACGCCCCCGCGTTACGACCCGTCGGTCGCGCCGGCCTCCTTCGACGGGGCTGCCGCGTCACCATCATCCTTTGGTCAGGTCGATCCGCCCGCGGCAGCCGGTCGGGTGGACGATGCGCGTCAGCCGTTCCCCCTCGATGGCCAGCTGCCGAGCGGCCCACCGCCGTCACCCCTGGCTGGTGGCCACGTCGCCCAGCCCGGCGACACGTGGTGGTCGCTGGCCGAGCGGGCCTACGGTGACGGCCGCCTGTATCGCGCCGTCTATGCCTGGAACCGGGCTCGCGATCCCCGCATCACGCTCGCTCCGGGGACGCCGCTCCAGATCCCGCCACTCGCCGACCTGACCGCCGCCTGGCCCCACCTCATGCCGCCCGCGATGCCGGCGAGTCGGTGAACCGCATTCGCACAGAGAGGCGTGCCAGCGGAGCCTGGCGACCTGGTGGCGCATGCCTCAAGGCATCCGCGCACCACCGGCCGCATTCGCACACGCCTGGGGGCGTGCGCCACGCGCTGCCCCTTACTTGCTGAACTTGTAGGCCGTGTTCTTCGGGTCGAAGTCGGCGTCGGTGAAGCCGTTGTTCACCTTCACGTTCATGTAGGTGTATTCCTCCATGAGCACCGGCTGACCGCCCGCCTCCTGCGGCCAATCGTAGGCCTCGTACCGCACGGGGATCGTGTATTCGTCATCGATGAACACGCGGGCCAGATGGAAGCGGAAGTTGCGCCGCGGCACCGGGTGCACCACCTGGATGCAGGTGCAGATCCGACCGTTCACCTTGGCGTTCGGGAAGAAGTTCACATCGCATTCACCGAACTGCTTGTCGTGCTCGGCGACCTCGACGAGCCGCTTGGCGAGGTTTTCGACGCCGATCTCGGTGATCGCATACCGGTTGCCCTGCATGGCGATCATGCTCTGCGGCTTGAGGGCCACCGTGCCCATCATCGCCCGCACGCCGCTGCCCGCGTGGGCCAGCATGTTGCCGTCGTTCTTCCCGTCCACGTAGATCACTTCCTGGCCCTTCACGGTGTCCGGGGCGAGGAAGTAGAGATACACGCTGAACGGCTCGTGCCGGATCTTGGCGAACATGTATTCGTGCTCGCCGAGTTTGCCGTCGATCCGTTCCCGCTTCACGACCGTGCAGGAGTAGTCCTTGATCGTGCCGCGCAGGCCTGCCAGACCCTTCTGGGCGAGTTCCAGGGCGGGCTGCAGCGGGTGGGCGCCGACGGTCGCGGCGGTAGCGTCTCCGGCACCGGCGTTGCCCTTGGCGGCGTCGCCATTTGGAACCAGACCGGGACCCTGGGGGGGAACGGCAGGCGCCTGTCCACGGGCGGGCGACACCGCAGCGAGCGCCAGGACTGCGACCAGCGGCAGGCTCACCATGAGCCGAACCAAGCGTGCACGACCGACCATTGATCCCTCCCTGGATCTGTTCCCGGAAGGCATCCGGCGGTGGCTTCTCCGTCCACCGCTTCGAACCCGACCGGCAAAACGTCTCGATCTGTCTATCGCCCGGGTCGCCCCGGGCCATGAACGAACACGGCAGCACCGGCATGGCCGGCAGATCCATGAGGACCCGACCCCGCCGCTGCCCCGCGGACCACACGCGTGTGGCGGCCGCGGAAGGGCGGGAGTCTAGCGGCCCCCGCCCCCCCTCGCCATCCCAGTTGAGCCATGCGGCAGGGGCTTTTTCCCGCAGGAAAGACGCTTCCTTGCCGCCTCCGCGGCCGCGAGCCATGCTGCCCCTGAAGCCGACACGGCCGCCGAACCTCAATTCCCGCCATGGCCCAGACCGACCTTCTCCCCGCCGCGCCCGGCCTCCGCCTGGCGCGGATCGAGTCCTTGCCCTTCGGCGAGAACAGTTACGTGCTGTCGCGCGACACGGGCAGCGAATGCCTGGTCGTCGACCCGGGCTTCGAGCCGGAGGCGATCATCGAATGGATCGAGGCCCGCGGCCTCGTGCCGGCGGCGATCCTCGTCACCCATGGACATTCCGACCACATCGCCGGCAACGCCGCCCTGCGCGACCGCTGGCCCGGCCTGCCGATCGTCATCGGCCGTCACGATGCCCCGAAGCTCACCGACCCCGTGGCCAATCTCTCCGCACCCTTCGGCCTGCCGCTGACGAGCCCGCCGGCCGACCGGCTTCTCGACGACGGCGAGACGTGTTCCCTCGGCGGCTTCTCCTTCGTCGCCCACGAGATCCCCGGGCACTCGCGCGGCCATGTCGTCCTGCGGCTGCTCGACTGCATGCCTGGACTGGTCTTCGGCGGCGACGTGCTCTTCCAGGGCAGCATCGGCCGGACGGACTTTCCGGACGGCGACTTCGCCGCCCTGGCCGCCGGGATCCGCCGTCATCTGTACACGCTGCCCGACGACACGATCGTCTTTCCCGGCCACGGCGATCCCACCACTGTGGGCCGCGAACGGCGGCACAATCCGTTCGTCCCCGGCGTCTCCCCCGATTGACCGCCGCGTCGTTCCAGCCCGACACTTGATCCATGCTCTCGCCCGCCGACATCGCCGCGCCCCCGACCGCCCGGCCCGCCGCCGGCCGCTCCGCGTTCTGCCGGGCTGCGGGGCTGTCGCTCGCCGCGTTGGCCCGGCTGCTTTCCGGCGCCAGCGTCCGCTGGATCGCCAGCCAGCCCGACACCTGCCAGCGGGTCTACTTCGCCAACCACACCAGCCATCTCGACGCCCTTGTGATCTGGTCGTCGCTGCCGCAGTCGGTCCGCGAGGTGACTCGGCCCGTGGCGGCGAAGGACTACTGGTCGCGGGGCGTCGTCCGCCGCTGGCTGGCCCAGGAGGTGTTCGACGCGATCCTGATCGACCGCACCGACATCAAGGTCCACCAGAGCCCGGTGGACCTGATGCTCCGGGAGGCGGGCTCGACCCACTCGCTGATCGTCTTCCCCGAGGGCAGCCGGAGCGTCACCGGCGAGGTGGGGGAGTTCAAGAGCGGGCTCTACTACCTCGCCAAAAAGCGCCCCGAGATCGAGCTCATCCCGGTGCACATCGACAACCTCAACCGCGTCCTGCCGCGGGGCGAGTTCCTGCCGGTGCCGCTGCTCTCCTGCATCAGTTTCGGCCCGCCCTTGTGGCTGGAGCGGGGGGAGGCGAAACTCGATTTCCTCGCCCGGGCCCGTCGCGCCGTGCTCGCGCTCAAGGAGTAGCGACAGCGGCATGAACGATCCCCGGACCATCGCCTTGATCACCGGCGTGCTCGCGCTGCTCACCGCCGCCACCGGCGTGGGCCAGTTCCTCAAGCGTCATCCCGACCGCGGGCTCGACCCGGCGGCGGTCCGCACCTTCAACTCGCGGCTCCGGGGCTGGTGGATTCTGTGCACGGTGCTCGCCGCCGCGTTCTGGCTAGGCACCACGGCCACAGTCGTGCTCTTCGGCCTCGTCTCCTTCTGGGCCTTACGCGAGTTCATCACGCTCACGCCGACCCGCAAGGGCGACCATCGCGCCCTGTTTTGGGTGTTCTTCCTGTTCACGCCGCTGCACTACGTGCTCGTCGGCATGAACCGCTACGACATCTTCAGCGTCTTCCTTCCCGTCTACGCCACGCTCTTCGTGCTCACCCGCGTGGCCGTGGCGGGCGACTACAAACGCTTCCTGGAGCGGACCGCCAAGATCCAGGCCGGGCTCGTGGTTTGCGTCTACTGCCTTTCTTTCGCCCCTGCGCTGCTGCAGGTGCCGATCCCGGCCACGGAAACGGACCGGAGCGGCAACTTCCGGCTCTTGTTCTTCCTCATCCTGCTCGTGCAGTTCGCCGACTGCATGCAATACGTGTGGAGCCGGATGCTGGGGCGGCGGCTGGTGGCGGCGGCGGTGAGTTCCAACCGCACCTGGGAGGGGCTGCTCGGCAGCGCCACGAGCACGGCCCTGCTCGCGGCCGTTCTCTGGTGGGCCGCGCCCCCCTTCCAGCCGTGGCAGGCGGCGTTGGCGGGGCTGATCGTGGCGGTGATGGGCTTCGCGGGTGGGATGACGATGAGCGCGATCAAGCGCGACCGCGGCGTCAAGGACTATGGCACGCTGGTCGTCGGCCATGGCGGCGTGCTCGACCGCATCGACTCGATGTGTTTCGCGGCCCCGGTCTTCTACCACATCACGCTGCTGGTGACGGGCGCCAAGCCTTGAAGCCGGCCCGGAACGACTCGAGCCGGGGGCATCGGGTCGGGACGGCCGTGAACCGGGCTCTGGTTCGCGTTGGTGTGCATGGTGGACAGCCACGTCTCTCCTCCGACGCGAACCTCTCGCCGCCGGCCAGGAATATGCACAGGCGTTCACATTCCGGCAAGTGGCGGCCCGACCGTGCCGCGTCGCCGTGTCCGCGTGGCGTTTCGTTCGTGTCCGCCCGAAACGCCGTACGAATGGCAGCCTAATTCCGTCGGCGGCAGTCGAATCGAGACGAATGTGTTTCGCCGGAAGCCGTTGACAGCAAAAGACTTGCTGTGGTTTATTCCGTCGATTCGCCTTACTGCTGCCTGCGGAATTAGGCGGAATCCGTGGCCGTGTTATCCGGAATCGGCCCGGGATTATCCGGCCAGCAGGCCGGATTTAGGGCGGCGAGGATTCCGGCTAATAATTGTTGGGCAAGACAGAACATGATGATACGGAATCCGGATGTCCATGATGCTGAGAATATCTCCGAATGCATCCGCGCATCATCGACCGGCGACACTCATGATGGCTCGGCAGAGGGCATCGCAGACTGCATGGCGCTCAGTTCACCGGAAGAGATCAGAGAAAGGATTGCGAGCGGCGAACGAAATGCAATCGCGGTGGAAGGAAATCAGGTCGTTGGCTACATATCCTTCAAGCGAACGAATCATCTTTCCCTGCTCTATGTGCGCGAAGGATTCAAACGACAGGGGATCGGTCGTCAACTCTTCCTGAAGGCCGCTCGCGGTTCAACTGACATTTCGGTGAATTCCTCTGATAGTGCGATTCCGTTCTATCTGGCTCTTGGGTTCCGTGCGTGCGGTGATAGATTTCATAAAAAGGGGGCCTGGGTTACCCCAATGAAGTGGAGAAAGGCCGCCCAACAAAGCGATGCAGCGGACTCGCGATAAAATCGGTCCTGATGGAAAGTCCAAGGTCGCGAGCCGCTGATCGCGAATGTTATCCGGACACATCCCATGGAAAAATGGCAGACCGTCCACGGCGATGAGTGGTGGTGCGACTCAGCCACAGCGTCAAGCGCGGCTGGTCGATTCCTCATCGACACGTTCGGCAAGGATGCCTCCGCGGCTTGGGCAAAGACACTGCTTGAAGATGCGCTGCGGTCTGAACTCGTTCACGTTGATGTCACGTTGACCGATGAGAATCGCCGCTTGATTCAAGCACTTGCAGCTCGCGGTGAAGTGGTCGCCAATGAAATGGACCTAGGCGACCGCTGGTCGGTAGCCCGAATCACCGACGTGTTGGCTGGCAGGCCCCAACACCGTTGACAGATACTCAGCGGGATAACAACCCGATGCAATGGACTCGCGATGAGGCCTTGTCGCGTGGATAATCCAGCGGGCGCGAGCCATTGATCGGCACCGTTCGATGCCTATACGCCCGGCTTTCAAATGAAATGGACTCGCTTGCTCGCGTGGGATGGAATGCTCCCAGCCGCGATTGCTGCGATGCCCTCGTTGGTCAAATGGCTTGCACCGCAAAATACGCTCGCAGAGTTGAGCGTGGTCGTGCTGGTCCCAATCGCGGCCGCGTTGATGCGTGCCGTAGTCGGCTACCGCGAGTTGGGCGAAGCCCCGCCCACGTGGAGGCAGCTCCTGCTCGGGGTCGCGATCGCTCTGCTACTGTTATTCGAGGCAGCGACCGGCCTCCTGTCTTTTGCAGATGATGCGCCACCGCAAGCATGGCTAGCTCCGGCTCTGATGTATGCCTGCTACATCTCATGTATAGCCCTTGCGTTCGCGCCGCATCGAACCACGCAATGCAGCGGACTCGCGATAAAATCGAGCGGTGTGGATAGTCCCATGGTCGCGAGCCGCTGATTGCTACCGTTCGGCGGAAAAAACCCCATGTTGGGAACTCATTCCCGACCGTTGACGTCTAAGGGGCGTTTGGCGACTACGGACTGAAACGAATTCCCGTTGGCCGCGTCTAATGAATGGCGTTATCCGACGTGCGGATGCCACTTACTTTCGGAGGAATCGAATATGTGGACACCAATATTTTTGCCAAAATCTCCATGGAGTTGCTTGTTGACCCTTTTTGTGGGAACAGGGTTTTTTTGCTCGGACATCTTTGCATGCGATTGCGGTCCGCCTCCCCCGCCCGCCGATGCTTTGGCCAACGCGCACGCAGTATTTCTAGCTGAAGTCGTAGGAATCGAGACAATAAAGGAGACGGGACTATTGAAGGTGACCATGAGGGTCGCACGCTGGTGGAAGGGCGGAGATAAATCCGAAGTCACCGTACAGACGTCCTCTTCTGGTGCAAGATGTGGGTATGGATTTCAGAAGAGTGGAAAATATCTTGTTTATGCGCATTCTGAGGGAAAAGACGGGGTCATCTCTGTGAGTCGTTGCAGTCGCACCCGAACGGACAAAGAGGCTGACGCGAGCGGAGACTTTGGAGCGTTGGGCGAAGGCAAGGAGCCCGCGAATTGACGTTGAAGCCTGCACCATTTCGGGAAAGCGAAGTAGATTTGCATGCAACGAGCAAGGGCTCACACGGATTGGCCGAACGAAGCGATGCAGCGGACTCGCGATAAAATCGAGCGGCATGGATAATCCTTTGGTCGCGAGCCGCTGATCGCGAATGTTGGGCGGCTTTGCCAGTAATTGTCAAAAAATTACCTATGAGCAAAATCCTTTTCTTGAATCAACCTACCGTTGGACATCTCAATACGCTTCTCAGCATTGCTATCCAAATGAAAGATGATGGTCATCATGTTTGTTTTTTAGTGCCTGGATTTCAAGGGATAAGAACAAATATCCAAATTCTTGATACAGGTTTTGCTGTCCCTGAGAGAATTAAACGGAATGGCCTTATCTGTGAACTCATGCCGCCGCCTCTTTCTGTGATATGGAGTGCAGTTGGTTTACCGCTCAAATCGGGGTATGCCGAAATTATTCATGCTTTAAATATGTTCTCAGAAGGAATAGAACATTACACACGGCACATTCTCAGGTTCATTGAAATTTACCGCCCCGATGTTCTGGTAACAGATTTTGCTTTTCCAGCAACCAGCTTAGCGGCTGATATCGCTAAAGTCCCTTATGTGGTCATTTACCATAGTGGTTTACCTTTTCGGGGCAAGGGCCTTCCCCCTTTTGGCAGTGGCTTGCCAATCGGGTCTGGCGAGTCTGTCGCAAAAGAATATGTCGAAAAAGAAAATCGGGCGCTCAATATCCTTGATAAGCGCATCAATCGAGCCAGGCAGGCGCTGGGCTTGTCGCTTGCCGAACCAGATATATTGCGCCGACCCTATTCACCCTGGCTAAATCTCATCGCCAGCGCTGAGTGTATGGAAGCACCACGCGAAAACATCTCCCAAAATACTTTCTTTATTGGGACGTGTTTTGGCAAGCGCATAGAAATGGCTGAGTTTTCTTTTGATTTCTTGCGTTCCGATAAATTAAAAATTTACGTCTCGCTTGGCACTGTCTTTAACAAAAAACCCAAAGTGTTTCTGAAGATCATGCGTGCGCTTGATAGACCTGATTATCAAGTCGTCGTAAGCGCCGGCGGCGCATATCAAACTCTACAAAACAGCGCAATACCGTCGAACGCCACTATTTTCAAGAGCGTGCCTCAAGTTGGCCTGTTGCCTAAAATTGACCTCTTCATCAGTCATGGTGGAAATAACAGCATCAATGAAGCCTTGTCGTGTGGCATACCTATCATTGTTATGCCAATAGGCGGGGAACAGGCTGACAACGCCAGCCGTGTTGTTTACTTGGGCGTTGGAAAACGTGTTGGTATTACAATGTTTAGCGAAGAACAACTTCGGGCAACGGTTGAAGAAATCCGTATGAATCCAACATTTCAAGAGCGGGTCTTGACCATTATGAACGGTCTCCAGTCAACTAAAGGAGTGGTAACGGCATCTCGTTGTATTGATTGGGTGGCGCAAAAGAGGAAGCCGCTTTATCGCAAGGAAGGGATTCCTTCAACCATTACGCCAGGTCATTTGGAACAATTACTTGGCGATTAAAGGCAAATACGCCGCCCAACAACCGCATGCAGCGGACGCGGAAAGACCGCGATGCTGATGCGGGACGTTCGGTCTAGGTGAACAGTATGGAGATTAGAAGAGGCATCGCTGGCGACGAGAAAGCCATTTCGCGCGTTGGACGCTTGAGCTTTTCCGGGGCTTTTGGGCACCTGTTCCCAACGGAGGTACTCGCACGCTACCTCGATGAAACGTATTCCGAACCGAAGATCGCGTCGAGTCTATCGAAAACAGGCAGTGTGTATCTTGTGGCTGAAGTAGAGGATAGCGTCGTAGGTTTTCTTAAGCTCAAGAGATCTTGCAGTCATCGGCTGATCCGCTTCGCAAACCAAGTGCAACTCCAGAAGATTTATGTCTTGCCCGCCTTTGCCAATTCGGGCATCGGTTCAGGCCTGATGCGGTCAGCTGAAGCCCAGATTCATGGTTCACCGTTTGTCTCCGCGTGGTTGATGGTTCATGAAGAAAATCGTCGGGCCGTTGCGTTTTACGAACGCTTCGGATACCGCGTGATCGGCAGAGATACGCACGACTTTGAGGATGTCCGCGTGCCGTTCTGCGTCATGGAAAAAACCTACGTGACCGAACTAAGCAATGCAGCGGACTCGCGATGAAGCCGCAGGTGATGGATCATCCAAGGTCGCGAGCCGCTGATTGCCATCGTTCGGCCCGGCGGCTCAGCGTCACGAGAATTCTGTACGCAGGCCCCGCCCCTTTGTCGAGGTGTCATCCATGAACTCACGTTGGTGTCTGGCGGTTCTCGTCAGCTTACTCGCCGCACGCGGACCGCTAGCCGGTGGGGAGCCTGTGAGTGTTTCCGGGATCTATCCCTCCCTCGCCATGTTCAACCAAGAGGGCGAATGCGGCACCGGCGCGGTGGTCGTCTGGGCGGAACGCCTGTGGGTAATCACCTACGCGCCCCACAACCCGGAGGGCTCATCCGACAAGCTCTACGAAATCGACTCCGCGCTGCGACAAACGATCCGCTCCGAGAGCGTCGGCGGCACGCCGGCCAACCGCATGATCCACCTGGAAAGCAAGCAGCTCTTCATCGGGCCCTACGTCATCGATGCCTCGCGGAAGGTTCGCGTGATTCCTCCGAAGGCGATGTACGGGCGGCTCACCGGGAACGCCCGCCACCTGACGGACCCGGCGAACAAGATCTACTTCGCCACGATGGAGGAAGGCATCTACGAGCTGGACTGCAGGTCCCTGGCCGTCACCGAACTCTGGCGGGACGAACAGCTCGAGGGCGGCCGCCACGCTGGCCTGCCGGGATACCACGGCAAGGGGCTTTACTCCGGCCAAGGTCGATTGATCTACGCCAACAACGGCGAACACGACCGCCGGGTCGCCACCGACCCCACTATCCCCTCCGGTGTCCTCGCCGAGTGGGACGGCAAAGCCGAAGGTTGGACGGTCGTCCGCCGCAATCAGTTCACTGAGGTCACCGGGCCGGGTGGCATCACCGGCAACGGCGACCCGGCCAGCGACCCGGTCTGGTCTGTCGGCTGGGACCACCGCTCACTCATCCTGATGTGCCTCGACGGCGGTAGGTGGACCGCCTACCGCCTGCCGAAAGGCTCTCACTCCTACGACGGCTCGCACGGGTGGAACACCGAGTGGCCGCGAATCCGGGAGATTGGGGAAAAGGACTTCCTCATGACGATGCACGGGACGTTCTGGCGGTTTCCCAAGACCTTCGCCGTGGGGCGGTCTGCGGGCATCGCCCCCATGTCGAACTACCTGAAGGTCGTCGGCGACTTCACCCGGTGGAACGACCGGATCGTGTTCGGCTGTGACGACACCGCGAAATCGCACTTTCTCAACACGCACAAGGCGACGGGTAAGATCCTGGCCCCGCAGTCTCACTCGAACCTGTGGTTCGTCAACGCCTCGGAGCTGGCGAACTTCGGCCCCGTCATCGGTCGCGGGGCGGTGTGGCTCAACGATCCAGTGAAGCGGCAGGCCCCCTCCGACCCGTTCCTGTTCGCCGGCTACCAGCACCGCGGCCTCCACCTCGCCGTCGCCAGCCCGCCCCAGGGTTCAAGCCCGCAGGTGACGCTGGAGGTCGATGAAGCCGGGGACGGAAACTGGAAGGCGGTTCGGACGATCGACGTAGACCGCCCGGCCCAGTGGATCGACCTGACCGGCGTCACCGGCACGTGGATCCGCCTTGTCTCCGACACGGACCTGCCGTCTGCGACAGCCTCCTTCCAGTACGCGAACGACGACCCCCGAATAGACTCCGCGGACGCGATGTTCGCGGGGCTAGCGGATCCGGCTGAGATGAAAGTGACCGGCGGTGTGGTCCGCGCCCGGGAGGGCAACTTGCGCACCCTGTCCTGCGTCGCCACGACACCGGATGGCGCGACCGACTGTTACGAACTCGACGCGGACTTGAAGCTCCGGCGAGTCGATGATCCAGCCCGCTTTGCCGCCGCCAGGAAGGAGGCCGTCATCCCGGAGAATGCGTTCAGCGCCGACGACGCCTCCATCCTCTACGTGGATGACGCGGGATGCCGCTGGCGGTTGCCGTTCGGCTCGGACGATGCGGGGCGGCAGCCGCCGCTGGGAGCCTGCCGCGCATGCCGCGAAGTCGCCACTGAACGGAACCTCTTCAACGCTGGCGGCACCTTCTACGAACTGCCGGCCAACAATGCAGGTGGCTTCGCGAAGGCGCGAGCGGTTGCCACCCACAACTTGCAGATACAGGACTACTGTTCCTACCGCGGCCTCCTCGTCATGACCGGGGTGGCGGACGGACAGGGCAAGGGAAATTCCCACCTCGTTCGTTCCGACGACGGCAAGGCAGCCCTCTGGGTCGGAACTCTTGACGACATCTGGAAGCTCGGGAAACCCCGGGGCAAGGGCGGTCCTTGGAAAGATTCCGCGGTAAAAGCAGGCGCACCATCCGACCCCTTCCTTATGACCGGGTTCGACCGCAAGACCCTGTCACTCGCCACCGCGACCCCGACCGATGTCAAGGTGGAGATCGACCTGACAGGTGCGGGAGACTGGGTGGAATACCGGACATTCAAAGTCGAGGACACTTTAAGGCACGAGTTCCCCGCCGCGTTCCAAGCGTACTGGGTTCGTTTCAGCACGGCCGCGGATACCGTCGCAACCGCTCAGGTCGTGTACCGCTGATGCTGGCACCTCCGTTCACTCTCCATGGTGTTGAGCGACGGCGAAAACCGCGCCTAGAGCGCATCTGACTTTGGTGCAGCACCGGCTTCGGGGGCGGCAAAAGTCTCCGCGCTGATGCCGCGGCGGCCACACGCTCGTCGAGCGTTCGCCGATCCCCTCGCCTACCTCTCCCAATGGGTCCGGGAAACGCTACACGTAGGCCAGAACCGCCGTGAAGACCATGCGTCCTCGAAGTTCATCCGTTCGTTCCCAGCGGCTATTCAAAGCGTCGAGTGCGTGCTCGAGGCACGCCTCCGTGCAGGAGGCCAAGAGGAGCATCCGTGCAATGCGGCGGAGTCGGGCTACAATTCAGCGATGGGGTTGTCGAAGGCCACAAGTCGGTGCCGGCGATCATTCCCCGGCATCAGGCGCATGATCATGCAGCCGAGCAACAGCACTCCCCCTGCCACGCTTCTGCGCCTCGCGCTCTGGGCAGGCGTGGCCTATTTCTGCTGCATGGCCGTGGCCCACTTCTTCAGCCTGAAATACCCGCT
Organism: uncultured Candidatus Kuenenia sp.; assembly: GCA_964545915.1. Lineage (GTDB taxonomy): Bacteria > Planctomycetota > Planctomycetia > Pirellulales > UBA1268 > QWPN01. The sequence continues at coordinate 17,843 of CAZJHQ010000009.1, read as the reverse complement.
CTTGTTCGTCTATTACGACGTTCCATTCCACGCGTATCAAGACAAGATCATTTCCTTTGCGGTCGTGGCGTACATCTGTCTCTTTGTGAACGCCGCTTTCCACCGGAGTGCCGTGCCTGGGGCAATTGTGGCCCTGGGCGTCACCGTGCTTGGGCTCAGCGCGGTCAACGCGTCCGAGGACCTCGGCTCGGTGCTGAACGGCCGCTCAACGATTCCCTATTGGGTGCAGACCGGCCTGATAGCCGTCTATCTCGCCGTGCTGATTGCTTTGTACGGCGCGGACAAGCGCGGATCACGCGGCCATGGCGAGCCTGCGGTCTCGGCCAATCGTCAGCCGGGGTAGTGGCTGGGCCTGCGGATCCCGCGGTCACCGCGTGGCGGGGAGCGGGATCGCGGCCGTGCGGCGCGGCTGGGCGTAAATCGACGTGCGGCCCACCGTCGAGGCGACCGGCTCTCGCGGCGCGGCCGCGGGCACCGGATCCGGGCTTTGCCCTCGAGCGGTGCCGTCCCAGGCCGCCGGGGGCGGCACGGACGCCGCGAGCGTGGCCGGCGGCGCCGGACAGCCCTGCTTCACCCACTCGAGCCACACCGTCTGCATCTGGGCCACGCCCGGCACACCGTAGTGCTTTCGCAGGGCGCCGCCCCAGTCGTCGCCGGCCAGGCCATCGGCGACGAAGTTGACGTACTTGTGCCGACCACCGCGTTCGATGAGGTAGCGGGCCAGCGAATAGCCCTGCGAGTAGAGTGGAAGCACGTCGGCCGGATACTCGCGCATCGCGAACATGTCCGGAAACGCGATGCCGCGGCCGGTGGTCAGAAACTCGACCAGCATCCGGTGCTGGCGGGCCCGCTCCACCGGGTGCTCGACCGTCGTGCAGGCGCCTTCGTCGGCCCAGCGCGGCAGCGGCCGGCGAAAGTGGCTGGCGAAGATCGTATGTGTGATCTCATGGGGCAGCACGGAATCGATGATCCGCTCCTCGCTCCCCTGAATCGTCATCGTCCAGTTGAAGACTTCCCCTTTGTCGAACACGAAACTCGTGGCGCCCCCGGCCCCGAGGTGGGGGGCTACCTGGGCCTTGATCGGACAGGGCCGGCTCCACCGCGGCAGCGGCCGGCCGAGCCACTCGACGGCCAGCGTGTGCCGGTAGTGCTCGGAGGCGTCGCCGATCTTGCGGGCGAGCTCTTCGGTCGGGGCATCGACGAGGAAATTGGCCGTGCGGTAACCCGCTGCCTTGGCCATCCCGGCACCCCAGCAGCAGGACAGCACCGCCATCAGGCACGCCAGCCGCATCCGATTTCGGCGCAGGGCGACCACTCGTCCGCGATTCATGCCGTCGTGCCTCCATGCATCCGCTTCGGGACGTGACGGAATCCTTTCCGTCGTCGCGAACCGCATGCAGCTGGGCCTGCGAAGGCCGCTCCATGCGGCCGCCGTTCGGCCCAAGAGGGTGCGAACGGTAGCGGCCGCCCCCAGGCCGGGCCAGACCGCTTTCCTCTTGCCCGCTTCGCCCCGTTTTCCACCGCGCGGGCGGAACCGGCGTCAAACCTCACGCAGCGAATGCGTCGAGGGATAGTCTGTCCATCCGTCACGGGCGGCGGCCGCGTGCCGTGACCAGTACCAGCACGCCAGCACCGTCGCGCCACCCCCCAGCATCAGCCATCCAGGCAGCGCCGGGACGAGAACCGCCGCCCAACTGCCACCAGCGACGATGAGCAGCACGGGAAGGAACCATGCGGCCACGGCCCGCAGCAACTCCCATGTCAGCCCGTGGCGCCGCGACATCAGCCACCCCCACGCGGCGATGATCGCCAAACCGATGGTGGCCGCCGCCCGCGTGGCAGTGGAGGCGTCCGGCGGCCGCACGACCCGCACCGTCACCCGGCCATCCGCGGCGGCCGCCATTCGCATCGGCATCGCGGGAGGCGGTGACTCGATCGCATGTTCCCAGGCCCGTTCGAGACTCGTGACCTTTCCGGCGGCACGGGCGGCGGCGAAGACCCGCAGGCGATCGGCGTCGAGACCAGCCCCTGCAAGAGCGTGCGAGAAGGCGGCATCGATGCGGTCTTGGGCGGCATGCAACGCCGCCTGCCAACTCCCCTCGTCGAGAAGCCGCGCGGTGTCCGCGACGCGCAGCGTGCGGCCCGGGGGAGCGTCGATTGCCCAGAGCACCTCGCCACCGGGGACGTTCTCGATCAGCGGCGGCTGCAACTCAATGAGCTGTCCCGCCCCGAGAGCGGCATCGAGGTCGCTCGAGAACACCACCATGATGGATCGCGGCCAGGCCGCGTCGTGCAACTGCACGTCCCAGGCATCCGCGGCGACCGGCCGAGCATCCACGTCCTGCCCGTCGACGAGCACGTCGAACAGCCGGGTCCGCGGGGGCAACCGCAGGCGGAGCGTGGACCGCGCCGCGATGACATCGTAGCGGGCGAGCCCGCGCAACCGGCCCCGATCGTCGATCGCCGCCCGTACCAAGACCCGCGCGACGCGATCCTCCTGCGGATCGGACGCCGCGGAGGCAGGCGCCACGGGCTCCTGGACGCCGTCCACGTCGGCCGCCGGCACGGGCTCCTCGCCCAGGTCGTAGGATGGACCGGCGGCGCCTGGGGGCACTTCGGCCTGTTTCGTCACCGCCTGCGAGCCGCCACTGCGGCTCCATGACACGCTCAACGGGATACGGCCGGCCAGATCGGCACGCAACAACGGAATGCGGCCGCGCGACGCGGGACGAATCGACAGCCGGCCATCGATGTCGAGCCGATACCGGCCCGCCCGCGGCTGCTGCATGACGATGGTCAGCCGATTGGCCTCGGTCATCGACCACTGGAGATCGAGAGGTGGGCGGGCGCCGGCGTCGGGCGTCGCCAGATCGTCCTCCCGCAACGTGACCCGGCCGATGGCGCAGCCCGGTGGCAGTTCCACCGGAATCGCGACCAGGGGCGTCGACGTGGCGTCGATCCGCGCCTGCAGCCGCAGGTCGATGCCTTCGGGCTCCAGGCTCACCGCCAGCGCCTGCGAACCGCGCACCTCCTGCGGCCGGCGACCGACCACCAGCCGCGCCCGTGTGTTCGCCGCCACTCCACCTCCGGCCTCGTACCGCCACACGTCGCCGCCGGACCCGAGGAACTCGTCGCGTGGGGCGTTCGGCTGGGCAGCGGGCGACTCCAGGGCGGCGTTCAGGTCGGGCGATGCCGTCAGCCGCACGGTGCGGGAGTCCGTGTCCACGCCCTCCAGCCAGACGGCAGGCACATCGAACGAGCCGACCGGGTCGACCAGTGGCATGCGGAAGGAGAGGCGAATGCGGGTCGGGCCGGGCTCCGGGGACGTTCGCTCGACGAGAAAGCGGCCGCGGCCGAGCGGCCGCACGACATGGCCATCCGCCGCGGGATCATCGAGCGGTTCGAGCGCTGCGTCGGCGGCGACCACGACCGCGCGGATGATGGCTTCGCCGGCGATGTCGAATCGGGCCCGCACGCGACAGGCGTCGAGGTCCCATGCGACGTCGTTCTCACTCGTCGCCGTCAGGCCTCCCGCCGCCAGTTTGTCGCGCCGGTCGATCGGCCGCACGAGCCGCACCCGGTCCGCACCCGTGAGATCGAATCCCGGCTCGCCGGGCTTGGCTTCGGCAGCCCGCATGAAGGGCCCGTCCGGCGGGGCGCGATCGCACTGCACCGCATCGCCGGCCGCTGGAATCGCCGTCCCGTTGCCATCGATGAGTTCGAGCCGCGTCACGGCCGCCGGGGGCAGGCGGATCGCAGCCGCCTCCACGCGGCCGCGGCGATCGACGGCCGGCTGGACCTTGATCTCGATCCGTTGGCTGCCGGGGGCGGGGGCGAGCAGGCGGAGGAACCGGCCTTCCTGGCGAACCTGCACGGTGGTCGGGCCGACGGCGGCCGGTTCCCAACGGGCCTCGCCTTGACCTTGGTCGAGCATGAGCGTGCCCCCGGCATCGGCGTCGATGTCGAGGACCATCCGCCACGCCGCCGGTACGGGACCATCCTCGACCAGCACGCGGCAGCGCGTGATCCGCAGCGCCGTGGACGCCACCGGCTGCCCTCCCCGGAGCAGCGTGCGAAACAGCGGCTCTGGCACGAGTGCCATGTCGCCTTGTTCGCCGGGAGTGATCAGCACCTTGAGCGGCTGATCATCGCCGCGCGGATCCGCGGCATGGGCCTGCGGCACGGCACACGCCGCGGCCGCGAGAAGGCATGCCACCACGGCTCGGGGCCGGGCCCCGAGCCCCCCCAGCAGGCGAAACCCGCAGCCCGCGAGACAGCCCCACCAGGCGGCCCGCGCCACCGCAGCGAATGGCGGCTCGATCCATACGGCGAGCGCGGCGGTGACTGCCGTGAGCAGCAGCGTCGCGGCGGGAACGCGTCGCGACACACCGAGCACCGTCAGAAACGACACGAAGCCCAGGACGATCGCCGTCGCCGTCACGAGCCGGTGGCGAATGACCACGATGCCCCCCCCTTTGCGGCCCGAGACGGGGACGAAACGCCGGGGCGTGAAGCCGGCAGCGGCCGGTGAGGCGGCCGGCTCGCTGGCTTCTGCCGTGGCGGCGACCTGCCCCGCTGCGAGGCGGGCGGCAAACAGCCGCTCCACGAGCCGCGCCGGACGCGGCCCGACTTCGCGATACCCACCCAGCGCCGTCGCCACCGCGAGTTCAGGCGGCATGAACAAAAGCAGCCGCTGATCGAGGACCGGCACGTCGATCGAGCTGCCGATCGGCTCCAGCCGCCACCCCCCCGGCCCCGGCGTTCCCTCCGCCAGCGTCCGCACGACGAGCCGCAGCCGCCGCCGATCAGGCGGCAGTGGCACCCTGGCCGTGCCGCCGCCGTCCAGCGACTCGAGCGGCACGACGGCCCCGTCGAGAAAAACCCCCTCCACGCGCCGCCCCATCGGCACGTTCAGCGACAACTGATCGCGGCCGTGGTTCTCGATGTCGTAGACCGCCTCGCACGCGGCCCGCCCTGAGTCGTGGCACCAGCAGGAAATCGATTCGCTCCACGCCCAGGCGCGAGCCTCGGCTCCGGCCGTCGGCACCAGCTCGGCGGCGGCCGTCGGCTCCGTGCCCGCCTGTGGCGCGGTGAATGCAAACTCGACCAGCGTCGACGGCTGGCCGTCGACGGTCGGCGCCGGGGGCAGTTCCCGAAGCCGGCGGTTGACGACCTGCGGCCGCTCCGGTCCCGTATCGCGGATCAGCACGGTGCCGTGCGACGTCGTGGCGCCTTCGACCCAGGCGAGGGGCACCGGTTGCGGCCCACGGAAGGGCACCTCGCGGGCGGCGCGGATCGTCACCATGCCGATGAAGGCGGGCGTGATCTCGACGAGCCATGATTCGACGCAGGCCGGATTCCGTGCGCCGTCTCCACGGGCGCTGTCGGCCGTGTCGAGCCGGCGGGCCACGAGCCCGCCGCCGTCCGGGGCGACGAGGGACCACTCGAGTTCATCACCCATCGGCTCGGAGAAGTGCACCACGAAGGAATCCACGGCGGCCGCCTCCGGCCTGCAGGTGAGCGTGAAGGCTTCAGCGAGTCGCTCGTCACGTGCCGCAAGTTGCACGTCGACCCGCACGTCGAGCGGCGGCCGGCGCTGCACGAGTCGGGCGCGGCGGTCGGCCGCCCGCTCACCCCCCGGAATACGGCCGCGGAGCGTGCCGGGCTCGACGAGCCGCTCCAGCCGCGGGGACACGGCGAAGATGCCGACCGGCGCCCCGGCGACCTCGACGCTCGCCGCGGGTCCGACATGGAAATCAATGACGGCCGAATCGGCGGCCTCGCCGTCGAACCGCACCATGTCCATGTCGGACGTGCGAAACTCGCCGCCGAGGGGCACGCCCTGCCGGTGGCCGACGACCCGCAGGCCCAGGCTGCGCTGCGGCGTCGCCGCCAGCGCCAGCCCAATGCGCAATTCCTCGCCGCCGTCTCGGCCGCGGGTGGTCCGCCAGTCGACGTCCACGTTGGTGCCACGGCGGCGATCCTCCACGTCCGCGGCAAGATCGAAGGGATCGACCATCTCCACCGCATCGATGATCCAGCCCGGCGCGACCCGGGCAGTGACCGCGAACGTCTCGCCGGTCACGACCCGCAGGTCACAGGCGGCCCGGCCCAGCACTTGTCCCGGGGAGAGTTCCACCGTCGTCACCCGGGCCACGTCCAGCTGCGGCTTCCGCAGCTGCACACTGATCGCCTGTGTCGCGTCTCCGGCCTGATGCTCGAAGTGGAGGATCGCCGGGAGCACGGCCCCGGCCGTGGCCGGGGCGTTCGTCGGCCGCGACGGGAGCAGCCAGCGGGCGGCGACCTCGGGCGTGACCACCCGGCTCTCCTCCATGGCCACCCCCACCACGCCGAGCGAGGGATCGATCTCGACCCGGCTGCCGCCCCCCACCCAGGCGTCGGCGGCGGGCCTCACCAGCGGCACCGTCCAGGCCGTTCGCGTATCGAGCGGCGCCACCGCATGCACGACCAGCATCGCGGCCTGGCCCACGACGTCTCGTGGCAGGGCGATGCGGGCCGTCCGGCCGTCCCGGGCCGCATTCCACTCGAGCAGCCGCTCGTCCGCGGCGTGCCGCACGGCGATGATCCGCAGGTCGGCCGGCTTCGCCACGCTCACGACGTCATTCAGCCAGGCGCCTCGGGGCACCAGGGCCGTCGCCACCTCGACCCGCCCGCCGCGCACGATCACGTCGCTCCATGCCGCCATGCCTGCCGGCCCCGCGTCGTCCTTGACGAAGGCCAGATCGATGGATGCGATCGGCCCACACTCGATCCGCCACTCACCGTCCCCGGTGCGGCTGACGACCGCCTGACCGAGCGGGACGCCGGAGACCATCGGCCGCGTTCCCGTCGGCGACCGGACGACGATGGACGTCGCCAGTGCCGGCACGAGCGGCAGCGTGAAGGCATCGGCCGTCGACGTGGCCGCGGCCACGCTCAGTTCGCACTCGTACGTGCCAGCCTCGGGAGTCTTCACGGCCGCCGTGCCATCGGGCCGACCGAACACCACGGCGTCGCCGGTGCCGGCAGCCGTGCGTTGCGAACAGCGGCCCGGCCGCACGGCGCCGAGGGCGACTTCGCGCAGGTCCGGAGCCACCGCGTCACCGACGGCGAACACCACCCGCCCGGCGAGGCGACCCGTCTCGTCGACGGCCAGCACGTAGCGGGCACGATCGGCGAGCAGCAGCGGGGCCGCCAGGCCGGCGACCGGCTGCGGGCCGAGGCGGGCGACGGCCTGCTCGAACTCCGCCGCCGGCATGGGCACATAGCGGCCGCCGCCGAACGGGACGTCCTCCAGACGCCCACGCGGCACATGCACGCGCATGAAATCGAGCGTCCGCGGCTCCTCGGCGGCGGCGACCAAGGTCACCATGACGAACAGGACCAGGCCGATGGCAGGTCCGCCGCGGCATGGCATGGCGGCACGACGGCTCATGTCCCGGGCCGCCCCGGCGCCGTCACGCTGTCGCCGCCGACCGCCGATCCGGCGATCACCAGCGACGGCGCGGCCGCCCGCGTCAAGGAACTGGCTGCCCGCGCGGCAGCCGCGGACGACGTGCGGCGACCGGAGGTCTCACCGCTCATCCGCTGCAACGCCCACGCCATGAGAACCAGCAACACCCCGGGCGCGGCCGCGATCGCGGCGAGCACGGCGACGTCGGGTGCCGCGGCCGCCGCCAGCACGGCGGAGCCCGCCAGGGCCAGTTGCGGTGCCGGACGCCGCAGGGATTGATACCGCAGGACCGCGAGGCCGACGGTCAGCACCGTCCCGGAGCAGACCAAAACCAGAAACCACAAGGGCAACAGCCACGGCGCGGCGGCACCGGGCCGCCCAACACCCGAGTAGACGACCCGCCGGCCCACCGGCTCGGGATCGAAGCCGTCGAGCGGCGGGCCGTCCGCCGCGCCGGCAGCCTGCAACCATGAGGCGAGGGCCTGCCGCGAAACCGTCGGCTGCCGATCCGGCACGAGGCCGGTCCATTGCCAGCGCTGCTGCGACGTCCACGACGCCGGCGCACCGAAGATCCATTCGTCGGCCCGACAGACCACTTCCCAGTAGAACCGCCGCTCGGCGACGTCGGCCGAGAAACGCGGGGGATCGAGCGGCACGCGCGCGGGCAGGCCGAACCGTGCCGCGACCGCGTCCCACGCGGCCTCCCGGGACACCAGCCGCCGGACCTCCAGCGTCCACCGTCCGCCGCCACTCCGGGGCAGGTCGATCATCACTCCACCATCGGCACGCGCCATGCCCGCCACGGCGCGGCCGTCGAGCCTGATCTCGACGGCGCCGGGAGGCAGCATCATTTCCAGTCGTTCCGCCGCCCCGGACAGGGCATAGGTGAACACGTCCTCCCTCCGATCGACGAGCACGGTGGTCCGCAGCAGCGCCGCGTCAACGACCGCCCCTCCGGACGCCACCCGACGCCGAACGGCGAGGGCCAGCGGCACGACGTCCTGTTGGCGAATCGTGGACCAGATGCGCGAGACGGCGGCGGGCTGCGGGCTCGCATCACGGCGCCAAGCGTCGCCGCGCACCTCCGCGGACCACCGCTCCGGCGCGTCGAGGGCGACCGTCTGCCGCGTGATCCGCGTTGCCAGCGGCAACACGAGCGGCAGGTCGTGAGCCACGGTCGTCTCGGGGGGCACGGCCGGCGTCGGCAGCGTGTACTTCACGACGATCTCACCGTCGCCGAGAAGCTGTCCCGGCAGGATCGCCCGCAGCCTGCGCATCCCGGCCGGAACGTCCGCGGCGCGGGCCTCCGGCACCTCGACCGGATCGAGCACCCAGTCGCCCTGCCGCACCTCGAGAGCCCCGCCGACGGCGACGGATTCCGGCGCGAGCAGCTCCACGAACTCCAGCGGCACGTGAAGCACGCGGAGCCGGATGGTCTCGGTGACCACCGTGGCGGCCTCGTCCATGACCGCTTGCACCGCGACCGTGGCATCGGCACGCCGTGGCAGGTACCGTCGTGTCGCAGCGAACTCCCCCCGCCGGGCGTCGAGCCGGTAGGCGAGCACCACCTCTTCGGTGTCGGTCCGCGACAGCGCCGCCGCCGTCTGGCGGACGAGCCCCTTGATCCGCTCGTTGTCGGGCAGCAGTTCGATGTCGCTGTCGGCGCCCACCACGACGGTCGCCGGGCCGACGAGTCCGGACGCGGGCACGGGGAGCCGCCAGGCGAGCCGTTCGGCGTCGCGCTCAATCCCCCGGCCGCCGCGAATCTCGACGACGGCGTTCCCGATGAGCGGCTGGGCGAACGGAATCCGCACCCGCCCCCCTTCCGCCGTCACCCCCGCGGAATCGACGACGCTGGGTGGCCCGACGTCATCGATCGTCCAGGCGGGATCGACGTCGACCACGATCTCGGTCGCCGGCGCGCCCGAGGCCGCGACTCCCAGCCGCGCCTGCAGCGCCAGCCGCTCGGCCGAGACGTCGTAGCGGTATTCGGGCTCGATCACCACGCGGCTGCGGCGCGGCAGCACCCGCACCTCGAGCGTCGCGGGCTGTGCGTCATAGGCGAAGGCCGCGACGAGGCCCGGCCGGCGACCGGCGGCCGGCGGATCGACCCGGCGCAGCCCCTCTTTCCAGACCGCCTGCCATTCGCCCTCGACGACGAGGCTGATCCGCCCCCACTGCCGCCAGGGCTCGATGCCGTCGACGACAAATCCGGCCAGCTCGAACGGCCCCGCCTCCTTTGCGCCGGCCATGCGATCGAGGGGCCGCTGGCACTCCAGTTCGACGACGGCGTTGCCGTCGGGCCCACGCACCACCGCCACGTCGATGGTCGGCGCCTCGACCGTGCCGCCGCGACCAACCTCCGCGGCCGGCGCACGAACGCTCCGCAACGTCGCGGATGGCGGCAGGGTGATCCGCACCGTCGGCGCCGTCTCCGCGAGGCCGCGCAGCTTGATCCGCGCCTGCGTCACGGCGTCACGGCCGTCGATCCGCACGACGCTCTCCACCATCGCCTCCGCCACCGGCGTGCGGCCGGCGTCGGCGACGGCTCGTTCTCCGACGCTAATGGTGGTGGTGCCGACGACACCCGACAGCGTCACGTCCGTGCCCCCTGCCTCACGGGGCCGCAGCTTGCGGGCGGCCGGCGGCGGTTGGACCACGACCTCGGGATCCGTGCGGGCCGAGCGGAGCTCCACCGCCGAGGCGGTGGCCGCCGGGAGGTGGAGGACGATCGCTTCGCGGCCAACGGGCGCATCGACGGGAATCCGGCCCTCGAGCGTGACCGTGTGTCGCCACTCGGCGCCGGACTCGGGCGGCGGCTCGAGCCATGCACGATAACCGCGGGCCTCCGGCGCTCCATCGACAAGCAGCCGCCCCGGGCCCTGATGCCGCGGTGGTTGCGTGAGAATGAGCCCCGAGCATCCGAGCGGCACCTCGACCCATCCCCGTCGCGCCTGGCGAATCGTGCACACTACGGTGGCCGGACAGGTCCCCTCAGCGACCGCGGCGAGGTCGACCTGCACGCGGATCTCCTCGAGCACGGCCGCGGGCGGCTGGGCCGGGCCAGGCAGTCCCTCCTTGAGCCGCATGAGGTCGACGAAATCGCGGTAGCGGAACCCCGGCACCGGGACGAGGCCACCGGAATCATCCTGCAGATAAAAGATCTCCGGCTTGCGTTCCTCGACCCGGACCGACTCCCCGGCCGGCTCGCGGGGCGGCTGTGCCGGCACCGCCCCGGCCATGCAGGCAACGGCGACCAGACCGCGGACGGCCGCGATCAGGGGGCGGAGCATGACGTGGGCCGGCGAGGGATTCATGGACTGAGCCGAGGGAGGCGGGGACCGCCGCGGCGTGCGCGAGAACCACCCTAAGACTACCCCGCAACTCCCCGCAAAGCGTCCATTCTCTTCATATTCCGCAGCCCGCACGACCGTCACGACCGGAACATGCGGCAGCCGGCAGACCGGCCTGACGCTCGGCTCCCAGCGTCGCCCGGAGCTCGGCCATCAGCGGCGGCGTGCTCGTCACGATGAAGGCCGGATCATCGAGGGGCACCTCGCTTCCCGGGGCGGCGAAGGGCTCGACCGTGGCCCCCGCCTCGCGGGCGATCAACAGGCCCGCCGCCGCATCCCAGCAGGCGATCCGCCGCGCCCAGAAGGCGTGCAGCCGGCCGCAGGCGACATAGGCGAGATTGATCGCGGTGGATCCGGTGCGCCGAATCGAGTGGGCCCGCGGGACGACGGCGAGAAAGTCGGCCACGGCCGCCGACTCGGCCGCCACCTGCGGCGGGAAGCTGACCGCCACGATCGCATCTTCGAGCGCCGCGACGGCCGGCACCCGGATCGGTCGGCCATCGAGGAAGGCGCCGCCCCCGCGTCGCGCCGTGAAACACTCACCGCGGACGGGATCGAAGATGGCACCGACCTCGATCGCATCGTCGACGGCCAACGCGATCGAGACGCAGTAGGCCGGAAACCCGTGAACGTAGTTGGTGGTCCCGTCGAGCGGATCGACGATCCAGCGGGTGCCACTCCCCGCGTGGCCGGCCTGGCCAGACGCGGGCTGCCCCGCGCCCGGCTCGGCCTCTTCGCCGACGAAGCCGTGGGCGGGAAAGGCACCGAGCACCAGGCGGCGAACTTCCCTCTGGGCCGCGAAGTCGGCCTCGGTCACGAGATCGCGGGGTCCCTTGCTCGACACGCCGAACCGGCCGACCCAGTCCTGTAACACCCGGCCGGCCGCCCGCGCGGCGGCCTCGCAGACGGCGAGCGGATCGGCCGATTGAAATGCGGTCATGGCGGGCACTGGCGCGGAGTCGTGGGCCGCCACCACGTCGGCGGCCCTGCCCGGAAGTCATGGTAGCCGATTCGCCGTGGCTACAATCGAAACCCCATCACCCCGCGCGGAGCGTCTCAACATGGCCAGCCCCGAATCAACCGTCCCCGTCTGGTCGATCGTCGATCGGATCGCGACCGCGGCCACCGGCGGGCGACTCGACCTCGACGACCCGGCCCGCGGGATCGTGCTGCCGGCGGGCGACGCGCTGCTGGGAGTCGACCTGCGGTCTCCCTGCCGAGCCGGCGACCATTGGGTGCGGGGGGACGACCTGATCGCAATCTATGAACCGGCCGACCCACGGCGACTGCGGGCCACGGCGATGTGGCGGCCTCTCCAGGTGCCGGTGGCCCGTGCCTGCAACGCGTGGGAACTCACGCTCTCGGCGCAGACTGCGCTCGTGCACAGCGATTCGGCGCTGGCAGTCACTGCCGAGGTGGCGGACGGGGATCTGCGTTGGAGCCGCGATGCGTCGCGTCCGAGCTGGGCGAGCGGGGCCGAGCTCCCGCCGGACGCGGCCGGCATCCTCATCCGGTGCCGGACCGCGGCGCCCGCCCTGGCAGTGCTGTTCGCGGCCCATCCGGCGGACGCGCGGCGACTGCTTGTTCGCCGCACCGCAGGCCGGATGGCAATCACCTGCTGGCTGTTCTCGTCCGCGATCGAGAAAGGGGTTTTGCTCCGTGGCCGCGTGCTCGCTGCGGTGGGCCCCGGCGAGGACGCCGAGGCCTGGGCCTCCGCGCTCGTCACCGCCTTCGCCGCCTCCCCGCCCCCCCTGACGGCGTGACGGGCCGGCGGCCGCGTAAAAAGCCGCGGCGTCCGCGTGTCTTGGCGGGATGTTTTTCGGCTGGCGGCCCTCGGCCGCCCGGCGTTACATTGCCCCCATCTTCCCCTGATTCCCGGCCACGAATCGGCACGAGGTCGCCGCGGGCGGCCCATCGGAGTCGGTGCGCGGCCCGCCGGCTCTGCCCGGCCACACGGAGGTGTCGCCATGGCTGATCTCGTGTTCGCCTTCGACCCGGCGCTCGACCGACCATTGCCGGTACCGGAGGACGCGGCGCCGGCCGTGGCCGAAACGATCTCCTCCGCCACCCGGGAGGCGCTCGGAGCTGCGGTGGCCTTCGCCCAGGCGACTGGGGCGACGGCACTCGTGATCTGTGGCCGGTTGCTCGATCCGAACCGCGCGAGCCCGGCCCAGGCGGCCGCTTTGCGCACGATGATCGCCGACCTCGCCTCTCGCGGGTGCCGCACCGTCTACGTCGCCGACGACACCGCCGCCTGCCACGCCCTCTCGCGAATGCTCGGCGAGCCGGCCGGTCTGCACTTCGTGACGCCGCTGGCGCCGCTCGAGCTGGATGTTCACGGTCTGCTCGTCGAAATCGCCTCCGCCCACGGGCCTGTGGCCGGCGCTGCCGCCGGCGCCCTCGACGGCCCCGCGCCGCTGCACCGGCGGATCGTCGTGGGCTGGGACACGGCCCTGTGGCAGGCTGAACGCTGGGACATGCCCGCGGCCGCCAAGCCGCACGATGCCGGCCATCCCGCGCTCGCGGCAGACGCATCCGGTCGCGCCGTCGCGGCGCTCACGCCGGCCGCCTTCGCGGCGGCCGCCGCGGCGTCCCCCGCCTGGTCGCACCCCGCCACGTTCTGGGTCTGGGGCTCGCGGCGGCCGCAGCACCTGCCGCCGGGCCTGCATCATCTGCCGGCCCTGCAGGCGCGATCGGGACACGAAGCCAGCCCGGGCGGCTGCTGCGGCCTCACGCTCTTCCACCGCGATCCCGCCGGCCGCGGGCCGCTCGCCGCTCCGCACACCGACTGGCGGGCCAGTTGGCAGGAGACGGCCACCCACCGTGTCGCCTGGCGCACGCTCGCGGTCGAGTCGGCGGCCGGCGGCGACGAGGAGCTGGCGACCGCGATCTGGTCGGCGCTCGAGGCTCTGCCCGCCGCGGGCCACGCCGCGCTCGAGATCGTCCGCTGCTCGATCGCGTGTGGCACGAGCGTGGCCCGTCGGGTGCGGGTGGCCGAGATCGCCGCCGAGACCCTGGCCCGCGTGCGGCAGCTCTACGACGCCAAGACGTTCCGCATCTGGTGCCGCGAACTCGTCGCCGACCCGGGCGAGTCGCTCGCGCCGCTGGGGCACGCCCGCTCCGGTAGCCGCCCCGGCACGACCACATCGTTCTCGTCGGCGCTCGCCGACATCGTGTCTGCCATCGAGCAGTCGCCCGCGGCCGCCATCCCGGCCGACATGGCCCGCGAGGCTGGCTGGCTGGCGCTCGAACTCGTCGAATCAATCTGACCGTCTTCTTCAATATCCCTCGCCGCCGCAGCGGAGGCCCCATGTTCATCGAACGGATCGACGCCGAAAAGTTCGGCGCCCTCTCGCGCGTCACCATCGACCGGCTGGGGCCGGGCGTCCAGGTGCTCTACGGCACCAACGAGACCGGGAAGACGACGCTGCTGGAGTTCGTCCGCGCGGTGTTCTTCGGCTTCGAGGGGCTGTTTCGTCGCGGCGTGCTCGATCCGCAGATCGCCTGCGCCGGCCGCCTGCTGGTGCGCAGCGGGCCGGAACGGAGCCTGCTCTCCATCGAGCGGCGGCACGAGGGACCGCAGATCGCGGGCCTGACGCGGGAAAGTTATGCCGACGACGTCGTGGGCCTGGGCGGTGATCATGGCGACCTCATCGAAATCGCCGATGTGGACCCGCGCAGCGAAGGCAGCCGGCACCGCGTCTATCTCCAGGATCTCGTCGGCGACATCGACGAGACCACCTTCACGAGCGTCATGGCCTTCGGCCTTGACGAATTGCACGAACTGCGGACGCTCGAGCCCGAGGGCTGCGGCCGCCGGCTCTACGAACTGGCCAGCGGCCTCGACCGCTCGCAGGTGGCCCGCGTCCTCGGCCACCTGCGCGACGCGATCGGCCGGCTCGACTCGACCGATCCGACGGTGTCGCCGATCCGCGCCCTCGAGACGCGGCGGCAGGAGGCGCTCGACCGGCTCGCGGCGCTCGACGCACCCGCGGTCGCGGCCGGCGGCCTGTGGGCGGAACTCGCCCATCTCGATGCGGAAATCCGCGGGATCGAGGCGCGGATCGCCGCAGCGGTCCAGAACGAGGCGATCGTCCGGGGCGTGCTCCCGCTGGAGAGCCTGCATGCCGCCTGGCGCAGCACCGCCGCGCGGCTCACGGCGCTCGAGTCGGCGCCCTTGCTTCACCCCGACCGCGATGCCTGGCGATATGCGGCCCGCCGGCTCAAGCGGTTCGAGCGGCGGGCGGCCCTGCGGAAGAAGCGGCGCGGAAAACTCGCCCGCCTGCTCCGCAGCCTTCCGGCCGAGACCGCCGTGTGGCGGCACCGCACGGCAGTGACCGCCTTGTGCGAGGAACTGCCCCGGCTGGAGCGGCTCGCCTCCGACGTGGCGCGGGCGGAGGCCCACGCCCGGCTGGCGGCCCGGCGCTTCGGCGAGCAGGTGGGCATCGCCGGGCTGACCCGCGTGGTGCCGATCGCGCCGGCTCTCCACGACGCCGACGCGCTTCCCGACGTGCTCCTCCCCGAGGGCTTCGCGCTCTCGTTCGGACCGCTTCGCACCCGGGCTCGCGACTGCGCCCGCGCCACCCGCGAAGTGGCCGACGCGAAGAAGGCGCTCGCCGGCGCCCGCCGCGAGCACGACGACACCCGCGGCTCCGTGAAAGGCGCAGGCTCCGCGCTCGGAGGCCTGACGATCGCGGAGGCGATCGAGCAGGCGAGCGACAAGGTGAGCACGCTCCGCAAGCGGATCAGCACGGGCGAGCAGCTCGCCGAGCTCGACGGCTCCATGGCCCAACTGGAGCGGGAGTTGGCCGCGAGCGTCGCGGGCCAGTTGCTGCCGATCCCGTGGCTGGTGGCGCTGGGCGCCCTGTTCGTCACCGGCGCGGGCATGCTCCTCTCCGGGCTGCTGCTGCCGTCCGAGGTCACTGGGTCGCTCGCCTATGCGCTGGCCGCGCTCGGCCTGGCCGGCACCGGCCTGGCATCGGTCACGACCTGGTCGCTCGACCGCACCGCCGCGGCCCGCCTCGACACGGCCCGCCGCCAGCACGACATGGCCAAGAAACAACGGGAGGAGCTGCTCGCCCAGTGCGGCCTGCTCGACCGCAAGATTCCCGCCGACGCCATCAACACGCTCGATCGGCGGCTCGGCGTGGCCCAGGCCGAACTCGACCGCCTCGAGGAGCTCGCCGCCCGCGAGGGCTCCGTGCATCTCCTCGGCGACAAGGTGACCGTGGCCGAGCAGGCACTGAAGCGGGCCCTCGACGAGCGTCGGGCCGCCCGCGGACGCTGGCGGCGGGCCCTCGAGCATCGCGGCCTGCCCCCCACGCTCTCGCCCCGCGAAGTCCGGCAGATCGCCACGCACCGCCACACCCTGCTCACGCTCGACGACGACCGCCGCCGGCTCTCGGAAGAGGCCCGCCACAAGCGCGAGGAACTGGCCGTATTCGGCAAGCGGATCGACGAATTGCTGGTGGAATGCGAACTCGTGCCCGAAGCCACACCCCTCGACCACCTCAAGCTCCTCCAGGAGCGGCTCGATGCGGAGAAGGCGGCGATCCGCCGTCGAGGTTCGCTCACGCGGCGGCTGGAGGCGGCCCGCCGCCGCCATCGGCACGCCGTGCGGCAGGTGAAGGTCGCGGAGCGGGCCGTCCGCGAGTTCTTCACCCGCTGGGGAGTTGCCACCGAGAAGGAGTTCCTCGCCAAGGTCGATCGCCGTCCCGAATACGAGCAGGCCCGTCGCGACGCGGAGATGGCCGAGACGGCCTGGCTCGACGCCCGTCGGCGGACGACGGAGCCGGCCGACGTCGAGGCCTGGCTCGTCGACGCCGCGCTGCCGCTCGAGCAGCGGCTCGCCGACGCCTGCGCCGTGACGGCGCGACATCGCGCGACACTCGCCGCCGCGCAGGACCGCCGCCGGACGGTGGCCGCCCGCGTCGACGCCGCGGCCAAGGACCGTTGCACCGAGAGCCTGCAGGCCGAACTGGCCGACGTCGAGGAGCGGCTCGGCGAGCAGCTCGACCGCCGCCGGGTCCTGGAGCGGGCGCGGATGCTCCTGGAGGAAACCCGGGCCGCCGTGGCCCGCGACCATCAGCCGCCCGTGCTCCGCGAGGCCTCCCGCTGGCTGGCCCGGCTCACCGAGGGCCGCTACGCCTCGATCACCACGGCGATCGACGAGGCCCGGCTCGAGGTGCACGACGCCGATGGCGCGATCTGGAATCCGGAGCGGCTCAGCCGCGGCACGCGGGAGCAGGTGTTCCTCGCCCTCCGACTGGCCTTGATCCGCGACCTCGGCCGGCACGACGTCAGCCTGCCGATCGTGATGGATGACGCGCTGGTCAACTTCGACGACGTCCGAGCCCGCTCGGCGGCCCGCGTCCTCGTCGAATTCGTCGCCGAACAGGCGGCGGATCGGCAGATGCTCGTGCTCACCTGCCACGAGCATGTCGCGAAGACGTTCCACGAGGCCGGGGCCCACGTGCGGTCGTTCTCCGACCCGCGACCGCTCTGGGACCGCCGGCCGGCGCCGCTCCCCAAGCCGGTTCGCCTGGCCCCGGCACCCGCGCCGGCCCCTGAGCCGGAGCCGGTGCCGCAGGCTGCGCCCGTACCGATCATGACCGAGCCGGCGGCTACGGACGGCGACCTCTGGCCCGCCGAAGCCTTCTTCTTCGGCGGTGGCAGCCAGCCGCACCGGTCCGCACCGCATCGCCCCGCCGACCGCGGCGGCCGCCGGCGTCGCAGCCGCCGCTGACCGCGAGAACACCGTGCGCATGCATTCGGCAGCCCAACGGCCCGGTCCCACGGGCATCCGGTCCGCCCCGTGCCCTTGAAGCCCGAGCCGCGAGTGTCGATGGTGTGCCGAGTGGCTCGACAGAGCGTGGCGGCTGCGGGATTTCAGGAGCGAACCGTGTCCTGCAGACCCTGTGCAAAGGGAATTGGTCCCGTCACCGGTCCAAGAAGCCCCAGGTGGAAACCCGGGAGCATGATGCACGCGAACCCGCGGCCTCGTGCCGCGGTTCCCTTGGCGGGCCGCCGCCCGCTTG
>CAZJHQ010000008.1:0-85407 GCA_964545915.1 uncultured Candidatus Kuenenia sp. | reverse complement strand
CCCGGGCTCCCGCCCGGGGCTTCTTGTGTGAGCGCCAGGCCCGGAGGGCCGGGTTGATCGGCAGCGGGCGCAGGCCCGCCAAGCGAACCGCGGCGAGCAGCCAGCCGGTCAGTCGAGGGCGATGTCCTCGAGACGGAAGGCTTCGATCGCCGTGCGGGTGGCGATCACGATGAAGCCGTCCCTGCCCTCGCGATATCCGCCGAGGCCGGTGACCGCCGCGCCGTGGCGGTAGGTGTCGACCACGCGGCCGTCGGCCCAGGCCACGGTGACCGCGCCGTCGGGGGCGGCGATCAGCCACTGGCGGCGCGGCGTGCCGAGCAGGTCAGCCCAGGCGATCGGCTCGACGGGCGCCTCCCGCTGGACGCCGTCGGCGAGCGGCAGTTCCCAGGCCACCGTGCCGTCGGCGTCGATCCCGATCGCGACGTTGTGGCCGACACCCGTGCCCGCGATGCCGATCGCCGCCCACTGTCCATCGGGGGCCACGGGCCCCGTGGCGAGCGACCGCAGCCGCCAGGCACCGACGGCGAACGGACTGCCGGGGCGGCCCGCGAGCGAGAGCGGCAGGATCCGACCGTCGCCGGCCACGCACCACAGTGCCCGGGCCTCGTCGGCGGGCGGGCCCCCCGCGAGGTCGAGCACGGCGGCCGCTGACCGCTCCTCCCAGAGCCGCCTGCCGTCGAGCGACGCCGCCTGCACGCCGCCGGTGCCGCTCGAGCCGACGACGATCTCCAGCGTGCCGTCGCCATCGGTGTCGAGGAGATGCGCCGCGGCAATGCCGTCGTGCGGCTCGGCCTCAGGTGACGGAAAGGTGCCGCGGAGCCGCCAGTCGGCGTCGAACACGAACACGTGGCGACCGCCGCGGGCTCCGCCCAGCCACCAGCGGCGTCCCTGGCCGTCCACGCCCGTCCGCAGGAACCGCACCGCCGCGCCGGCCGGGATCGGCAATTCGTGCCGGCCCGCCACGGCCCCGGCCGCGTCGAGTTCCACGACCTCCCGCCAGCCGTCGAGCACCACGACCCGCGGCTCGTCGCCGCCACCGTGGGCCGCGTCGAGGCACACGAGGTTGCCGGGGAGCGGCACGTCGGCCGCCCGCCAGGCCGGGGCGAGCTTGAACCGCACCGGCTGCCGCCGCGGCGCGATCAGCGTCTCGGGCAGCGGCTCGATCGGGCCCTGGCCGTTCCCGGCCGCCTGCGCCAGCCGTTCCTTGTATTCCCGCAGTCGCGTGGCGTGGCGGTCGCGGACCAGGCGGGCCACGTCGCCGCCGGCGGCCGTCGCCGCCAGGGCGGCCGCCACGTCGGCGGCAATCAGATCGTCGTCGCCGACGATCACGTCGGCCACCGTGCCGTCGCCGCCGAGAATCACCGTCGCGGGAAACTCGCGGATGCCCAACACCGCCGCTGCCTCGGCCCGTGGATCGCGCATCGGCGCGGCCACGCCGCCGTACTCGGCGAGCTGCTTCCGCAGCTCACCCGCCGCGCCGGCGGCCTCGTCCACGCTCACCGCCAGGTGCCGGATCTCGAGCGGCGGCATGCCCGCCGCTCGCCGGTCGGCACGAAACCGGGCGATGCCCGCGGCCACCTGGGGCATGGTGCGGGTCGCCGGCTCACAGCCGGTGAAGAAGAACTCGAGCACCGCCGGGGCCCCGCCCAAAGCGTCGCGGTCCACCGCCTGGCCATCGAGCCCGGCCAGCGAAAAGGGCTCCGCGCGGCGGCCCACCAGCGGGCTGACGGGCCGCGGCGGCCGCACGGGCTCGAGCCGCGACACCGCGGCCGCTCCGGCCGGCACCTCGAAGGCGAAGGCCTCCGCCGGCGGCGCGGCGGCGAACGACGCGCCGACGAAATCCACGACCACCGCCACACCCGTTACGGCCCCTGCCTGCCGCGAAAGCTGTTCAGCGTAGGCGTCGGTGGGGACCTTCATCCGCCGCAGCAGTTTCTTGCTCCGGTCGATCCACAGCGTCAGCGTGCCATCGGGCTTCGGGATCTCCACGCGGCCGCAGGCATGGCCGTCGATCAACTCCGTGGCCGCGATCCGCGGCGGCCCGCTGGCGTCGCCGAGGATCAGCTCGACGGTGTCGTCGGCGAGCAGGAGGGGCAGCTGGGTCGGGCAGCCGGCCTCGCCCGCGGAAAGCGTGCCCCGCAATTCGCGGTCGGTGAACAACTGGTCGAGCCCGAGTGGGCTGTTCACGTCCTCCGTCAGCACCTGGCCCGGGATGCCACCGACCGCGGCGCGAAGCGTGCGGCCGTCGGCCACGATGCGGGCGTCGTAGGCCTCGATGCGGATCTTGTCGGGCCGCGTGAAGGCCACCCGAAAGGGATGCGTCTCCGCGCTGCTCCCATCTCCCTGGGTGCGCACGACCTTGACCCGGGCGTCGTCGGCATAGTGGTCGGCGGCGCGGTAGGCGCGGCCCATCGCCTCGACGAGGCCGCGGGCATCTTCATCGCAGCCGGTGAGACAGGCGGCGAGACAGGCGAGCACGCTGAAGACTGGCGCGGATGGACGGCGGAAGCAACGCATGGCCGCATCTTGGCTGAAAGCCGGGCGGCGCGGCCAGAGCATTCTGCGGAGCCGTCCTCCCGCTACAATTTTTCGACCCCTGCCGCGCTTTGTCCGCCCCTTCATCCGGACCTCGGTCCGACACTCGCTTGCCAACCATCACGCTCGACTACGGCGCCGACGATCCGCTCGTCCTGGAGACTGAGACGGGGGGCCTTGTGACGGAGTGTCGCGGTCCTGCCGGCGTCGCCGGGCAGGCCGCCCGCGACCGGGTGGCCGCGGCCCTGGCGGCGCCGCTGCACGGACCGCCGCTGGCGGCTCACGTGGTGCACGGAGACCGCGTGGCCGTGGCGGTGTCGGGAGCCGTGCCGCAGGCGGCGGCCGTCGTCGCGGCGGTGGTCGATGGACTGTGCGCCGCGGGCGTGGAGGCCGACGCGATCCAGGTCCTGCATGCGGGCCGCCAGCCGGGCGGGGTCGCTCCTGCGGGTGCGGCTGAGTTCGACGCCACGGTCGATGCGGCCACCTCCTATCTCGCCGCCGACGAGGCCGGCGCGCCGCTGTATCTCGCCCGCCAGCTCGTCGACGCCGACGTCGTCGTCGCCGTCGGCGAATGGGGCTGGGACGCAGCCCTCGGCGGCCGATCGTTGGCGGGGGAGCTGTGGCCCGCCTTTTCCCGCCGGTCAGCCGCCGAGCGTCTGACGGTCGATCTGGCCCGCCGCGGCCGACTCGCGCTGCCGGACTGGAAGGCGCGGATGCACGACATCTCCTGGCAGCTGGGAGTGTGTGCGAGCCTGCGGCTAGTGGCCGGCCAGGCCGACAGTCTCCACGCCGCCGCCTTCGGACTTCCCGACGAGGCAAGCCGCGCGGCACGGACGGCCGCCCGGGCCTGGTGCCCCACGGTCGACGAGCCCGTGGAACTGGCCGTCGCTTCACTCTCCGATCCTCGGTCCTTCGCGGCGGTCACGACGGCGCTGGCCGCCGCGGCCCGCGTCACTCGTCCGGACGGCACGATCTGCCTCGCCTGCCGGGTGGCGGCGGCCCCGGGCATCGTCTTTCAGCGGTGGCGGCAGGGCGCCCCCCTCGAACGGCTCGTGCACGAGGCGGTGGCCACCCGCGATACCACGCTCGTGGCCGACGCCCTCCAGGCCCGGCTCTTCGCCCGGGCCCTGGGCGACCGTCGGGTCGTGCTGCTTTCCGACATCGAGGAGGCCGCCGTCGAAGAGCTCGAGTTCGGCTTCGCCGCCGGCCCCGAGGTGATCGAGCGGCTCGTCGAACGGGCCGACAGCCTGGCCGTCCTCCACGAGGCCGATCGGATGCTGCCCCAGGCGGACCGCTGATCAGTGGTCCACGAACGCCATGGAGGCCACGCGGTGCCGCAGCGCCGTGAGCGGCACCGGGCCCCAATGCCGCGAATCCCGACTCGAGGCGGGATGATCGCCAAGCGCGAAGACGGTGTCGGTGGCCAGATGCCACTCGGTGACACCGTCGGCAGCGGGCCGAAATAGAACATCCCGCCACAGATCGACCCGCTCGATCCGCGCGGCGGCCCCGACGGCCGGCTCGATCGTCAACGCGAGCGGCGGTGACCGGCCGGTCCCGGAATCGCCCTCGGCCCAAGGCACGGCGACGGACCACAGGCTCGGCGGCCCCGGCGGCAGACACGCCCTTTCCGTCATCACCGCCGCCGTGGCGGGCAGTCGCCAGGCCACGGCGACCACATGGCCGTCGAGACGTCCCGCCACGATCGCCTGGCGTCCGGCGGCCAGCCGCCACGTGACGGCCGTGCGCCCGACGGTGGCTCGACCGCGGACGTCGCCGCCGGTTGGTGCCTCGACGGTCACGACGGCGGCGAATCCCACATCCTGCACGGGCAGGAGAACGACGCTCTTCCCCGCATTGCATGCGCTGTCGTCGAGAATCTCCCGCGGCGGCATCGACCACCATCCGGCCGCCGACGGCGGCCCGGCCGCCACTGGCACGCCGACTGCCGCGAGGAGCCGCGGTCCCTTGAGCACGGTCGTTCCGTCGATCGCCAGTTCACCGGCCGCGATCGACACCCGCTCGCCCGGCAGGCCGACGACCCGCTTGATCGCCGCCGCCCTGTCGGCGGTCGTGAGCACCCAGCGGTCGAACCGCCGGGGCGGCCGCAGCCGATCCAGCGCTGGAAACAGCCCGCTCGTCACCCGGTCGCCCGGGAGGAGGCCCGGCGCCATCGACACGCCATCGACGTCGTACACCAGCGGACGCCCCCAGGCCAGCAGTGCGAAGACGCCGACCAGGACGGTGACCGCGGTCACCGTCCTTCGGCTCCACCATGGGACTGCCTCACCCAGCACCATGCACGTCACCCGCTTGCCGCGCCGTGATCCCTACCAGCCACGGCCGCCACGCGCCGGCGTCAGGAAACCGTGGCCCACTGGTGGCTCTTGGCGCTGGCGAGCACGGCGTCGCACACCTTCTGCGTCTCCAAAGCGTCGCGGAAGGTGGGCGGACAGGGCTCCCCCTTCGCATACGCCTCGAGGAAGTCGGCCACCTGGTGCACGAAGGAGTGTTCGTAGCCGATCGCCAGCCCCGGCACCCACCACTTGCCCATGTAGGGATGGTCGCCGTCAGTGACGTGCACGCTCTTCCAGCCCCGCATCGGCCCCGCGTCCTTGTAGTCGAAGATCTGCAGCCGGTGGAGGTCGTGCAGGTCCCACTTCAGGCTCATGTTCTCGCCGTTGATCTCGAACGTGTAGAGGGCTTTGTGGCCGCGGGCGTACCGCGTGCTCTCGAACAGCCCCAGCGACCCGTTCTTGAAGTGGCAGAGGAAGGAGCAGGCATCGTCGATGCCGACCGGCTCCACCTTGCCGGTGAGCTGGTGCTTCCGCTCCTTGACGAACGTCTCCGTCATCGCCGTGACGTCGGCCACCTGGCCGTTGAGCCAGATGGCCGTGTCGATGCAGTGGGCGAGCAGGTCGCCCGTCACGCCGCTGCCGGCCGCCGCCGCGTCGAGCCGCCACAGCGCCGCCCCGCCCTGCGGAAGATCGGCGTTGATCGTCCAGTCCTGGAGGAACTCGGCCCGGTAGTGGAACACCCGGCCCAGGGCTCCCGAGTCGATGATCTGCTTGGCGAACGTCACCGCCGGAATCCGGCGGTAGTTGTACCACACGGTGTTGGGCACGCCGGCCTTTTCGACGGCCGCGCACATCACCTCCCCCTCGGCCACGTCCATCGACAGCGGCTTCTCGCAGAGGATCGCCTTGCCATGCCTGGCGGCCTCGATGGCGATCTCGGCATGAAGGTTGTTGGGCGTGCAGATGTCGATGGCGTCGATGTCGGCGGCGGCGACGAGCTTCCGCCAGTCGGTTTCGACCCGCTTGTATCCCCAGCGGTCGGCGAAGGCCTGCGCCTTGGCCTGGTCGCGGGCGGCCACCGCCTGCAGCACCGGAAGATACTCGAGGTCGAAGAAGTCCTTGACACGGTTGTAGCCGTTGGAGTGGGCGCGGCCCATGAAGCCGTAGCCGATCATGCCGATGCGGAGCGGTTTTGCCATGTGAAGTTCTCGAGGGTTCGGAGTCTTACGGGAAAAGGCGGCTCGGGGACGGCAAAAGTCTCGTCGCCGGGGGCCGCAGCCGTCACGCCCAGCCGTGCGCGTCGCGGACGGCGAGCATGGTGGCGAGGATGGTGTTCCAGGTCTTGGGATTCTCGAGCGTGGCGTTGGGGAACATGCAGCCGTCCCAGCAGATGTGCCGAATGCCGCGCTCCGCGGCACCCTGGAGCCAGAGCCCGGAGCACTTCACGATGTCGAGCTTGCCGGCGGGGTCGTCGGCCGGGCAATGCTTGCCCGTCTTGTCGTGCGCGCCGGCACCATGCACCTGGCCGTCGTTCTGCGCGACGTGGAAGTCGATCGTCCAGGGCCGGAGTTTCGCCACCATCGCCTCGTAGGCCGGCCAGAACTCGGCCGCCGTGTAGCCGGGCTGCACGAGGGCGTGCTCCGGCGCGTTGTAGCCGAGGAGGTAGAGATAGGTGTGGGCGAGGTCACACTGGAAGCCGAGCGACCCTGGCATGTCCACCGCCTCGAGGAGGTCGAGCATGTCCCTCCACGAATGCATGCCCGCCCAGCAGATCTCCCCCTCGGCCGCGAGCCGCTCCCCGTGGCCGGCCGCCACGATGGCGGCCTCGCGAAAGGTCGCGGCGATCCGCTTCGTGTTGGCGGCCGCGTCCTGCCGCCATGCGTTCACGCCGAACTCGGCCGAGTCGATGCGGATCACGCCGTATTGCCGCACGCCGTGTTCGTTGAAGATCCGGGCGATGCGGCAGGCCTTGCGGACCGCGGTGATGAACTTCGCCCGCTGCACGGGCGTGCCCATGGCCGAGTCCCCAACGGTGCCGGGCCAGATCGGGGCCACGAGCGAACCGACCGCGAACCCGTGGGCGGCGATCAGGTCGGCGATCCGTCGCAGGTCGTCGTCGGAGGCGTCGGGATCCGTGTGCGGATGGAAGAGGAAGTAGTCGATGCCGTCGAACTTCCGGCCGTTGACGTTCGCCGCGGCCGTGAGCGCGAGCATCCGTTCGAGCGAGATCGGCGGCTCCTGTCCCGCATCGGTGCCCTTGCCGACGAGGCCTGGCCACATCGCGTTGTGAAGTTTCGGGGCGGCGTGCATGGGCATGATGCCTCGATTCGCCCTCTCCCAAAGGAAGAGGGATTGGTCAGGATCTTCCGTTCCCGGGCAGGTCCCCATGGACGTCCGGGCCGAAGTAGCGGAGGGACACGAGCGGTCCCGGACCGGTGTTCTCCACCACGTAGCCCGCCGCGGCGGCTTCGGCCGAGATGAAGAGTTCGTCGGCCGTCATCTGGCCGAAGCGGATGAGCGTGGGCGTGGCGACGTCATGGCCGCCCACCCGCCCCTCGCCCTGGACGGTGATCCAGCCGCTGGCGCCGGCGTCGTGCACCGTGATTTTCGCCCCCGGCTCGAGCGTCAGCTCCTTGGCACTGAACAGCTGCCGCCCGTCCACGTGGCCGTAGACGATCCAGCGGTCGGTGGCCCCGGGGCCGCTCCGCTTCTGGTCCACGATCGGCTCGAGGTAGTTGCTCTCCTTGAAGTGCGTATCGACGTTCTTCTCCCAGTCGAGCTGGCCGATGATGAAGTCGAGATCGCGGTGCTTCTCGGCCGGCATGTCCTTGACGAGCAGGCTCCAAGGCACGGCCCGCCCCTCGACGAGCGACTGAAACATGGCGAACACGTCGCTGCCCCACTGCGGCTCGTAGGTCAGCAGCGAGCCGGGGGCATGGAGCACGCCGGGCGGAATCAGCCAGCCGGTGCCCCGCTTCAGGCGATAGGCCTTGGCGAGGTCGAGGATCCCGTTGTCCCCCCGGTTCCAGTTCTCGAGGCACTTCCGCACGTCGTCTTTCGTGGTGCCCGGCTCGAGCCCCATGAAGGTGTAGGGGAAGTTATTGTCGCAGTTGTTGTACTGCGGCGGGAAGTAATAGCTCTCGGGCTTGCCCTCCTGGCCGACGAGCTTGGCATCCTCGAACGACTGATGCATGTGGTGCGGGATCGGACCCATGTTGTCGAAGAACTTCGAGTACACAGGCCACTTCTGGTAGCGGTCCCAGATCGACTTGCCGACGAGCCGGGCGCCCCCCTCGACGACGGCGTCGCGGAGCAGGAATCGCTCCCCTTCGAACACGCACCACGACAGCCCCTCGTCGGGGACGCGGCCCTCGTTGGCGGCCTCGGTCGTGCTCGCGAACCAGCGCTCGTCGATGCCGCCGCGGTCGAGACCGTAGGCGTAGTAGTCGTCGGGGTGCAGTCGGACCCGCTTGCCGGGATGGAGGAAACTCCGCGGCACCCACGTGGGGGAGAGGCGGAGCATGCCACGCCCGGCATCGAGGGCCCGATCGAGGGCCCGGCCGACGTGTTTCGCCTCCGGGAGGAGGGCGGAGGTGAGACTGGCCGTCGCCATGAAAAACGTCCTTGAATCCACGGGCAAACTCGCTGCGAAGACGTTGTACGGCCCCGGCCGCAGGGCCGCAAGCGCTCCCGCTGACCGCGGCATCGGGGTGACGTACACTCCGGACGTCGGCCCCGCGAACCAGATGGACTCGCCGCCCCTCCCAGGAATGCACCGCATGCCGCGACTCGCCGGCTTTCTCGCCCTCGCGCTCCTTCTCGGCACGGGGTTTGTCGCCGCCGGGGAATCGTCCTCCGCCCGCGGCCCGGCCGAACGGACGCTCGCCGCCACGGTGGGCATTCGCTGCGAGCTCGACCGGTTCATCAATCACACTGGCACCGGGGTCGTGATCAGCCCCGAGGGCCACATCCTCACCGCCACGAGCGTGGTGCCGCCGGGCGCCAAGAAGATCCGCGTCGCCTTTCCAGACTTCGTCGTCCGCGACGCCGAGATCGTGACTCTCGACGAGGCCTTGGCGGTGATCCTCATCAAGGTCGACGCCTCCGGACTGCCGTTCCTGCCGTTGTCCAGCGACATGCCCGCCTTGGGCAGCACGGCCTACACGGCTAGCGACGTCGAAAACGCGGTGCTCACCAACGGCCGGGCGTCGTTCAGTCGCGGGCTCGTGAGCGGCATCTACGAAGTGCCCAAGCATCCCGAGGCCGCCTATTCGGGCATCGCCATCGAGACGACGGCAGCCGTCAATCCCGGCTCCGACGGCGGCCCGCTCGTGGACGACGTGGGCCGCGTCTGCGGCGTGATCACGCTCGGCACGCTGCCGCTCCGCTGGCAGGGCACGGCGGTGCCTACGAAGGTGCTGCTGGAAAAGTTCGCGGCCCTGAAGTCGTTTCTACCGGCGGCCGCCCCCTCCCGCGCCGGCGGCGTCGATCTGCCACCCGATCCGCTCCGCAAGGTGGCCGCGGAGATCGCCGATTCCCTGGCAGGCATCGAGGTCGAGCGGCAGTTCCCGGCCGAGCAGCTCCCGCGGCTGTCGTGGGAGGAGTTCAAGGCCGGCATCAAGGACTATGCATCGCTGCCTGAGCCGAAGCAGCAACAGAAGTTCGCCGAATACGCCAACGTCGCCCGCGCTTTCGAGGTCAATCAGCTCCTGCGGCGGCCGCCGGGGGCGGCGACGGGGCTCGTGATTTCGGCCGACGGCTTCGTGCTCACCAGCCTGTTCAACGTCGGCGGCGACCTGGCCTTCATCCGCAAGTCCACGGGCAAGCCCCGGGCCTTCGAGGCTCACGAGCCGATCGACAAGATGATCGCCGAGTCTTCCTCCGACGTGGAGCAGCGGCCCAACGCGATCAACAAGGTTTCGGTCGTGCTCAAGGACGGCAGCCGCCACGAGGCGAAGGTGGTCGCCAAACACGAACCGCTGGGTGTCGCCCTGCTCAAGATCGAAGCCCACGACCTGCCCCATTACGACGTGGTCGGCAACTCGATCTCGCCCCAGCTCGGTGACGCGGTCGGCCTGGTGGGCTACCTGCCGGGAGGCTCTCCCTCCTACACGCTCAATTCCGGCATCATCTCGGCCCCGGCCCGCAACCGCGGCTACCAGTTCCAGACCGACGCCTTGCTCAACTACGGCAACTCTGGCGGCCCGCTCGTCGACCGCGGCGGCAACTTCCTCGGCCTGGCCACGGCCCCCATCGAGCCCGACACGATCCTCGGCCGGCTCGTCGCCCCGCAGCAGCTCATGCGGTGGACCCGGGCACCAAACTCCGGCGTCGGCATGGCCGCCCGCGCCGACCGGATCCGCGACGTGCTCGACGCCCTCAAGGCGGGCAAGTCGTTCGACCGCATTCCGGGTCCCGTGCTGGGGGTGCAGGCCGACAGTTCCAAGGCGTTCGGCGACGACGTGGTAATCGGCAGCGTCGCCCCCGGCTCGCCGGCAGAGAAGGCCGGCCTGAAGCGCGGCGACATCGTCCTGGAGATGGATGGCGCGGAGGTCAACAGCTGGAACGAACTCACCGAACGGATCGCCGCCTGCAAGGCCGGCCAGGTGGTCGAATTGCGGATCCAGCGGAAGGGCGGGGGCCCGCGGCTGTTGGTCGCCGGCCGCGAGCTGGAGACGGCCGAAGACATCAAGCGGCTCAAGCAATCACTCAAGCCCGGAGACCGGTTCGAGGGCGTGCTCTCGACCGAGGGTGCCCGCGACATTCAGGTGACGCTCGGAGAGAACAAATGAACGCCCGCCTCGCGGTCTTGATCGTCCTTGGCGTCACGGCCCCGGCCACCGCCGCCGCCAATCTCGTGGAGCTGTGCACCAAGGTTCGCCCGGCCTACGTGTTCGTGGAGGGGGGCAGCGGGGTCGTCATCCGACCGGACGGCGTCGTGCTCACCAACGATCACGTGATCCATGGCAAGCGGTCCTTCACGGTGCGGCTCGGCGACGGCAGTTCGTTCCGTGCCAAGCTCCTTGGCACCGACCCGTACGGCGACCTGGCCGCCCTGAAACTCGAGCTGAAGGACGGGCAGACCGTGCCCTACCTGGAGCTCGGGGATTCCGACACCCTCGCCGTCGGCGACGAGACGCTGGCCGTCGGCAATCCGTTCGGCCTCGGCGTCCTCGACCAGTCGCCCACCTTCACCGCGGGCATCGTCTCGGCGCTCAACCACACCCAGAACAACTACACCGAGTGCATCGTCACCGACACCGAGGTCAATCCGGGCAACTCGGGCGGGCCGCTCATCGACATGGCCGGCCGCGTGGTCGGCATCAACGGCCAGATCAGCACGCGGTTCGGCCTGCGGAGCAACACCGGCCTCGGTTTCGCGATCAGCGCCAAGCAGATCAAGTTCTGGCTGCCCAGGCTCGAGGCGGCCGGCGGCGGCGAGGTCAAGCACGGGCGAATCACGGGGCTGGGGCTCGGTGGCGGCGAGCCGCATCACCCGGACAGCGTGCGGATCAAGGACGTGGCCGATGGCTCGGCCGCGGCGGCGGCCGGGCTCAAGCCGGGCGACGTGATTCTCAAGGTCGACGACGCACCCGTGGCCAACGTGCGGCGACTGGCGGCAATCCTTGGCATGTATCCCGAGGGGCACGGCGTGCAGGTGACCGTCAAGCGGGACGGGGCAGAGGCTGTCGTCGACGCCAAACTCGTCGCCCCGAAGCGAATCCCGATCGGCATGAATCTCGTGCGGCCGCGGGGCAACGACTTCACCCCTCGGGTGGACGAGGTGGAGGAGGGGACGCCGGCGGCGAAGGCGGGTCTGAAGCCGGGGGACGAGATCCTCGCCGTCAATGGTCAACGGCTGGAACTGCGGAGCAAGGATGCGCACCGTGGCTTCGACCGCGGCCTGCGAACCCGGTTCAACGAGGGGGACATCGTGACCTTCAAGGTCCGCCGCGGTGGCGGCGAAGACAAGGAACCCGAAGAGTTCGATCTGCGGGTCGTGGCGCAGTGAGGGTGCCGGCGCCGCGGTGACGGCTCGTCTTCGGCAGGCCAGACCGCGGGCTCACGCCCGGCGTCAGGGCACCGGACCCGGTGCCGAACGGGGAAATTCGGCCTTCGGCCATTCCGTTCGCGGCTCCCCTGGATGATCGGCCCGTTTCGACGATGATAGTGTCGATGTCCACTGCCAGCGTCAGCCCGCCGCGCGACCTACCCCTCGCCGATCTCGCCGCGCGGCTCACGGGAACACTGCTTCGCGACGACCTCGCCCGGACGATCTACGCGACCGATGCCTCCGAGTATCAGGAGCGGCCGCTGGCCGTGGCCCTCCCCGAGACCGAGGCCGACGTCCGCGAACTGATTCGCTTCGCCGCCGCGCACGGCGTGGGACTGATCCCCCGGGCCGCAGGCACGTCGCTCGCCGGCCAGGTCGTGGGCGCCGGGATCGTGGTCGACTCCGGCCGACACCTCAACCGCATCGTGGCCCTCGATGCCGCGGGGCGGCGGGTCCGCGTGCAGCCGGGCGTGGTGCGCAACGAACTCAACCGCTTCCTCGCCGGGCATGGATTGTTCTTTCCGCCGGAGACCTCGACCGCCGGCTGGGCCATGATCGGCGGCATGGTGGGCAACAACTCCTGCGGGGCCAATTCGATCGCCTGGGGCACGACCCGCGACCATCTCGT
Source organism: uncultured Candidatus Kuenenia sp. (assembly GCA_964545915.1). Classification (GTDB taxonomy): domain Bacteria; phylum Planctomycetota; class Planctomycetia; order Pirellulales; family UBA1268; genus QWPN01. Next base: position 72,893 of record CAZJHQ010000008.1, on the reverse strand, counting down.
CTCCGTCCGCGGCTTCCTGGCCGACGGCTCGGAGGCCACGTTCGGGCCGCTGTCACCGGAAGCGTTCGCCGCCAAGTGCGCCGGCCCCGACACGCTCGAAACCCGCATCTACCGTGCCATCCGCGACCTGCTAGCCGACCCCGCCAATCGGCAGCTCGTCCGCGACTCGTTCCCCAGACCCGAGGTCACGCGGCGCAACACCGGCTACGCCCTCGACGCCCTGATGGACGCGTCCTGCTTCGATCCCGCGAGCGACCGGCCGTTCAACTTCTGCCACCTGATCGCCGGCTCCGAGGGCACGCTGTTCTTCGGCGTCGAATACGAACTGAACGTCATCCCCCTGCCGCCGCCGGGGGCGCTCCTCTGCGTCCACTGCCACTCCGTGGACGAGGCCCTCCGCGGCACGGTCATCGTGATGCGGCCCGACCGGCCGCGCGACGAACAGGCCACCGGCTGCGAACTGATCGACAAGCCGATCCTCGACTGCACCAAGGAGAATCGCGAGCAGGCCAAGAACCGCGCGTTCGTGGTCGGCGATCCCGGCGCCATCCTCGTGGTCGAGTTGCGACACCCTGACGAGGCCGTGCTCGCCGACCGGCTCGCGGCCCTGGCGGGGGAGCTCCGCGTGGCGGGCATCGGCTACGCCTATCCCACGCTGTTCGGCGCCGACGCCCAGAAGGTGTGGGAACTCCGCCGCGCCGGACAGGGCCTCCTCAACAACGTGCCCGACGACAAGAAGCCTCGCGAGATCGTCGAGGACACCGCCGTGGCCGTGGCCGACCTGCCGGCGTACATCGCCGACTTCGACCGGCTCCTCGCCGAGAAATACGGCATCGAGAGCGTGCACTATGCCCACGCCGGCGCGGGCGAGCTGCACCTCCGGCCGCTGTTCGACCTGCGGACAGCCGATGGCCTGCGGATGTTTCGCGCCGTCGCCACCGACGTGGCGGCGCTCGTCAAGCGCTACCGCGGCTCCTTGAGCGGCGAGCACGGCGACGGGCGGCTGCGGGGCGAGTTCATCCGCGCCATGGTGGGCGACGCCTGCTACGCGCTGCTCGTCCGCGTGAAGCGGGCCTTCGATCCGCAGGGCATCTTCAACCCCGGCAAGATCATCGACACCCCGCCGATGGACACCTCCCTGCGGATCGTGCCGGGCGCGCCGCCGCCGACCCACGACACGGTGTTCCGGTTCGCCGACACCGGCGGCGTGCTCCGGGCCGCGGAGAAGTGCTCGGGGGTCGGCCAGTGCCGCAAGCCGCCCGCTGCGGGCGGCACGATGTGCCCCAGTTACATGGCCACGCGGGACGAGGAGCACACGACGCGGGCCCGGGCCAACGTGCTCCGGCAGGCGCTGGAGGGGGGCCACGCCGCGGCCAACCCCTGGACCGACCCGCGGCTCGCGGCCGTCATGGACCTCTGCCTGTCCTGCAAGGCCTGCAAGAGCGAGTGCCCGTCGAACGTGGACATGGCCCGGCTCAAGGCCGAGTGGGAACAGCACCGCCACGACGCGGAAGGCGTGCCGCGGCGCAGTCGTCTGATCGCCGGGTCGGCCGCCGCCATGCGCCGCGCGATGCTCGCCCCCTGGCTCTACAACCTCGCCGTGACCGCGCCGGGCCTGTCGAGGCTCGTGAAGCGGTTCCTGGGGTTCGCGCCGCAGCGGTCGCTGCCGCAACTGCACGGCATCACGCTCTCCGCCTGGCACCGCCGCCGGCCGGCCCGTGGCCCGGCTCCGCTCGGCCGCGTGCACCTGTTCTGCGACGAGTTTACCGACCTCCTCGACGTGCCGGTGGGCAGCGCCGCGATCGAGCTGCTCGAGGCCCTCGGCTGGGAGGTGGTGATCCCCGCGCACGTCGACAGCGGCCGGGCCCAGATCTCGAAGGGTCTCCTCCGCGAGGCCCGCACGCTCGCCGAGCGGAACGTCGAGCTGCTCGCCCCGGTCGTCACCGACGACGCGCCACTCATCGGCATCGAGCCGTCGGCGATCCTCGGCTTCCGCGACGAGTATCCGGATCTCGTCCGCGCACCGCTGGCGGCGGCGGCCCGCCGGCTCGCTTCCCGCACGCTGCTCATCGACGAGTTCCTCGCCCGGGCCGCGGCCGCCGGCCGGATCGACGCGGCGGCCTTCACGACCGCGCCGCGCACGGTCAAGCTCCACGGCCACTGCCACCAGAAGGCGCTCGCCTCGGTCGACTGCTCGGCGGCGATCCTGCGGCTGCCTCGGAACTACACCGTCGAGGTGATTCCCAGCGGCTGCTGCGGAATGGCCGGCTCGTTCGGCTACGAGCGGGAGCATTTCGAGGTCTCAATGCGGATCGGAGAGCTGGTGCTCTTTCCGGCGGTCCGGGCGGCCGCGGCCGACGCGATCGTCGCCGCCCCGGGCACGAGCTGCCGCCACCAGATCGCCGACGGCACCGGCCGCACCGCGCTGCACCCCGTGCAGGTGCTGCACGCCGCCCTGGCACGGTGAGGAGGCGGATGGTCCGGGCCCGCGGCCACGCGCGCCGTTCGCTTTGTGTCGAGGGCCCGGCCCGTGCCGCTGCGGCCCTGCCTTTCCCGGGGGCGAACTCGGTCCCGGGCTTCGGTTTCCGGGGGCGTCGATGACGGCGTCGTCTTGTGAAGGCTCCTGCGCGGCGGTCAACGGCCGTCGCGGACGAGCCTGCGCAGCCGCCGTTGCAGGTCGGCGACGGCAGCGGCGTACCGCGGATCCGCGGCGCGATTCATGTATTCCCCGGGATCGTGGTCGTGATCGTAGAGCTCGACGCCCTTGCGGCCCTCGTCCCATTCGGTGTAGCGAAAGCGTTCCGTCCGCAGGGACCGGCCCATCAGGCCGAAGCCGAGATGCCGACCCTCGAGCTGGTCGCGGCTGACAACGGTGACCGCGGAGCGACTCCACGCCTGCGTCGGCTCCCGCAGCAACGGGACGAGGCTGGCGCCCTGGAGATGCGAGGGGACGGCAAAGCCGGCGAGTTCGAGGAGCGTGGGATACAGATCGATCATTTCCACCGTCCGCGGGCATGATTCGCCGCGGGCTTGCCGCGGAGCGGCGATGAGCATGGGCACCCGGCACGATTGCTCGAACAGCGACATCTTGTGCCACATCCCGCCGTGCTCGCCGAGGTGGTAGCCGTGGTCGCTGATCAAGACGACGATGGTTTCGTCCCAGAGGCCGAGGCGATCCATGGCGTCGAGCAACAGCGCCACCTGGGCATCCAGGTACGTGATCGAGGCGTAGTAGGCCGCACGCGCGACACGCGCCTCGTCGCCGGTGGGCCGCGGGTCGTCCGGCCCATAGGTCAAGGCGACTGGCAGGAGCTTGTCGAGGTGCTCGGCGGGCTCGGTCAGCAGGGGCAGCTTCTCGGGCGGATAGAGGTCGAAATATCTCTGCGGCGCGATGTACGGCGTGTGTGGCCGTCGAAATCCGACCGCGAGGAAAAAGGGCTGCGTGCCCCGCGCCAGTGTCTCGAGCTCGTCGACTCCCTTGCGGGCCAACCGGCCGTCGTAGGCCTCGTGATCGTCACCCCGGAGGGAGATGCCGACGAACTCCGAATTCGTGCTGCTGCCGGCGAATGGCATGCGGCTGAGAATCCGTTCCTGTGGAGGATTTTTGGCGTCGGCCGATTCGCGAATGTCGACGTCCCAGGACGCAGGATCTTCGTGCCTGTCACCGGTGTGGTAGATCTTGCCGATCTTCACGGCGCGATATCCGTTGCGGCGAAAGAACTGGGGAAGAAAAACGTACTCCGCGCCCAGATGCGAGCGGGTCGGCGTGGGCAGATCGATGATCCGCGTCGCTTCGGGCCGCAGGCCGCTCAGGAACGAAACTCGCGAAGGATTGCAGACCGGGTATTGGCAGTAGGCGCGGTCGAACCGCACGCCGTGCTTCGCCAGGCGGTCGATCGCCGGCGACTGGACGATCGGATGGCCGTAGCAGCCGAGGTCGTTGTTGAGATCATCGGCGACGATGAAGAGAACGTTGGGGCGGCGTGGCGGTTCGGCGGAAGCGGGCTGCGACAAAACAACCAGCGCCAGCAAAGTCAGCGTGATTCGCATGAAAAAACCGTCCTGCCCGACATCGTTTGTCGCTTCGCGGCTGCGAATTTGTGAGCACTGCATCACGAGTATAAACTTTTGGTTCAGCCAGCGGACGATGCCTGTTTCGTATCGGATCACGATCAGCCTGGTGGACCGTCGCAGGAGCCCAGTCCCACACACCGGGAGTCTCGCATGAAGCCATTCGTCCTCGTTTTGGCGACGCTTGCCGCCGCGAACGGAGCCCTGGCGGCCGACCAGCACCTGACGCTGCGGCTGGAGGACGGGCTGCCCGCGGGCGGCCATGCGGTTCCGATCACGATTGTCGTGCCGATCAGGGGCGGCAACGGCGAAGCCGGCGCGGCGTTGGCTGCATTCCACGAATACGGCCCGCACACGATCGACGACAGCGGCTTGCGGGTCGCGGGCGACCGCATCACCGGCCAACTCAGCGGCACGACCCGCACGGGCAGCGGCCTGCCGGTCTGGACGATTGACGCGGCGATCAAGGAGGGCCGCGTGACCGGCGTCGCCACCGCACCGGCCGCCGGTCGTGCACCGGCGGTCAGAAGCCGGGTGGCCGGCTATCTCGATCCGCCGTCCGGCGGCGGCTGGGTTGTCGAGTGCGGCATGCCGTGGACCGATGGCGGCAGTCATTCGAGACTCGCCGCAGACGGGAGCGACTACGGTGCCGCGTTCTTCGTGCGGCTGCGACTCGAGAAAAAAGCCGGCACGGTGGTCTTCGTCGGCACCCCCGAGGGGGCCCGCATCATCCAGGCGGAGAAGTTTCACGGTTCGCCGGAGTCGTTCACGGCCGAGATCACCTGCCTGGCCAGCGACGACAAGACGCCCATCCGGATCGGCCTCGAGGGCGGCCGGATCGGCCGGGGCGGGATCGTCAAGGCGACGATCCAGTCGGCCGCGGGCCGCGTGAAGGAATGGAAAGGCGCGGCCACGGTCTGGGCCTGGCCGGATGCGCCGGGCTTTACCGGCGGCCGCGAGCAGGACCTCGATCAATGGCAGCACGATGCCCAGCCCGACCCAACGCTGGTCGAGGCGGCCGTCCGGGAAGCTGCCGCGACCATTCATCCTGTCGAGCCCGGCACGGGCGAGGTGTGGCAGCACCACTCGATGCAGCGCGACACGCCGCGCTGCACCGCGCCGCCGACCTTCGACATTCGCCCGCTGCCGGTGGCGGCCAAGTACCGGCTGACCGTCACGCGGATCTTCGGGAAGCCGATGACGCTGGTGGATGAGGACGTGGCCGATCCGTTCGCGGCGGTGGCGGCCGCCTGGGACAAGCGCACGCTCGGCAAGTTCCGCTTCCAATTCTCCGTCGATGGCAAACCCTCGACGGCGATGGATGTGTGGCTTCGCGAGCCGGGCAACCATTCCGTGGCGTGCCCGTCGTGGCTGGCTCCGGTCATGCAGGGCGAGAGCTACCGGGTGCGCGTCTCCAAGGCCAGAGACAAGGCCGCGCCGCTGGAGTTCACGGTGAAGCAGCCGTGGGCCCCGCTGACCGAAGCGTGGGCCAAGCTCCCGCCCGGCGAATACGGGCTCGAGATCCAGGGCCTCGGCGCCGACGGCAAGGAACTGGGCGCACGACCGTGGAGCACGCCGTTCGTGAAGGTTGCCACGTTCCAGGGGCCGTATTTCTCCGGCCCGGCCCGGCCCTACAAGGAGGCGGCGCTGGCGCTGGCCCGCTGGACGAGCGACCAATCGACCCTGGGCTTCCTACGCGGGCATGGCTGCTACGTTCCTCCCGGCCAGGGCGACAACGGAGGCAGCCAGATCCTCATCGGCGGGATCAGCACGGGCCTGGTGCGTTACCGGTTGGCCACCGATCCCAACGAACGCGAGGCCGGCCTCATGCTGGCCATCGAGACCGGCGACCACATGCGGGCCGGCTGCCTGTCCCGCGGCGGGATGCCCAAGTGCTACAAGGGGGGCATCGCCAACACCCATCTGTTCGGCACGGCCTTTCTCGACCTCTACGCCGCCACCGGCGACACCCGCTGGAAAGAGGCCGCCGAGATGGTCGCCAAGGCCTACGCACGGCTCCAGCTGCCCAACGGCACCTGGGCCGAGGTGAGCGAGGACGGCCGCACATCCACCAATGATTCGTCCACCCTGAAACCGGCCGTGCCGCACCACCAGCCGATCCTCGACGCGGGCCTCGTCCCCGGTATCCACGGTCCGCATCTCCTCGAGTATGACTGCTCGGAAGTGCTCTGGTTCCTGGGTCGGCTGCGCACGGAACTCAAGACCGACGCCTTCCGCGACTGCGAGGACAAGGCCTACCGCTGGGTCATGGGCAACAGCGTCAAGGAGTTCTTCTGGCGCGACCAGGGGCACCACAGCCCGTGCATGGTCCCGCCGTTCCATTACAAGGGCCGTGCGCCCAGCTACTTCGCCCTGTACCTGCTGGAGTCTGCCCCGGCCGACCGCCGCGACCTGAACCTGGCTGCCGAGTTGATGCGTTTCTGCGAGACGCGGCACATGGACTGGTCGCGGCCCGATCCGGCGGCGGTGCGTGCCCTCACGCCGAACATCGTCAGCGGCAACGAGCGCGAGGTCGGCAGCCCCATCTGGCTGGGTTCACGGTTCGCGCTGGCCTGGGCGCAGCTTGGCCGGCACACCGGCAACCGCCTGCACGCCGAAAAGGCCCGGGCCATGATGGACGCCATCACCCACGCCCAGCAGCCGGTCACCGGGAACGTGGGTCTCAACCTGGAGCGGACCCCGCGGTTCAACCGGTTCGCCGTCAACGCCGGCCGCTGCGCCTGGAATCTGATGCAATACGCCGACATGGTCGCCGCCGATCCCAACGCCGGCCGATGATGTCCCCGTGAACCAGGGGGCCGTGGGCCCCGCCCGCCGCACTTCGACGAGCACGGGACGGGCCGCAGCGCCGGCCAGAGACCGCCTCTACAGGGCTGCCATATGGCGCGGTAGACTCCTGTCCCGCATCAGTCTGCATCCCTTCTGGAGGAACACCATGCCCCGCCTCACCACCTCGCGCCGCACGTTCCTCGCCGGCAGTGCCGCCGCAGTCGCCGTCCCGTACTTCGCCTGGCAGCCGCGGACGCTCACCGCCGCGACCCGCTCCCCCACCGACCGCATCGCCCTGGGGCTGATCGGCGCCGGCGGCATCGCCCGCTCCAACCTTGCCGCCGCGAAGAAGTGGATCGACGTCGTGGCGATCGCCGACGTCGACGCCGGCCGTCGCGACGAGATGAACCACACCTTCGCCGCCGGCAAGGCGGCGGTGTTCGACGACTACCGCAAGGTTTTGGAGCGGAAGGACGTGGACGTGATCCACGTCGCCACCCCCGACCACTGGCACACCAAGCCCGTCGTCGAAGCGATGCTCGCCGGCAAGGACATCTATTGCGAGAAGCCGCTGACGCTCACCATCGACGAGGGCAAACTGATCCGCAGGGTGCAGAAGGAGACCGGCCGCATCGTCCAGGTGGGGACGCAGCAGCGGAGCACGTTCCATCTGTTCGTGAAGGCCCTGACGCTGGTGGCCGAGGGCCGGCTGGGAAAGATCAAGCGGATCGAGGCCCGGATCGGCGAGGCGCCGATGAGCGCGGCGATCCCCGCCGTGCCGCCGCCGGCGAACCTCGACTGGGACCGGTGGCTCGGCCCGGCGCCGCTGACCGACTACCGATTCATGGTCGAGAACGGCGGGGTGGACGCCGAAGGCAAGCCGCGCAAGCCCCAGAACAAAACCAATTGCCATTACGAGTTCCGCTGGTGGTACGAGTACTCCGGCGGCAAGCTCACCGACTGGGGCGCCCACCACGTGGACATCGCCACCTGGGCGCTGGCCCTCAACGGCCAGACCGACGGCCCGCTGGCGATCAACGGCACGGCCAAGCATCCCGTCGCGTTCAAGGACGGCATGCCCGTCGAGACGGATCGCTACAACACGGCGACGGAGTTCCACTTCACGGTCGACTTCCCCGGCGGCACGCAGATCGTGATCCGTCACGACGAGGACAACGGCGTGCTCATCGAGGGAGACAAGGGGCGGATCTTCGTGAGCCGCAAAAAGCTCGCTGGAAAGCCGGTGGAGGAGCTCGTCGAGAATCCGCTCCCGGAAGACGCCCTGGTCAAGGTCTATGACAGCAGCCTGCCACTCATGGAAGACGAGCGGTCGGCCCACTGGGCGAACTTTCTGCTCTGCACGATGAATCGCCGCCAGCCGATCTCGGATGTTCATTCCCACATGAAGATGCTCAACATCTGCCACCTGGCCGGGATCAGCGCCCGGCTGGGCCGGGGACTGAAGTGGGACGACGCGGCCGAACAGATCGTGGGCGACGACCAGGCAAACGCCATGCTCGCGCGGCCCTACCGCAAGGGCTACGCAATCGAGATGGGCTGACGCCCGATGTCCGCGACCACGATCGTCTGGTTCCGCCACGACCTCCGCCTCGACGACAACCCCGCCCTGGCGGCCGCCGCCGCCCGCGGTGCGGTGCTGCCCGTCTACATCTGGGCCCCCGACGAAGAAGCGGCCTGGGAACCGGGGGCGGCCGCGCGGTGGTGGCTGCACGGGTCGCTGGGGAAACTCGCGGCGGCACTCGCCAAGGCGGGGGCGCCGCTCGTCATCCGCCGCGGCGGGTCGCTCGCCACCCTGCGGAAAATCGCCGCCGAGGTCGGAGCCACGCACGTCACCTGGAACCGCCGCTACGAGCCGGCGATCGTGCAGCGCGACACGGCGATCAAGCAGGCGCTCGCCGCCGACGGGCTGACCGTGGAAAGCTTCAACGGTGGGCTGCTCTACGAGCCGGCCCACGTCGCCACCAAGGAGGGCAAGCCCTACCAGGTGTTCACGCCGTTCTGGAGGGCCCTGCTCGCGCGGGACGAGCCCGCCGCGCCGGTCGCCGCGCCGCGGAAGCTCGTGCCAGCGCCGAAGCGGGCCGCGGGCCTGGACGTCGCCGCCCTGGGCCTGCTGCCGACGATCCCGTGGGCGGGCACGATGGAGAAGACCTGGTCGCCCGGCGAGGCCGGGGCGAGGAAGCGGCTCGATGCCTTCCTCGAGCGGCCGCTGACGCACTACGGCACCGATCGCGACCGCCCGGACCACGCGGGCACAAGCGGCCTCTCCGCGCACCTGCACTGCGGCGAGATCTCGCCGCGGCGGGTATGGCATGCCGTCCGCGACGCCGCGGGCGGGAAGCCGGCGGCGAAGCTCGCGGGGAGCCCCGAGGTCTACCTCCGCGAACTCGGCTGGCGGGAGTTCGCCGGCCACCTGCTGTTTCACTTCCCGCACACTGCCGTCGCCCCGCTGCGGGCCGATTACGCGAAGTTTCCCTGGGCGAACGACCCCGTCGGCCTCCGGGCCTGGCAGCGGGGGCGGACAGGATATCCGATCGTCGATGCCGGCATGCGGCAGCTGTGGGCCACCGGCTGGATGCACAACCGCGTGCGGATGATCGTGGCCAGTTTCCTCGTCAAGGATCTCCGCATCTCCTGGCTGGAAGGCGCCCGCTGGTTCTGGGACACGCTGGTGGACGCCGACCTGGCCGCCAACACCCTCGGCTGGCAGTGGGCCGCCGGCTGTGGCGCCGATGCCGCCCCCTACTTCCGGATCTTCAACCCGACGACCCAGGGGGAGAAGTTCGACCCCGACGGCACGTATGTCCGCACCTGGGTGCCGGAGCTGGCCAGGCTTCCAGCCGAAGACATTCACCAGCCCGAGGCGGCGGCCGCGTCCGTCCTCTCCAAGGCCGGCGTCAGCCTGGGCCGCGACTACCCCGAGCCGATCGTCGATCACGCCGCAGCCCGCAAGCGCGCCCTCGAGGCCTTGAAGGCCGTGAGCAAGGGCAAGTGACGAGCCGTGGCCCCACCGGGGGCTGTTTGTCTCGTTCGCGAGTGCTCTCCCCAACAAGCCCCGGGTGGAAACCCGGGAACACCGGGTATGACAACCATCCCGTCCGCCATGCTGGACGGCCCCAAGCGGGTTATCGACCACATCGGTGCCGCTCCCGATCCTGCGGGAGAGGAGCGGCTGGCATGTTCCGCTACTTCACGCGGACGAGCTTCATGATCCGGCCGGCGACGTTCCAGTCCTGCACGTAGAGATTGCCGGCAGAGTCCCAGGCAGATCCATGCGTGCCGCTGAAAATGCCTTCGATCCACTGGTTCTGCGGGATGTTGTAGTTCGCCCGCTTGTCGGGGTCGGAATTATGACCGAGCACCGCGATGATCGTGTTGCTCTTGTCGAGGATGACGACACGACCGTGAAGATCGGGGACCGAGACGTAGTCACCCTGGACGGCGACCGAGGTCGGCATGCCGAGACCGGTGATCACCTCGTCGATGTAGTTGCCCTCGAGGTCGTAGTGCAGCAGCCGGCCCTTGGGCCGGTGGTTGCGGTCGCAGATGAGCAGCCGCGGCGGGTCATAGCGGGTGTCGAGCGTCATGCCGTGCGCGGTGTTGAACTCCTTGAGTCCGTTGCCCTTGGAGCCGAAGTGCTTGAGGTACTTGCCGGTCTTGTCGAACTTGAAGACGTGGTTGCTGGCGTAGCCGTCCGACAGGAAGATGTCGCCGTCAGGGGCGACGGTGATCGCGGTCGGCGACCACTTCCCAAGATTGAGGCCCGCCTCCGCGGGAATGCCGAGCGTGAGGACGACGGCGCCCGTCACGGCATGGATCTTGATTCCCTCGCCGGCGACGTTGCGGGCGCCGTAGAGGTATTCGTCGTCTCCCTCGGCACGGATCTCGATGTCGTGCCAGTTGGTGTACTTGCCGCCGAGAAAGCGACGGGCAAGCGTCCCCTCCGGCGTGAAGACGAAGATCCCGAGACTGGACGAGGTATAGATGTGGCCCGCCTTGTCGACGCACACGCCGCCGTGGGTCGAGCCGATCTGCGACTTGCCGGCCGCGTCGAGGCCCCAGCCGGGGACGGTGTCGAAGGTCATCGCGCCGGCACCCATGCGGACAGGCTGGGGCGGCTCCACCGCCGCGGCATGGGCCGCCAACAGCACCGCGATCACACACGTCGCCGGGAACATTCGGGAAATCATCCTGGACTCCGGAGAGGAACAGGGCTGCGATCGGCCAGGCCCGCCAGGATATCGGCCGGCGAGCCCGGAAACAAAGAACGCGTCCGCATCCGCGATCGTGCCGGGACGGGAGCCGCCGCTACTTCTTCCGCTCGGCCTCGGACTGCAGGGCCCGGACCTTCTCCATCGCGTTCTTCTGCCCTTCCGGATCGGGCACCTGGCCCGCCGACTTCTCCGCCAGCTTGAGCAGGGCCGCCGCCGCCTTGGCGTCGCCGGTGGCGAGGTAGGCCGACGCGATGGAAAGCAACGCGTAGGTGCGGTTCTCGGCCGCCATGCCCTTGTCCTCGATTTTCTTGGCGGCGTCGCTCGCCTCCGCCAAGAGCTTGCCGGCCTCGTCCTGCGCGCCGGTCTGGGCCCGGACGCGGGCCGCGGCGGCGAGCGCCTCGGCCTTCGGCCGCAGTTCTTCCACGGCCTTCGCGCTGGCCTCGAGTTCCTCGACCACCCGGCCCGCCTCCTTGGCGAGGTCGGCCCGGGCGTAACCGAGGGCGATCGCCGCGAGGGCCTGCGCCTTGAACCGATCCTCGACGGTGCCGGCCGCCTCGACGGCCGTGGCGAGCACCTCGCGGGCCGCCTTGCCGTCGCCCAAGCCGCCGGCCTTGGCCCCGTAGATCCCGCCCGCATCCGCGAGCAGCCGAATGCGGCTGATGGCGTCGCCGATGTCGGGCGCCCGATCGACCGCCTTCTTGAGCACCTCGCGGGCGGGCTTCCGATCCTCCATGTCGGCGTACAGGTCGGCGATCTCCACCAGCCGCGGCCCACAGACCACGGCCTCGCCGTCGGCGGGAATCAGGCCGGTGGCTTCGGCGAGCGTCTTGGCCGCGCCCGTCTTGTCGTTGGCCTTGAACTGCGTGCGGGCCACGCGGATCAACTTCCGCGCCTGGGCGTCGGGTGTCTTCTCCTTGCGGGCATCGTCGAGCTGCTGAGCGATCGTCCTGCCCTTCTTGGTCTTCTTCTTCGTGCCGCAGCCGGCGGCCGGGGCGAGGAGCAGCGCGGCGACGGCCAGGACAAGGCACGTGCGCGGAACGAATGAACGGGGCATCGACGGCGACTCCGCAGGGATTCGACTGGGATGGATCAGAACTTGAGCCGCGCCCGTGTCAGCCGGGCATGGGTCTCGGCCATGAGGTCGTCCTCGGCGGCCTCGTCGGCCGCCTCGTAGGTGACGGAGAACCGCACGTAGGCACCGCAGTCGTCCCACGGCACGGTGGAGATCGAGAGGTCGTGGATGAGGAACTGGCTGGCGTCCTGGGCGGTGGCGAAGACCCGGTCGCCGGCCCCCTGGGGAGACTTCGTGTACAGGAAGTAGGTGCCGCCCGGCATCTCGCAGTCGAAGCCGACCGCGCGGAGCACGCCCACGAGCTTCTCCAGGCGGCGGCGATACTTCTCCCGCACCCGGCGCGGGATCTCCGCATCGGCCAGCGCCGCGGCGCCCGCCTTCTGGATCGCCATGAACTGGCCCGAATCGCAGTTGTCCTTGACGTCGGCGAAGGCCCGCACGATCCGCTCGTGGCCGCACACCCAGCCCAGCCGCCAGCCGATCATGTGGAATCCCTTGGACATCGAGTGCACCTCGACACCCACCTCCTTGGCGCCATCCACGGAGAGAAAGGAGAGCGGCTCGTCGTCGTAGGAGAGCATGATGTGGGCCGCATCCTGGATGACGATCACCCGGTGGCGGTGGGCCCAGTCGATCACGCGGGCGTAGAACTCCCGCGTGGCCGTTTTGCCGGTGGGGCTGTTGGGGTAGCAGAGGACAAGCAGCTTGGTCCGGGCGAGGACGTCGGCCGGAATGCCGTCGAGGTCGGGAAAGAAGTCGTTCTCGGGAACCAGCGGCAGGCGATGGACGGTGCCGCCGTACCACCGGGTGGCGGTACCGGCGACGGGATAGCCCGGAACGGTCATCAGCGTGACGTCGCCGGGATCGATGAAGGCCGCCGGCAGCATCGCATAGGCCGTCTTCGAGCCGATGCAGTGGTTGATCTCCGTGACGGGATCGAGCTGCACGCCGAACTCGCGGGCCATGAAGGCCGCGGCCGCCTCCTTGTAGGCGGCGATGCCGTTGTCGGCGTAGCCGCGGTTCTCGGGCCGGTCGATCTCCCGGCGCATCACGGCCCGCACGCTCTCGGGAGCCATCTCGTCGTTCTCGCCGATGCCGAAATCGAGCATCCGCCGTTCCGGGTGCGCGGCGAGCGCCTGCCGCTTGGCCCGCTTGATCAGCTCGAACTTGTAGATCTCGGTCCCCTTGCCGTAGCCGGCGCCCCCGATCCGTTGTGCGAAACGATCCTGGAACCAGGGGTCGACGGGCGATGGGGCGGTCGTGGCCATGGGGCTCTTCAGGGGGGTGTCGGGCGGGCATCAGGCGGAGAAACCGCCGCCACGATACCGGCTTTTTCCGGGCTTTCCAAGCAAGTTGATTCCGCCCCGGCCCGAGAGTGCAGTGGATGGTCCAGGAGCCACGCCATGCCTTCCCGCGCCACCCCCGCCCACGTCCACGGCCCGCTCGACGGCGACTTCGACCCCTTCGAGGAGGACGAGGATCCGGGCGTGCTGATCACGTTCGGCTGACGGTCGGGCTCATTCGTGGTTGCCGAGCCAGGACTGCAGCGTCCGCTCGAGCGTGCCGTCCTCGCGCATCTGCAGGATCGCGGCATTGAGCGGCTCGCGGAGCGGGCTGCCGGTGGGCAGACCGAAGCCGTAGTCGAACGAATCGAACACCGGCCCCACGAGCCGCAAAGCGCCGCGGCCCTGCCGGCTGACCAACGCCATCAGTTGATGGTTCTCTCCGACCACGGCCTCGACCATGCCCAGGGCGAGGGCGTCCAAGGCGTCGTCGACATTGCCGAACTCCCGGGCGATGCCCCCGCGCTGCCGCACCGACTGAATCGTGACGGTCCCTTCCTGGCAGCCCACGACACGGCCCGCCAGATCCCGGGGCCCGTGAATCGTGCCCGTCACCCGCTCGGCCGTGAGCGTGGCGGTGAGCACGCTCGTAAACGCCGCCAGCAGCACGATGCCACCGATCATCCAAGCGAAGGCCAGCCCTCGCCCCCAGGCACTGTCGACGTGCTTGTCGTCGCAGCCCCCGGTGACGATCGTCGAAGCGATCCACCACAGCGCCTCCCCCACCCCGCGCGGATAGTCGGGCGGAAACGATCGCGGATTGGCCTGCCGCTCGAACCACCAGAGCACGTGGCCGGACGCGACGGCGAGCGCCATGACGACGGCGAGCAGCCTCACCAGCTGCCACGAGACCAACGACCCGAGGGCTCCGAGAAACCCCGTGTCGGTCCGCTGCCGGACGGCGACCCGTAATCCCGAGTGCACGATGGGGTGCGTGAGATCGACCACCCGCTCGCGGGCCTCGGTGATCGCCATCGGCCCGAGCGCCACGTCCACGTCGCCGCCCGTGCGGATCGAGTCGAGGAGTTGGACGAAGGTGTTGACGCGGACGAACTCCGTGGTCACGCCGAGCCGATTCGCAAGCTCCTCCCAGACGTCGGCGACCACGCCCGTGGGCTTCGTCCCGCTCCATTCGAGCACCGTGGCCACGGGCATGGCCGCCACGCGGAGTTTCTGCCCGGTGACGGGCGGAGCCGCCTCTGGCGCGGCTGCCGCCGCCACGGACCCCAGCGCGAGCCCGCCGATCGTGAGGATCACGGCTGTCGCCAGTCGCACCGCCCGCATCGCACCTCGTCTCCCCGATGTCATCCGTTCGCCGCCGCGGCCGTGCCGCGGGTCACGGTCCAGACGACGGCCAGCGCGGCGGCGAGGCATCCTACTGCGCCGGCGAGGATCGCGCCCGGGAGTTCGACCAGGGCGGCGTCCGGCTGCGACGGGCCGCCGACGGCCAGCCCATAGACCGCCAGCGGCACGCTGTTGTGAACCAGATGCGCGAGGATCGCCGGCAGGATGCTGCCGCTGCGAAGCGTCAGCCAGCCGAGCAGCAGGCCGAGCACGAACGTCTGCGGCATCCGCTCCGGGAGCAGATGCAAGGCGGCGAAGCCGGCGGCCTGCATGGCGACGGCCGCGGCGGCCCGACCGGCCGCTGGCCGCTGGCCGGCGAACGCCGCCAGCATCCAGCCGCGAAACAGCAACTCCTCGCACACCGCCGGCAGCACGGCGATCAGCAGCCACGACGCCCACCAGGGCACGGTGGTGAACAGCTCCACGAGCCGCTCCGAGAGCCGATGAGCCTCGGGCGACAGGTGCGTGCCCCGCACCGCCAGGAACGCGGCCGCCCCGACCACGAACAGGCAACCACCACAGACCGCCGCGGCGGCCAGGCAAACGCTGCCCCGGGCCGCCGCACCCGTGGGCCATCGCAGGCGGAACGTCGCCGCGCGGTCGACCCGCTGCCACCAGGTCAGCAACGCCAGCGGCAGCAGGGTCGCCGCTCCCTGTTGGATCGGCAGCGCCCGCGCCAGATCGGCGGGCGCCAGCCCCTGGGCGTACCACAGGCCGGCGAGTCCGAACGCCGCCGCCGCCATGCCCTGCGCGGGCGTGGGCAGGAGGCGCCCGGCGGGCCGCCAGCGGCGGGTCGTGGCCAGTTCGGGACCGCGAAACAGCATCTCCTCGTCGCGGACCGCCGCGGTCGTCGCCCGCAGCAGCAGCCAGGAGACCAGCCCACTCGCCGCCAACGAGATCGCCAACCCCACCCCGACCTGCCACGTCCGCTCAGCCGGCGAGACCGCGGGCAGCCCGTCTTCGAGCACGGCCTTGGCAACCGCCACCTGGCCGGCGAAAGGCACCGCCGCCAGCGATGTCGAAGACAGCCCCGGCACGAGCGCGGAGCCGGCGAGCGCACTGACCAGGAGGATCACGGGAGTGAGCGTGTTTTGCGCCTCCTTCACGCTCTTCGAGGCGGCCGTCACCGCCAGGCACAGCGCCGCCGCGACGGCCGCCAGGCCCACGTAGCCGATGCAGGCCACCGCCGCACAGGCGGCGACGACCGTCGGCCCGACGCCGAGCCGGCCGCCCTCCGGAAGCCAGCGCAGCAGCACGCTCGCAGTCAGCGCGATCGAGACCGCGTTCATCACCAGCGTCGCCAGCGTCACCGCGAAGACCGCGAGAAACTTGCCGAACACGATGTCACCCGGACGGCAGGGCGCGATGAGGAGCGTCTCGATCGTGCCCCGCTCCTTTTCGCCGGCGATGGCGTCGATGGCCGGATAGAAGGCGCCGGTCGCGGTGAGCAGCGCCAGCAGCACGAGCACGGCGCCGACCGCAGTCGGCACGACGCCCCGGGTCGCTGCGTGCACGGCCGGGCCACCGTCGAGGAAGTCCACGGCCAGCGGCGCCAGCGTGGTCGGCGCGAGCCCCGCCGCGGCCACACGCCGAATCCGCGCCGCATCGGCGACGGCCCGCATCACGGCCAGGAAGTGCTCGCGCACCCGGACTTCGACCGGCCGCACGGCGGAAATCCGCGCGTCGAGTCTCACCGTGTCCGTGCCGTCGAGATCCCGCACCGTCCCCGGGCCGACATGCAGCCAGACGTCGGCCCGTGCCGCATCGAGCCAGCCCGCGGCTTCCTGCGCGGGGATCACCTCCACCCGGACCGTGGCAGGCCAGCCCGCGGGCGGCGCGGCGGCCGCGGCCGCCACCGCCTCGCGCACGCGACCGGCGAACGACTCGGCATCGGCCCCCGAGACCGCCAGCGTCAGCCGGCGCGGCGCCTGCCGCGTCTCCAGATCCGACAGCGCTGTCCGCACCCCGAGCATGCTCGACAACGCCAGCACCGGGTACATCGCCATCGGCATCAGCAGCGTGATGAACAGCGTCCGCCGGTCGCGGACGAACTCCAGCAGGTCGCGGCGGGCCACGGCGAACGCCGCCCGCAGGCCCACGCCAGCGGCGTTTCCCGGATCGGTCATGCGCCCCCCCCAGCGGTCGTGCCCGCCGCGACGGCGGCGAAAAACGCCTCCTCCAGGCCGCCGGGCCGGCCGGCGACGAGAGTGTCGCGGCTGCCTTCAGCCACGACTCGGCCCGCATGGATGACCACGAAGCGGTCGCAGCGGCGCTCGATCTCGTGAAGCCGATGGGTGGAGAGCAGGATCGCCCGGCCCGCGTGCCGCAACTGCTCCAGGAAGTCGAGCAGGTCCCGTGAGCCGAGGATGTCCAGCGAGCTGGTCGGCTCGTCGAGCACCAGCGCCGGCGGATCGTGAACCAGGGCCCGGGCCAGCGAGGTCCTCTGCCGCTGCCCCGACGACAGCCTGCCGCAGGGCCGGTCCGCGCACGACCGCAGGTCGAGCACGTCTACGAGGAGGCCGATCCGCGCCTCCAGCCGCTCCGCTTCGAGGCCGTGGAGGCGGCCGTAGGAGCGGAGGACTTCCGTGGGCGTGAGTCGATCGGGCACGCCCGTCGTCGCCGACACGTAGCCGAGCAGACGGCGGGCGGCCAGCGGATCGGAGCCGACGTCACGACCGCCGATCCGCGCGGTGCCCGACGTCGGGGCCAGCAGCGTGGCCAGCACCCGCATGGTCGTCGTCTTCCCGGCGCCGTTGGCCCCGAGCAGCCCCACGATCTCGCCGGGGCGGACGACCAGCGACACGCCATCCACCGCCCGGACAACCTCGCCGTCGCCGGCCCGGAAGTGCTTCACGAGCTCGACGACTTCGATCACGACACGGCTCCTCCGCCGGCCCGCTCGGTCACTGGTCCATCACCTCGGATTCCTTCACCTTCGCCAGGTCGCCCACCTTGGCCTCGTACTTCTTGGTGAGCTCCTGGACGTCCTCCTTGCATGATTCGCAGTCGTCCTCGGTGAGGCCGCCGTCGGCCTGCTCCGTGTCGGCGGCCTTGTTGGCGTCGCGCCGGACGTTGCGGATCGCGACGCGGGCCTCCTCGGCGAGTTCCTTGATGCGGGCCGTCATCTTCTTGCGCACGTCGGTGGAGAGCGGCGGAATCACGATCCGGATCACGCGGCCGTCGCTCTGCGGATTGAAGCCGAGGTCGGCGGCCTGCAGCGCCTTCTCGATGTCCTTGATGGTGCCCGGGTCGAAGGGACGGACGACGATCTGGTTGGGCTCGGGCGCCCCCACGCTCGCCAGCGCCTTGATGGGCGTGGGGGAGCCGTAAACCTCGACCCGGAGCGAGTCGACGAGACCGGGGTTCGCACGGCCTGTGCGGATGCCGGTGAGCGCGTGACGGAACACGTCCGCGGCCTTTTCCATGCGTTCCTCGGCGTCGAGCAGGATGTCGTCGGCTGGCATCGGGAGGGTTTTCCTGGGCGGGACGGGACGGGGCCGCACGACGGCGGCCGCCGAGCCGCGATTCTGGCACGCGCCACGGCCCCCCGGCAAGCAGGGCGGGCGAACGGTCACCGGCCGTCGTCGCCCACATCGTCACCGGCCGGCGGACATGCCTGCCGCATCCGGCCGTTCAAGCCGGCCCGGCAGCCGGCTGGCCGTCGCGTCGCGGCCCCACGAACGTGCCGAGCCGCTCGCCGGCCACCGCCCGCTCGATGTTGCCCTCGCGGCGGTAGTTGAACACGAGGATCGGCATCCCGTGCTCCATGCACTGCGAGATCGCCGTCGCGTCCATGACCCGCAGATTCTGCTCGCGGACCTGCTGGTAGGTGAGGTCGCGGTACAGCATGGCGTGAGGATTCTTCTCCGGGTCGTCGGAGTAGACGCCGTCGACCCGTGTGGCCTTCATGAGGATGTCGGCCCCGAGTTCGAGCGCCCGCTGGGCGGCGGCAGTGTCGGTGGTGACGTAGGGGCTGCCGGTGCCGGCGGCCAGGATCACGATCCGCCCCTTCTCCAGATGCCGGCGGGCCCGACGACGGATGTAGGGCTCCGCCACCCCGTCCATGCGGATCGCCGTCATCAGCCGCGTCTGGGTCCCGAGGCTCTCCAGCGCGTCCTGCAACGCCAGTCCATTGATCACCGTGGCGAGCATGCCCATGGAATGGGCCGTCGCCTCCTGGATCGCCGTGTTGCCAGCCGTGAACGAGCCGCCACGGAGGATGTTGCCACCGCCGATGACGATGGCCAACTCGGTGCCCTTGGCCGCCGCCTGCACGGTCTGGCGGGCGATGTGGACGACCTCCTCCATCGAGATCCCGCGCTCCCCGGCCCGCGCGAAGCTCTCGCCGGAGAGCTTGAGGAGCACGCGGCGATAGGGATTCTTGTCCATCACGAAACCGGGCGTCAGCCTGCGGGTCGGGCCCGGGCCATCCAGCCGGGGTTCGGAACGTTCAGCGGCCGCAGGTCCGCTGCAACGGGCGGCACGGACGCCGCATCCTCACACGGTGCCACCCAATTTCCAGTTCTCCACGGCCTTGACCTCCAGGCCCGCGGCCTTGGCCAACTGCCCCACCGTCTGCTTGTCGTCCTTCACGAACGGCTGCTCCAGGAGCACGCACTGGCTGAAGAAGTTCCGCAGCCGGCCCTCGATCATCTTGGCGATGATGTTCTCCGGCTTGCCCTCCTTGCGGGCCGCCTCCGAGAGAATCTCCCGCTCCTTCTCCACGACGGCCGGGTCCAGGTCTTCCTTGCGAATCGCCTGCGGCGCCAGGGCCACGACGTGCATGGCGATGTCCTTGGCCACCTCGGCGGCATTCGCCGCGCCGACGTTGCCCGTGATCTCGACGAGCGCCGCCTTGGAGCCGTCATGATGGGCGTAGCCGCCGCAGGCCGCGTCGACCCGCTTGATCCGCGACAGCTCGAAGACTTCCCGCATCCGATTGAAGAGGTCGTCCTTGAGTTCGCCGAGCGTCTTGCCGGGATGAGTCTGGCTCTTCTGGGCCATCAACTCCTCGGGGGTCTTCGCCCCGGGACCGAGGGCCAAGGTCTTGGCGATGTCGTTGGCCAGATCCTTGAAGTCGGGGCTACCGGCCACCGGCGGGCTCTCGCACTTGAACTCGATGATCGCCCCGACACCCTTGGCGGCGTCGGTGTACACGGCCAGTCGGCCGCAGGACGTCTCCCGGTCGGCCCGCATCGACTGCGTCTTCACGCCCTGCTTGCGGAGCCATTCGACCGCCTGCTCGGTGTTGCCGCCGCACTCCTGGAGCGCCTTCTTGCACTCCATCATCGGCAGGCCCGTCTTCTCGCGCAGCGCCATGACGGCCGCGGCGGTAATCTCAGCCATGATTCAACTCCTCACGAAAAAGGGACGTCCGGATGAACACGAGCGACCGATCCCGCGGCGTCGCGGGCCCCGCTGGGGCGGCGTGCAGGGGCGACCGTCGTCGCTCCGCGTCAGGCCTTCGGCTTGGGCACGGACCGCTTGGCGACCATCGGCCGGGCCTTGGGCTTGGGCTTGCCCTCGGCACCCTCGCCCCCTTCGGCGCCCTCGGCCGCAGCCTGCGTCTCGACGGCGGTCTCCGCCTTGCCCTCCAGGATCGCGTCGGCGAGCCGGGCGGCGACGAGTTCGATCGAGCGGATCGAGTCGTCGTTGCCGGGGATCGGGAGGTCGACCAGGTCGGGGTCGCAGTCGGTGTCGATGAGAGCGACGGTCGTGATGCCCATCTTGCGGGCCTCGTTGATGGCGTTCTTCTCCTTTTTGGGATCGAACACCACGAGGCACTCCGGCAGCCGGGACAGCGTGCGGATGCCACCGAGGTTCCGCAGCATCTTGCGGTGCTCGCGGCGGAGCGAAGACTGCATTTTCTTCGAGTAGGCGCCGAAGGCCTCCGACGGGATCAGAACCTCCAGCTCTTCGAGGCGGGCCAGACGATTACGAATGGTGCGGAAGTTGGTGAGCGTGCCCCCCAGCCAGCGGTCGCTGACATACGGCATGCCGCAGCGGCCGGCCTCGCGGGCGATGGCCTCGGCGCCCTGCCGCTTGGTGCCCACGAACAGCACGAGGCTGCCGGTCGAGGCGACCTGCTTGAGGTATTTCCGCGCCCGGAGCAGACCGCGGATCGTCTCGCGGACGTCGATGATGTGGATGAGGTTCTTGCGGCCATGGATGTAGGGCCGCATCTTGGGATTCCAACGGCTGGCACGATGGCCAAAGTGGACACCCGCTTCAATCAGTTCCTGGGCCAGGACGTTCGACACGCGTTCACGCTCTCTCGGGGGGGCTGAATATGGGACCATGCAGAGCACCGCAAACTATCGGCTTTTTTTGGCGGCTGTCAACGCATCTCCGGCTGCCCATGGAAAAAGCCCTCCATGGCCTTTTTCCACTTGAGCGACCGCAGGAAACGCCGAGGGTTTCCTGGTTCGCTGGCCGTCGCATCCTGCTCGAGCAGACTTGTTCCACAGTCGGCGGCCGGGGTTGCCGGCCGGGAACGGGCCCGCCGGCCCCGGCCATGGGGCGGCGAGGCTTGAATCCCCCTCCAGCCGCGAACTAGACTCCGCCCCACCGCTTTTTCCCCGCTTCCGCGGTGTTTTCACGGCGGTTTCCCGCCCAGGCCCCCCTCATGCGTCACGTCATCTCGGCCACCGTCCAGAACGTCCCCGGGGTGCTCGCGCACGTCTCCGGCATGCTCGCCTCCCGGGGCTACAATATCGACAGCCTCGCCGTCGGCGAGACCGAAGACCCGGGATTTTCCCGGATGACCTTCGTGCTCCGGGGCGACGATCGCGTCCTCGACCAGGTGCGGCGGCAGCTGGAGAAGATCGTCACCGTCGTCCGCGTCGACGACATCAGCTCCCGCAATTACGTGGAGCGCGACCTGATGCTCATCAAGGTCGCGGCGGTCGCCGGCCCGGCCCGCACCGAGGTCAAAGAGCTCGCGGAGATCTTCCGCGGGCGGATCGTCGACGTGGCCGCCGACAGCGTGATCGTGGAGATCTCCGGCACCGAGAAGAAGATCGAGGGCTTCATCGAATTGATGCGGCCCCGCGGCATCCTCGAGCTCGTCCGCACCGGCCGGGTGGCCATGGTCCGCGGCAGCCCGGTGACCCGCGAATTGACCGAAGCGGGCGACGGTGCCCGCCCGGCCGACTCGGCCCCCGCCCGCGAATCGCTCGCCTGAACGTTCCCGCTCCCCGTCCCGTCCCGATCCTTTTCTCCCGGAGTTTCCCGTGCCCGCGACGATCTACTACGACGCCGACGCCGACCTCAAGGCCCTCGAGGGCAAGACCATCGCCATCATCGGCTATGGCAGCCAAGGCCACGCCCAGGCCCAGAACCTGCGCGACAGCGGTCTGAAGGTCGTCGTGGCCCAGCGTCCGGGCGGCCCAAACTACGATCTCGCCAAGAGCCACGGCTTCGAGCCGCTGTCGGTCGAGGATGCCGTCAGGCAGGCCGACGTGGTCAACATCCTTCTCCCCGATGAGCTCCAGGGGGACGTCTACCGCACTGCCATCAAGCCCAACCTGAAGAAGGGCGCGATCCTGATGGCGAGCCACGGCTTCAACTTCCACTTCGGCCAGGTGGAGCCGCCGGCCGGCCATGACATCCTCCTCGTGGCGCCCAAGGGCCCGGGCCACCTCGTCCGCAGCGAGTATGTGAAGGGGGGCGGCGTGCCCTGCCTGATCGCGCTGGGTCCCAACGCGAGCCCCGAGACCAAGAAGATCGGCCTCGCCTACGCCAAGGGAATCGGCGGCACCCGCGGGGGCGTGATCGAGACGACGATTGCCGAGGAAACGGAAACCGACCTGTTCGGCGAGCAGGCGGTGCTCTGCGGCGGCGTCTCGGAGCTCATCAAGGCGGGCTTTGACACGCTGGTCGAGGCGGGCTACCAGCCCGAAATGGCCTACTTCGAGTGCCTCCACGAGATGAAGCTGATCGTGGACCTCCTCTACCAGGGCGGCCTGGAGTACATGCGCTACAGCGTGTCGAACACCGCCGAGTATGGCGACTACACCCGCGGCAAGCGGATCATCACGGCCGAGACCCGGGCGGAGATGAAAAAGATCCTCGCGGAGATCCGCTCCGGCGAGTTCGCCCGCGACTGGATCCTGGAGAACCGGGCCGGAGCGGCGATGTTCAAGAGCACCCGCCGCCGCGAGCGGGAGCACAAGCTCACGGAAACCGGCCGCCGGCTCCGGAAGATGATGAAGTGGATCGACGCCAAGGAGACGTGATCCATGACGCCCGAAGAATACGAGGCCCGCAGCCTCTATGAGCGGCTCCAGCCGGGCGACCGGGTGGAGGTGATGCACGGCGTGACCGTCGGCTCGAGCGCCAAGTGGAGCACGACGACGGTGGGCAAGGTGCTGCGCCGCGAGCGGCGCCGCCACGGCCTCCACTTTCGCCGCAACGCGGACGACAAGGTGTACAGCGACGTTCTCATCCTGGCCCGCGACGACGGTGAACTCACCACGGTGACGATGGACGAGTTCACGCGGCTGCGGAAGGTCTAGCTGCCCGTGGACAAAGCCCTCCATGGCCTTTGTCCACTTGGCCGACCGGTGGAAACGCCGCGGGTTTCCACGGTCGGTATTCCTCGCATCCTGCTCGGGCAGACTTGTTCCACAGTCTTCTAGCGAAGCGATCAGGGCTGGAGGCCCGCAAAGCGAACCGCACAGCATGGCATGCGGGACGGTAGACGACCCGGAGTCCCCCGGCTTCCGCCGGGGGCTTTTTGTGGAACCGGCGTGCTGAACCTAGAAGCCCCGGGTGGCAACCCGGGGACTCCGGGAATGAACGCCGTCCCGTCATCCATGCCGCATGACAGCACGCACCGCACCCACTGCACAACCGGCACCGACGGCGGAGACCGCCGCTACAGGTGATCGATGACCTCGATCATCGCCGCCACGTCGGCCGCCGACACCACGGTCGAGCGCCGCGTGCCGACGGCGACGCACGCATCGCGCAGCAGCGTGGCGTCGAGGGCGGCGAGGCCCCGAAAGCGGCGCACGGTCGCCGGGCCCCGCTCACGGGCCCGCGTCGCCAGCAGGCCGAGTTCCGGCTCGGAAAACGCCACCTGCGGCGGGCCATCCGCCACCACCTCGCCCCACGGCGGCCGCACGATCTCGATCCGCCCCGCATCGAGCAGGGGCCGCAGCCAGCGGTGAAAGAAGAGCAGCACGAGAAAGCCGCAGTGAATGCCGTCGGCGTCGGGATCGGTGAGCACCAGCACCCGCTGGTACCGGATGCGGCGCGGGTCGCAATCGGCCGCGCACCCGACGTCCAGGGCTGCGACGAGCGGACCGAAGAACGGGTGCGCCAAAACCTTGTCGCGCGACGCCCGGGCCGCGTTGAGGGGCTTGCCCTGCATGGGGAGCACGGCCTGGGTGACGGGATCACGGACCCGGGCCACGGAGGCGGCCGCGGAATCCCCTTCGACGACGAACAGTTCCGCGTCGGAACCGGGCCCATGCGCACCGCAGTCGATGAGTTTCGCGACCGCCCCATATCGGTCTGACGATGCCCGAGTCATGGGCGTCTCACAACACCCGTCAGCCGACGCGAGCGATCACGCACTTGAGATACTCCCCCTCCAGGCAGCTGGCACTGACCGGATGGTCGGGGGCCGCGCCACGGCACTCCAGGATCTGCAGCGACCGGCGGGCCCGCTGGGCCACGCCGCCGAGCATCTGCAGGAAGTCCTCGCGCGACACCGATCCCGAGCAGGAGCAGGTCACGAGGATGCCGCCGGGCTCCAGCATGTCGATGGCCACGCGGTTGATGCGGTGGTAGGCCCGCAGGGCGTCGTCGAGGGCCGCCCGGCTGCGGGCGAACTTCGGCGGGTCGAGCACCACCATGCCGAACCGCTCGCCGGCCGCCCGCAGGGTGTCGAGCCGCTCGAAGGCGTCGGCCGTCTCCACGGTCACGTTCGCCGCGCCGTTCAATTCGGCGTTGGCCTTGGCGAGGGCCGCGGCCTTGGCGCTGGAGTCCACCGCCAGCACGCTGCGGGCGCCGCCGGCCACCGCCGCCGCGACGGCGAAGCCGCCGGAGTAGCAGAACATGTCGAGCACCCGCCGGCCGCGGGCAAAGCGGGCCGCGGCGTGACGATTGTCGCGTTGGTCGAGGTAGTAGCCCGTCTTCTGCCCCGCCGTGAGATCGACGCCGAACTTCAGCCCGTGCTCGGTGACGAAGATCGGCCCGTTCGGCGCCGCACCGCGGATCACCCGGTCCGGCAGTTGCAGGCCCTCCAGCTTGGAGAGCCCACGTTCAGCGCCACGGAGGAGGATGCCGCGCGGCCCGACGAGTTCCATCAGCTGGTCGGCCAGGGTCTCAAGCCGCAAGGCCATTGCCAAGGCCGTCACCTGCACGGCGAGATAGTCGCCGTAGCGGTCCACGATCAGGCCCGAGAGGTCGTCCCCCTCGCTGTTCACCAGCCGCGCCGCGCCGGCACGGTCGTCGAGCCCCAGTGTCCGCCGCAGGGCGACGGCCGCCTCGAGCCGCGTCCGCCACAGGGCGTCGTCGAGTTTTACCGCCGGATCGAAGGCGTAGAGCCGCACCCGCAGCCGGCTGGCCGCGTTCCACAGCCCGCGGGCCACGAAGGTGCCGTCGTGCGTGGCGAGGTCCACGATATCGCCATCGGCAGGGCTGCCTTCCACCCGCAGCACGGCCGAGTCGAGCACCCAGGGATGCCGACCGAAGAACGGCCGGGCCCGCTTCGGCTTGAGGAGCACCGTGGCCGTCGGCAGCCCGGCGGCGTCGGGCGACGTGTTCATGCTAGGCATCTGTTTTCCGGACAGGGAGGCGAGCGGGTCGGCGTGAGGATCGCGAGCGTGGCGGACCTTCGCCAGCGAGCGAACTCATGCCGCCCGCAAGCCGGGTTGGGCATCTGTTTTCCTGACAGGAGGCGAGCGGGTCGGCGTGAGGATCGCGAGCGTGGCGGACTTTCGCCAGCGAGCGAACTCATGCCGCCCGTGAGCCGGGTTGGGCCTCGAGCGGCCTTAGGCATGCACGACCTGCTTCGCCTGCCCCGGCACGACGTGGGGGGGCGGCAGAGCGTCGCTGCCGGGATCGGTCTTCACCCGGCGGCGGCCCTCGCGGTCGGCCTTCTTCCGCTCGATCCGCAGCACGCTCCAGCTGAACACGGCCCCCAGCGGCCCGGAGAGCAACGCCGGCATGAGCACGAGGTTGCCGACCAGGGCGATCGTCAGCATCGAGAGCATCATGTAGCCGAACCGCTGCGTCGGGCCGAACGGCGAGAGCGAGAACACCGACAGGCCGATGCCGATCACGCCCCAGCTCTGGTACATCGCCCGGGCGCAGCCCTTGTAGGCGAGCATCGTGGCCTGCTTGCGGTCGAGGCCGTCGGCGATCCCGCGGCGAAACCAGAGCATGAAGTGCACGACGTCGTCCACGGTCACGCCCAGGGCCACGCTCGGGGCCATCACCGTGCCGATATCGATGAGGAGGTTGCCGGCGTTCAGCGACTTGAGGATCGCGTTGCCCCAGCCCATCCCGCCGAACACCATCAGCGCCGGGAACGCCGCCGGAAGGAGGAGCACCAGGCCGGCCGAGGCGGCCCGGCAGAGCACGATCATCACCGCGACGATGATCGCGAAGTCCCAGATGAAGCCGATCTTGAGGCCGTCGAGCAGCGAGTGCTGGGCCTTGTAGACCAGCGGCACGAGGCCCGTGTAATCGACGCTCACCCCCTGCACGCCGTCGGCCGCGAGCCGCTCCAGGATCGGGTTGATCTTCTTCTGCAGGTCGGCCTTGAAGAGGGCGTAATCGACCTCCTTGACGGCGCTCACGCGGGCGCTGATCCGCCACAGTTCCTGCGTCCGCTCGCGTCCGTCCGTGACGACCTGCGCCTCGCGGAGGTAGTCGCCGGCAAGAAACTCGTCGCGATGGGCCATCAGCCGGCGGTTGAGCACGTCGCGGCGGGTGCTCTTGCCGATGCCGAAGGCCCGCACCGCCGCCCCCCCCATGCCGCTGCCCGAGTCACCGGCGTCGAGGCTCCGGCCAAAGGTCACTGTGGAAAGCGAGCTGCCCACCTCTTCGAGCCCGCCGATCTCCCGCTGGATCTCACCGACGAGCTCCATCCGCTCCAGGAAATTGAGGTCGCAGTCGCCGGCGGCCACCGCGGTCTTCCGGCTGGCCGGCAGACCGTCGATCCGCACCAGGATCTCCATCGGAACCAGCGGCCCGAGGTTCTTCTCCAGCCACTTGTAGTCCTCGCGGATCCGGGCCTTGGGCGAGAAGAGTCGCATCAACTGCACGCTGCTCTCCACGTGCGTCATGCCGTAGGCCACTCCCGCCATGACCAGCAGGCAGGCGGTGGCCACGAGGCCGTTGTGCCTGGTGATCCACTGGCCCACCCGCCACCAGGGGCTTTCCTCGATCGGCCGCCAGTTGGGGTCGGCATCCTCGCCGCCGGCGGCCGCGCCAATCTTGAGCTTCGGTGGAAACAGCTCCAGCGCGGCCGGCATGAAGGTCACGAGGATCAGGAAGCTGGCCACGACTCCTGCCGCGGAGAAGATGCCGAACATTCGGATCGGCACCAGCTCGCTGACGGCCAGCGTGGCCAGCCCCACCGCCGTCGTGCCGGTGGCCAGCGACAGTGGCAGCAGCGCGTGGTGGACGGCGCGGCCCGCGGCCCCCTCCTGCACGCCGGTCTCGGCGAGCTGGTCGCGGTAGTAGTTGGCCAGATGGATCGCCCCCGAGGTCGTGGCCACATAGACCAGCGAGGGCATCGTCAGGAGGATGGCATCCACGGGGTAGCCCGAGTACCAGACCACCGCCAGGCTGGCGAACATGCTGTACACGCCGGAGGCGATGACCATCGCCACGAGC
Organism: uncultured Candidatus Kuenenia sp.; assembly: GCA_964545915.1. Classification (GTDB taxonomy): domain Bacteria; phylum Planctomycetota; class Planctomycetia; order Pirellulales; family UBA1268; genus QWPN01. The sequence goes on along the minus strand of CAZJHQ010000008.1, from coordinate 45,186 downwards.
GTCTTGCTCTTCAGGCTCCACCAGCTCACGAAGAAGCCGACGACCAGCGACAGCCCGAAGAGGATCGTGACGCTCGTCTGGCCGGCCTTGTCGATGGAGACGTTGTCCACCGGCGGGCCGCCCATGTGGAACGAGGCCTCGGGGATGCCGCACTCCCGGGCCGCCACGTCCTTGATCAGGTCGATCGCCCCGTGGAGGTTGGCCCGGGCGGTGTCGGCGAGGGTCAGAACCAGGCAGGTCTGCCGGGCCTGGAGGTCGTCCGCCGGGGAATTGGCCGCCGCGCCGGCCGGCGGCGGGCCGATCAGGGCCCCGGTGAGCCGGGAAATCGCCTCCACCCGGTCGAGGTTCAGCGGTTCCTGGGTCATCCGCTCGACCGCCCGGGGACCCGTCTGGGCCGCACGGAAGTAGAGCGGCCGGTCGATCCGGGAGGCCTCCTCGGGGGGCGGGATCAGCTTCTGGGCCAGCATCTCCAGGCGGGGGTCGGCCATCGTGCAGCCATCCCAGCTGACCAGAATGAACTCCTCGCCGGCGAAGTTCTGGCGGAAAAACCGGTAGGTCTGGGTTTCTGGGTATTCGAGGGGCAGCCAGCCCTTCACGTCGTTGCGGTTGTTCCCCTTGGCCTTGATCGCCCCGACTACCACCAAGGGCAGCAGGAAGACCAGGACGGCCATGATCCCGACGCTGTGACGCTGGTAGAAGTTTGGTCCGTGGTGCGACATCGAGGCCGTCCGAGGCTGTCCGCCGGGCCGTTTTCGCCGGTTCCGGACGGTCAACCCTACAGGTGTTTCCGGCCCCAGTCCATATCGTTTGCCCCGTCACGGAGGCGTTTTTCAGGCCGCTCCCATGCCGTAAGTGGTTTGCAGGGAGGAGTTTCCGCACACAGCACAACCCCTTCATGCGGTACGGGTCGCCGCGGAACCCCGAAAATCAGCCTGAAGCCCGCTCGGCGGCTTCGAAACCACATTTTTTGTGGGATCCGTCGCAAAATGGCCGGGCCTGGGAGTGCCCACAGCGGCACAGGGCGACCGCCCGCTTGCCGACCGGCAGGGCGAACTCCCCCCCTTCGTGGTCAGTCACCCGGAGCCGCAGCCCATGGAAGGCTTCGCCGGCGGGCATTTCCACGACCAGGGGGCCGTGCTCCCGGCAGCGGATCGTGACGGCGTCGGGCGGCAGGAGGCGGCCCGACTGGCCGCTCGCCGCGTCCCCGGGCCCAGAGCCGGTCATGGCTGGCCCTCCCCGCCGTCCGCCCCGGACTCGTCCACGATCTCGATCACGAGCACAGCCGCCTTCTCGTCTTTTTCTGCCGGAGCGGCTTGCCGGATGCTCCCTGGCGGCCCGCCCAGCAAGCGTCCACCGCCCCCACCAGCGGCAACGGCATTCTTATTTTCGTCCCGGGCCATGTCTGCGAGGCTCGGACGGTCTGCCTTCCCGAACTCGCCACCCTTTCCTGGAACTGCTTCGGCGGCATCCAGGGAGGTGGGAGACCGGGGGGCTCGATCCTCCCCGCGTCTTCCGTCGGGGCCCACGGGCACCTCGAGGGCGGAGGCCAGCCTGGCGAGTGCCTCCGGCGGGCCGGAGAGCACGAGCCGATCGATCGGCGGGCCGCCAGGTCCCTCTGACTTTTCGGCGGGCGCTGCGAGCCGCTTCTGCACAAGCCTTTCAAGGCCGTCCGCCTGGGCCGCGTCACCCGGTTTCCCGGGGTCGCTGGCCGACAACCGCGCCACCCCGCCACTGGACGCCACCAGCTCGTCGAGCCGGCGGCGGTCGGCGACGGTGCGAATCCGGTAGGTCACGGTGCGAACCTGCGACTCCGACGCGTCCAGCGACTCCACCTGACTTTCGACCGCGGCCGGAGCCGGGGCCGCAGCCACAGCCGGCGCAGCCTTGGCGGCCAAGGCGGCAGCGGCCTTGTCGGCGGCTGCGGCGTGCTCGAGCCAGATGTCCGTGACGGCGGCCTGCGGTTTCTGATCTGCCGATTGTTCGTTCCGTCTCTCCCTCCGCTCGCCATCCCCCCGCTGGCCTTCGCCGAGCGCCACTTCGCGGTCGCCCTGTCCGACCGGGCGGTTGATCACGATCGCCGTGAGCAGGCCGGCCGCAAGCGCGCCGACCAGAACCATCCACGGCCAACGGTGCCGCATCGGCTCATCTGCCGGCTCCACGGCACCTGCACGAGCCTCGGCAATCTCCTCTTCGAGCCGCTCCCGCTCGATCCGGCGCCACTCGGCCGCCACTGCGGCATCGTCGTCGGCGGTGGCGAGGTCCGCATCGAGGGCCGCGAGCACATCCTCCACGAAGCCGGCCGGAGGTGGCGACGCCGGCACCGCCGCCAGCGCGGCCTTCTGCCGCCGCAGGTCGGCCACGAGCCGCGTGAGTTCCGCAGAGGCGGCGACGAGCCGGGCGACCTGCGCAGCTTCGGCCTCGGGCAGACGGCCGTCCAGCCACTCGCCCAGGCGCGGGTCGTCTGCGGACAGTGGCGGTTCGAAACGGGCTTCGTTCATGACTCTCCTCGGACGGCGGGCGCCAGCAGCCGCCGCAGTTCCAGCCGGCCCCGGTGCAGCCGGCTGCGGACCGTGCCCAGTGGGATGTCGAGCGTCGCGGCGATCTCCTCGTAACTGGCCCCCTGCATGTCGGAGAGGACGACGACCTCCCGATAGCGGCCGTCGAGCCGTTGGAGCGCCGCCGCGATCTGGCGGGCGAGGTCCTCCTGCTCCAGCCCCGCGGAAACGTCCGCCACGTTCGCCGCCGGAGCGAACGCCGGCCGACCGGCGGCCGACGGCGCGTCGAGCGAAGCCACGGGGCGGCGCCGGCGACCGGCCGAGGCCGCATGGTTGCACGCGATCCGATGCAGCCACGTGGAGAAGCCGCTGCGCTGTTCGAAGGTCGCGAGTTTGCGGTACGCCGACACGAACGTCTCCTGGGCGAGGTCGCGGGCCTGCTCCCGGCAGCCCGTCAGCCGCTCGAGGAGCGCCAGGATTCGCACCTGGTGCCGCTCCACGAGGGCCGCGAACGCCTGCCGGTCGCCGGCCACCGCCGCGGCCACGAGCGCAGCGTCGCCCGCGGCCCCGGCGGGTGCAGATGACGGCTGCGATTGGCTGGGGTGGCTGCCCACGTGCGAACGCCCTGGAACATTGGATGCGCGGCCGGGACGAAAGGTTCCCGCCCGCGTTTCCCGCCGCTTTTCCCCAATGTCGCCGCCCGGGCGCCGGCCGTCAAAGGCCGTGCGGCCGGGGGCCTGCCGCGGCCCGCGCGGGGATGGGCTGACGGGCGATCCACCACCACAGCGCGGCGGCGAGCACGAGCAGCACCAGCGACACCAGCTGCGAGATCGACAGCGGCGTGCCCAGCGCCGGCGGCTCGTCGATGCGGATCGCCTCGAGCAGCAGCCGCGACAGCGGATGCAGCGTGAGCACCAGCGCGAAGACCTCGCCCGGCCGCCGGGCCAGGGGCGTGTAGGCGATCGCGAGGGCCGCCAGGAGCGCCGCGTCGATCGCGGCGTAAAGCTGCGCGGGATGCACGGGCAGGCTCCATGGCGGCGGCTGCCCCGGCACGGCCGCCGGCAGCAGGCCGCGGGCGGCCTGGTCGAGCCACGGCGGACTCTCCGGCGGAAACCGCACGGCCCAGGGGAGGTCGCACGCTCCGCCGTAGCAGCAGCCGTTCAAGAAGCAGCCCACGCGGCCGAGCGCCAGGCCGACGAGCAAGCCCGGCGCGATCACGTCGGCAAGCGGCAAGATCGGCAGCCCGCGGCGCCGCGCGAAGAGCCAGGCGGCGACGGCCGCGGTGGGCAGCGAGCCGAAGACGACGAGGCCCCCCTGGGCGATGTTGAGCACCTGGCCGAGCGACGCCACCAGGCTGCGATCGGGCGGAAAGAACTGGTGGTGATATTCGATGACGTAAAACAGTCTCGCTCCCACGAGGCCCCAGAGGAAAATCTCCATGCCCAGCGCGAGGATCGTGTCGGCGTCGATGCCGACGGCACGGCCGCGGCGCACGGAGAGCCAGATGCCGGCCGCCGCCGCCACGAGCAGCATCACGCCGTAGCCGCGGATCGGCACGCCCGCCCCGTCGTCGAGCGCGGGCAGGCCCCAGAGGATGAACGCCCCGGCCGCCGCCAGCGGCACGCCGAGCGTCGTTACCGCCCGCGTGAGTCCCTCGCGAGCGGCCGTCCATGCAAGGCCGCCGGCCCCGAGCACCGCCCACAGGGCGAGCAGGCCGCCCCAGCCGAACAGCGGCAGCGAGCCGAGGTGCGCGGGAATGTGAAACAGCGTCGATTGCATCAGCCAGCTCCGTCCGACCGTGGCGCCAGCTCGCGGTTGTCGATCAGCCGCGTCGTGCCCAGCCGGCCGGCGACGAGCGCCACCGCCGGCCGCCCCGCGGTCGGCGATGCCAGCGACTCTGCATCGACGACCGTGGCATAGTCGATCGCCACACCCGCGGCCACGAGCGGCTCGCGCATCGCCGCCTCGATCGCCGGCACGTCGGCCCCGGCTCCCCACGCCGCCGCGGCCTGCTCCAGGGCGGCATTCAACGCCGTGGCCCGCGCCCGCTCGGCAGCCGAGAGATAGGCGTTGCGAGAGCTCATCGCCAGGCCATCGGCCTCGCGCACCGTCGGACAGACGACGATCCCAACCGGCAGGCCGAGATCACGGACCATGCGCCTGACGACGAGCGTCTGCTGCCAATCCTTGGCGCCGAAATAGGCGACGTCGGCCGGCACCGCCAGCAACAGCCGGCACACCACCGTGGCCACGCCGGAGAAGTGCCCGGGCCGGATCGCCCCCTCGAAGCCGCATGCCGGCCCCTCGACGACGATCCGCGTGGCATCGTCGGGCGGGTAGACGGCCGCGGCCTCGGGCGCATAGACCCAGCGGACGCCATGCGGCTCGAGCAGCGCCAGGTCGGCGGCGAGCGTCCGTGGATAGCGGGTGAAATCCTCCCCGGGGCCGAACTGCGTCGGATTGACGAAGATCGACACGGCGACGGCGTCGCACTCCCGCGCGGCCCGCTCCACGAGGCTCACATGTCCGGCATGCAGCGCGCCCATCGTGGGCACGAAACCGATCCGCCGGCCGGCCGCGCGGGCGGCCACGACTTCCTGTCGCATGGCCGCGGGCGTGTCGATGAGCGGAATCGTCCCAGGCATCAGACCATCGCCTCGACGGCCGCGGTGGCCTCGGCCACGGCCCGCGCGAGATCGCACGCATCGACGGTGACCACGGCCTTGGGGGCCAGCGGACTGCGCAGACCGGGGCCGCGCAGGCGGCGCACGAGCCGCTCCTGGATCGCCGCGAGCGCCGCGCTCGTCGTCGCCGAGCCACACAGCGTGGCCGTGTCCGGCTGGTGGCCGGCGAAGCCGTCGCTGCGGTGGCCGATCCGCCGAGAGTGGCAGGCGATCCGCTCCTCGAGCACGTCGACTGGAGCGACGAGAAGAATGGCGACGTGGGGCACGGGCGCCCGCCGTGCCGCGCGTTCGAGCGCCGTATCGAGCCGTGCCGCATCGGTCGGCGACAGCCCGCCAGCGGCCGCCGCAGCGATGGCGTCGAGGCAGTAGTCGATCACGGTGCCGTGCGGATCATCCGGCCACGACGCCGCTGCGAGCGGCTCCACCCAGGCGGCGATCAGGTCGTGCCATGGCTCCACGCCCACCGCCGGCAGGGGCATCGGCAACGGGCGGGGCGCGTGGATCACCCGAGCGAGCACCGCGTCACCGACGGCCGCGGCGACCTCGGCCGCCCCGCTGCCCGGCGCGCCCACCACGGCGACCAGCGGATGCGGAGCCGAGATGTTGTCGAGCAGCGTGCGCAGCGAGCAGGCGGCGAGCGGATGCGGGAAATCGGCGGCGATCTCGACCGCCGGCTCGAGCACGAACCGCCGCGTCGCCATCCGCGGGTGGGGCACGGTGAGCGTCGTCTCATCGACGACGAGGTCGTCATAGAGGAGCAGGTCGAGGTCGAGCGTCCGCTCCCCCCAACGTTCCGTCCGCTCGCGGTGCAGGGTGTTCTCGACGGCTGACAGCAGCCCGAGCACGTCGTGGGGGCCGAGGTCGGTCTCGAGGAGGCAGGCGCCGTTGAGATAGGGCGACTGGCCGACCGGCCCGCCGACCGGCCGGGTCTCACGATAGCGGCTCACGGCCAGCATCCGCACGCCCGGCATGAACCGCAGCAGCTCGACCGCGCGGTCGAGCTGTTCACGCCGCCGGCCGAGATTCGACCCGCACCCGACGAGGCATCGTGCCATGGTTGTTCCCGCGACCTTGAACGGAGCGGGACATTCTACCGGCCGGGGCACCACAGCCGGCAACTGCGTCGCTCGGACGCGGTGCGGGGCCGGAAAACGGGGGGGACATCCAGGCCACGACCAAGGTCGTCGACTGTCGATCCCTCAAGTCGTCGCCCCCCTTTGTGTCTTTCCGACTCCGCACCGATGCCTGCGATTCAACCCTGTCGGCCTGGCGTTGCGAAACCGCAGGAGCGGGTCTCGCGTGCCGTGTCGCTCATGCTGCGGTTCACGTCATCGACCGATGGGCGTGATTCTGTGGAGCCACTGCGGCTTGTCAAGGACGCGCGGGCATCGCCGCACCATGCAAGGCCCCGTGGCCGCGAGCACTGCCGCTTGGCCCCGCGAAAGCCGGCTGCCATCAGCGCCAGCATTGCCGCAGCGCGAAAAAAATGCTGTGCTTCTCGGCGGCGGAAACGGCAGGCCCTTCAATCCCGGAACGTTCATGAGCCGTTTTTTCGAAGATCCGCACGCGGCCGGCAATCCAGCCGATCCGCCGGCATGGAACGACGACATCGCGCCGCTCGCCGCCGATGTCGAGCCAAACGCCGGCAACGGCGGCGAAGAGGCGGAACGGGCATCGCCGCCGGAATCCTACTGGAGCCTGTCGCGCACGCCGCTGACAAGTCTGGTGTTCGCCCTGCCGCTCGTGCTGGCCTACGAGGGGGGCGTACTCCTGCTGGGCCGTGGATCGCCGCGCAACGGTGCCGACGTCTGGCTGCGGCAGCTGCTCGACGCCCTCGGCTTCGGAGCCTATTTCCTGCTCCCGACACTCACGGTGCTGGGGCTGCTCGCCTGGCACCACATCGAGCACGATCGCTGGCACTTCAGCACCGCCGTGCTCGCGGGAATGGCCGCGGAATGCCTCCTCTGGGCCGCGACCCTCGTCGGCCTGGCCCGCCTTCAGGACCGCCTCTGGCCCTTGGCGGTGGCGGCCGGCTGGGACGGCATTTTCGCCCGCCTGATCGGGTTTTGCGGGGCCGGGCTCTATGAGGAGGTGCTCTTCCGGCTGCTCCTGCTGCCCCTGCTGATCTGGCTCTGCGAGCGGCTCGGGGCGGCGCCCGTCACGGCGGCGATCGTCGGCCTCGTGACCTCCAGCCTGCTGTTCAGCGCGGCCCACTACGTCGGCCCGCTGGGGGAGCACTTCGAACTCTACAGCTTCACCTTCCGCACGCTGGCCGGCATGTTCTTCGCCATCCTGTTCGTCGTCCGCGGCTTCGGCATCGCCGCCGGCACGCATGCGGTGTACGACGTGCTCGTGGGCCTCGTCTGACCGCGCGGCCCGTCGCGGGCGGCGCCCTGCGGTCTTGTCAAGAGTCGCCGTACTTTCATTCGGTGCGCGATGGAGCGGCGGTTTTTCCCGTGGAACAGCGCCGGTCGTGGTCGGCTTGGTGGCTGCGCAGGCACCGCCGTATAATCGCGGTCATAGGCGGGAGGTTCTTGGAGGACCGCGGTCGTTCCGTGGTCCATCGCGAGTTCCCGGAGTCGTTGTCATCGTGCTCTCGGTTCGCCCCAAGGTCGCAGAGCTCGTCTTCCAGCTCTACGGCCGCGTGCTCCATCCGGAGCTGTTCGTGATCTGTGCCACGCGGTCCGTCGATCGCGGCGGGTACGCGGCCACGATCGCGATCACCGAGGCCGGCCATCTGATCTCCTGGCGAAAGGACGGCCTGACGCTCACCGAGGTGGCCACGAGCCTCGCCCAGCCGCTCCCGCAGAAGCGTCGGCTGCTCTCGCACCGCATCGCCGGCGAGCGCAGCGACCGCCTCGACTGCCGGGGGGGCGCCGGCTACCAGACCTGCTTCCAGCTCGAGACGGTCGCGCAGGAGGTGTTCTGGTCGTTCCAGCAGGAGCTCGTCGTCGAGGGGTCGAAGCGGGGGCTCCTGCACCGCTTCGAATCCGGCGGCCGGCTGGCCCTGGGCGGCCTGTCGTGGATCAACGTCGAGACCCGCCCCCGCAGTCTGCTGATCCAGGCCTACCATACGTTTCCCGACGATCTGGCGATCGTGAAGAGCCAGTCGCTCTTCGAGTGCCCCTGACGCCCCGACCCACCCCTTGCGGTCCGCCATGCCCAAGTCCCAGGCCCAATCCGCCCCGTCCGGCGCCGCCACCCGGCGGAGCCGCGTCCTGATCGCGGACGACAACGAGCCCAACCGCGAGCTGCTCGAGGTCTATCTCGCCGACATCGACTGCGAGATCGCCACGGCCGTGGACGGCGCCGACACGCTCGACAAGGTCGCAGCCTTCAAGCCCGACGTGATCCTCCTCGACGTCATGATGCCGAAGCTCTCGGGCTTCGAGGTCTGCCAGCGGCTCAAGTCCGACCCGGCGACGAGCCCGACGATGATCCTGATGGTGACGGCGCTCGGCGAGCTCGGCGACATCGAGCGGGCCGTGGACGCGGGCACCGACGACTTTCTCTCCAAGCCGGTGAACCGGGTCGAGCTCGTGAAGCGGGTGGAGAACATGCTCAAGCTCCGGCACGTCACCGATGAACTGGAGCGACTGCGGAGCTACATCCGCACCATGGACGACGACCAGCCGCCGCGGTGACCGCAGCCCTCGTGCGGCATGGAAGGGCGGGCGGCCTTCATGCCCGGAGTCCCCGGGTTGCCACCCGGGGCTTCTTGGTTCAGCACGCCGCTCCCACAAAAAGCCCCCGGCGGAAGCCGGGGGACTCCGGGGCGTCTACCGTCCCGCTTGCCATGCGATGCGAGTGCGAACCGGGGAAACCGCAGCCCTCGTGCGGCATGGAAGGGCGGGCGGCCTTCATGCCCGGAGTCCCCGGGTTGCCACCCGGGGCTTCTTGGGGCCGTGACTGGCCCCCACCGTCACCGCGGCGCGAGGCCGACGTGCCCGAGCACGCGGACCGTCGCGGGCGAGCGGTTGAGGACGTAGAAGTGAACACCGGGCACGCCGGCGGCCATCAGTTCCTCCACCTGGCGAGCCGCGTAGGAAACCCCCGCCTCGAACTGGGCGGCCTCGTCGTCGCCGGCGGCCTCGAAGGGCCGCGTGAAGGCTTCCGGCAGCCGGGCCTTGCACAGTCCGGCGATCCGCCGGATCTGGGCGTAGTTGGTGACCGGCATCACGCCCGGCACGATCGGGGCCGTGATCCCGATCGCCGCGCAGCGGTCGCGGAACCGCAGGAAGTCGTCGTTGTCGTAGAACAGCTGCGTGACGACGACATCGCCGCCGGCGTCGCACTTCCGCTTCAGGTTCTCGAGGTCGGCCGCCGGACTGGCTGCCTCCTGATGCGTCTCGGGATAGCCGGCCACGAGGATGGCGAACTCGGGAAACTCGCCGCGGATCAGGGCCACCAGCTCCGCCGCGTACCGCAGGCCACCGGCCACGGGTCGAAATGACTGCTCGCCCTGCGGCGGGTCGCCGCGTAGCGCGACGATCGCCGCCACGCCCTGATCGCGGGCCTCGGCCAAATAGGCCCGCAACTCGGCGACGGTGCTGCCGACGCAGGTGAGGTGGCTGGCCACGGGCACGCCGTGCCGGCGGCGGACACCGGCGACGATGTCGAGCGTCTTGCCGCGGGTCGATCCGCCGGCACCGTAGGTGCAGGTCACGAGTTGCGGCCCGTAGGCCATCAGCTCCTCGACCGTCCGCCACATCGTCGCCTCGGACTCGGCGGTCTTCGGCGGAAAGAGCTCGAACGACAGGCCGAAGCGGCCGCTCCCGTAGGCTTCCTTGATCGACACGTGGTGTTCCCTTGGCGACTGGAGATCCCGAACCACCGGCGGCGGGCATTGTAAGCCGCTGCCCGCGTCACGGCACGGTGGTCCTGGGCCGCCCCGATCAGGCCGGGCCCGCCGGCTCCGCCAACGCCGCGAGCAGGTCGCGGTCCGCGGGCTGCATCTCCAGGCCCCGGCGGGCCATCATCCGCTCGAGGATCGCGGCCGCCTGCTCGGCCGTGGAACGACTCCCGGCCGGGCCGCCCACGAGCATGTTGTGAAACGCGGGCACCAGTTCCGGCGGGCTGCCGCCGACCGTGGCGGCCACGCCGATCCGCGCCCCGCAGGCGAGCGACGTGTTGACGGCCGACTTCACGAAGTCGCCGACGAGGGAGCCGAGAAACTGCCGGCCCGTATTGATCGTGGCCCGACTGCCGTCGGGCAGCAGGTCGTGCAGCCGCACCGGGCCGTATGTCACCTTCAGGTTGCCGGTGATCGTGCCCGCGGCGAGGTTCGTCCAGCTGCCGATGTGGCTGTGGCCGAGGTAACCGTCGTGCGGCTTGTTGGAAAAGGGCTCCAGGACGCTCGCCTCGACCTCGCCGCCGACGCGGCACGCGCGGCCGATGGCCGCGCCGGACCGCAGCCAAGCGTGCGGGCTGATCCGTGCGTCCGGACCAATCCAGGCCGGCCCGTCGAGGCACACGAACGGCCCGACATCCGCACCGCGGTCCACGACCACCGGCCCGCGTCGCACGGCGACCCAGTCGGCGACGGTCGCGCCTTCCGCCACGAACAGGCCGGGGCGGATCTCGGCATACCCGCCGCCGTCGATCCGCAGCGCGAGCGAGTCGGCCAGCGCGGCCTCATGCGCGGAGACGACGTCGTGCGTCTGCTCGAGCAGCGTGAAGGCGGCGTCTTGCTCTGGCAGCGCCACGTCGTCGATGCCGTCGATCGCGTCGCCGCCGCGCGCGATCACCGCCTCGACGACCGCCCGGTCCGCCCCCTGGCCGGCCGCGGCGGGATGGAGCAGGGCGGCCGCCACGTCCGCACCCGCCCGCACGAGGCAGCGGCGGCCGGCCTCGACGATCGACCGCAGGGCGACGAGGTGGCCGCGACTCGGCACCAGCCGGGCATTGACCAGCAGCGTCGGCGCGCCGTGCGTGGACGCCGGCGGCGCGGGGGCCGAGTCGGCCGCTCCGCCCCAGATCGCCATCCGTCCGCCCGTCAGGTCGGCAAGATGCCGGGCGAGGTGCGGCCGAACGATGCGGCGAACTGGCCCCAGGTGCCCGAGCAGTTCGAAGAGCGTACGGGTGCCGATGGTGATATCGCAGGCTGGCCGGGCGGCCACGACGACGCCGAGCCGGGCGACCGCACGATCCTCGAAGACGACGACGTTCATTGGGAGGGCCCTGGCCGCTGCGAGCGTCTCAACTTTACCGCGTCTGGCAAAGCCGTGCGCAGTGGCGTACTCTGGAGCGGCGGCGACGCCCTCAAGAGCCGGAGTGGCGGAATGGCAGACGCGGCGGACTCAAAATCCGTTGCCCGCAAGGGCGTGTGGGTTCAAGTCCCTCCTCCGGCATTAGAAAACAAGGCGTTTTTGATCCTCACGAGTCGGGCTGCTCACCGGGACAAAGTCGCGAAGCCATTCCAAACCCTTCGTGTAGGTCTTGGGAGAAAAATTGGTGGAGTGGGGGGAGCGGATGCGGGGCCGCTATTCGGGCTCCGCGGTGCCTCGCGTCCGCTGGCCAGCCTGAATGCCGGGTTCCGCGGGCTATGCCCGGGGATGATTCCTGCGGCCGGCGAGGAGACGCGGCCCCTCGGGCCGGACTGAGGCGACTGTCAGTCGCCTCGTTCGAGCAGGATCGACCATGCCAGGGCCCCCTGTTTCTGGCCCCGGGCCGGATCGAAGCGGAATTCCCGCAGCTGAAGCAGGCGAAAGCCGTTCGTGAAGTCGCTGCGGATGTCTTGTTCCTTGACACGGGGCGGGCCCTCGAACCGCCAATAGGTGTCCTTGTTCGCGTTGCCGGCGAGGATCAGGACTTTCGAACGGTCGCGTGTCAGTTTCTTGACGGCGGCCACGTAGGCCCCCGGATCGCGTTGGCGCACTTCGTGATAACAGCCGCGGTCGTAGACGACATCAAACGGCTCGAGCGGCGGCACGTTCAGGATATCGGCAAGCATCCAATTGACTTGGACGCCCGCCTGTTCAGCCTTTCGCGCGGCAATGCTGAGCGCGGTCGGCGCGATGTCGATCGCCGTGACGTCGAAACCCTGGCTGGCCAGATAGATGGCATCGCTGCCAGTACCACAGCCGATCTCCACGGTGCGACATGGCTTGATCTGGCCGGTTTCAACCATGCGTTTGAGCTCAGTCGACGGGTGGCCGGTGTCCCAAACGGTTTCGGTGCCCGTTTGATAGGGCAGATCCCACTGCAGGCGGCGCTGCACGGCTCCCATGTCCGACGGCAGAATCCCCGCGGGGAGGAGGCGATTGGGGACCAGCTTTTTGTCGTCGTGGTCAAGGATTTCAATCCGGCCGCTCGCCGGACCGTTTGGGAGCCACAGCCGAATCGTGCGGCCGCCGGCTGCGCCCCCCTTTTCAACCAGCTCCAGCCGCACGTCGTCTCTCCGTTGCTCCGCCGAGCAGGCAGGGAGGATCGGCTCGCCGTCCTTCGCGAAACCGATGATCTGCAGCGATCGCGTCCGGGCGGCTCGCCCACCACTCGACTCACCCGCATCAGGTGCGCGTGGCAGGAGTGACTGCCCGCGAAACCGCACGCCCTCCGCGGCTCGGGGAACGACGGCGTCGAGCAGCCGAGGTGCCTGGCTGGCGACGCGGGAGTCCACCTGATCGTCGATGACGATCAGGTTCGGCCGGAAGTAGAAGGTCCGCCGCACCAAGTCGGACGTCGTGCCGGATACGTACGCGAAGTGATCGTGCTCCTCAAAGGCCGCGACGCGTTCGACGCCGAACACCGCCGGAGCGGGCAGGGACGGAAGGATGTCGTCCGCCGCGAAATAGCGACGGATCGCCGGCACATCGAGTGCGCTCGGGGGGCGGGCCTCACTCGGAGGGGCCGCCGCCAGAATCGGCGTCACGGTTGCGACGCAAGCAGACAGGAGCGACAGGGCCGGCGCCAGCATCGGTGGTCCGTGGCATCGAGCCGGCCGCGATCGTTTGAACATCGGATTTTGAGTCTGCACAGCAAGCCTGAAAACCCGGATCCACGTCAGTGATGACACGCTTGGATTTCCTGTAGCAAGTGACATGCGGGTTTACGAACAGGGTTTGACCAAGAGAACCAGCGTGTGCGGCTGGAGGCGAGGCCTTGGCTGAAACCGGAAGCCGCACGCGTGGCCGCGAACCCTGCCGGGGACTGGTCACCCAACGAGTTGTGAGGCAGTGATCGAGAGCCTGACACTGCAGCAGGTAGGAAACTTGCCCAGGCGTTTCCGGGGGTGGAGGTGGAATTGTATCGCATCCGGTGGACCAGATGCATGCCGCTGAGCCGCCTCAAGTCGTTGGATGCCGAAACGGCGAAGGCGTTGGCGGGGTATGCCAACGGCCCGGTCTTGCACACCGGCCTGACCGCCATCGACGCTCCCAATGCCGTGGAGATTGCCAACGCCCTGGCCACGCGCACGGGGAATCTCGCGCTCCCCAACCTCGAGAAAATCTCCCCCAAGACGATCGCGGCATTGATCGAGAATCGCGACGTGAAAATCCCGCGCATCGACACCTTGGAACTGATCCAGGAGCCGGACGGGAGCGGCACCGAGGACTTCGTGATCCCGGAGGATTTGCGGCAGCCTTTGCAGGCTGTGGAACAAGTCTGCCCGCGCAGGATGCGAGGCATGCCGACCGGGCAAACCCTCGGCGTTTCCACCGGTCGGCCACGTGGACAAGGGCCATGAAGGGCTTTGTCCACGGATAGTGAGCCGCGGTCGGGGGCGGCCCAACCGCCAGCGGACCTCGGGTTTCAGCCCCACAACTCCGGTGTCCCGTGACGTGCCCAAGGGTCGCTGGTCAGGCGCGGGCTTGAGCCAGAGGTTGATGCGGCCGTCCACCACATGCTCGTCGATCGCCCGCAGTTCGTCGCCGGTGAACGTCATCCGTTCGGTGGCGGCCACCATTTCCCGAATCTGGTCGGGTCAGCTCGCGCCGATCAGTGCGGCAGCCACCTCCCTGACCGTACGGCCCCGGCCACATGTCCCAGCCGGCCTTTGACGAGTCACTCGTTCGTCACGGCAGGGGCGGAAGTCGCGGGCTCCGCGTCCCGATGGTGGTGCGCTGGCCGCGCGAAGATCGTCCCCGGCCAAGCCGCAGGAGACGACGCCGGAATGATCCGGCGACGAGCCATGGCGCCGCGGCGGGCGAGATTCATTCCGCAGCCGCGGGCGGCGGCTCGATCCGCAGCATCGGCTTGAGTTCGCGGTAGGTTGCCGGCCCGATGCCGTCGACCTCGAGGAGGTCGGTGAGCCGGCGGTATGGCCGCCTCTCGATGATCCGGTTGGCGAGCGCTTCGCCGACCCGCGGCAGCCGCATCAGATCCGCCCGCGAGGCCGAGTTGATGTCCACGACGACGCCCGGCGGCAGCCCGGCCCCGTCGACGGCCACGGCCAGTTCGCGGGCCTCCTCCCGCTCACGGCGCCGCTCAGCCGGCAGCGCGTCCCAGTCAGTGTGGGCCCAGATGCCCGCCCCGCGCTTGGCCGCCTGGAGTTCCAGGTCGGCGAGCGTCTCCCGATACTCCTCCGCCGTGTCACCGCGGAGCGTCGTGCGGGCCACGCCGTAGGCCCGGGCGAGCCCCTGCGAGACGAGGTGGGCCGCCAGATCCCGCCCGGCGGCGTCGAACACGAAGGCGTAGATCCGCTTGTGGCGACCGTCGCCGCGGGCGTCGGCGTAACTCGTGTGGATCGTGAACGGCCGGGACAGGAACCGCCGCGTCTCCGCCGTCGCCTGGCGGGCGAGATCCTTGGCCAGGGCGATCGACGTCGCGGCGTCGGGCCGCACGCCGGTGATGCCGAAGTGCCGCCGCTGCCCGCGGAGCCGCCGGGCGTCGGTCTCACCGGACACATGGGCTTCCAGGCAGTCGGCGCCGTACAGCCGGACGGTGTGCACGACGCCGTCGGCCGTCCGCACGGGAAAACTGTCGCCGTCGGCCCACTCGGCGGCCACGAGCGTGCAGCCCTCGAGGGCCACGAGTTCCGCCGCCGTCGCGATACCCGGCACACAGACCGCGGCCCACAACACGACCAGCCATGCTCGCCTTCGCATCGCTGCACTCCCGGTCAGCCCCCGAGATCGGTCTCCAGGCGTGCGAGCCTGTCCCGCAGGTCGGCCACGGTGCGTTCCAGTTCCGCCACGCGATCGGCGAGGGCGTCGCGGGCCGGCGGCGCCGCCTGCGGAGAGGGACTCACGGGCGTGGGCTCCCGCACCGGCTCGGCCACGCGGTCCACGTCGGCCGTCGAGGCCGCGGACGGCGACGCCACCGCGGCCCCCGCCAGCCCCAGCTGCATCCGCACCTTCTCCAGCTTCTCCGCCGGCAGGAGGCCGTGCGTCAGCATCCGCCCCCGCCCCGGCGGCGAAAGCCAGATGACGAGCCCGCGATCGGCGAGCCGATCGAGATGCCCGCGGAGAATGTCGAGATCGGGAATCGGGTCCATGCGGCTGGCCCGCCCGCGAAGGTCCCCTTCGGTCTGCTCGCCACGCAGCAGCAGTTCACCGAGGATCGCCAGTTCCTCCTTCTCGACTCCCAGCCATTCGTAGGCCAGATGGCGATACCGCGGGATCTTCCCGCTGCCGAACACCTCCGCCATCGCGCCGCACTGCCGCAGCCCCGCCACGGCCCGCATCACCTGCTCCTCGTCGAGCGTCATCACGGGATCGCGGTTGCTCTTCTGATTGCAGCCGGTGACCAGCGCGTTGAGCGACAGCGGATACTGGTCGGGCGTGGTCTTCGCCTTCTCGATGAGCACGCCGAGCACCCGGCGCTCGAAAGCGTCGAGCGGACGGATCGTGCCGGCGCCGGAGGCGGGCGGCGGGTCGGTCTGGGATGGGTGGTCGGTCACGAGACTCCGATCGAAGTCTAGGCGATCAGGTCGGGGATCACGCGGGCATGCTCGACGCCGGTGAGCCGCTGGTCGAGCCCGAGGTGCCGGTAGGTGAGCCGCTCGTGGTCGAAACCCATGAGGTGCAGCACCGTGGCATGGAAGTCACGAACGTGAACGGGGTCTTTCACGATGTTGTAGGAGAAGTCGTCGGTTTCGCCATAGATCTGCCCAGGCCGCGAGCCGCCGCCGGCCATCCACATCGTGAAGCAGCGGGGGTGGTGGTCGCGGCCGTAGTTCTGCCGCGACAGGCCCCCCTGGGAGTAGACCGTGCGGCCGAACTCGCCCCCCCAGATGATGAGCGTCTCGTCCAAGAGGCCGCGGGCCTTCAGGTCTTGCACGAGCCCGTAACAGGGCTGATCGATGTCCTTGGAGCCGTTCGTCAGCCGACCCACCACGTTGGCGTGGTGATCCCAGTGGTTCAGATAGATCTGGACGAACCGCACGCCCCGCTCCACCATCCGCCGCGCCATGAGCACGGAGTTGGCGAACGATCCGGGGCTCTTCACCTGGTCGCCATACAGGGCGAGCGTGCTCTCCGATTCGCCCGCCAGATTCGTCAGTTCGGGCACGCTCGACTGCATCCGAAACGCCATTTCGTACTGGGCGATTCGCGTTCGTGTCTCGGGATCGCCGATCTGCTCGAGCGTGCGTTGGTTCAAGGCCTGGAGGCCGTCGAGCGTCTTCCGCCGCACCTCCGCCGACACCCCGGGCGGGTTGTTGATGTAGAGGATCGGGTCGCCGGCACTGCGGAGGCTCACGCCCGCATGCTCGCCAGGGAGGAAGCCGCTTCCCCACAACCGGGCGCCAATCGCCTGCGCCTGCTCCGGCTTCGTCGAACGCGCCACCAGCACGACGAACGTGGGCAGGTCCTTGTTGAGCGAGCCCAGGCCGTAGCTGAGCCACGCGCCGAGGCACGGGCGGCCGGCAATCTGATTGCCGGTCTGCATGAAGGTGATCGCCGGCTCGTGATTGATCGCCTCGGTGTGCATGCTTCTGATGAAGCACATCTCGTCGACCATCTTGGCCGTATAGGGCAGCAGTTCCGTCACCCACATGCCGCACTGGCCGTGCTGGGCGAACTTGAACTTCGACGGCGCGATCGGAAATCGCGACTGGCCCGAAGTCATCGTCGTCAGCCGCTGGCCTTTGCGGATGCTCTCAGGGAGATCCTTGTCGTACCACTCGTCCATCTTCGGCTTGTAGTCGTACATGTCCTGCTGCGGCGGGCCGCCCACCATGTGCAGGTAGATCACATGCTTCGCCTGCGGGGCGAAATGCGGGCCGACCGCCCCCGCCACCCGCTCCACGCCGGCGGATGGCGTCGCGGTGCCGCCGTGGCCGTGCTCGGCGAGCAGCGTCGCCAGGGCGGCCCCGCCCAGCAGATGACTGCCCTGCGCGAAGAACCGGCGGCGGGTGAGGCTGAGGCCGAGCTCATCGACCGGCGACAGAATGGGTGGATTCATCGCAGATTCCTCACTTGCACAGGAACTCGTCGAGGTTCATGACTTCGTTCGTCAGCATCGTCCAGGCAGCGAGCTGTGGGGCGTCGCCCGTCGTCGTTTTGGCGTCTCCCACGGCGACGAGTTTGGCAGCTTGGTCGGGATGCGCGGCATACCAGGCCGAAAGGTCGGCGAGCGATCGCGTCACGATCGCCCGTTCGTCGGCGGCGAACGGCCGCGACAGCACCCGCGTGGCGATGAAGTCGATCCGCGCGTCGTCGGTGCCGGCCGCCTGGATGGCGCGATCGGCCAGCACCCGGGCCGCCTCCACGAACTGCGTGTCGTTGAGCGTCACGAGGGCCTGGAGCGGCGTGTTGGTCCGCTCCCGCTTCACCGTGCAGTTCTCCCGCGACGGGGCGTTGAAGATCTCCATCGACGCCGGCGGCGCCGTCCGCTTCCAGAACCAGTACATGCTCCGACGATAGACGGCGTCTCCCTTGTCTCGCTGGTAACGGTTCGTGTTGCCCCCCATCGAGACGGCCTCCCAGACGCCATCCGGCTGGTAGGGCTTCACGCTCGGGCCGCCGATCTGCCGCACGAGCAGGCCGCTGGCGGCAAGCGCCGCGTCGCGGACCATCTCGGCGTCCATCCGAAACCGCGGGCCCCGCGAGAGCAGCCGGTTGGCGTTGTCTTTCGCGAGTTTGTCAGGCGTGGCGGCGGCGGACTGCCGGTAGGTGGCGCTCGTGAGCATCAGCCGGAACAGTTTCTTCACGTCCCAGCCGCTCTCACGGAACTCGACGGCCAGCCAGTCGAGCAGTTCCTGATGGCTCGGCAGTTCGCCGGTGATGCCGAAGTCGCCGGCGGTCCGCACGAGGCCCGTGCCGAACACCTCCTGCCAGAACCGGTTCACCGTCACCCGTGCGGTGAGCGGGTGATCCTCGAGCAGGAGCCATTTCGCCAGGCCGAGCCGATTCTTCGGCAGTTCCGCCGGGAAGGCCGGCAGGATCGCGGGCGTGCCGGGCGTGACCTCATCCTTCCGCTTGTCGTATTCGCCGCGGTCGAGAATGTAGGCCTTCGCCATCTCGTCCTTCTCGTGCATCACGTGGGCGATCGTGCCCCGTTTGCGGATCTCGGCATGTTCACCCTCGAGTTTCACCACGGCAGCCTTGGCCGCCTTGGAGGGCTCGTCGAAGTTCGCATGCCACCAGTCAAAGAGCCCGCCGGCTGCCTTCACCCGCTCCTCGGCAGGGAGCTTCACGATCTGCGCGAGTGCCTGGGCACGGGAGAGGCTCTCCACCTCGCCGGCCGAGAGAGCGCGGCCCCACAGCTCAATGCCCGCCAGGCCCACGCCGTGGGCCGTCGCCGCCTCCGACCGGCCGCCGATCACCAGCGGCGTATCGGTCTTGATCGTGCTCTTCTTGAAGGACTTGGTCTCGGCCTTCGCATTCTGCGGCTTGCCGTCGTAGAAGATCTTCACGCCCTCGGCCTTGCCCGAGCCGTCGTACGTGACCGAGACCAGCGTCCAGGCGTCGGCCGTGAGCTGCGACGACGACACCACCTTGATCGCGTCGTCGGGGTATGCATGGACGAGATGGAACCCGACCCGGCGACGCTCCACGCCGACATCCCAACCCCGCTGGGAGCCCTGCTCGTCCATCCGCGCGAGCACGGCATACGCGGTGTCGTTGGCCGGCGGCCGGATCCAAAACGTCACGCTGAAGGGCTGGTCGTGCTCGAAGTCGCCGGCGGCGTCGAGCTCGGCTGCCCGTCCGTCGAGCAGCACCGCAGCCGCCCCGCTCGGCCCGGCCTGCCACTTCGTGGTCGTGGTCAGCGGCAGGTCTGTTTCCTTGCCCCCGATTCTGGCGCGGGTCTTCGTGCCCTCCCCTTCGAGGAGGTCGAGTTCGAGAAGCGGCGTGTCTTGCGGGGCGGTCTTCGCCACGGCATCCGGCGTGGCCGCCTTGATCCAGCCTTCGAACTCCGGCCGGGCCGCCCGCTTGCGGGCCTCCAACGCCTTGCGGGCAGCGGCCAGTTCGCCCTCGATGGCCGTAAACCGCGAGCGATCTTCCGGCTTCGGCACCACGACGATCGGGGGCGTGTCTTGGACGTTGCCGTCCATCGCTTTCTGCGTCGTGTTGTTGAAGAACGCGGCGAGCTCGTAAAACTCCTTCTGCGACAGCGGGTCGAACTTGTGATCGTGGCAGACGGCGCAGCCCGTCGTCAGGCCCAGCCACACGGCGGAGGTCGTCTCGGTGCGGTCGCGAGAGTAGAGCACGAGGTATTCCTCGTCGATGGCTCCCCCTTCGCTGGTCGTGATGTTGCAGCGGTTGAAGCCGCTGGCGATCTGCCGCTCGAGGATGTCGTCTGGACTACCCTTGGCCTCCTTGGCCACGAGGTCGCCGGCAAGCTGCAAGATCGTGAACTGGTCGAACGGAAGATTTCGATTGAACGCATTGGCCACCCACTGCCGGTAGGTCCACATCTCGCGGTAGTTGTCCATGTGGATGCCGTGCGTGTCGGCGTAGCGGGCATAGTCGAGCCAGTGGCGGCCGCGGTGCTCGCCCCACTCGGGTGCGGCGAGCAGCTGATCGACGAATCGCTCGTAGGCATCGGGCCGCGGGTCGGCGACGAACGCCTCCACCACCGCCGGCTCCGGCGGCAGGCCAGTGATGTCGAGCGAAACCCGCCGCGCCAGCGTCCGACGGTCGGCCTCGGCGGCCGGCGCGAGCCCTTCGGCCTCCAACCGCGCCAGAATGAACCGGTCGATCGGGTTCCTGACCCACGACTGGTTCTTCACGGCCGGAAGTTCGGGTCGCTTCGGCGGAATGAACGACCAGTGCGGCTGGTATTCGGCCCCCGCGGCGATCCACCGCTTGAGCAGGTCTTTCTGTTCCGCCGAGAGCACCTTCTTCACGGCCGGCGGGGGCATCACCTCGTCGGGATCGGCGGAGAATATGCGGTCGAGGGCCACGCTCGAATCGGGATCACCAGGAGCGATGGCCCCGCTTTCGATCGCCGCGTCCCGGTCGTCGAGCCGGAGGCCGGCCTTGCGGCCGGCGCTGTCGGCCCCGTGGCAGCCAAAGCAGTTTTCTACGAGGATCGGGCGGATGTCGCGGTTGAATGACGGTCCATCGGCCGCGGCGGACGGCAGGACCGAGGCACCCCACGCCATCGCGCAGACTGCGGTGGCAAAGAAACCGTGAGATGCGGGGGCGGAGCGGCTCATCGAACCTCCTGGTCGCGGACAGGCCGGACCGGCTGCGGCCGACGCGACATTCAGCGTGCTCTTCCAAGGGTGTCGGCGTTTCGCTCCGCCAGACAGCCTGCAATTCACCAATCCATATATAGCACCCGCCCAGCCCTCGGGCCACGCCGTCGGCACCCGCCGCGACCGCGGAAAAACGACAAAAAAGGCCTCCCGCGGGCCGCAGAGCGGGGGGCGCGGCCGGTGCGGAGGAAAAACCTCGGAACCTTTCCGCAACCGGGCGCGTCCAATGCACGAGTCCGTTCCTGCCTCGCCCCGCAGCCGTCCGGGAACGAACGTTTTTCTCCAGCCGCATACACTTTCGCTCACCTTCTGGAGACCCGTCCCATGCCCACCACCGTACGAGAGGTCGTTTCCGGGAGCCGCGGCTCCGGTCCCGCCCGCACTGCGGCCGTCCTATTTCTGCTGGTCGCCCTCGGAGGTCACTTCGCGATGCAACACTCCGCCGGCGACGAGAAAGCGCCCGCCCCCGTCGACCGGCCCGCGGCCTGGAAGGCCGTGCAGAAGGCGCTCGACGAAGGCAAGCCGCAGACGGCCCTGCAGGCTCTCGCGGGAGTCGAGGCCGCGGCCGTGCAGGCCCAGGCCTGGGACGAGGCGGCCCGGGCGATCGCCACGCGGGTACTCGCCGAGACGGGCGACCGGCCCGGTGACGACCCCGAGCGGGTGATCCGCCTCGCCGCCGTAATCGAGAAGGCGCCCGCCGAGACCAAACACGTGCTCGAAGCCATCCGGGCCAACTGGACCTGGGGCTATTTCCAGATGAACCGCTGGCGGTATCAAGAGCGGACGCAGGGGGGCGCCGACACCAAAGACCTCGCGAAGCTCGCCGAGTGGGATCTGCCCGGCATCGTCGCCGAGATCCGCAGGCGGTTCGCCGTCGCGGTCGGGGCTCCCGGCAGCCCGGAGCGGGCCGCCCTCCAGAAGCTCCCGGTCGCCGCATGGTCGGCGGTCATCGAGAAGGGCACGATGGCCGACGCCTACCGGCCCACGGTGTGGGACGTGATCGTCCGTGACGCGATCGAGTTTTCAAGCTCCGGCGAGCGCGGGCTCGTGGCACCGGAGGACGCCTTCGAGGTCGCCGCCACGTCACCCGCCCTGGGCACGGCCGACGAGTTTGTGGCGTGGCAGCCGGAGGACGACAAGAAGGTCACCGACACCGACTCGCCGCTCCTCGACACGATCCGGCTGTATCGCGACCTCCTCGCCTTCCACAAGACCGACGCCGACCGCACCGCCTTCCTCGCGGCCGATCTCGACCGGATCGTGTGGGCAAGCGGCGTGGCCGTGGCCGCGGGCGACGCGGGCGATCTCTTCGACCGCAAGGAGGCGGCCCTCCGCGGCTTCATCGAGCGGGCGGGCGACCACGAGACGGCCTCGCTCGGTCGCTTTCACCTGGCGAGCCTGATCCGACAGGGCGACGGGCAACATACTGGGCAGCATCAAGGCCAGGGCCAGCCGGGCGACCTCGTCGAGGCGCGGAAGATCGCCGCCGCCGGGGCCGAGGCGCATCCCAAGAGCCCGGGCGGCGCGATGTGCCGCAGCCTGGTCGTCGAGATCGAGAGCCGCGAACTGCAGCTGTTCACGGAATCGACCTGGGCCGCGCCGTTCCCCGTGATCCGCGTCAGCTACCGCAACCTCGCCAAGGTCCACCTCCGACTGGCGAAGGCCGACTTCATGGCACGGCTCAAGGCGGGCAAGCCGCACGCCCAATGGCTCGACGACGCCGACCGCCGGGCGATTCTCGCCCTGCCCGCCGTCAAGGAGCACGCCGCCGACCTGCCGGCCACCGACGACTACCGGCACCGGCACCACGACCTGCCGGTCGCGCCGACGTTCGACGCCGCCACACTCGAGCCCGGCGACTACTGGGTGATCGCCAGTCACAAGGCCGACTTCGGCGAGAAGGACAACGTCGTGTTCGCGACGCTGGTGCGGGTGACGAACCTGGCGATCTTGGCCGAGCAGGGAGCCGGCGTGTTCGCGGCCGACGTGCAGGCCGCCGGAAATGCACGCCAACGGGAGATTCAGCGGGCGGGACAGGGCGGGCCCGTCGCGGTCGCAGGCCATGTCGTCAACGTCGCCTCGGGCGAGCCCGTGGCCGGCGCGCAGGTGAAGGTCTTCGTCCGCGGCGAGCAGGGCGGCCCGCCCCCATTCGCCGCGGCCGGCACCGCCACGACCGACAAGGAGGGCCGCTACGAACTCTCCGCCCCGCAGCAGAAGGAGATCGTCGTCGTCGCCACGGCCGATCTCGGCGGCAAGCGGCACTCAACCGCCACCGACTCGACCCACGTGTGGCGCCACGAGCGGCCCGCGGGCACGAAGTCGCTCGTGCTCGTCACCGACCGCGGCATCCACCGCCCCGGCCAGATCGTCCACTACAAGGGCATCGCCTGCGCGAGCGACTTCGAGAAGGCCGACTACCACGCCGTGGCCGATCGCCAGATCGAGGTCACGTTCCGCGACGCCAATGGCCGCGAGGTGGCCAAGGCCACTCACAAGACGACCGCCAACGGTTCGTTTCACGGCAATTTTCCGATCGCGACCGGGGCCCTGCCGGGGCAGTGGTCGATCCAGGCCCAGGCCCCGGGTAACGACGGCTTCGGCGGCGGCGTGGGCGTTCGCGTCGAGGAGTACAAGCGGCCGAAGTTCCTCGTCAAGCTCGCGGCGCCGGAAAAGTCGCCGCCGCTCGGCGGCGAGGTTTCGCTCTCCGGCACGGCCACCACCTACACGGGCCTGCCGGTGTCCGCGGCGAAGGTGAGTTGGCACGTCACGCGGCAGGTCCGCTGGCCCTTCTGGTGCCGCTGGTTCTACCCCTGGCTGCCCTTCGATGCGGGCGGCCAGCGGATCGCCCGCGGCACGGCCGTCACCGACGACGCCGGGAAGTTCGCGGTCACGTTCACGGCCCAGCCCGACCGCTCGGTGCCCAAGGAGTCGCTGCCCGTCTTTACGTATGCCGTCGTGGCCGACGTCACGGATACCAGCGGCGAGACCCGCAGCGACACACGGAGCGTGAGCGTCGGCTACACCGAGGTCGAGGCGAGCGTGTCGGCCGCCGAATGGCAGGCCACAGGGGAGGGGGGCAAGCCCGCCGCCGTGAAGCTCACGGTCGGCACGACCACGCTCGACGGCCAGCCCCGCGAGGCGGCCGGCACGCTCACCGTGTCGCGGCTCGTGCAGCCGGCCGAGGTGGCCCGTGGCGACCTCTTGGGCGGCCACGGCGGGCCGGTGCCTGTGCCGCGGCCGTTCCGCGGCCGTGGCAAGGGAGCCGCCCCGGCGGCCGGCCGGCGGCCGGTCGAGCCGAACCCTGCCGACCCGCAGACCTGGGCCACGGGCGAGGCCGCGTTCACGCAGAAGATCACGACCGACAAGGCCACCGGCAAGATCGAGGCCACGGTCGAATTGCCGGCGGGCATCTACAAGGGGGTGTTCGAGATCCCGGCGGCCGGCGACGTGCCGGCGGTGAAGGCCGAGCAACTGATCGAGGTGGTCGATCCAGCCGCGCGGCGGTATGGCGTGAAGCGGGCGTTCGTGATGAAGAAGGCAAAGCAGTCGGTCGAGCCCGCCAGTGAGTTCTCAGCCCTCGTCGGCACGGGCTACGAGGCGGGTCGGGCGCTCGTCGAGATCACCCAGGCCAGCAGGACGCTCGCCCGGTATTGGACCGAGCCGGGCCGGACGCAGTGGCCGGTGAGCCTGAAGGTCACCGACGCCCATCGCGGCGGGTTCACCGTGCGGGCCTGGATGGTTCGCGACGGCCGGCTCCATTCCGAGAGCCGCACGATCGACGTGCCGTGGACCAACAAAAAACTCGCCATCGAGTGGGAGCGGTTCACCCGCAGGCTCGAGCCGGGGGCGAAGGAGATCTGGCGGGCGAAGATCACGAGCGTGGCCGATCCGGTGGCCGGGCCGGCGGCCCCGGTCGCGGCCGAGTTCCTCGCGCTCGCCTACGACCAGTCGCTCGACGCGCTGGCCGCGCATGCCTGGCCGGGCGACCTGATGGGGATGTTTCGCCGCGAGGCGAGCTGGCTGAACCTGTCGTTCACCAACCGCGGCGAGGGCCTGGGTCACATCCGCGGCCAGTTCGACGTGCCGCAGGTGATCGTGCCGCAGGTCACCTACCGCGTGCTGCGGGATCCGTTCGGCACGCCGGCGATGGGCTGGCACGGGGGCAAGGGTGGTGGCGGCGGCCGAATGCTCATGCGGGGCCGGGACGGCATGGAGCTCGCATTTGCTGCGCCTGCTGCGGAGATTATGGCTGATGGGGACGCGGCCACGATGGACGCCCGGAAAGCCGCCACGAAACCAGGCCGTGGTCCGGGCGGCGAAATCGAAGAACAGGACAAAGCCGGCGACCCGCAGGGTCCCGGCGGCCAGCCGGGCCCGGCCGCGGCCGCCCCGCCGCCGCCGCGGAAGAACCTCGTCGAGACGGCGTTCTTCCTGCCCGCGCTCTCGAGCGGGAAGGATGGCGTGGTGTCGATCGAGTTCACGCTCCCCGACACGCTCACGACCTGGCAGTTCAAGGGCCTGGCCCACGATGCGGCGCTCCGCAGCGGGTCAATTGTCGATAGCTGCGTGTCTATAAAAGACCTGATGGTCGAGCCGGTCATGCCCCGCTTCCTCCGCGCGGGCGACGTCGTGCAGATCCCAGTCAAGCTCAGCAACAAGTCCACCGGCCGGCTTGCCGGGACGGTGAAGTTCGCGCTCGCCGACGCCCGCACCGATGCGGACCGTTCGGGGCTGATCGTCGGCGAAACCAGCCTGCCCTTCGACCTCGCCGCCGGCGACTCGAAGCCGGTCGTGTTCACCGTCAAGGTGGCCGACGGCACCGAGACGCTCCGCTATCTCGCCACCGGCGCCGCCGGCAAGGCGGCCGACGGCGAGGAAGCCTTCATTCCGGTCCTGCCCCGCAAGGTGCTCGTCAGCGAGTCGGTGCCCGTCACGATCCGCGGGCCCGGCACGCGGAAGGTGTCGCTCGATCGGCTCGCCCAAAGCGCCGGCACCGACATCCAGAGCCAGTCGCTCGTCGTCCAGGCGACGTCGAACCCGGCCTGGTATGCCGTCCTCGCCCTGCCCTCGATCATGGAGCAGTCGGATGAGAGCACCGAGACCCTCTTCACTCGGCTCTACGCCAACGCGCTCGCCCGGCACCTGGCCACGAGCGACCCGCGGATCGGCAGGGTGTTCGAGCAGTGGAAGGGCACGGCGGCGCTCGAGAGTCCGCTGGAAAAGAACGCCGATCTCGTGAAGACGCTCCTTGCCGAGACGCCGTGGGTCCGCGATGCGGTGGACGAGAAGGAGGCCCGGGCCCGGATCGCGCTCCTCTTCGACGCCACGCGGGCCGAGAACGAGACGCAGGCCGCCCTCACGCGGCTGGCCTCGCTGCGGAACGGCGACGGCGGCTGGCCCTGGTTCCCCGGCGGGCGAACCTGCGACAGCGTGACGCTCGGCATCGTGGCGGGCTTCGGCCGCCTGCGGGCGGCGGGCACCAAGATCGACGTCCAGCCGGCCCTGCAGACGATCCCCTGGCTGGACGGCCGGCTCGTCGAGGAGAGGCGCCGGGCCGAAAAGCTCTGGAAGGGCAAGCCCGACGAGATCGTGCTCACGCCGCTGGGCGTCTACGCCCTCTACGCGCGGAGCTTCTTCACGGCCGACGCGCCGCCGCAGGGCGAGGCGGCCGCGGCGATCCAGTGGGCCTTCGACGTGGCCCGCAAGTCGTGGATGAAGCTCGACGGCCGGCTCACGCAGGGGCAGCTGGCGATCGCCCTGGCCCGCTCGGGTGACAAGCCGACGGCACTTTCCATCATCGACAGCCTCAGGCAGCGGGCGGTGGACGCCGACGTGAAGCCGGGTGAGGAAAAGGAGAGCTGGCAGGGGATGTGGTGGCGGGACCCGCACCCCGGCTGGTGGAGCTGGCACTACGCCCCGATCGCATCGCAGTCGATCCTCATCGAGGCCTTCGACGAGGTGGCCGGCGACAAGGACGCGGTCGAGGCGATGAAGGTCTGGCTGCTCTCGCAGAAGCGGACCAGCCGCTGGAAGAACAGCCGCACGACGGCCGACGCCGTCGGGGCCCTTCTCGGCCGGGGCGACGACCTGCTCGCCTCGCAGACGCTCGTGACGGTGGACGTGGGGGGCGAACGGATCGAACCCGCGAAGGTCGAGGCCGGCACCGGCTTCTTCGAGGAGCGGTTCACCCGCCGCGAGATCAAGCCCGAGATGGCGACGATCACGGTCACGAAGCCCGACAAAGGCCTGGCCTTCGGTGGCGTCCACTGGCAATACCTCGACAACATCTCGAAGGTGCCGGCGGCGGGCCGCGAGGAGCTGGCGATCGAGAAGCAGCTGTTCGTGAAGCGGATGACGAAGGCCGGGCCGGAGCTCGTGCTGGTGAAGGAACGGGGCGAGGCCAAGGTCGAGCTCGGCGACGAGCTGGTCGTGCGGCTCGTGGTGACGAGCGACCGCGACTACGAGTTCCTGGAGCTCGCCGACCATCGGCCGAGCATCACGGAGCCGGTGGACGTGCTCTCCGGCTGGCGATACGGCGACGGCGCCGCCTGGTACGTGGCGATCCGCGACGCCTCCACGCAGCTGTTCTTCGAGCGGCTGCCGCGGGGCACGCACGTCTTCGAGTATTCGCTGCGGGCGGCCCACCGGGGCACGGCGTCGAGCGGCTTCGCGCGGATCCAGAGCCGCTACGCCCCCGAGTTCAACGCCCACTCCGCGAGCGTGGCGTTGGAGGTAAAGTGACCTGAAATCGGGGACGGGAGCCGATTTCGCAAAGGAGATTCGTCATGAAGAAACTGCTTGGAGTTGTTTGGCCGATGATGGCGGCGGTGTTGCTGATGGCGCTTCTGACGGCGTCCGCGTCGGCCACACCACCGGCCGTGGAATTTGCCGTAGACGGCACGATCAAGGCGATCCCCGATGCCAAGACCGGCGTGATCGAGGGCAGGGTTGTGGATGAGATGGGCAAGCCGGTCGGCGCAGCGACGGTGATGCTCGACTCGCCGCCGCGCACCGATGCGCCGCAGAAGAGGCTGGCGACCGTCGAAACCGATCGCCATGGCATGTTTCGCATCGACAGCGTGCCTCCGGACATCGGGTATGTCATCGCCGGCGAAACGAAGGACCGGCGGGGGGCGAAGAACGCGATCGACGTCAAGGCCGGCACGCTGACGGACATCGGGCCGCTTGTGATCAAGCCCGGTCCGCGGTTCTGAGCCGCCCCCGTGGAGATTCGCAGACGCCTGGCCAGGGGAGACGGCATGCTTCCTCGCGCAGCCGTGCATCGAGACATGTCGGAACGGTTGTCAACGAATACCCGCTCCGCGGATCGAACCCGCCGCAGCGGGCGGGTCGAGCTGGGACCGGATCACGGCGTCGATCGTCTTGGCATGAGCCTGGCGACGGCCGTTAAGCGAAAATTTCCTTCACGACGCGGCCGTGGACGTCGGTGAGGCGGTAGTCGCGACCGCTGTAGTGGTAGGTGAGTTTCTCGTGGTCGAGCCCCATGAGGTGGAGCAGCGTCGCGTGGAGGTCGTGGACGTGCACCCGGCTCTCGATGGCCTTGAAGCCGAACTCGTCGGTGGCCCCGAGCACCATCCCGCCGCGGACGCCGCCGCCGGCGAGCCACATCGTGAAGCCGTAGTGGTTGTGGTCGCGGCCGGATGCGCCTTCGGTGGTCGGCGTGCGGCCGAACTCGCCCCCCCAGACCACGAGCGTGTCGTCCAGCAGTCCCCGCTGCTTGAGGTCTTGGAGGAGCGCGGCGATCGGCTGGTCGACCGCGGCGGCGAGCGCCTGTTGTCCCTTGGAGTTGTTTCCGTGGGTGTCCCAGGGCTGGCTAGGGCCGGTGTAGATCTGCACCACCCGCACGCCCCGCTCGAGCAGGCGGCGGGAGAGCAGGCAGTTGCGGGCGAACGTGTGGCCATTCACGGGACCGTGGGCATGGTACATGGAAATCGGCCTGGTGATCCCGTAGGCGTCGTGGGTCGCAGCGGTCTCCTGCGAGATGTCGAACGCCTCGGAGGCCGCGGTCTGCATCCGATAGGCCAGTTCCAACGATGCGATCCGCGAGGTGAAGGCGTTGTCCTCGCCCCGCCGCCGCAGGTGGATCGAGTTGAGATGCTGCGCGAAGTCGAGCCGCTGCCGCTGGGCATCGACGGCGGCGTACGGGTCGGCGAGGTTATCGAGCACTTTCCGCGGGTCGTACTTGTCTCTCGGGAGCAAGACCTGGCAGCCCTGGTAGATGCCCGGCAGGAACCGGCTGCTCCAGTTCGACGGGCCGTTCACCGGCT
The DNA here is from genome assembly GCA_964545915.1 of uncultured Candidatus Kuenenia sp. GTDB lineage: Bacteria > Planctomycetota > Planctomycetia > Pirellulales > UBA1268 > QWPN01. The sequence goes on along the minus strand of CAZJHQ010000008.1, from coordinate 16,133 downwards.
GGCCTTCGCCGAGCACGATGAAGCCAGGAAGGTTTTCGTTGGGTGAGCCGAGCCCGTAGAGCAGCCAGGAGCCGTAGGACGGCCGGATCGGCTGCGGGTAGCCGGTGAACATCAGCCAGTTCGAGGCCTCGTGCACCGGCGTGTTGGTGTGCATCGAGCGAATCACGCACAGGTCGTCGGCATGCCGGGCGAGATGCGGAAAGAGTTCGCTGATCTCCATGCCCGACTGGCCGTGTTTGGAGAACCGGAAGGGCGACGGCATGAGCCCCGTGGTCGTTCGCTCGGTGGCGAGATTGACGGCATCGGGCCGCTGGCCGGCGTACTTCTCGAGCGCCGGCTTCGGGTCGAACGTGTCGATATGCGAGGGACCGCCGTTCATCCACAGGTGGATGATCCGCTTGGCGCGGGGGGCGAAGTGCGGCGGTTTGGCCGCCAGCGGGCCTGTGGCGGCCGATGCCTCGGCACCGAGCACAGCGTCCTGATCGGCACCAAGCACCGCGGCCAGGCTCGCGATGCCGATGCTCTGCGCCGTGGTGGCGAGCAGGTCGCGGCGGGTGATCACGTGGGGTTCCATGGCAGACGCTCCGGTAGGAAAGGAAGGCGGCGGGCCAGCCCCTTTACGGCAGGAAGAGGAACTCATTTGCGAGCAGGATCCCATGGCACACCTGCGGCCAGTCGTTCCCGTTCGCCTGAAGGTAGCCGAGCACCGCCTGCCGTTCCTCGGGCGCGGGGCTGCGGGCGAAGGCGAGCTTCCAGGCCCGGTCGACGCGGGCGGTGTCGTCGGCCGCCTCTTTGCCGAGCCGCTCGGCAAAGGCCTTCGACATGGCCACGATGAAGGGGCTGTTGAGGGCGAAGAGCTGCTGCTGCGGAATCGTCGTCACCGTCCGGCGCTCGTTCGTGACGTTGGGCTCGGGCACGTCGAAGAGCGTGAGCGTGGGGTTGGGCTGGAAGCGGCTGACGAAGCTGTAGAGCGTGCGGCGGCCTTGGGAGGGATCCTCGGGACGAACCTCCTTTTTCCCGTCGGCGGTCAGCGGCGGGCCGCCGAGCGTGCGATCGAGCTTTCCGGCGACGGCCAGCATCGCATCCCGCCAGGCCTCGAATTCGAGCCGCCGGGGCGTCATCCGCCAGAGCAGCTGGTTGTCGCCGTCGAGCCGCTGGTTGGCGGCGTCGGGCTGGCTCGAGAGCCTGTAGGTGGCCGAGAGCGTGATCTCGCGAACCAGCCACTTCGTCGACCAGCCATGCTCTATGAACCGCACGGCGAGCGTGTCGAGCAGCTCCGGATGCGAGGGCCGCTCGCCGAGATGGCCAAAGTTGGAGAGCGTGCCGACCAAGCCGCGGCCGAAGAGGTGGTGCCAGACGCGGTTGACGAACACTCTCGCGGTGAGCGGATTGTCGCGGCTGGCGATCGCGGTGGCGAGGTCGAGCCGGGTGAACGCAGCGGCGGAGGTGCCCGAGGCCGCGGGCCGCGAGAGCACCTGGAGGAACCCGGGCGGCGCCGTGACGCCGAGCTGATCGGGATTGCCGCGGATGTTGATCTTCATCGGCACCCCGCCGCCGTTCACGGCATACGCCAGCGGCGGGTCCGGCGGCTCCGTCTTCGCATGCTCGGCCTGTTCGCGGGTGAGCGACTCGTGACGCTGCTTCGCCTCCGCCGTGAAGAATGCCGAGAGCTCCTCGAGCTTGAGCGTGAAGGGAGCTTTGTTGTTCTGGAACAGGATTTTGAGGGCCAGGTCGTGCTCCGGCTTCAGCGGCTCCGGCTTCGGCTTCTTCTCCTGCTGCTCGCGGCGGAGCCGGTCGAGGTCCGCGAAAGCCTCGGCGACGACCGCGGCCGCCCGCTGCGATGCCGCGGCGATCGCGGGCGGAACGTCGACGTCGCCATCACGTACCGTCGCCGTGGGAGCGGCTGCCACCACCGCCTCCTGCCAAGCCTTGAGCGAGTCGCCGCCGTTGACGAGCTGTTTCAAGCCGACGGACTTCGCCAGATTGCCGAGGAGGATGGGATCGAGGCCGAGCCGCTTCGCAAGACCCGGCACATCATCCGGGAGCTTCCGCGCGGCGAGGACATGCGCCCGCCACGCCGCCTCCAGGTAGACAGCGAGCTTCACAAGTTCCGCCCGCGCGACCCGTTCAGACTCTGCACTGATGATCTGGTTGACCTGCGATTGGAGTTCAGACTTCCGCGCCAGCCAGTCCTGCCGTGCCTTGATTTGTTCCGGACTGGCGAGCGGCAACACCACGTTCCTCTTGCCGCCGTTGTAGGCCGCGGCGAGGGAGTAGTAATCGCGGGTCGGAATCGGGTCGAACTTGTGGTCGTGGCAGCGTGCGCACGACACCGTCAGGCCGAGCAGGCCGCGGGTGACGGTGTCGACCCGGTCGTCGAGCTCGTCGGCGGACTTCTTATTCACCATGCCCACGGCGTTGCCGCTGAACTGCTGCCCCAGGCCCTGGAAGCCGAGGCCGGCGAGCCGCGTGAAATGATCGTCCTTCGGTTCCGCGAGCATGTCGCCGGCGAGCTGCAGGCGGAGGAACTGGTCGTAGGGCATGTCGGCGTTGAATGCGTTCACAACCCAATCGCGGTAGCGAAACGCGTGCGGTGCCTGTACAGCTTCGATCGTGCCGCCCAGGTCGTTCGTGTAACGGGCGACGTCGAGCCAGTGCCGGGCCAAGCGTTCGCCGAAGTGCGGGCTGGCGAGCAGCCGCTCGACGACCGTCGCGAAGGCCTCCGACGACCGGTCGGCGAGGAATGCGTCGAGCTCCTCGGGAGTGGGCGGCAGTCCGGTGAGGTCGAAGGTCACCCGCCGCAGCCACTCCTCGCGGGTCGCCGCCGGCACGGGCGTGACACCCTTCGCCTCGTGGGTCGCGCGGATGAACCAGTCGAGTTCCCGCGCGGGCCAGGCGGTGTCGCGCACCGCCGGCCGGGGATGGGCCACCGGAGGAATGAACGACCAGAACTTCCGCCCCGCCTCGATGTCGATCGCGCCGGACGCCACGGCGGCCCCGTCGCGCGGGTCGGCAGCGCCGTTCTTCACCCACGTGACGAAGTCGGCGATCACGTCGGCGGAGAGTTTCTCGCCGGGGGGCATCTCCAGACCCTCGTGCTTGAGAGCCTTGATGAGGGTGCTGGCGCTCACGTCGCTCGGCACGACGGCCGGCCCGCTCTCGCCCCCCTGGCGGATCCCGGCCCGGGAGTCGAGGGCCAGCTTCCCCTCCAGGTTGCCGGACTTCGCCGCCTCGGCCGAGTGGCACTCGTAACAATGCTCGACCAGCACCGGCCGGATCTTCTTCTCGAAAAACTCGAGCTTGGCGGCGTCGGGCGCCGCCGCCAGAGTCGCGCCGGCGGCAGCCTCGGCCGCCATCGCGTCGGTCGGCGCCGCCAGGGCGAGGAGCATCAGGAGTGACGGGGACACACGTCGCATCTCGCACACCGACCTTCCTTTTCGTGGACAGATATTCTTAATAATATCGGCATCTCAACCGGGATCCAAACAGTCGGACTCCGGGGCCCGGAAGGGCATTCCACCCCGCGGCGGGCGGCGGACGAAACTCGTGAAGCTCGGCTGGAACACGCCGCCGGCGTGGGAGCACCGGCGCCGGCACCGCGGGGTGTTTGCGCCCCACCCCCCTCTGCGGTGGCGACATCCTGCTCACCTCCTTCCACCCAAGCCGGAGCCCATCCGGACGATCCTCACCCACATGTTGCTTCATGCGGCGAACCGCTTGAACTCCCTTTCGTCTCTCCAGCGCGGGGACCGCCGACCGACCGGGGCGAGCCCGTGACACGGCGACCGCGGCTCCACCGCCGCCAAGCGGCCTATACTTCGCGGCCATGCGTGCCGTCGTCGTTTTCGGTCTCGGGCGGTTCGGGCTTCAGGTCGTGGAGGCCTTGCGCGGCTGCGGCTGCCCGGTGACGGTCGTCTCGGACGACGCGACGAGCCCGGAACGGATCGACCGCGCCCTGGCTGCCGGAGCCCGGTTCGTGCGCGGCGACTTCCGCACCCGCACGACCCGCCGCGAGGCGGAGGTCGCCACCGCCCAGGCGGTCGTGCTCACGACGGCCAACGACATCGACAACCTGGAGGCCGCGCTCGAAGTCCGTGGCGAGGCGCCGGCGGTCCGCGTCGTGATGCGTCATTCCCAGGCGCGGTTGGCGCGGCGGTTCGAGTCCGATTTCGGGATCGCCGCCGCCCTGGCCCCCGCGGACATCGCCGCCGCCGCCTTCGTCGCGGCCGCGCTGGCTCCACCGACGGGCGAGGCGGCACTCCTGCCGACCGCGGGCCGGCCCGCGGCCATCGCCCGGCGGCCCATGCGGATGGAGTTCATCGCCGTCCCAGCGCTGCTGGCGGGCATCTACGCCACGGCGATCGTCGTCTTTCGTCTCACCCTCGGCCTCTCCTGGGTGGATGCCATCTACTTCGCGACGACCGTCGTCACAACGGTCGGCTTCGGCGACATCAACCTCCTCGACGCGCCCGCCTGGGTGAAGCTCTTCGGGGTGGCCTTGATGTTCGCAGGCGTGCTCCTGATCGCGATCACGGCCTCGCTGCTGGCGGTGTTCGTCGTCACCGGCACGGCCGATCACCTGCGGAACGAGTTCCGGGCCCGCCGGCTGCGGAACCACGTCGTGGTCTGCGGGCTCGGGTCGGTCGGCACGGCCGTGGCCCGCGACCTGTTCGACCGCGGCACGCCCGTGGTCGTGGTCGACCCGCAGGCCGACGACGAGCTGCATCGCGAAACCAACCCCCGCTGCCCGGTGATCGTGGGCGACGCGACCCGGCCGGTCATCCTCCACCGCGCCGGCATCGAGCATGCCCGGGCGCTCGTCGCCTGCACGAGCAACGACGCCCTCAACCTGGAAATCGGCCTCACGGCGCAGTCATTGGCCGAGGCCCACCGCGGCGGCCGCCCGCTGCGGCTCGTGCTCCGCTGCTTCGACGCCGACCTGGCCCGCCGCATCCACGCCGTCTCCGCCAACTACACGCTCCTGTCGGAGGCCACGATCGCCGCCCCGGCCTTCGTCGAGCAGGCGGTCGCCGGCTCGGCGACCTGACCACCCGCACGCGCCATGCCTTCCGCCGCCGCCTCCCACCTCGCCGACCCGGTCACCCGCCACATGCGGGCCGACTTCGCCCGCCTCGCCCTCGACCAGACGGTCGGGGAGGCGATCGCCGCGGCCCGCGCGCTGCCTCCCGAGGGGCGGATCATCTACTTCTACGTGCTCGACGCCGCGGGGCGGCTGGCCGGTGTGGTGCCGACCCGCCGGCTCCTCCTCTCACCCGACGCGACGCCGATCCGCGACGTGATGGTCACCCGGGTGGTCACGATCCCGGCCGCGGCCACGGTGCTCGACGCCTGCGAGTTCTTCCTGCTCCACAAGCTGCTCGCCTTCCCGGTCGTGGACGACGAGCGGCGGATGCTCGGGATCGTGGACGTCGATCTCTATACGGAGGAACTCGCCGACGTCGACCGCCGCCAGGATCTCGACGACCTGTTCCAGCTGATCGGCGTCCACTTCGAGGACTCGCACGCCCGCTCTCCCGTGGCGGCGTTCAAGAGCCGGTTTCCCTGGCTGCTGGCCAACATCGCCGGCGGCATCATGGCCGCCTTCCTGTCGGGGCTCTTTCAGGCCGAGCTCGAGAAGGCGGTGGCCCTGGCCTTGTTCGTGCCGGTGGTGCTGGCGCTGGCGGAGAGCGTGGCCATCCAATCGGTGAGCATCGCGCTGCAGCGGCTCCACGGCCGACCGCCGTCGCTCGGCGGCATCCTCCGGGCCGTGCGGCACGAGTCGCTGACAGGCATGCTCCTCGGCGCGGCCAGCGCCGCGGCGGTGGCCCTCGTGGCCCTCGCCTGGCTCGGCCAGCGGGCCGTGGCCGCGGCGCTCCTCGGCGGGATCACCGGCGGCGTGGTCTGTGCCGCCGCGATCGGCGTGGCGATGCCGAACCTGCTGCGGCTGTTCGCCCGTGAGCCGCAGGTGGCCGCCGGCCCGGTGGCCCTCGCCGCCACCGACATGGTCACGCTCGTGATCTACTTCTCGCTGGCCCGGCAGCTGCTCGGCTGACGTTCTCCCGGCCGCAGCCCGGGTATGCTGGGCGCCATGACGACCGCCCCTGACCGGCCCGCCGGCGACGACGTTTCACTCCCCAACGAACTGGCCCGCGAGCGGAATCGCGAGGCGGCCGACCGCACGCTCCTGGCCTGGATCCGCACCAGCCTGGCGATGATCTCGCTCGGCTTCGGCATCGAGCGGCTCGGCCAGGCGGCGATGGGGCTCGACGGCCGGCTCGTCGGGTTCACGCCGCTGAAGACGCGGATCGCCGGCGGCACGCTCATCGCCCTGGGCATCGCCGCCACGCTGGCCGGCATCTGGGAGCACCGCCACGTGCTGGCCGCGATCGCCCGCAGCGACTACCGCTACGCCGACCGCCCGGCGATCGCCCGCGCGATGGGCTGGGTGCTGGTGGCGGTGGGCAGCGTGGCCCTGGCGGTCGTGGCCGGGGGAATCTGACATGCCACGACAGCACGTCGACGGCCGGACCCAGACCGCATCCTTTTCCCGCGAGCAGCGTGCCGCCGCCGCGGGGCTTTCATGGGTCCGCCTCCTCCAGGCCGCGGTCGTGACGCTGGCCGGGATGGGCGCCGTCCAGGCGGAATCGACGGCTCCCCGGCGGCCGAACGTGCGACAGCGTGACGCTCGGCATCGTGGCGGGCTTCGGCCGGCTGCGGGCGGCGGGCACGAAGATCGACGTGCAGCCGGCCCTGCAGACGATCCCCTGGCTCGACGGCCGGCTTGTCGAGGAGAAGCGCCGCGCGGAAAAGCTCTGGAAGGGCAAGCCCGACGAGATCGTGCTCACGCCGCTGGGCGTCTACGCCCTCTACGCGCGGAGCTTCTTCACGGCCGACGCGCCGCCGCAGGGCGAGGCGGCCGCGGCGATCCAGTGGGCCTTCGACGTGGCCCGCAAGTCGTGGATGAAGCTCGACGGCCGGCTCACGCAGGGGCAGCTGGCGATCGCCCTGGCCCGCTCGGGTGACAAGCCGACGGCACTTTCCATCATCGACAGCCTCAGGCAGCGGGCGGTGGACGCCGACGTGAAGCCGGGTGAGGAAAAGGAGAGCTGGCAGGGGATGTGGTGGCGGGACCCGCACCCCGGCTGGTGGAGCTGGCACTACGCCCCGATCGCATCGCAGTCGATCCTCATCGAGGCCTTCGACGAGGTGGCCGGCGACAAGGACGCGGTCGAGGCGATGAAGGTCTGGCTGCTCTCGCAGAAGCGGACCAGCCGCTGGAAGAACAGCCGCACGACGGCCGACGCCGTCGGGGCCCTTCTCGGCCGGGGCGACGACCTGCTCGCCTCGCAGACGCTCGTGACGGTGGACGTGGGGGGCGAACGGATCGAACCCGCGAAGGTCGAGGCCGGCACCGGCTTCTTCGAGGAGCGGTTCACCCGCCGCGAGATCAAGCCCGAGATGGCGACGATCACGGTCACGAAGCCCGACAAAGGCCTGGCCTTCGGTGGCGTCCACTGGCAATACCTCGACAACATCTCGAAGGTGCCGGCGGCGGGCCGCGAGGAGCTGGCGATCGAGAAGCAGCTGTTCGTGAAGCGGATGACGAAGGCCGGGCCGGAGCTCGTGCTGGTGAAGGAACGGGGCGAGGCCAAGGTCGAGCTCGGCGACGAGCTGGTCGTGCGGCTCGTGGTGACGAGCGACCGCGACTACGAGTTCCTGGAGCTCGCCGACCATCGGCCGAGCATCACGGAGCCGGTGGACGTGCTCTCCGGCTGGCGATACGGCGACGGCGCCGCCTGGTACGTGGCGATCCGCGACGCCTCCACGCAGCTGTTCTTCGAGCGGCTGCCGCGGGGCACGCACGTCTTCGAGTATTCGCTGCGGGCGGCCCACCGGGGCACGGCGTCGAGCGGCTTCGCGAACATCCAGAGCCGCTACGCCCCCGAGTTCAACGCCCACTCCGCGAGCGTGAACCTCGAGGTGAAGTGAAATCGGGGACGGGAGCCAATTTCCCATTGCCGCGGGCACGACGTGAAGCAGTGGCAACGACGAACCAAGGAAAAGGAAAAACCTTGCACGCCATCGCAGAGCGAAAATGACGGGGCCATGGTCCCAGCCACATGGCTGGCACCATGGCCTTCAACGGGCGTGTCGGAGTTGCTCGAGTTCTCGCTTGGGCGGCGCCCAATAGTGCCGGTCGGCCTCTCGTTCGTCGTCCTCTTCGGCCGGCACCCTGTTCCTCGACGACGTAGGCTCGCGGGGGGCGATTCCGCCGGGCCCGTGTTCGATGTTCAGGGCCGCCTGATAGGCCGCCGTTGTCGCCGATCCCGACCATGGCCCGGCCGCCCGAGCCGATCTTCGGGCCGAGGCAGAGCCCCGCGAGATTGATGCCGAGCTGCCCCTTCCAGACGAGCCGCTCAGGCCTTGCGCTCGACTGGTGGCGAACCGCTCCGTCCCGCGGATAGTGTACGGCCGTTTACTCATGCCGTCCACCTGCCGGTCCGCCCATGGTCGCCGCGGTCACAGGGTTTCCCGCGCGAACCCGCCTCCGCCCGCACGGAGGCCCCGCGGCGTCACGGCGTTACGAGCGGCGTCGGCCCGAGAAGACGCCGCTCCACAGGGTCGTCTCCGAGAACCTCGAGCGCTGGCTCACCTGGCGAGAAGCGGCCGAGCGGCCCGTGCCGGGCCACGTCGAGGACGAACTCCGCGGCTATCTCGAGTGCGGACTGCTCTGCTTCGGATTCGCCCGCGCGGTCTGCATGACGTGCCGCACGGGCTTCGTCGTGGCCTTCTCCTGCAAGGGCCGCGGTGTGTGTCCGTCCTGCAACGGCCGCCACATGGCACAGACCGCCGCACACCTCGCCGATCACGTCATCCCGCCGGTGCCCGTGCGACAGTGGGTGATCTCCGTGCCGAAGCGACTGCGGGGCATGCTGGCCGACCGACCCCGAGCCGTCGCTGCCCTCACGAAGATCTTTCTTGACGAGATCGAGCGGTCGCTGTGCGCTGCGGCAGGTGTGACGAGCGACGCCCCCGCATCCTGCTGCCCGCGACTCGGCGGCATCTCCTTCCTGCATCGCTTCGGCTCAGCGCTCAACCACCATGTGCATCTGCGGGACTCGAGTGACCGACGGCGTCTTCGTGCCGGCTGCTGATCAAGCGGACTGCGACGCCCCGCCGACGTTCCTGCCGGCCCGGCCAATCACCCAGGCTGACCTGGCCGCGCTCACCGAGCGGGTCCGCCGCCGCGTGATCCGGTGGTTCCGCATGCAGCGGCTGCTCGACGCCGCGGCCGCTGCCGACATGCTCGCCTGGGAGAACAGCGGGTTTTCAATCGACGCGAGTGTCCGGATCACGCTCATCGACCGCGATGTGCCGAGCTTTTTTCAGAGCCTCGAACACTTGCTGAGATACTGTGCCCGCCCTCCTTTCGCGCTCGAACGATTGTCCGTGATCCGCGGCCCAGACGGCCGGATCGCCCGCATCCGCTACGTGCTGCCCAGACACAAAGCGGCCAACTGGGTCGGGCCGGGCCGCGGCCGGAAGTCCACCCGGCCGGGAGCCAACGGCGTCGTCGAACTCACGCCGTTTGAGTTTTTGGACCGGCTCGCCGATCTCGTCCCGCCGCCGCGGAAGCACCGGCACCGGTATCACGGAGTGTTCGCGCCGAATCACCGGCTGCGGAAAGGCGTCACCGCGCTCGCCATCGGGAACATCGGCAAGCGGCGTGAGGCTGTGACCGGTGGGCATGCCACGGGAGGCTGCTGCGACGCGCATCACAAGCCCCGTTCTCACGACACCTCGCGGATTGCCTGGGCGAAACTCATGGCCCGGGTGGGGGAGGAGTTTCCGCTCGAGTGCCCGAACTGTGGCGGCGACATCCGGCTGATTGCATTCATCACGGAGCCGGGGCCGATCCGGAAAATCCTGACACACCTCGGCGAACCACGCGAGCCTCCACCGGTGTCACCCGCTCGTGGCCCGCCCACCGACTGGGGCGTGCTCGTGCAAATACACGATGACCGGGACATCTTCCAGGGACGGATAGACGAGCTGCCCGGGATCGACATTCACAGCCTCTGACCGGTGCCGGACGCGACCCACGCATGTCGGGAAACTGCGAATTGGGACGCGGTCTGCGCAGACGGCAGAAAAACGCCACCGAAGCGGGCGCGGGGCGTTTCGAGAAACCCGCTCCGGACGCCCGGGCCGCTCCTCCCGAGGCTCACGAGTCGCTCATCAGCCGGAAGTCCGTTGCGCTAGTGCCATTGACCGGGCTATCCTTTTCGCCCGCCCCCATCTGCCGTTCGTGGCACCGCAGAAGTATTGGGACCTTCATCCGCACGACGCGATTCGGCTGGCCGACAACCCGCAGTTTCCCGAAGACTTGTCGCTGGTCTTCGACTACGAGTGGGGCGAACTGCGGCACTACCGGGGCATGCCGGCCGAGGGCCCCGTCTCCGACGAGACGGCCCGGACGCTGATCCGCGGCTACCGGGCGAGCGTGAGCTTCGTAGACGCCCAGGTCGGCCGGCTGCTCGAAGCCCTCGACCGGCTCGGGCTCGCCGAGAACACAATCGTCATCCTGTGGGGCGACCACGGCTGGCAACTCGGCGAGCATGGCATGTGGTGCAAGCACACGAACTTCGAGGTCGCCACCCGCACGCCTCTCCTGATCGCGGCGCCGGGCGTCGCCCCAGGCCGAGCCTGCTCGCGGCTCGTCGAGCACGTCGACATCTACCCCACGCTCTGCGACCTGTGCGGCGTGCCGCGACCGGATCACCTCCATGGCAACAGCCTCACGGGCCTTCTCGCCGACGTCGCCGCGCCGCACAAGCGGGCGATTTTCAGCCGCTACGGTAACTTGGATGCCGTCCGCACCGACGGCCATCGCTTCATCGAGGCCTGCACCCAAAACGGCGCCGGCGAGATGCTTGCCCGGGGATTGTTCGACCTCACGTCCGACCCGCAGGAGAACGTGAACATCTCCGACGGGGCCGACATCGCGCCGTACATCCTGCTCGGCGGGCTACTCCGCGAGCATCGGCTGAGCCGTGAAGGGCACACCCCCCGTCCCTGACGCCCCGGCCACGACCTGCCCACCGCCCGGCCACGCATGCTGTGGCGGCGGTCTCTGACCATCGTGCCGCGCGGCGTGGGAACGCATTCGGCTCCAGCGGGCAATGCCTCCCAACGGCATGCGATGCGGGTTTGTACGGGGGAATCCCATGCCGTCGTGCAGCATGGTTGGCGGGATGGTTTTTGTGCCCAGTGTCCCCGGGCTCCCGCCCGGGGCTTCTTGGAGCGTTGGTTCGCAACCGGTTCCTGCAGCGGCGACGCTCTGTCGAACCACGACACGCACCGTCACGAGAGCCGTCCGGAGACCGGCACGATGCAGGCCCGTCACACCGCCACGCGCCCCCGCGGGTCGTCCGGTCACTCGGCCGGCGGGGCCGCCACGGCCCACAGGTTCTTCTGCGAGGCGACGAACAGCGTGCCGTTCGCGGCCGTGGGCACCGACCAGACCGGCGTGCCGAGTTTGATGTCGGCGATGTGCCGCCGCTCGCGGCCCGCGGCGAGCACCGTCAGCCCCTTGCGGGTGCCGATGAACACCTTGCCATCGACGACCAGCGTGCTCGACCAGATTTCGTCGCGGGTGTCGTGCACCCAGACCAGCGCTCCGGTGGCGGCTTCCAGGCAGTGCACCTTGCCGGCATGCTCGGCGGCGTAGAGCAGGCCGCCGGCGATCGACACGGTGGAGAGCGTGCGGCCGATGCCGAGATACTGCCAGACGCGGGCCGTGCCGGTCGCATTCCCCTTGCCGTCGAGCGCGAAGCACGACAGCGCGCCGCGTCCCGGGCCGTGGACCGGGTCCTGGCCGATCGCCACGTAGGCGCGATTCCCCTGCACGACGGGCGTGCCGATGATCTCGCTAGGACTGACGAGCATGCCGTCGGCGTCGAGTTGCTTCGGCGCCCCGCGGACCAGCGCCCAATAGTCGATCTTTTGGCCGCCGCGTTCGCGGTAGCCGGGCGGGTTGCAGTCGAACCACCAGGCCTCTTCCAGCACGCCGCCGCCCCCCGGAGCGATCGGGCGGAAGGCATGGCAGACACCGTCGCCGGCACCGTAGAGCACCAGCGGCCGCCCCTGCACGCTCGCCAGGGCCGGCGTGGACCACTGGCCGTGGAATACCGCCGCGCTGATCTTGCCATCGTCGCGGGCGACGACCGCGCCCGAACGCTTGTCGAGGACGATCAGCGACGGGGCGGTGGGCAGCACCACCTTGCCGTCATAGACGCCGTTGCCGGTACCCACGTAGAGCTGCTCACCGAGCACGAGCACGCCGCAGTTGGAGGCGTCGTGCGGGAAGACCGGCAGGTCGCGGAGCATGTCGCACCGCCAGAGGATGTCGGCGTCGTGCGGCCCGAGCTCCACGGGGGCGGCGCCCTCGGGCACCGAGAAGGAGGCCTCGTCGCGAAAGGGGCCGTCGTTGCCGTCGGCGAGCCCGTCGGCGTCGAGGCACACGACCTCGCAGCGGTTGGTGACGAGATAGACGCGATCCCCGTCGACCGTGGCCGTCGAGCAGACGCCGAGGTTCATGGCGTCGTAATCTTCGCTCACCTTCGCGCGGTCGATCTCGAGCTTGGGCACGACGAGCCGCCAGAGGAGCGCACCGGTCCGCTCGTCGAGGCACAGGAACACGCCCCCTTCGGTGGGCCGAAACCGCGGGTCGTCGAGGTCCTCGTCGTTGGTGCCGATGAAGATCCGCCCTCCGGCGACGACCGGAGCGGAATAGTTCTCGCTGCCCAGCCGGACGATGAACCGCACGTTCTTGGCCGTGGCGGGATCGAATCCCAGCCGGTCGCGCTTCTTCTTGCCGGGAAAGAAGGTCTCGGGAATGCCGGTCTCGGCCGACGCCATGTTGCGGCTCGACGTGCCGCCCCACTGCGGCCAGTCGGCCGCGGGGGCGGACCCCGCCCCGACCCATGCTCCCGCGCTCCAGCAGAGCAACGCCGCCCACGCAGCCTGCGAACACCGCATCGTGATTCCTCCCGGGTATCTGGCGGATTGTTGATCACTTTTCCATCCGGGTCCAGACTCGGGCATCCCCGTTCCGGCCCCGCCACCGCCATGCCCCCGTCATCACCGCCACAAACCGTACCGTCCTGCCCCCTGCCCGCAGCCGCCGACGTCGTCGTGGTCGGGGCGGGCGCCGCCGGCCTGTTCGCCGCCACCTGGGCGGGCCGCACCGCGGCGGCCGCCGGACGACCCCTCGCCGTCGTGGCGGTGGACGGTGCCCGCAAGCTCGGGGCCAAGATCCTGGTCGCCGGCGGCGGCCGCTGCAACGTGACACACGAGGCGGTCCACGAAGGCGACTATGCCGGCAGCACGCCCCCGGCGATCCGCAAGGTGCTCCGCCGCTTCGGCGTGACGGACACGGTGCAGTTCTTCGCCGCCGCGGGCGTCGCCCTGAAGCGTGAGGAGACGGGCAAGCTGTTTCCCGTCACCGACTCCGCTCGCACCATCCTCGAGGCACTGGTCGGGGCCGCCCGCGCGGCCGGCGTGACGATCGTCCACCCGGCCCGCGTGACCGAGATCATGCCCACGGCCGGCGAGTTCGTCACGCTCACAGACGCTGGCGCGATCCGCAGCCGGTCCGTCATCCTCTGCACCGGCGGCAAGTCGCTGCCGAAATCGGGCTCCGACGGCGGCGGCCTGCTGCTGGCCACGGCGCTGGGCCACACCCTCACCAGCCCCGTCGTGCCGGCACTCGTGCCGCTGGTGCTGCCGGCGGAGCACTGGATCACGGCGCTCTCTGGGCTCACGCTGCCGACGGAGATCGTGCTCGGCTCCGCCACCGGGCGGCGGCTCTGGGCGACGACGGGCAGCACGCTGTGCACGCATGTCGGCCTGTCGGGACCGGCGGTCCTCGACATCAGCCGCCACTGGCTCGTGGCCCGGGCGGCCGATCCCGACGTTCGCCTGGCCCTCAATTGGCTCCCGGGCACGGCGGCCGACGCCGCCGATCGCTGGCTCGTCGCGGAGCAGGGCCGGGGAGCGCTGGCGACGCTCCGCGATCGGCTGCCCGACCGCCTCGCCCGGTCGCTCTGCGAACTCGCGGCGGCTCCCCCGACCGGCGACCTGCCGCGGGACGCCCGCCGCCGGCTCGTGGCCCTCGCCACCGCCACCCCCTTGCCGATCGTCGGCGACCGCGGCTTCGCCGTGGCCGAAGCGACTGCCGGCGGCGTGCCACTGGCCGAGGTGCGGCTGGAGACGATGGAGAGCCGAATCTGCCCGGGGCTGTCGTTCGCCGGCGAGGTGCTCGACGTGGACGGCCGGATCGGGGGCTTCAATTTTCAGTGGGCGTGGGCCAGCGGCTTCGTGGCCGGCACCGCCGCCGCCGAGCGGCTCAAGACCGCGTAGTTGAACGCGCCCTCGCGCAGGTCGATCGTGCGCATCACCGGCGGCGGATCGGCCCGGCGGGCCGGCAGGAGGCTGGCGACACACCCGATCACGTCGGCCACCGCGATGTCGTCCATCGACGCCCGGCCCAGGGTCCAGCGGAGGTGCCGATCGCCGTGCGGACGGAGCCAGGAGCGGAGCCTTGCCAGCGGGCCGCGGACGACCCGCGCCGAACGCACCACCGCGCTGTGCGTCATCCACGGCGACCACTGGTTCGGATCAGTGGGACCCACGAGCACGGCCACCGGCACGCCGAAGGAGGCGGCGAGATGCACGAGCCCCGTGTCGACGCCGATGCACAGGTCCATGCGGGCCACCAGCCCGCCCGCCTCACGCAGCGGCACCGCCCGGGAGAAGTCGTGGACGTGCGCGGCGACGGCCGGGCCGACGGCGGCCTCCAGCCGGCGGTGCGCGGCCGCGTCGAGCGGCGCGCCGCAGAGCACGATCTCGCAGCCGCGGTCGTGGACGAGCCACTCGACAAGGCGGGCCCAGCGGTCAAACCGCCAGAACCGCAGCGCGTCGGTGCCGCGCACGGCGAGCAGCACCCGCGGCCTGCCGGCGGGCAGCGCCGCCAGCAGGGCGTTGCTCCGAGCGGCGACCGGCGCCGGCACCCAATTCTCGTTGCGGCCGTCGTCGACGGCGACGCCCTCGGCCCGCAGCTGGTCGAGATAGGCCTGCACCTGATGCCTGCCGCGCGGCACGAACACCGCCTTGGTGAGCAACACGCGGCCGACCTCGCTGGCGAAGCCGACCCGCCGCGGAATGCCCGCCAGCCAGGCCAGCAGCGCCACCGAGGTCGATCGCTTGAGCAGATAGGCCCGTGAGTAGCCACGGCCGCGGAGCCAGGCGGCCGTCGTCCACAGTCCGGCCAGCGACGCGAACCAGCCGCGTCGCGACCGCTCCCAGGGGACGAGCTCGTCGTGGTACGGGCAGGCGGCGAGCACCTCGCGGGCGGCCCGCTCGGCGAACACGTCGATCACGGCGTCGGGATGGGCGCGGCGCAGGTTTCGCAGGAAGGGGATCGCGAGCACCGTGTCGCCCACGTAGCGGGTGCAGACCACGAGAATCCGCTCCCGCGTCCGACCGGCGCCATCCTGGCGATCCCGCTCATCCATGCCCGTCATCATAGGCCGACGGGCAACCCCACCGCAGCGCGAGTTCAGGCCGGGAAATGCCATATTTCTCGCCGCCGCATCCCTTCGGGCCTGCTTCACGCGTGGCCTCCGCATCCTGCCTCGCCACGCTCGGCCGGCCGCCGCCGGCTCTCGATGGGCCGCCCTCCAGGCGGCCAACCGACTGATAGGCTTCACACTGGAACCTCGCGAGTGACGCTGGTCGGGTCTGCCCACGCCCCATCGCCGGACGTTCGCTTCAGCCTTCCAGGCCTTCGCTCTCTCGAGGCTGCCTGCGCTCCGCCACGGGCACCGAGCCGCCGTCGGCGGCTTGGTCGGCTCCGCTGGTCAGCCACGCCGGCTCCCGGGGCATGGGCAACCCCTCCCTGGCCGTCGTTACCCAGCAGTGGTTCGTGCGCGAGGCTCAAGTGTGAGCCGTATCACACGCCCGCACGCAGCGGCCGTAGGCCGCGTTGCGTGCCGCAGCCCCGCTGCGGCCGCGGTCGCCTGGAGGGCGAGCCATCGCCCGGCTGGTCGCACCTCGGCTGCGACCACGAC
>CAZJHQ010000007.1:57842-86517 GCA_964545915.1 uncultured Candidatus Kuenenia sp. | reverse complement strand
GCCAACAACTTTGGACTGCCTTTTTCATTTGTGCGCATAGTTGAGAACGTTATCAATGGAATACCCAGAGCCTGCACGAGCCCCCCGCCGAGCAGCCCGCCCAACACGCCGACAACGATGTCCCCGAGCATCCCGTAGCCGCTTCCCTTCATGATCACACCGGCGAGAAGGCCAGCCACCAAACCGACCAATATGAACCAGACGAATCCCATGGCACTCTCCTCTGGATTGAAAGGGCCTGATTCGTCCGCTGAATCGTCATCGCGTTGCGTCGTGGCACCGCGGTGGTACACACCCATCGCGATACTACGGGTGTCAGGAGTGCAGAGACAAAAGAGCGTGAGGGCCTTGGCACACCCCGTTACGCCAAGGCCCAGACAGTTGCCAGCGTCGGCGTCAGCCCACCGTCCCCCTGAACTGCTTCCGGTATTTCGCGGGCGTCATGCCGGTGTGGTCGCTGAACAGCCGAGTGAAGTGGCTCTGTGAAGAGAAGCCCAGATCGAGGGCAGCGCCGGTCAGGGTGGACGCATCGGCTTTGAGCAGTTCGAGCGACTTGCCCACGCGCCGCCGATTGATGAAGCGATGAAGGCTCAGGCCCGTCGAACGCCTGAACTTCTTGGCGAAGTGGCTCGGCGAAAGCCCCACGCGCACGGACATGTCGCTCAACGAGGGAGCCAGCCGAAGATGCTCATCGATGTAGCCCACGAGATTCGCAAGGGTGCCCCGTTCGAACACGCTTGCGTCGGCCGTCCACTCGGGGCGCCGGCAGCCGTTTACCTCCAACAGACGAAGGATGAGACTGCGGGCTGCCAATTCTCTCCCGCCATCGACCGCCCCGGCATCGTCATCCCCGCAGCGGGACACTCGTGCCATGCAGGACGTCAGCACCGTATCGTGATGAGAGAGTGAAGGCCGCAACTCGGGAATAGCGGAGATGCCTTCGGACTCCGCCACGCCCCGCAAATGCGCACGCGGGATGAGAAGCATGTAGAACTGGTGGCCGGGATGACATTGGTGGATCAGCGCATGCACCTCGCCATCGGCTGGCACAAACTGAACCGTGCCAGCATCCACCCCGAACTGTTCTTCCGAGCCACGGCATATCAGGCGGACGGAAGCGGCAGCGCGACTCGTGTAGATACAACAATGAGCCACCTGTCGCATGTGGATTGCGACCGTGGAACCGCGGCCATTGTCGGTCCTCCAGGTCCCGAGCCATGCGTAGTGCTGAAAAGGGGAATCGCATGTTTCATCCATATGGCCCCCTTGATGTCCACTGCGGCATCCTAGCCATCCGGCTCCGGACAAACACCACTCCGCGGATGCGTTTGTTCCCGGACTCACACCCCGCGTCGGCACGGTTGGTCTCTCCAGAACGCCAGGCTGGCGTGTAGACAGCGTGAGACGCACGCCATGATCGTGTTGTGACAAAACGGCCAGCCCGACAAGACGCGATCGAGAATGTCCTGTCCAATGCCGCGAAAGCTCAGCAGGACGCTGGGCCTTACCCGGGGAACAAGGTTGTCGACATGAAGATGCCCAACGCTCTGCCCATTTCACAGTCCGCAGTCCGCGCAATTGCCGAGATCAAGGCCGCGACGGAAGCCTTTGACCGAGGCGATACCAACGTCTTCGACACGTTGGACACAATCCTCGTGGCCGTCGAGGCATACCAGAAAGCAATGGCATCGCGTCGCGATGCCGCCTAGGCAGACTGTGGAGCCAGTCTGCCCGAGCAGCATGCGAGGCATGCCGACCGGGGAAACCCTCGGCGTTTCCCCCGGTCGGCCAAGTGGACAAAGGCCATGGAAGGCATCAACGGCAGGCTGCGGGACGAGCTGCTTGACCGGGAGCTGTTCCTGAGCCTGCCAGAGGCTCGGGTCGTTCTCGATCAGTGGTGGATGGATCGTGCCACGTCTCCGGACGTTCGTCGCGGCCATCCCGGCCTCGGCTCTCTGCATGTTCGCTGCGCTTTCGGGCCGGGCTGGCCCTCGGCACGGCTGTCGTGGAAAATCCGGCGCCGGGGAGTTTTGGAGTGGAGTTTTGGAGTTTCGGATGCCACGACCTTCCGCGAAGGCAACGCACGGGAAAGGTGCGGATGCGACCGCTGATCATGTGGCGGCCGAACAGGCGGTCGTGGACGCCTGGGTGGAAGAGGCCGTGCAGTCCCGCCTGTACGACGTGCCACTCAAGGACCTCCCTAGCGGCCGCGTGCTGCTCGCCGGCGATCCGCGGCAGTCCTGCCGCTACGTCGTCGCCGCCGTCGAGCAGACGCAGCGCTGGAATCGGGTCATCGCGGCCGGCCGCGATGACCCGGGGACAGCACACGACGCCTATCTCCGCCGCTGGCATGCCAATGCCGTGGCTCGGGCGCTGCTGCGCCGGACGCTGCCCTTCACCGCGTCCGATCTGGTGACGATCCTGACGGCCTTCGCCAGGCCGGCCAACGATCATGCCATCGAGCATCCCATCGGCGCCCTGGTCCGGGCACTCGAACGCCACGTCGCGAAGGCCGCAGCCGAGGAGCCGCTCCTCGCCGCGATGCGGCAGTACGCGGCCTGCCTCCGGGAACGGTTTGCCCCCGAAGGCCGGCCGCATGCCGTGGCGGTGGAGCGGCTGTGCGCGATCGGGACGGAGGACGCAGCCGCACAGCCGGATGTCGCGGTGCACCCGGCCGCGCGGCCTGCGCCGGCCGGCACGCCGACCGTGTTCACGTCGTTGAAGAAGCAGCTCGGCATGCTGCCCGGTGACCACGCCCTGCAGGCCACGGCGGTCGAGCCGGACGGCTTCCCGCTCTGCGACGCTTCGCCGCTGCGGCAGGCCCACGAGCTCATCGGCACGCTGCTCCGCGACGTCTCGACGCGCGGCGGGGAGCCCGTGCGGGACATCGGCAGCCACGAGGCCGGACAGCGGCTTCTCGCCCTCGACCCGCCGGGCCGCGGACGGGCGGCGCTGGCGGCGGCGGAGCGGGCCCTCCACGCCAGGTCGCTTCCCGGTGGCGCGGGGTGGGCGATCCATGTGACGGCCGGCTTCGCCATGCAGCACCTGCTCGCGCACGCGTGGGAGCTCGACCGCGCCGGTCACATCGACTTCATGCTTTCCCTCGCGATCACGATCGCCGACCGGCGGGGCCCGATGGCGGACGTGCGGGACAGGCTTGCGGCCGCCGTGCTTCGCGACCTTGCTGCCGAGCCGCCCACGGTAGGGGAGCGGTTCGTGCTCTCGCTCTTTCGTCGCTCGCGGATCGCGGCCGCCCCGCTCGGCAACCCGGCGGACGAGATCGTCGCCCTGACGCGGGCGATCGGAGACGGCGCCCAGTTCTTCCTGATTCCGGGCGAGGTCTGGACTGACGCCGTGAACGAAGACGTCGGGCGGCTCCCGGCGGGAGAGCGACCGGCCTGGGTCGCACTCCTCGCCCACGCGCTCCAGGCATCCGCCTCACGGCCGTCGGCCGCGTGGCTCGAGACGGCGACCGGGCTGATCGACGCCATCGGAACGGACTGGGTGCACGAGGCGTTCGCCAGATGGCTGCCACTGGTTTCGCGCGGGCGTTCGACGCCGCGGCGGCCGAGCTTCGCTGGTTCGACGCGGCCGGCAAACGGTTGAAGGCGGTGCCGGCGCGGGTCCGCCGGGATCACCGGGACGATCTCGAGACCCTGCGCCGGTCGCTCGCGGACGTGCAGGCCATGCTGCCGGCCACGCGCGACCGGATCGAAGGGCTCTTCCTTCAGAGGCGGTCCTGGTCCTACGCGGCGTCGATACCAGCAGCACGGGAACCTATCTCCGCCTCGGCACGGACCAGGTCCGCTTCTACCGACTGGCGGAGCCGGCGCGGCCCGGCGGCCGGGGCGTGCGAAACGCCCACGAACCGCTGCCGCTTGCGGAGATTCCACCCCTCGTGTTCTCCGAGATCATGCGGGATGTCGATCTGTTCGTCGGGGTGGCGTCGATCGGCAACGACCCGACCTGGCAGGATGGAGGGCCGGGCGACAGGCATCGCGCGTACTGGAACGAATACGCCTTCGGGGCCCTCTCCGGCACGGCGGCGACCCGCAAGGAGGTCCTCGAACGGCTCGTGCCGCGGATGACGATCGCACCCAGATGCACGTTCACGGATCGCTTTCTCGTGGTCCGCGGCGACCGGCGGACCTACAAGATCCATTGCGGCTCGGGCAACGTCCTCATGGAGCCGAATGACCAGTACCTGTGCATCGTTCCCGATCCCCGGGCTGGCGAGGCGCCCGAGAAGTTGTTCCTGCCATTTGACGGCGACGCCACGCTGTCGATCATCATCAGCAAGGCGGTGATGCTCGCGGCGGACGCGGAGATCAAGGATCGGTCGATCATCGGGCAGATCAACCGGAGATAGCCGCCCGCGGAACCACTGCGGCGTTTCCGCGTGGGCGTCCGAAAAACAGCAGATGGATGGTTGCCCCACGGCGAGAAACGGCATGACACTCACGCTGACGGTTCACGACGAGACGGTTTCGGGATCCGTGTGCTCCGTGCTGGCCCTCTAGCTTCCCCGGGAGCGGATGACGATCCGGGAATTGATCCGGGAACGGGTGTACCAGGAAGTGCAGGACTTCAACGCGGGCACCAGGGACCGGGTGTTTCGCGGGCTCGTGCAACCAGCGGACGCGACGCACCTCGTCGACGACACGCGGACCGAACGACGCGACGATGTGGTCCCGACGGTCGACAGGCCGCTGCCGATCGACTGGAGACCGCAGTTCGACAAGGCCGTCGATGCCTTCACGAGAAACGCGTTTTTCATCCTCGTCGATGATCGGCAGGCCACGAGCCTCGACGAGGAGGTGGAGCTCGGCCCGACCACGCGGATCAGTTTCGTGCGGCTGAGCCTCCTCGTCGGTGGCTAGCTGTCCGTGGACAAGCCTTTGTCCACTTGGCCGACCGGTGGAAACGCCGAGGGTTTCCCCGGTCGGCATCCCGCACATCTTGCTCGGGCAGACTTGTTCCACAGTCGGCTAGCGTCCGGTGAAAACACCTCGCCGGTTTCCCGCGTGGCCGCCTTGTTCACGCTGGCCCTCGGCCGCAAGGCGGATGCTCTGCCGGTGCTCGAGGGGCTCGCACTCGTCGTCGCCTGCCTCCGGACGCGATCTCGGGCCCTGGCGACGAGCCTCGTCACGGCTGCGGACCAGACGGACGATGCGACGCTCGCCAAGGCCGCCGCCGATGCCCTGCGACCGCTCGGCATCGATCCCGACAACGTCCGGGAGCTCGCGGCCGATACCGGGGCCACGATCGGCCAGCGGCAGGTGGACGACGTGCTCGCACTGATCGACCAGCGGCGGGGCGACCGGGCGGTGGAGCGGAGTTGTTCGTGTCGCGCAAGTGCATCGCCTGCCAGGCCGACGTCAGCCCCAGGCTTGCGGCCCGGGCATCAGCGGACCTGCAGGACCCGCGTGACGGGCGGCGCCGGCTTCACACGTGGCTCGACGCCACGCCCGAACTGGTAGGCGACGACCTTGACCTCGATGGGCAGCCGTGCCCGCCGGGGCAGTTCCTGCAGGGTCAGCTTGCCGTGCTCGATGGTCGCCGGTCCGTGGGCGACGTAGTACTCGACGGGCAGCTTGCTGTCGCTCGTGGCGTTCAGTTCGATGGGCGTGGCGAGGGCGTTCGCGTCGCCGGCGTTCACGTCGGGCAGCGCCGGAAACGTGATCGCCTGCTCCTGTCCCTCGGTGAGAACGAGGCTGCGGACGATGCCGACCTGCTCCGCATACCGCCACTGGTCGTCCCCTTCGACGAAGGCGATGAACGCGGTCGCCTTGGGACCGGGAACGGGTGCCAAGGCGTCGAACTGCACGCGGAAGGCGTTGGGCCCCACGGCTACGAGCGGGCCGCCGGTGGGCCGCACCCGGATCGCCTGGTCCGATTTGCCGACCGGCTGGCCGGCCTGCGCCCAGATCGGGCCTTCGCCGTCGTACTGCCGCGGATAGGTCTCCGCGAATCGGGGGCGAACCTCGAAGGTCTGTCCGTCGCCGACCCATGCGATCTCTTCGAAGAAGAACCGTGCGCCCGCCTTCACGGTGTGGGGATCCAGCCAGCGAATGAACTGATCGCGCCTGCCGACGAGACCACGGTGATGCGCGACCGTCGCCTCGGCCATCTCGCGGTCGAAATGCCACGACGCGGCGCCGGGATCGCCGGTGTACTCGGCGACCGGGGCCGGGGCATGCCTGGCGGCGGCTCGGGTGGGCAGCTCCGTCAGCCAGCCACGCGTCGCGTCGATCGGCCGGCACATGACGGGGCTCTTGGCGTCGGGCGACCAGTCGGGGATCCGCAGCGTGGCCGCCTTACGCAGGTACAGCGCGAAGTACGCCGCGCTGCGGTCCGACCAGGCGAAGTGCCCCGCGCCGGGCTCGACGACGAAGCAGCCGAGGTTGCGGGGATCGGCGGAGCGGAAGGTGCGCATGGCGACGACGCCGTTCTCCCAGTTCTCGCGGCCGCTTTCGTCCCGGGCGACTTTCCCGAACTCGTCGAACTGGCCCAGCATCATGACCGCGGGGACCCCCGGCGGGACGGGATCGGGGTCGAGGGAGTTGGCCTGAATCCCGGGCGAGCCGCCGCGGTACTGCATGACGCCGAAACAGCGGTCCCGGTGGGCGACGGCCGCGGCCTTGGCCTGGGGGCCGCCGGCCGAGTGACCGACGAAGAAGAGGGGCGCGACGGACAGCTCCTGATAGCCGCTCGCGGCGGCGAAGTCGTCGAGCACCTGCTGCACGTTGACGGAGCTGATGCCGGTCTGCAGGAACACGATCGCCAGGCTTTCTTCGCGGCACGCGCGGCGCACGGCGGCGTCCTTGACGAGCTCGCGCTCGGCCGAGGACATGCCGGTGAAGAGCACGCCACGGACCTGCTGCGCCTGCGGTGGAATCCAGAGGAAGGCATCCCGTTCACCGGCGGACGTTTTCACGACCGTGGCGAATTGAAAAACCGCCGCGGTGGTGGAGCCGCCGTCGGCCGCCGCGGCATGTGGCGCCGGAAACGTGACGACGGCGATGGCGAGGAAGACGATCGAACGGAGCGCGCTGCGCATCGTGTGTTGCCCGGGGACCGGTTCCTGACCACGACTCTTGTACCTGGCTGCGCCGTCGGGCCGCAAGCCTCGAGCCCGGCCATGACGGGCCCTCCGGCCGCATGCCTCCTCGTGGCCGCGTCCCGTACGCCTGCGGAATGAACAGGCGCACTGTCAGCCGCAGCGACCTCATCTCCGCCGCGGGTCAGGAAATTTCGGTGGCGTCCTGCGGCGGACGGTGAGCCCAGATCGAGGCCAGCACCGAGCCGGTGACGTTCATCACGGCCGAGAACAACGCCGGAACGATCGCGGCGCCCGGGATCTTCAGCACCACGACGGCCAGGTTGGCGGCCAGGCCGCCGTTCTGCAGGCCGACCTCGATGGCGACGGTGCGACTGTCCTGGCGGTTGATGCCTACGAGCCGGCTGGCGGCATAGCCGAGCAGATAGCCGCCGAGGTTGTGCAAGGTGACGCCCAGCAGCAGCAGCCCGCCGACGTGCTCGATCTGTGAGCGGCTGCGGAAGGCGATCACCCCGCAGATCAGGCAGATCGCGACCATCGACGTGGTGGCGAGCAACCGCTCCGCGATCCGCCGATCGGCTCGGCAGCGGGTGAGCACCGCGTTGGCCACCAGTCCCACCACCACCGGCCCGACGACCGTCGCCAGGATGCTGGAAAACATCTCCACGTAATCGAGATCGACCGTCCGCCGTGCGTAGAGATAGACCATCAGCGGCGTCATCACCGGCGCCAGCAGCGTCGACACGGCCGTCATGGTCACCGACAGCGCGACGTTGCCGCGGGCCAGGTACGTGATGACGTTGGACGAAATGCCTCCGGGGCTCGCCCCCAGGAGGATCATGCCCAGGGCGAGCTCCGCAGGCAGGCCGAGGGTCCGCGAGATCGCCCAGCCCAGCAAGGGCATGGTGGTGAACTGCAGGATCGCGCCCACGAAGACGCCCTTGGGCATCTGCAGGATGCGGACGAAATCCCCCGTGGTGAGCGTCGCCCCCATGCCGAACATGGCGATCTGCAGCAGCCGCGTCACGAGCAACGGGTTGTCGAGCGGCAGCCGGCTGACCGCCGCCGGCGGCGCGATCAGCCCCGCCAGGACGGCCGCGACGACCCACGCCGCGAACCCGTAGACCCGCGTCCGCGGATGGACCGCGACGAATGCCGCGGCCGCCACGACGACGAACACCGCGATCAGGCTGGAGGTCGGATCCATGACGGCCGAAACGAGTCAGGGCGGCCGGAGGGATCTTCGCAAGGCGTCGCCCTGCGCCGCTTCGTGCGGCGTCAGACTCGTTCCGCGTCCTGCCGGTCGAGCGAGGAGGATACGTCGGCCGACGGTGGTTCGGCAAGCGTCGGCCCGGCGACAAGCGGTTGCCGACGCACTGGCCGGAGCCGGCCGGGCGGGCACTCGGTTCAGTGCAGTTCGTGCAGGTACGACCAGACCTTCGGCCGCTGTCGCTTCAGCTCCCGCAGCAGATCGGTCCGCACGTCACAACCGGTCAGCGTGAGAAAGTGCAGGCCCGGCAGGTGACGCCCGCCACGCCGAGCTGCAGGCATTGCAGCAACAGTTCGTGCGTCGCCAGCGCGTCCCGCTCGGCAGGCACCATCGGATCGGCGCCCGGCCGGAACCATCCAAACTTGAGGCAGGCGGATGCCCCGGGTAGTTTCGACCGGTCGCCAGGGGGGCAGTTTTCAGCGGAAACTCACCGGCGGCACCGGTTCCTCGGAAGACCGTGTCGGCACACGAACTGCGGAGGGGAGCATGATGCGAATCATTGCGTTGTGTGTGGCACTGGCGGCGGGGCCGGTCATCGCCGAGACGGTGTGCGTGGATCTGCGGCTGGCGAACGCGTTGCAGATGGGCAATGCGAAGGAGTGGCAGCGGCTGGCGCACGTCGCGCTGATCTTCAAGGACGGGGTTCTCCAGTCGGGGCGGGTCGGTCCGTTCAGCGGCGGGCTGATCGGCGGCTGGAGCACGGTGGCATGGACCGGCCGCTTCGATGGCGGGGATCTGCGCATGGCGGGCGACAAGCTCACCGGTACGATCCGCACCTTCGTGACGTCGAATGCGGTCGGTCGGGGGGAACACGACTTGACGATCGACGTCGATCTGAAGGATGGCAAGGCGTCGGGAACGTTCACGGCCGTGCATCGGGGCATGCAGACGGCGGGGGGCATCAACGGCGGCTATCGCCAGATCGTGCCGGTGCCCGCCACGGCCGAGGACGGCCTGGTGGTGATCGCCTTGGACGATGCGTTGCCGGGGGGTGAGGCGCTCAAGGTGTACCTCGATCGCAAGGAGGGGAGGTGCCGGGCAGCGTTCGCGTTTGCGACGGCGTTCAGTCGGCGTCCGTTCGAGATCGATGCGGCGGAGTTGACGGTGGTGGATGGCGAGCTTTCGGGCACGGTGAACGTGATCCGCACCGTGTCGCGAACCACGATCCCCCCCATTTTGGGCCGCTACCAGGTGCGGGCGAAGATCGTAGGAGACCAGATCCGCGGCACGCATGCCGGCTCCTTCGGCGCAGCCAAGGCGGCGGGGGACGTGTGGGGCGACGTGCTTCCCCGGCCAGACCTTCCGCAGGGGGCGGTCAAGGTCGCCATGAAGCTCGAAGACGGTCTGTTTGGCGGCCAAGACTGGCAGAACCGCGCCTTCTTCGACTTCACCATGAACATGGGCAAATCCGACATGGGCAAGCTCTCCAACAACAAGGGGGTGTATCGTGGGCAGTTCGACCGCGCTGAACTGCAGCTGACGGAGGGGCGGATTCGCGGCCAACTCGTCGGCACGGTTCTCGACGGCGGTGTCACGGCCGGACAATACACCTTCGATATCGAGGGGCCGATGGTCGGCCATGACTTCATGGGCGTCTTCACGACTCATTTGGGTGATCAATCCAAGACGGGCTACTTCGTCGGCTCGCTCCGCCCGTGATGGCCCGACGGCCTCCCGGCGCTCCTGCCACCCCTGCGCCGCCTCGAGGCGGAGATTTCCGGTAAACTCGATGATTCCGGCGCGGGCGTCGGATCCACGTCTGACCGTGCCGTCAGCGTGCCGGATGGTGACCGGCAAGCCGCCGCTGGCATTTCCAAAGAGCATTTCCCGAGAACACCTTCGGAGTGATCCATGTCTCGCAGCCTGTTGCCTAGCTGCCCGTGGACAAAGCCCTCCATGGCCTTTGTCCACTTGGCCGACCGGTGGAAACGCCAAGGGTTTCCACGGTCGGCGTCGCTTCCGGCCCCCCCGGCGGACCAGGGCTGCCGCAGGCCGGCTCCGGCCCGGGCCCTCTTGGCCGTCGTGCTGCTGGTGGTGGCGGCGGAATCGGCGGACGCCGCCGGCATCGAGGAGGGGCTGAAGCAAAGCCAGTTCGTCACCCAGCAGCACATCACCGCGCCCACCGGCATCGCCGTATCGCCGCAGGGCGTCGTGTTCGTCAGTTGCGACGTCAACGGCGTCACCAACGAGAAGCGCGGGGCGGGACGGGTCGTGCGCTGCGAAGACACCGACGGTGACGGCCGTGCCGACAGGTGCACTGTTTTCGTCGACCGCATCGACGCTCCGCGCGGCAGCTGCTACGTGGACGAGACGCTGTACCTCATGCAGTCCCCTGCCCTGGTCGCCTATCAGGACCGCGACGGGGATGGCGTTGCCGACAAGCAGACGACGCTCGTCACCAATCTCGGGCCGCGGCTGTCTGAGAGTGCGGTCGTCCACGGCCCGAACGGCGTCCGCATGGGAATCGACGGGTGGCTCTACCTGGCGATCGGCGACCAAGGCTGCTTCGAGGCCACCGGCACCGACGGCAGCCAGGTCACGTTGCACGGCGGCGGCGTGCTGCGGGTGCGTCCCGATGGAAGTCGGCTCGGTCTGCTGCTCGCGGGCACGCGGAACATCTACGCCATCGCCATCGATCCCTACCTCGATCTGTTCGCCCGCGACAACTCCAACGACGGCGGTGGCTGGGGCACGCGGCTGTTGCACCTGACCGAACTGGCCGATTTTGGCTACCCGGGGCTGTACCGGCATTTCGCCCACGAAGCGATGCCGCCGCTGGTCGATTGTGGTGCCGGTGCGGGCGCGGGCATGTGCTCCCTGCACGAACCGGGGTTCCCCGCGGATCTGGGTGACGCCCTGTACTCGGGCGACTTCAACACGGGCCTGTGGCTGCACCGTCGGAAGCCGCACGAAGCGACCTGGCAGGTCCGGCAGGAGCGGTTCATGGACTCGCCGCACAACATCGGCATCGATGTCGATGGGTTCTCGCGGATCTATGCCGCCTCCCGCCTGGGGGGCGGGTTCGGCTTCGCGCACGAGCGGTTCGGGCATGTCGATCGGATCGAGCCGGCCGACCGGGCCGCGGCGGCGGTCTATCCCGACATCAACAAGGCCGGCGACGCGGAGCTTCTCGACCACCTGGCCAGCGACAGCCAGGTGACGCGGCTCAACGCCATGCGTGAAATCGTCACCCGCGGCGGCAAGCCGACGTTCAGCGGCGGCCTGCTCGCCCGCGCCGCCGACGCG
Source organism: uncultured Candidatus Kuenenia sp. (assembly GCA_964545915.1). Classification (GTDB taxonomy): domain Bacteria; phylum Planctomycetota; class Planctomycetia; order Pirellulales; family UBA1268; genus QWPN01. The sequence goes on along the minus strand of CAZJHQ010000007.1, from coordinate 74,941 downwards.
AAGCTCCCCCTCGCCGCCCGCGTCGCGGCGGTCATGACGCTCAAACAGGTCGATGGAGCCAAATCGCACGCCGCGCTCGCGGGGCTCTACCAGGATGTCGCCCTGCGGGAGTTCGTCGTCCGCGCCCTGGGCGATGTCGAGACCGAGATCGACGATGGGGGCAAAGAACTGTTCCGCCGGGCCCTGCGCGACGACAACCCGCGGGTGCGGATGCGGGCCATCGTCGGCCTGGCCCGCGCCCGCGATCCGGCCGCCGCCGCCGCGATCCTGCCCCTGGCCAAGGACCAGAAACTGACGGCAGCCGATGGCGTTGATGCCGCGGCATCCGACGCCGATGGCTGGTCCGCTCCGCACGATGTCGTCGGGCATACCGCCCTGAAGGCGGTCGTGAGCCTGAAGGCGATCGACGTGCTGCTGGCCGCGGTCGCCGATGAAACCCTGCGTGAACCGGCGCTTCGCGGCCTGCAGGAGATCCACGACGCCCGGGTCGTGGCGGGCCTGACGGAGAAAGTCCGCGGCACCAGCGACCCCCGGCTCGCCCGCCTGATCACGCTGGCCCTGTTTCGCCTCTATCATCGCGAGGCTCCGTGGGACGGGAGCACCTGGTGGCAGAACCGCCCGAATTTCACCGGCCCCTACTACGCGCCCGTGGCCTGGGAGGCGACTCCGGCGGTCAGGGCGGCCCTGCAGATGTCGTTCCGGAAGGTCGATTCGGCGGAATACGAGCCGCTCTTCCGGCAGATGAAGATGCACCAGGTGGCCCCCCGTGATCTCGCGCTCGACATCGACTACGACGAGGTGCTGGGGCTTTTGGACAAGCCGTCGCTCGCCCGGTCCGAACTCAATCTCGTGATCGAGGCGGCCCTGGACGCCTCACGGCCCGAGCAGGACCGGATGCGGATCTACGACTCCATCTCGCGTGGTCCCGTTTCCGGCAGCTACCACAACCGTCTCCACATTCTGCGGGCCTGGATCGTGGAGCCGAACGTGGGGAAGCGGCAACGACAAGCCTACGAGGACTTCGTCAGCGGTCGGGAGTTCATCGGCAAGCTGGAGGAACTGAGGCCGTTTCTCAAGGACCGGTATCGGGACAGCCTCAAGTATGCCCACCTCCAACTGTTCAACTTGATCAACGACCAGACGATCGCCCCGGAGGCGCGGCAGGCCGCGGAGGCGGAATTGGAGACGTCGTGGCAAGACAAGATCCCGGACCGGCTGCGTGGGCTGATGATGGCCCTCGACGAAAAGGACCCGCGGCCCTACGCCGAACGGATCCGGCCGCTGGTCGAACATCGCGACGAGCACGTCAAGCAACGGGCGATGCGGTTTCTCAAGGCCATGGGTGAAGACCCCAGTGGCCGCAAAAAGTCCGAGTGACTTCGAACCTCCGCCGCAGTATTGCCGTGCGGCCTTACGCCAACAATTCCGTGATCGGGCCGGCACTCTCCTTGAACGAGTCCACGGGGCAGCCGAGCTGCCGCAGGATCGTGAGGTACAGGTCGGACATCGGCCGCTTGTCGATCGGCCACTGGAGATGCTGGCCGTGCTTGAATCCCAGCCGGTTGCCGCCGGCGAGAATCGTCGGAAAGCTCGTGCCGACGTGGCTGGAAATCTGCGCACCGCCGAAGAGGATGACCGTGTGGTCGAGGAGGGATCCGTCGGCGGCTTCGATGGCCTGCAGTTTGTCCATGAAACGGGCGACGCAGGCACACAGCATTTCATCGCGATGGGCCAGGGCGATGACGTCGGGATTCGACTCCCCGCGATCGCCGCCCCCCTTGTGGTGCACGTCATGCGTGCCCCGCGACGGCGCCCCGGCCTTGCGGGCCCAGTCTTTGTATTCGTCGTAGTTCGGCCCGGCTTCGCCGCCCAGGCATTGGGTCGCGACCCGGGTCATGTCGGTCTGGAAGGCGAGCACGATCAGATCCGTCATCAGCTCGATGTGCTCCCGCATGCTGTTGCGGACTTCGCGCTCGAGGCGAACCTGGGAGGCATCGAAATCGGGCCGCCCATGGCCGAGGATCTCCTCCTTCTGGGTCAGCCGCTTCTCGACGTCGCGGACCGAGTGGAGATAGTGGTCGATTCGCTGCTGATCGATCCGTCCCAGCTGTCGCTTCAGGTCGCCGACATTTTCCATCGCCGTGTCGAGAATGCTCCGATTGTGTGCCAATCGGGCCTGCGCCTTCTTGACCTCCGCGGCGTCGGCGGGCGGAAACAGATTCTCGAACACGCTGCGATAGTCGTCGGTCGCCGGAATGTCGACGCCCTGGGAGTTCCGGGAGAGCGTGGCGGTGCCCACGCCGCTCGTCCACGACAGCACCAAGGACCGCAGATACGTCGGCCCGATGTGCGAGGCGGCCACCTGGTCGACGGAGATCGTGTTGCTGATCGAGCCGGGAATGAGGCTGATGTTGTGCCCGGTCAGCCAGCTGTAGGGATGGGTATGGCCGCTGATCCGTCCCTGGATATGGGAGAGGCCCGTGAGCACGGAAAACCGCTCGCGGTGATGCTCCAGCGGCTTGTGCGACGGGGCGATCGCGTAGTCGAAGCCGATCTCCTTGGGAAACCATGAGTACTTGCTGATGGCCCCGGGAATGTAGAAGCAGGCGAACCGCGAGGGATCCGGCCGCCGCTGCTGCGCTGCCAGCGTTTTCCCGCCAAACGACTCCAGGGCGGGCAAGGCCAGGGTGGCACCCAGCCCATGGATCACGGCGCGGCGACTGAGCAGATGAGCGCGATGCATGGACATGGTCCTTCCTGAATGGAGATCGATCGAAAACTGTTTCAGAATACGGCGTTCGAGGGTGCGTGGGTCGGCACGCGACCGGAATTCACGGGCTAGTGCTCCAAGAACGCCTTGGTTTGGAATACTGCCAGCAGCATCTTCCGCAGCGGATACCCGTCGGCGGCGTGGGTCTCCATGATCCTCCGGATCTCCGCCATGTCGTCAATGTCGGGTTTGCGTCCGGTGGCATAGAGCATGAAGCTCTTCAACAACCCCCGCACCGTGTCCTGCAGATATCGAGACGCGACCGTCTCCTTGAACTCCGCGTACGTGCGAAACTCCTCGCCGCGGGGCAGCTGCCCGACCGTGTCTACCGGGCGGGTCTCGCCTTTGCCTCGCCAGGCCACGTTGGAATCCAGTTCTTTGACGTCGTAGGACTCGTACTCCACGTTCCGCCACCGCCCGCTGATGTCGAAGTTTTGAAACGCGAAGCCGATGGGGTCGAGTCTGGTGTGGCAGACCGCGCAGTTTTGGTCCTGGCGATGATGCGCCATCAGCTCGCGGGGCGACATCTTCGAGAGTTCCTCGGACTTTGCATCCAGTTCGGGCACCGCCAACGGCGGCAGCTGCGGAGGGGCGTCGAGAATGTTCCGGGCCGTCCAGGCACCACGATAGATCACCCAGTTGTCGCCCATCCAGCAGAGCATCGATTGAATGCCGGCGTGTGACATGATGCCCCCCCCGCGGGAATCATCGGGTCGCAGCGTCACCGGCCGCATCTGCCCCCCCTGGAGGCCGTCGTAGCCGTAGTGGCGGGCCAGGGCGTCGTTCATCATCGTCCAGTCACTCGCCACCAATTCTCGGGCGGGCCGATCCTTGGCCAGCAAACGGTTGATGTAGGAGAAGGTCTCCTCACGCATCGAGTCTTGGAGATGACGACGGAACTGATAGCTCGCCTTACCCAGATGATCGTCCACGAGCGTGATCGGCTGATCCAGCTCCAGCCATTGCGTGAGGAACGGCCGCACGAACGCGGCGTAACTTCGCGGATCCGCCAGGAGTCGCTCCACCTGCGCCTGGAGCACCTCGGGCCGCCGCAACTCGCCCGCAGCGGCCCGCGAACGCAATTCTGCGTCCGGCGGGGAGCCGACCAGCATGAAACTCAGCCGCGATGCCACGGCATGGTCGGCAATGCCCCGATCCTCGTGGGCCGTCGAATCCAAATGCCGGAACGGGCTGCTCATCAGCACCGCCTGAAAGGTGGACCGCAGCGCGGGGTCGAACGCGAGTCCTTCGTCCCGCAGCCGTCGGTAAAACTTCAAAAAATGGCTCCGTTCCTGTTCCCGCACCGGCCGGCGATAGGCCCGATCCATCCACAATGCGAGCAGCTTTTCCGCGGTTGCCGGGGAATCCGAGATCGCTCCCAGATCGACCTGCCATTCCGCCGGCGGCCAGGCAGCGACGAAGTTGGGCTCCAGTTCGACTTGTTTGAGAACCACGAATGGCCGCGGTTGCTGACCCGGGTCCTTGTGCTCCGTCTTGCTCCACACAGGCCGGAACAATCCCATGCCACCGGGCAATTGACGCGGGTCGGAGGTGTCTTCGTTCTCGAAGCCCGGGACGCGGTAGCCGATCTCCACCCGCGGAGTCAACGCCACGGAGAGGAACCCCTGGGAAGTGATCAACGAGTCTTCGACCTGCACCTGGTACTCCAGGTCGGTCGGTCCGGTGATCTCCCGCCGATCGAGCACTCTGCCGCCGCACTCCACCCAGAGAATCGGGTTGGGCACCTCCGGAAATGCCAAGAAGGACCCGACGCTGAACCGAATCCGCACCACGCCGGCCCTGTCGGCGGGCACCGGCACCTTGAGAAACGGGTTGCTGCGATCCCGCGGCCACATGGGCTCCAGCAACGCGCCGACCCCGGGCCGGGCGATGGCCGAGAACTTGTTGAGGGAAACACCTTTTTCCACCCATGGCGCGAAGGCTTTTTGCGGTTCCTTGGCGACGTTCACCAGATCGACACGCAAGGTCTCGCTGCGCGGCGGTTCGAGAAACCGGATTGATTCCACCGCCCGCCGGGTGATCTCCATCATCTGGGCCACCGCGTCAGCCGCATCCTGGAGGCCTTCGGCGCCGGTATCGAACCCTTCTACCGTGCTATCCCCCGGCATGCTGTATTCGAAGTCGACCGTGACGCCCGTGATGTCCCGCAAGGCGGCGCCGAACTCGCGGCGATTCAGCCGCCGCACGCTCCCTGGCTCCAGGCCGCGCTGTGCCTGGGCGATCCATGCGAGGGCGGCCCCCTTCGCGGGGGCCGATGGGTGCTCCGATCCCGCGGGGGGCATCGCGCCCGCGGACAGCTGCTCATGGATCGACGTCCACAGATGCCGGTCCGACAGGTGGAAGCCGTCGATGGTGTCGAAGCGGAGACGCGCCTCCTGGACATCGGGGCCGTGACAGTCGATGCAGTACTGGCGGAGCAGCGGCTTCACCAGTTCCGCGAAGCCCTGGGCGTCGGCGGGAGCGTCGGCCGCGGATGCCACGAGCACCGGGCTCAGGAGCAGCAGCGAAATCGCGAACGCGGCTTTTCTCATCGCGGAACCGTGCCTTCCAACGGGTGTATCGGCATGGACGAAAGCGATCATTTCGCCTGACGGCCGAAGTCGTCGTGAGCCGCAAAACCTGCCTCTCAAGTTTACCAGCCTTGCGTCCTGAGGCGAAACTTTTGGGTGGCTGAGACCGGAGAGCGGGGGCGAGGGCCGCATGCCCCGGGAGAGGGGGCGTTGTGGCATCGGCGCTTCGCCGCTCTTGAATCCCGCCGGCCGGTGCCCGCCTCCGGAACCCGGACCCGTTCGAGCCGGTCCTTCCCCGCGCGTGCCGTGAACCACGTCCGGGGATTCTGGTCCGGGGATTCTGGCCTGGGGGGTTGGTCGGCGACCGGTGCCGGGAAGCCGGCACTCGGGTGGCCGACCTCATCTGCCTCCCGCCGCGAGGTTCCAGAGGCGAATCGATTCGTTGCCGCCACAGATCAGCGTTTGCCCATCCGGGCTGATCGCCAGCCGCATGACGTTTTCGGCCGGCAGCGTCCGCTGCAATTCGTATGTCCGGGCATCCCAGATGCGGATCGTGTTGTCTTCGCTCGCCGAAACAATCCGTGAGCCGTCAGGCGTGAACAGCACCGCGGTGACATCGGCCTCATGGCCGCGCACGGTTTTCAGATGCCCACCGGTCCCGGCGTCCCAGACCCGGAGCGTCGCGTCCCAGCTCGCAGACACGATCTGCTTGCCGCATGGGCTGTACACCACGGAGGTCACGGTCCCCTCGTGCCCCTGGAGCGTCGCGAGTTCTGCGCCCGTCTCGGCGTCCCAGACCTTCATCTCGCTTTCACCATCCCCGGTGACGATCTGGCGGCCATCGGGCCGGAATGCCGCGGTGACCACGTCGTACTCGTTTCCTTGATGGATGGTGTGCAGCAAGGCGCCGTCGCGGATGTCCCAGATCCGCAGGGAATCGTCCGCGCTCCCGGATGCGAGGAAGTTTCCGCTGGGATCGAAGCAGACCACCGTGACCGTGTCGTCGTGGCCGGGGAACTCCCGGATCGTGGTGCCGCGTTCCGCGTCGCACAGTTCCAGGCGGCCGTCATGCATGCCCACGGCGATCCGTTTTCCGTCCTTGTGGCACGCCAGCGACGTCACGGCTGCGGGATACGTGCGCAGGGTGCCGATCAGCTCGGCCGGTCGCAGCGTCCACCGCTGCAGCGACCGATCGTCGCCGCCGGAAAAGAGCCGTTGGCCGTCCGGGCTGACCGCTAGCGACGCGATCCAGCCGTCGTGCCCGCGGAGGGTGCGCGGCTCTTCTGCCCACGCCACGCCGGTCGCCAGCGGCGCCAGCACCAGGATCAGCCGTTGCCACGTCGCGACATGCCACGCCGTCATGCCTGGAACTCCCTGCTGCTGCGGCCGGTTGCCCACCGCGACCCCAAGTCTACCCAAGAGCCGCGTCTTGGCTCGCGGTCCGCCGGATGAGCGCGCGCTCGGCGGCCTTGCCCGCGACCAGCCCGGGCCACTCCCGGGGAGAGTCAGACCGAGTGCGGCGCGGGGCGGCGGTATATTTGCGGAGGACGGTGCGGGCCGCGGTGGGCGTGCCGGTTGTGACCCGCGGCTGCGCCGGCGGCCGCACGAACCTCCTTTTGCGCTGGATGATCATGAAAACGATGTGCCTGGCCATGCTGATGGGGCTGTCGGCGATCGCGGCCACCCGGGCCGATGACGGGCCGGTGTCCGGTGTGTATTTCGCCCGCCAGGTTGCCTCCAGCCCGTCCTTCATCGCCAAGGGCATGGCGTGGTGGAATGGGCGGTTGATCATCGTTAATCGGGTGCCCCCACAACTTCATGCCTTCACCCCGCCGGAGACCTTCGCGATCTTCACGGAGCAGGGGCTGACGAATCCGTTTGGCGTCGCCGTGGACCCCCAGGGGCGGCTGCTGTTGACCGAGAACAAGGACGACGTCCTCTATCGCCTCGCCCGACTCACGGCGGACGGAAAGCAGGAAACGCTCCTCGAGGAAACAGGCGTCAACCACAGAGACAAGCGTCCCGCGAACGGCCTCTGCACCCCGCTCATGCTGGCGTCGCATCCCAACGGAACGATCTACTGGACGGGTTATCCCTCGACGGGGACCCGCTACCTGTTGCCTGGGAAGCCGGACGTCACCCTCGACGACGTCAAGATTGCAGCACCTCACGTCGGCCATTCCTACGGGATCGGACTGAGTCCCCGCCATGACTGGTTGTACGTGGCGTCGCAATTGCCGAATCCCCAGCACCGGGGCGTGTGGCGATTTCCGGTGAACGAGGACGGCAGTCTCGGAGAAGGTGCGTTCTTCATCGCGGTCGATCGGTTCACGACCACGCATCTCAAGGGCCTGCCGCCGGCGAAGGATGGCTCAGACAAGCTGCTCGGGTGGCTCGGGCGGATTCATGGCTTGGCCGTGGACGCCAACGGCTTTGTCTACATCGGGGGATCTCATGGTCATTCGTCAGGGAGCGCCATCGCGGTGTTCACTCCCGACGGCGACCGGTTGGCGGCGATGATCGTGGGCGACCCGTCCGCAGCCTCGGGGATGCCCACGAACGTGTACGGCTTGGCCTTCGGCGGCGCGGACGGAAAAACGTTGTTCATCTCCGGCATGGGCGAGCACCGGCTGTATCAGGTCAGGCTGCCGGTCGCCGGGGAAGTGGTTTCCCGCGCCGCCGGAAACCGTCCGCAGCCAGCCGCCGCGGCGCCCTGACGATCACATCCCGCACGGGAGTTTCCTGCCGCCCCACGTGATCGTCCGGCCGCCGGCGGTGATCCTGCCGCCGGCGGCTTGCATGTTCGGGGGCTTGCCCGCCTGCATGGTGACGACGGTGCGGTTCCGACCTACCACTTTCTGAGCCTGGCATGCACGGTGGCGACCTTGCCCATGTAGTGCTCCATGCGAAACGGTCCGGCGGCCCGGGTGATGTGCTCGCGGGCCTTCGCGACGTCACCGGTAGCCTCGTAGAACAGCCCCAGATACAGGTGGGCGTAGCACGACTGGTTTCGTTGGGCGTCACGCCCGCCCCTCTGGGCCGCAGCCAAGACGGCGGCTGCGTCGCATCGACCGGCGTAAAAGTCGAGGATCTCCCGCATGGGCACGCGGGTGTCCTCCCCGACCGGCAGAAGTTTGCCGCGGGCGACCTGGAGCCCCTCGAGCCTGGCGACGCAGAGAAAGTGCCAGGCCGGGTTCTCCACGTCGTTGGGGTTCACTGTCCGGTGAAGCTCGAACTGCTTCCGGCCGTCGTCGAACCGCTCGGCGTAATACAACGCCAGCCCGCGTTGCCAAAGTTCCGGTTCCGCCTCCGGCACGGCCGCCACGAGCTGATCGAAGACGCGGGCTGACCTGGCTGGCTCGGCGTCAAAGAACAGCCGGACGGCTTCGCCGAACAGGTCCTGGGGCTTGGGCTCGGCGGCGGGACCAGGATGTGTCCCGGAGACAGCCAGGCCGACGATCGCACCGAGAAGGAGACGTCTGTGGCGCATGGGTGGTGATCGGCAACGCGGGGGGTGACAGGACCGAATGAAGTCATAGTGTATCTGCCACGCTGCCGCTCATTCGCATGCCAGCCTCGCTCGCCGGTCAACCGTCAGGGCAACTGGCTTGGCAGCTCACACGCATTGAACTCTTCATGAGCAGCGGCTGCGCAGTCACCTGCCGCTCTATGGTGCGTTTTTCCGAGACGCTACGCTTAGGCATCGGGCCCCGAGCGTCTCGGGTGGCCGGAACCGCCGGACTCCGGGCGACCGCGGAACGTCTCTCCACGGCGACCGCGCAAGGAGAAGATCGGCAATCCTTAGCGGGAGTTGCGGTTGTGACGGCCGGAGGAGCTCCCATGGCGACGTGGCTCGACGGGGTGTGGCAGTCCGGACTCCGCGCGTGCTTCGTGATGGCGGCGCTGGGGTCGGCTGCCGCCGCGGCTGACGACGCGCCGCAGGAGGTCTTCGCCCGCTTCTGTGGGGCCTGTCACTTCGCCGGCGCCGAGGAAGGGGGCGTGGCCATCGACCGGATGCTCTCGGCCACCGTCGCTGGCAGCCCGGTCGATCGAGGCGCGGCGGAGCATGCCGGCTGGGTGAATCTCTGGAAAAACCTCCGGGCCGAGACGATGCCCCCGGCCGACGAGCCGCAGCCGTCGGCCGCCGAACGGCGACGGATGCTCGAGTTCGTGGCCCGGGACGTGCTGGGCGTCGATGCCCGGCGGCCCGACCCGGGCCACGTGGTGCTGCGGCGGCTCAATCGCGTGGAATATGCCAACGCCGTCCGCGACCTGACCGGCAGCGAGGAAAACCTGCGGGACGACCTGCCGGCCGACGACACCGGCTACGGCTTCGACACGATCGGCGAGGTGCTGTCGGTCTCGCCGCTGCTGCTGGAAAAGTATGTCGACCTGGCGGCTCGGGTCGGCGACCGCGTGGCCGCCGCGGCGGTCGTCACGGCCGACGGCTATCCGCCCCACCTCCGCCGCCTGTTCGCGTTCGGCCCCCGGCCCGCGGATCCGGCGGCCCGGCCCGATCACCTGCGGCGCACGGTCCGGCGTCTCGCCGAGCGGGCCTTTCGCCGGCCGGCCGACGACGAGACAGTCGCCCGGCTCGTGGCGGTGAGCGAGGGGGCGATCGCCGCACCGGGCGGCTCGTTCGAGGCCGGCATCGCGGCCGCGGTGACGGCGGTGCTCGCGTCCCCCCGGTTTCTGTTCCGGGTCGAGGATGATGCGGCGGCCCCGCCTGGCGGCGGGGCCGTCCCCATCGACGAATACGCACTCGCCACGCGGCTCTCCTTCTTCCTCTGGAGCACGATGCCCGACGACGACCTGTTCGCCGCCGCCGCCGCGGGCACGCTCCGGAAGGATCTGGGCAGCCACGTGGAGCGGATGCTCCGCGACCGCCGCAGCGACGCCTTCGTGGAGAACTTCGTGGGGCAGTGGCTGCAGACCCGCGACGTGACGGCGTTGCCCTTCAACCTTCGGACCGTACTGGGCGTCCGGGATCACGTGGCCGGGGAGAAAATCTTCAGCCCCGCCGTGCGGCGGGCGATGCGGGCGGAGACGGAGATGCTCTTCGCCCACGTCATGCGGACCGGGCTTCCGGCCACCGAACTGCTCGTCGGCCGCAGCACCTTCCTCAACGAGCCGCTCGCCCGCTTCTATGGCATCAGCGACGTCGTCGGCGACGAAATGCGGCTCGTGACGCTCCCCGACCACGTGCCGCGAGCCGGCCTGCTGACGCACGGTAGCGTGCTCGTGGTCACGAGCAACCCGACCCGCACCTCGCCGGTGAAGCGGGGCCTGTTCATCCTCGACAACCTGCTCGGCACGCCGGCGCCCCCCGCGCCGCCGGGCGTGCCGCCACTCGACGAAGCCGCCTCCACGCTTCCGCAGGCCGCCACCATGCGGGATCTGATGGAACGGCATCGCCGTGATGCCCTGTGCGCCTCGTGCCATGCGCGGATGGACCCGCTCGGCCTGGCCCTCGAGGCTTTCGACGCGATCGGCCAGCGGCGGCCCGATGCGGCCGCCGGGGCGATCGACACCGCGGGCCGCCTGATCACCGGAGAGCGGTTCGCCGACGTGCAGGAGCTGGCGCAGGTGATCGCCGGGCCAAGGCGGCGGGATTTTCACCGTTGTCTGGCGGAAAAGCTCCTCACCTACGCCCTCGGCCGGGGCGTGGAGTATTTCGACGAGCCGGCGGTCGATATGATTCTGGAGCAGGCCGGCCCGGACGGCCGGCTCGACCGGCTGGTGCAGGGCGTCGTCATGAGCGTGCCGTTCCAGATGCGTCGCAGCCTGCCGCCCGCCCCGGCCGTCGAGCCCGCCACCCAGCCCACCGCTGCCGAGGATCGACCATGAGCCACTCGGTCCATCGCGGCGCCGCCGGCTCCGTCCCCCGCCGGGCCGTGCTCCGCGGCCTGGGCGTGGCCGTCGCCGTGCCGTTCCTGGAGTCGCTGCGCGGGGCGGGCATCGCCCGCGCCGCGGAGGCCGCCGTGCCCACGCGGATGGCCTTCATCTACATCCCCAACGGCGTCCACCTGGCCCGCTGGCGGCCTCGGGGGGAAGGCCGTGAGTTCGCCTTCGGCCCCACGCTCGAGCCGCTCGCGCCGTTCAAGGACGCGGTGCAAGTGATCGGCGGACTGGCCCACCGAAACGGCACCGCCGGCCGCGATGGCGGGGGCGACCACGCCCGGGCGTCGGCGACCTTCCTCACCGGCGTGCGGCCGCGGAAGACCGCCGGGGCCGACATTCGCGCGGGGATTTCCGTCGACCAGGTCGCCGCGGATGCCATCGGTCGCCGCACCCGGTTTCCGTCGCTCGAACTGTCCTGCGATGCGGTCCGCAAGAGCGGCGGCTGCGACTCGGGCTACGCCTGCGCCTACCAGTTCAACATCGCCTGGCGGAGCCCGCGGCAGCCGGTCTCCCCGGAGTCGAATCCGCGGTTTGTGTTCGAGCGGCTGTTTGGCGCGGGCTCGGCCGCCGAGCGGCCGGCGAGCCTGGCCGCCCGGCGGGAGCGGCAGCGGTCGATCCTCGACTTCGTCGCGGCCGAGGCGCGGGACCTGCACCGCGGCCTGTCCGCGGCCGACCGCCGCAAGCTCGACGAGTACCTCACCGGGCTGCGGGAGCTCGAGCACCGGATCGCGGGCTTCGACGGCCCGCCGCCGCAGGTGCCCGATCGCGACCTGCCCGCCCGGCCGCCGACCGCCTACTCCGAGCATCTGCGGCTGCTGGCCGACATGCTCGTGCTGGCGTTCCAGACCGACTCGACGCGGATCGGGACGTTCATGTTCGCCCACGACGGCAGCAATCGCTCGTTTCCCGAGATCGGCGTGGGGGACGGCCACCACAACCTCTCGCATCACGAGGGCAAGGAGGATGCGCTGGAGAAGATCGCCCTCATCGACCGGTTCCACGCCGAACAGTTCGCCTACTTCCTCGGCCGGATGCGGGCGGTCGAGGAGGCCGACGGCCGCAGCCTGCTCGATCACTCGATGGTGGTCTACGCGAGCGGCCTGGCGGACGGCAATCGCCACAACCACGACGACCTGCCGGTGATCCTGGCCGGCTCGGCCGGGGGCCGGCTGGCCGCCGGCCGCCACGTGAAGCTGCCGGGCGAGCAGCCGATGACGAACCTCTACCTCACGATGCTCGATCTGATGGGCATGCCGCAGGCCTCGTTCGGCGACTCGACCGGACCGCTCGACGCGGTGCGGAGCTGACGACCACGGCCGGCCCGCCGCGAGCCGCGCCGCCTGTTCACGGGGCCGCTTCGGCGGCCCGCTGCTGCTTCTGTCTCGCTTCCGCCCATTCGGGGATGATGACGTCCTCGGTCACGCTCCCGTCCGGCTCCTGAACGAACTCCAACGTCTCGATGAGCGGGATCACGACGTCCTGCTTCTGGAGCAGCGTGGTCAGGGTCTTGGGGGAGATTTTCCGGAGGTTCGGCAGGCAGAGCGGGCCTGGGCGGGTGGCAAGGGACTGGGCAACGGCGCGGGAATCGGCCGCATCGAAGTCCCTCACGCTCGGAAGCTGGCCATCCCATGTTTGGACGGCGGCGAGCGTGGTCAGGCCGTTGAGGGACAGCAGTCTGCCGTTGTGCCGTGCGAGCGCCTCAGAAACGGTCTGCTCGCAGGTGTTTTGCCGAGCCTCGGCCCTGCTATACTTCGGCCCGGAAAAAAGCATGTCCGCGTCTCACGACGGAGGCCTCGTGGAGGCCAGTTCGGGATGCGGTGGGTGAAAACCGCTTTTTTGCGGTGTTTTGGAGGGTAAGCGAATGGCTAGCGGCCACACTGGAAATGTGGTGCCGGGAAACCGGTTGCGGGTTCGACTCCCGTGCCCTCCGCTTCGCGTCTGCCCCGCCATCCTGGCCGGTGCAGGATGGACGGTCGAGCCCGCCATCCGCGCGGGCGGCCCACGCAGCTGCAACGTCATGCGGACGGACCGGGCCCGTGGGTATACCGCAGCGCGAACCACGACGGTTTGATCCGCCTCTTCGTTGACGATCCGCACGCTGCATGGCCGTCCTTCTCGATATCAAGCGGGCCTGCAAGCGGTACGGCGACCAGGTGCTGCTCGACGACGCGTCGGCCACGCTCACCGACGACGGCAAGATCGGATTCATCGGCCGCAACGGGGCCGGAAAGAGCACGCTCCTCAAGGTGATCCTCGGAGAGGAAGAACTCGATTCAGGCGAGATCGTCCGCCATCCCAAGCTTCGGCTGGGCTACCTGCGGCAGCACGACCCGTTTCTCCCGGGCGAGACGGTGCAGGATTTCCTCGTCCGCGACAGCGGCTGTCCGGCCTGGAAGTGTGGCGAGGTGGCGGGACAGTTCGAGATCAAGGCGGCCGCCCTCGCCGGGCCGGTGGCCGCCCTCTCCGGCGGTTGGCAGACCCGCGTCAAGCTCGCCGCCCTGCTGCTCCACGAGCCGAACCTCCTGCTCCTCGACGAGCCCACGAACTTTCTCGACCTGCGCACGCAGATCCTCCTCGAGCACTTCCTCAAGCACTTTCGCGAGGCCTGCCTGATCGTGTCGCACGACCGCGCCTTCCTCGGGGCCACCTGCGACCGGACCCTCGACCTGTCGCACGGGAAGTTGACCGTCTATCCCGGCAAGGTCGACGCCTTCCTCGCCCACCAGCGGGAGCAGCGGACGCATGCCGAGCGGACCAACGCCGCGGTGCTCGTCCGGAAGCGCGAGCTGGAGGACTTCATCGCCCGCAACAAGGCGCGGGCCTCGACCGCGTCACGGGCCCGCTCCAAGAGCCGCGAACTCGAGCGGCTGGAGTTCGAGGAGGTGACCGCCGACGCTCCGGCTGCCGCCATCCGCTGCCCCGGGGTTGCCCCGCGCCGCGGCCCGGCCGTCCGCTGCCGGGGCCTGTCGATCGGCCATGGCGACCGCGTCGTGGCCCAGGACATCGACCTGGAAATCGTCCATGGCAGCCGGACCGCGATCGTCGGCGACAACGGCCAGGGGAAGACGACCTTCCTGCGAACGGTCGTCGGCTCGCTGCCGCCGCTGGCCGGAGACGTGAAGTGGGGCCACGGCTGCGAGCTCGGCATCTACGCCCAGCACGTCTACACGAGCCTGCCGCAAGAGGACACCGTGCTCGGCTTTCTGGAGCGGGCGGCCGCGATCGGCACGCCGGCGCAGCGGATTCTCGATCTCGCCGGGGCGATGCTGTTTCGCGGTCGCGCCGTCGAGAAGCGGATTGCGGTGCTCTCCGGCGGCGAGCGGGCCCGGCTCTGCCTGGCCGGGCTGCTGCTCGGATCGTGCAACGTGCTCGTGCTCGACGAGCCGGGCAACCATCTCGACGTCGAGACGGTGGACGCCCTGGCGACCGCCCTCGTGGACTACCAGGGCACGGTGCTGTTCACGAGCCACGACCGCGGCTTCGTGCAGACGGTGGCGACGAACGTGATCGAGGCCCGGGACGGCCGCGTGGTCGACCTCAACGGCGGCTATGACCGGTATCTGGCGGCCATGCACGCGGAGATCGACACCGCGGAGCAGGTTCGCGGGAATGCCGCAGGGCAGCGGCCGGAAAAGCCCGCCCGCCGCGACGACCGCGGGCTGCGGAAGGAACGCGCTGCGCTCGAGAAGCAGGTGGCGCGGCTCGAGGCGGAGCGGAAGCGGCACCAGGAGGCGCTGCTCGCGGCGACCGACCCGGCCGAGGCCCTGCGGCTCCACGAGGCGGCCGCCCGCGTCGCCGCCGACCTCTCGGCTGCCGAAGACCGCTGGCTCCAGGTCACGGAGGAGCTGGCCTCCCTGTAGCGGCGGTCGGAGACCGCCGCTACAGGGAGGCTCACAGCAGCCGGTCGATGCGGCAGGGCTTCCCGAACGCGGCGGAGGGCCGAAAGCGGTTCCGCCAGGCGCCCGCCACGGGCTCGAAGTCCTCGGGCCGCGTGATGAGCGCGATCGGCCGCGTCCGCAGCCCCCGGGATTCGAGATACGCGATCCGATCGACCAGTTCCAGCGGCAGCTCGAAGCACGCCGGCAGATCGGGATTCGCATCGTCACGGTCCACGAATGCCCGGCCGTGAACACCGGGCGGCTGCACCATGATCGACCAGCCGTAGAACTCCGACCGGAGGCCGGGCTTGCCCATGGGAGCGGCGGCCGCCGCCTCGTCGGCGCGGGGCACGTCAGCCGGACAGATGAGCGCTGTCGCGACGCGGCAGTGCCGGCCGAGGTTCCGCAGCCGGTCCACCTCCAACTGCAGCGCGAGCCGCGATCGGGGTACGAGCGGCATCAAGCGGCCGTCGTCGGACACGTCCACCGTCCAGGGCTCCAGGCCCGCGGCCGGACGGTGCAGGATCGCCGGGCCGACGATGAGCGGTCGATAGCACCGCGGCGGGCGGGCGGGCGCATTGCCTGCGGTGGCGGGCACGAGCCGCACGAGAGCCTGGACGAAGGTCGGATTGTCGGGCCGCATGGTGACACCCCTCAAACGCGTGACGCAGCGGAGCGTAGCCTGGGACGCGGACAACGTTGGTCCATGCTTTCCCCTCTGGTGGTGGGTGTCTGGATGCCCGCGCGGCCCAGGCTGGCCTTTGTCCGCCCCCTGGCTACGCTGGTCGTTCCCCCATCCGCGGAGATGCACCATGGATTCGATCAGCCGGCACGAACAACTGCTGCGGGTGTTTCACTTGATCGACATCCTCTTCGGCGCCCGCCAGCCCCTCACGGCTGCCGACCTCAAGGACCGGCTGCGGACCCGCGGCGTGATCGACGACATGTCCGATCGCAATCTGCGGCGGGACATCGAGTTCCTCGGCAAGTTCGGCTACGCGCTCAAGGCGTCGCGAAAGCGCACCCCCCGGGGAACGACCTGCCAGGCCTGGGAGATCGTGCCCGGCAAGGGGGCCGACGAGCTCGCGGCGCCGGCCGTGTCGCTGCCCGAGCTCCTCTCCCTGGCGGCGGCCCGCGAGTTCCTCACACCCCTGGCGGGCACGTTCTATTGGCGCGGCATCGCGCAGTTGATCGCCAAGGTGGAGAAGATCGCCACGCCGCAACTGCTCGCCTATGCCGAGGCGCACAAGGAAGGGCTCGTCGTCCACCCCAAGCCGTCGGCCACGAAGTACGGCTCGCGGATGCTCAATGCCGTGAATCGCGCGATCCGCAACGCCCTCGAGCTGGAGATCCGCTACACGAGCCTGGCCGACCAGCGGCCCAAGCGGTCGGTCATCCGGCCGGAGGCCCTGGTGCTCTACGACGGCAGCATCTACATCGCGGCCCACCGGCCCCCGGCCAAAGGGAGCGGCCCGCGGCAGTCCGCCGCCGATGCGGCGATCCGCTTCTTCAAGCTCGACCGCGTGGCCGAGGCGCGGCCCACGTCGCGGACGTTCATCCGCCAGGAGCAGGCCATCGAGTCGCTCCTGGCCGACAGCATCACGATCTATCGCTCGCCGCAGCCGCCGCGCCGCTATCGGATCCGGATCGACGCCGACCGGGCCCGCTGGGCCTGCGAGAAGCCGTTCCATCCCCGGCAGAAGGTCCGTCGCCAGGCCGACGGCGGCGTGGTCCTGGAGATTGATCGGGCCTGGGACGAGGAACTGATTCCGCAACTGCTCGGACTCGGCGACGCCGCCGAGGTGCTCGAGCCGGCCGACGTCCGTGACCGGATCTCCGCGATCGCCCATCGCATCGCGGCCCGCTATGCCGGCCGGCCGTTTCGCTCGCTGGAGGCCCGTGGCATCGGTGGGTGATGCCAGAAGCGTGTGCTGAGAGTTGCCTCCGGGCCGGCGGTTGCGGCCTGTGGCTCCGTGCCCCGCATTCGCATGCCTGGAGGCATGCGCTACGGACGCGGCC
>CAZJHQ010000007.1:0-57742 GCA_964545915.1 uncultured Candidatus Kuenenia sp. | reverse complement strand
CCGCCGCCCTCACCGGATCGGCGGTGCATGACCGATGAATCCGGCGTGTGGCTCCGTGCCCCGCATTCGCATGCCTGGAGGCATGCGCTACGGACGCGGCCGTGGCTGACTGGCGTGCTCGATTGCTGGGAAGCCCGAAGCGTGAGCTGAGGGAATACGCGACGATCCACGGGAACCCGCTCCGCATTCCCTCGGCTCACGCCTCGGGCTTCAAGGGCAACGAGCCGGAACCATGAGACAACGCCGCCGCCCTCACCGGATCGGCGGTGCATGACCGATGAATCCGGCGTGTGGCTCCTCGCCCCGCATTCGCATGCCTGGAGGCATGCGCTACGGTTGGGCAGGTGATTGCGGTCCGGTCAGGCGATTGCGGCTTCGATGCCGGCCAGTGGAATCGCCACCCAGTCGGGCCGGTGTCGCAGTTCGTAGGCCAATTCGTAGACGGCCTTGTCGAGGGCCAGAATCGCCACCAGGCGATCCGCGACCGCGGCGTCGGCGGGCCACCAGGCGTGGCCGGCAGCTCCGGACGCGTAGGCTGCTCGAAAGCAACCCCCGAGCGTCGCGGCCACCGCGGCGGGGTTCGGCAGGCGGGCGTGCCGCGCCAGGTAGTCGAACGACCGACACATGCCCGCCACGTCCTTGGCGGCCGGCGCGAACGCCCGCCGCGCTTCCAGCGTCCGCCCCGGCTCGCCTTCGAAGTCGATGACGAACACGCGGTCGTCGGCCGCGGCGACGAGCACCTGCCCGAGATGGAAGTCGCCGTGCACGCGGATCAGCCGTGCGGGCAGCACGTCCGCGACGCCCCGCAACTGCTCGCCAATCGCCTCGCGGGCATCGACCACGCGGCGCACGCCCGCCGCGATCGACGCGGGGAGCGAGCCGGTCGAGGCGGCGACCGACAAGACGCTCGTCGCATGGGCCACCAGGTCGGTGGCGGCGGCCACGCGGTCGTCTGGGGTCACCTCAAGCGGCGCGAAGCCGGGCAGGTCGGACCGGGCGGCGAGCGCCGCGTGCATGTCGGCCGTGACGCGGCCGATCGCGGCGACGATCGCCATGATGCGATCGCGGTGCGGTCCGTCGAGCCCCCGCTCCGCGAGCAGCCGGCCAAGCACGTCCCACGCCGACTCGCAGCCGGGCAGATGGTCATGGATCGTCGCCAGGGCGGTCGTGGGCCCCCCCGCCGCGGGCCGATACTCGAGCCAGCCCCGCAGCCGGGGAGTGGCGGTGAAGGACGACTGCCGCGCGAAGAACTCGCCGACCTCGACCTCGGGCTGCACCCCCTCCCGGCAACGCCGGAGCAGCTTGACGACGTATCCTGCGGTGGCAGTCTGCACGAGGCACGACGTGTTGGAGGCGTCGGCGCCGAGCGGGCTGACGGCGAGCGGGGCCGCCGGGAATGCAGCAGCATCGCCCATGGGATGGCCGACGAAGTTCCCCTGCATGCCGGGGACGACGCGGCCCGTCGTCATCACATCCACGAGCCATCGCGCGCAGGCGGGCGTGCAGGCGGCATCGCCGCCGGTGTCGCTCGTGACCGGCACGACGTAGCGAACGGGCCGTCCGTCCGGAGACGGGCGGGCGTCGACCAGCGCGAGCGTGACGCCGTCGGCGGCACAGGCGTCGGCCACGGTCACCTCGGCAGCCGCCCGATCGCCGTACCAGCGGGCCTGCGGCAGCCACGCGGCGATTGCCCGCGACAACCCGGCATGCCGTTCCACGTCGCCGGCGCTCATGCCATCGGTTGTCCCGGTTCGTGCAGTTCGTCGATCCGATAGACGTGAACGGGCCGCTCGGGCGTGCACTCAATCGTGACGGCGTCGAGGTGCCAGGCATGCACGGCGTCGCCGAGCAGGTCGTGGGCCAGCACGGCGTCGTGGCCCTCCAGGCCGAGGGCCGCGGCGTCGAGCCGCAGCGGCCCTGATCGCGCTTCCCCCGGCCGCATGTTCACGACGACGAGCACCCGGTTGCCCGTCGCCAGGTCATGTCGGCACCAGGCCAGGAGGTGCGGGTCGTCGAGTTCCTGCACCAGCGGCGGCCGATCGCGCTGCAGGGCGGGTTCCGTCCGCCGGATCTCGTTGAGCCGGCGGATGAACGGCGCCAGGCTCTCGGGAGCGTCGAGATTCCAGCGCTTGATCTCATACTTCTCGGAGTCGAGGTATTCCTCGCTGCCCGGCTCCCGCGGCGTCGCCGCGAGCAGTTCCATGGCCGGACCGTAGATGCCCCAGTTGCCCACCGACAGCGCGGCAAGCGTGAGCCGCACGAGAAACATCGGCCGCCCGCCGGTCTGCAGCGTGGCATGGAGGATGTCGGGCGTGTTGGGCCAGAAGTTCGGCCGGAAAAACTCGGCCACCGGCGGGGTCGTCACCTCCCGCAGGTAGGCGGCCATCTCCTCCTTCTCCGTCCGCCACGTGAAGTAGGTGTAGGACTGCGTGAAGCCGAGCTTCGCCAGGCGATACATCACCTTCGGCCGCGTGAACGCCTCGGAGAGAAAGAGCACGTCGGGATCGGTGCGGTGGATGTCGTCGATCAGCCATTCCCAGAAGGCGAACGGCTTGGTGTGGGGATTGTCGACGCGGAAGATCCGCACGCCCTTGGCGATCCAGAAGCGGAACACTCCGGCCAGCGCCTGCCACAGCGCCCGCCAGTGCTCCGACTGAAAGTCGAAGGGGACGATGTCCTGGTACTTCTTGGGCGGGTTCTCCGCATATTGGATGCTGCCGTCGGGGCGATGGCGGAACCACTCCGGATGCTCCTTGACCCACGGATGGTCCGGCGAGCATTGCACCGCGATGTCGAGGGCCAGTTCCATGCCGAGCTCCGCGGCTCGACTCCGGAGCCGCTCGAAGTCGGCGAACGTTCCCAGCCGCGGATGAATGGCCGTGTGCCCTCCCTCGGGGCCGCCGATGCCCCACGGGCTGCCCACGTCGTTCTCGCCGGCGACCAGCGCGTTGTTGCGGCCCTTGCGGAAGGCGAGGCCGATGGGATGGATCGGCGCCAGATAGAGGACGTCGAAGCCCATGCCGCGCACGTATTCGAGCCGGTCGGCGAGGTCGGCGAGCGTGCCGTGGCTGCCCGGCTCACGGCCCCAGGAGCGGGGAAACACCTCGTACCAGGCGCTGCGGCGGGCCTGCGCCCGATCGACCCACACGGGCCGCGGGTCGAGCCGCGTCTCGTCGCGGCGGTCGGCGTAGAGATCCATCAACTCCCGGAGCCGCGTGCTGCGGGCGGTCTCCAGGCCATCGGGCCCCTTGAGCCGCACCGCCAGCGCCTCGATCTCGGCCGCGATCGCCGGCGGCGCGGCATGGGCGGCGGCGGCGACGAGGGTCGCCCCGACGGCGAGCTCGGTCCGCAGGTCTTCGCCCGTCGCCTCACGGCGGCCGAGATCCCGCAGCCACGTGGCGAAGGCATCGACGCGGGCGGTGACGAAGTAGTGCCACAGGCCGATGCGGTCGGCGATGAACGACGCCCGCCAGCGGTCATTGCCGTCGCAGTCCATGGGGAACACGGTCCACTGGCCCGTGTTGCCGTGCCGAACGTGGAGCCGGCAGTCCAGCTCCTCGTGGCCGTCGCAGACCACGTCGGCCGTGACGACCACCTCGTCGCCACGGATCCGCTTGACGGCGAACCTCCCGCCGTCGAGCTCGGGAGCGACGCGGTCGATCGCGCAGCGTCGCCGCCAGGCGGCGGGAAACTCGGTATGCTTTTCCGACACGGGTGTCTCCGGCACGACACGGCGGACACGGCACGGCGATCGTCTCGGTGACGACCGCCGGCAGTGTAGGAATCGCGGCCGGAAAACGCGACCCTGTTTGGCATCAGTGCGACCCATGGCCGACTCGCATCCCTCCCCGCCGCCCCCCGCCGCCTTTTCGCCGCTGGCCCTCGACGTGCCGCTGGCCGCACGCGTGCGGCGGGCGATCGCCAGCGTGCCGCACGTCTCCGCCCCGCCAGCCGGCTGGCCGGTGGTGCTGGCCTTTCACGGCGGCCAAACGCATCCGGAGTTCATGCGGCGGTTCTGTGGTCTCGACGCGCTCGCGGCGGCGGGCCAGGCCATCGTCGTCTATCCGGCCGGCACGGGTTCGCGGGAGGACATCCTCACCTGGAACGGCGGCAATTGCTGCGGCCAGGCAATGATCGACGGAGCCGACGACGTGGGCTTCGTTCGGGCGCTGCTCGATGCCCTGGCGGCGCGGCTGCCCATCGACGGCCGCCGCATCCACGCCACCGGCATGTCGAACGGTGCCATGATGGCCTACCGGCTGGCCGCCGAGATGGCCGACCGGATCGCATCGATCGCCCCGGTCGCCGGGCCGATGGCCCTGGCCGCGATCGCCCCGGCCCGGCCTGTGCCCGTGCTGCACTTCCACGGCACGCTCGATCAGTTCACGCCGCTGGAAGGGGGCGTGGGCCGCCGCAGCGTGACCCGCGTCTCCCATCGGCCGGTCGTCGAGGGCCTCCTCGACTGGGTGCATGCCAACGGCTGCCCGCCGGAGCCGCGCCGCGATCCGATCCCCTGCTCCGACGACGGCATCACCGTGGAGCGGTTCACGTGGGGCCCGGGCCGGGACGGCGCGGAGGTCGTCTTCTACAGGCTCGATGGTGGCGGCCACACCTGGCCCGGCCGCGCGCCCGACTCGTTCTTCCTCGGCCCCTGCGGACTGTCGCTCGACGCCAACCGGCTGATCTGGGAGTTCTTCCAACTTCACCCGCTGCCGGCCCGGTAGCGATCCCGACCGCCGCTCCAGGGGAGTGCGTCGTCGTTGCTTCGGGGGCCCGCTTCGTTGCCCTGGAGTCCCCCGGCGGGAGCCGGGGGACTCCAGGTGGCATGCCTTCCCGGGTGCCATGCGGTGCGGGTGCGCACCGGGAAACAGTTGCCGTCGTGCGGCATGGACGGCGGGTTGGATGTCGTGCCCGGAGTCCCCGGGTTTCCACCCGGGGCTTCTTGGCATGGTGACGGAACTGACTCCCTGTTGAACGGGTCGTCAGAACCCGATTCGCAACCGGAACTCTGCAGCAGCGGCGTTCTGTCGGGCCGCTCCGCGCACCATCAAAACGTGCGCTTCGGGCTTCCCGGCAATCGGGCACGACGGTCGGAGACCGCCGCTACTGTGGCCCCGGCGGGCATGGCGGCATCTGCCCTTCTTGGTAGACGACCGGAGTCGCCATCACCTCGCCGCCGCCGAGCGGCGGGCAGCACTCGACCGCGGCCGATGGCATCGCGGGCATCGTGGCGGGGACCGCCGGCGCGGGCATCACGCCGGGCTGCGTCGGATACGGTGCCGCAGGGGCCGCCACCGGCTGGGGCTGCGGGTAGACCGGCGGGGCCAGCGGCGGCGCGTAGGCGTATTGATTCTGATGATGAGCACAACCGCCGGCCGCGAGGCACAGACCGATGGCGATCGAGGCACGCATGCACGTTCTCCCGAGGGTGGGAAAGCGGCGGGAGGGTAGGCGGGGAAAGCCGGGTGGGCAACCCCGTTTCCCACGGACGAACATGACTCAAGTCCGATGCTCGCGACCGAATCGCTTGCGCTGAACCAGCGAGA
The DNA here is from genome assembly GCA_964545915.1 of uncultured Candidatus Kuenenia sp. Taxonomy (GTDB): domain Bacteria; phylum Planctomycetota; class Planctomycetia; order Pirellulales; family UBA1268; genus QWPN01. The sequence goes on along the minus strand of CAZJHQ010000007.1, from coordinate 52,196 downwards.
TGGAGGGGTGGGCCATGTCCCGGGAGCCGGCGTGGCTGACCAGCGGAGCCAGGACCAATCCGCCTGCGGCGGATCGGTGCCCGGCGGAGCGCAGGCAGCCTCGAGTGAGCGTAGGCCCGGAAGGCCGGAGCGAACGTCCGGCGATGGGGTATGGGCCACCCCGACCGATGACACGCGCAAGGCTCAAACGTGAGTCGTATCAGCCCGCTCGAAGAGGGCGATGCTCGCGGTGAAGCCGTGCAGGCAGTTGAGGCGGCCGATGGGGCCGATCTCCCCCTGGGCGAAGAATCCGGCGGCCGGCAGCGGCCCGAGGATCTCCTGAACGCAGCGGGCGTCGTGGTGCGGTCCGGCGAACAGCCGGGTGCCGCGGCCATTGCAGGTAAAGACCAGGGCTCCGGCGGGCAGGCCGTCGGCGGCACGGGCGGAGGCGAGCAGCCGCTCCAGGTCGTCATGCGCACTGGCCGCGTCGCGGACGTGGAACTGCACCGTCTGTCCGGTGCGAACGAGGTCGCCGATCGCGATCACCCCCGACTCGGGATCGGCGCCCACGACGTTCCGCACGAGGAAGTCGCCGGCGCGAAACGCATCCTGATACTCGCTCGCCACCCGTCCCACGTGGAGCGAGGAGCGAACGAGGTCGCGATCCGTGGCATCGAGCCGCGCGTAGATCTCGCGCAGCCGCTCGAGCGCGGGGCGGCCGCCGAGCTCGTGGATCACGTTGGCCTCCGCCCGGGTAATGACCAGCGGTGCGCCGATCGGCCGGCAGCCCTGCGAGACGACGGGCCGCACCCGCACCGCGCCGCCGATGACCACGCCCACCGCGCCGGAATCGTACGTGCCCGCATTGCAGACCAGCGTGTTGCTGCCCGGAGCGATGCCGCCGCTGGCCATGCCCCCGATGATCGGCACGCCGGGGCGATCCTCCGCCAGCCGCTGCAGCAGAGCGTCCACGGGAAATGAAAACGGGTCGGCCAGGAGGATGAGGGTCGCGTTGTCCGGCCACACCGCCTCCAGCTCGGGCGGCCAGCCGACGAACATGCCGCCGTCGGGAGTCTGGGCGTATTCGAGCGCCAGCGGCGCCACCATCGCACCCGGCAGACGGGCCAGCCAGAGCGCCACGGCCGGCCCACCCTCGTACTCGGTGGCATCGGCGAGCACGCCCTCCGCGGTCGTGCCGACGACCACCCGCGCGGGCACGAGCTCGGCGAGTCCTTCGAGCGCGGGCCGCACCGCGGCCCCATAGGCTCCCGACACGAACACCACCGCGAGGTCGGCCTGGTCGCCCGGCCCCAAGGCCGTGGCGGCGGCGGCGACCGCCTCGGCGATCGCCGCGTCGAGCGCCGCGTGCGTGGAGCAGCCGACGCCACACTGTGGTCCTGCGGACGCCGGCCCCGGACCCGCGGTCATGTCACGATCTCGGCGAACGAGGCGACCCCGTCGTGCGCGAACAGGCCGCCCGGGTCGCGGTTGCCAGGCCGCACGGCCAAAGCCGTGGCCATGCCGGCCTGCCGGGCGGCGTCGAGCTCGGCGCCCACGTCGCTGACGAACAGGATCTGCCGCGGCTCGAGGCCCATGTCGGCCGCGATCGCCGCGTAGCTGGCCGCCTCCCGCTTGGGACCGGTCGTGGTGTCGTAGTGGCCGCGGAGGTGCGGCGTGAGATCCCCCGCCGCGGTGTGGCCGAAGAAAAGCTTCTGGGCCTCGATCGAGCCCGACGAGTAGATCCGCACGTCGAGGCCCGCGTCGGCCCACTGGGCGAGCGCCGGCGGCACGTCGTCGAACACGTGGGCCACGAGCGTGCCCGACTCGAAGCCGCTCCGCCAGATCATTCCCTGCAGCGCCTTGAGTGCGGTGTCCTTGACGTCGCGGTTCATGAGGTCGACCGCCGCCAGCGTCACCTGCCCGCGGCCCGCCGCCGTGCCGATGTCCACGGCGGGCAGCCCGGAGGTGGCCGCGATTCCCGCGGCCGCCGCGCGGACGAGCGGATCGTCCGCATGGGTGGCGAGGAACTCACCGACCTGCGCCTTCGCATGGGCGAAGAGCACGTCGTATACGAACGAGATCGAGGACGTCGTCCCCTCGACGTCGAGCAGGATCCCCCGGCCGTCGAAGACGATCACAGGCCGGCCTTTCCGCTGCCCGCCACCCACGCGGGTCCCAGGCACAGCGGCTCGTACTCGCCATGCACGCCGGCGTCGAGGTAGTGCGGCGTCCAGCCGCTCGTGTCCTGAAACAGACGGATAGCCCGGATCCGGCGGTCGCCGCACAGGTCGAACCAGTGCCGCGTGCCCAGCGGCACGCTGATCAGATCGCCGGCCCAGACCTCGATGGCGAACACGGGCCGCTCGACGGGATTGATGTGAAACACCCCCCTGCCCTGGAGGATGAACCGCACCTCGTCTTCGGTGTGGGTGTGCTCCTTGGAGAACTTGGCGAGCATGACGTCGAGGTTCGGCGTGTCGGGATAGACGTCAATCACGTCGGCCGTGACGAAGCCGCCGCGCCGCTTGAGATCCTCGATCTCGGGGGCGTAGGCGGCGAGGATCCGCTCCGCGGGGGCGGCCGGATCGACCCGGTCCTCGAGCGGCCAGATCTCGTAGTGCAGGCCCTGCGCGTTGAGAAACGCCTTGATCTCGGCCGGGTCGGTGATGCGGCGGTTCTCCGCCGGCACGGTGACGATCGCCATGGTGAGCCGGGCTCCTGCTACTGCTGTTGCTGGTGTTGCTGCTGGGCGTGGCCGGCGGCGGTGGGCAGCATCCGGCTCCGGGCCACGCATTCGAAGAGAAACTCGAAGATCTCGATGTGCCGCCGGGCCTCGGCGAGGTCGCGGCCCCAGGTGTAGAGCCCGTGCCGCGACAGCAGGAAGCCGTGGCATGGCGGCCGGCCCGGGGCCGACCAGTCGAGCACGGCGAAGTCGCCGCGGATCCGGGCGGAAAGCTCCGTCATGTCCTGCGTGTTGGCGAAGATCGGCACGTCCTCGAACGTGTCGTGCGTCGCGATCCCGTCGAGGCCCTTGAGCATCTCGAAGCCCTCGATCCGCAGCCGGCCGCGGCCGGCGCCGCGGGGCAATTCGGCCCCGGAGAGGATCGTGCCCCACACGGAGTGGGTGTGCAGGACCGCGCCGACGTGCGGCACCAGATCCGCGATCGTGCAATGCAGGAGCGTCTCCGCGGACGACTTGCGGCCGCTGCCGTCCACCGGCCGGCCCGCCGCGTCGACGCGGACGAAATCGTCGCGGCCCAGGGCCGACTTGTCCTTGCCGCTCACGGTGATCAACAGTTCGAGCGGGTCGCGCGACACGACCACGCTGTAGTTGCTGCTCGTGCCGAGCGACCAGCCGCGGCCGTGGAACTCGCGGCCGATCGCCCGCAGGCGGTCGATGTCGTCGGTGCTCGCGGCGGTGGGGGCGGTGGTCGCGGCCATGAGATCAGGAATGTACGCCACGCGACTCCGCGCTGGCAACGACGCTGGCTTGGGCCCGCAACGCATGGGTATAGGGAAGGGGCGAACGGTGGCGCATGGTAGGCGGGGAGGTGGGTGACCCGGAGTCCCCCGGCTCCCGCCGGGGGCTTTTTGTGGGCGTGCCTCGTGCCAAGAAGCCCCGGGTGGAAACCCGGGGACACCGGGCGTGGAGGCCACCTCGTCATCCATCCCGCGCGATCCGCTCAGTGCGGTCCTACAGGTAGGGGGAGAAGAGCCGGGCGATGCCGTCTCGGAGCCGCACGGGGATGCTCCGGCCGTCGACCTCGGCGAGCGTCTTGGGCCGCGAGCGGGCGATGACGTCGGCGATCCGCTGGTCGAGCCGCGCGGCCAGGCCGCGGTCGTAGGTCTCGACGTTGAACTCGAAGTTCAGCCGCATGCTGCGGTCGTCCCAGTTGCCGCTGCCGAACAGGGCCCAGGCCGCGTCCACCGTCATCAATTTGGAGTGCTCGAAGGGGGGGGGCGACAGCCACACGTGGCAGCCCTTGCCGAGCACCTGCCAGAGGAGCGCCGTCGAGGCCCAGCCCACGAGTGCCAGGTTGTTCTCCTCCGGGAGCACGATGTCCACCCGCACGCCCCGCATCGCCGCCACGTCGAGGGCCTGGCAGACGGCGTCGTCGGGCAGGAAATACGGCGTCATGATCCGCACCGACTTCTGGGCCGCGGCCAGGGCCCCCACCAGCACGAGCTTGATGCGGCCGATGTCGGGATCGTCGGGACCGAAGCGGATGCCGCGGGCGAGCGCCGTGCCGGCTGCGGCCAGCTCGGGCTCCCAGGCCGGCCCGGAGAGCGTCTCCTCGGCGGCGAAGGCCCAGTCCTCCGTGAACACCTCGAGCAGCTGGGCGACGATCGGGCCGCGGAGCTCGAAGTGGGTGTCGCGGACCGGGTGTCGCGGCTCGTGGGCCAGCCAGCAGCCGTCGCGGATGTTGAGTCCGCCGGTGAAGCCGACGGCGCCGTCCACCACCATGATCTTGCGATGGTTCCGCAGGTTGGCGTAGGGAAAGTAGAAGGGCACGGTGGTGGGCAGGAACCGCTCCACGCGAACGCCCTTGCGGGCCAGCACGCCGACGATCGACGGGAATGTGTACGACGAGCCGATGCCGTCGATCAGCACGCGGACCTCGACCCCGCGGGCCACGGCCCGGGCCAGGGCGTCGGCGAAGATTCGGCCCGTGGGGTCGTTGTCGAAGATGTACGACGCCAGGCCGATGCTGCGCCGCGCCCGGTCGATCGCCTCCAGCATCCGCGGGTAGGCCTCGTCGCCGCCGGTCAGCGGCTCGATCAGGTTGCCATCGACGAGCGGCCGGTCGGTGACCTGGCCGACGAGCGCGGCCAGCGACCGCAGCGGCGCGTTCTCGTGGCCGATGGCGGCCTCGAGCCGGGCCTTGTCGGGGACGGCGCCGTGCAGTTCGTGCAGGACGCGGGCCTGCCCCGACCGCAGCTGCGAGGCTCGGGAGCGGATTCGATTCACGCCGAGCACGGCGTAGGCGATCGCGCCGAACACGGGCGACAACCAGATCAGCCCCACCCAGCCGATCGTGCTCCGCGTATCGCGCTTGACGAGAATCGCATGGGCCGAGGCGGCGACGTTGATGACGAGCACCGATGCCGTCAGCACGTGCGGCCAGAGCACGGGCCACCACCGCCACGCTTCGGCCAGGAGGGCTTCCATGGTGAGAGCGTAGCACGGGCCGACACAGACACCCGCCGCGATCCGCCCCGGCCGCCTGTAGCGGCGGCCTCTGACCGCCGGTGTCCCCCGGCTTCCGCCGGGGGCTTTTTGTGGCCTTCACCAGCCTCTCGCTGGAATGACTACGGGCCCCCTTCCCCGGCCTTGATCGCCTTCATGCGGGCGGCTTCGGGCTCGAGCCGCTTGTAGAAATCGTCGAGCGGATAGCAGCCGCTGCGCAGGCCGTTCCGCGGGGCGGTCGTGCAGTCGCTGAACGTGCGGCAGATCTTGCCGCGGGCGAGGATCTTGCCGGCGAGCGCGTCGGCCGGCAGCTCCGGATACGAGAGCACCATCCGGCCGAGGCCCACGATGTCCACGAGCCCGTGCCGCACGGCCGCCTGGGCCGCATGGACGATGTAGTCCTGCAGGTACGTGTAGCCCGAGCCCACCATCACCAGCCCGGGCACCGCCGCCTTGGCCCGGCCCGCCGCCTCGATCTGCCGCCACACGCCCACCAGCGGATCCTCGGGGGGCGGATAGCCGTCGGACGGCGGAAACGCCGCCGGCCGCTGGATGTGGGGCACGGTGTAGGGGGAGCCGGCCGACAGATTGACCGTCGTCACGCCCTCGTCCCGCAGGATCTCCAGCAGCCGGATCGGCTCGGAGAGATCCATCGTCGTCGGGTCGGTCTCGTTCACGCCGAAGCCGCAGTCGTAGGGCAGCGCGTCGGCGAACGGGAACGGCGCGCCGTGATCGCCCACCCTGTGCCAGGGCACGACGTCGAAGAGCGAGAGCCGCACGCACACCGGCAGCCGGGGCAGCTCGCTGCGGACGCGGCCGATGATCGTGCGCAGCAGCCGGGTGCGGCCCGCGAAATCGCCGCCGTATTTTCCGGGCCGCCGCCGCGCCGAGAGAAACTCGTGCAGCAGGTAGCCGTGGCAGGCCTTGATGTCCACCATGTCGAAGCCGGCCGCCGCCGCGTCATGCGCCGCCGCCAGGTAGGCGTCGATCAGCCGCTCCACCTCGGCGTCGGAGAGCAGGCACGCCGCGTCGTGCGGATCGACCTTGTGCTTGGCGTCGAGGAGCGGATGGTGATAGGCGATCCGCGGGCGGAAGCCGGCGGCGGTGGGCTTGGAGAATCGCCCCGAGTGTGTCAGCTGCAGGGCGATGAGCAGGTCGTCGGTCGTGCCGTGCCGCTCCCGATGGGCCGCTCGGGCGGCGTCGACCAGCGTTGCCATCCCGTCCCGGCCGCAGGCCGGTGCGGAGAGCTGGTGTGGATTCGCCCGGCCCTCGGCGAGCACCGCCACGGCCTCGCCGCCCCAGATAAACTTCGCGCCGCTGGTGCCGAAGTTGCGCCACCTGCGCAAGAGAATGTCGGTCGGGCGGCCGTCGGGCGTGGCGTCCCAGCCCTCCATCGGATGGATGCACCAGCGGTTGCCGACGGTGCGACCGGCGATCGTGATCGGTGCCGCCAGCGGCGAGCCCGCCGCGGCCGACAGCGGCTCGTCGTCGAACTGGATCGGGGCGCCGATCGCGGCGCAGTGGTCCCGCAGGTCGGCGACGGTGCGGAACCGGGCGATGCGGGGAACGTGCATGGCGGTGGCAAGCGGTAGGTGATCAGCGGTCAGGCGAAGAACGTCAGGTAGGGGCCGTTGCCGGCGAGCCGCAGAAGATAAAGAGCCAATTCGCGGGCATGGTAGTCGCCCCACATCGCGGCCTCGCCGCACGGCACCTTCCGCCCCGGCGGCACATGGTCCCAGCCGTTGGGCCGGTGGTACACCGTGTGCAGCAGCAGGCCCTCGTGCCCCGGATCGGTGCTCATATACGGCTCGGCGAGGATCGTGCGGGCGACGGTCAGCCCGGCAGCGAAATACGTCTTGCCCGCCGCGGCATCGCCGTGCGCCTCCAGCCAGCGGCCCAGCCGCAACAGGCCCTGGGCGGCGATCGCCGCCGCGGAACTGTCCACCGGCTCGTGGTCGTTGAACGGTTCCGCCGGCCGGTTCAGGTAGTCGCCCATCTGGGCCAGGCCCGGAGCGCCCGTGTCCCAGTAGGGCACGCCGTCGGTCGGCGTGTGCTCGAGGTAGAAGTCGGCCGCCGCCCGCGCCGTGTCGAGGAACCGTCGCAGCACGGCTTCCTTGCCGCCGTAGGGGGTGAACTCTTCGGCCGCCAGCGTCTCCAGGAACTCGAGCTGCTCCGGATAGCCGCACAGCACCCAGGCGTGGCCGCGGGTCCAGGTGGTGAACGGCGAGTAGCCCTGCTGCGAGCTGGGGCAGCGGAAGTTGCCGTCGTTGGTGTTGAACACCGACTCGTGCACGACGCGGCCGCGGACGTCGTAGATGTCGCGGCCCGTGCCGAAGAAGACGTTGTAACGGGCCGTGGCGTCGGCGTGCTGGATGATCCGGCCGAGCAGCGAAACGGCCTTGTCGTTCTCCCCCATCAGCCGATGGCCGAGGAGATGGGCCATGGCCAGGGCCCGCATCGTGCGGATCGTGTCGGAAAACAGCGAGTGCGGGCCGTTGAAGGAATACACGTAGCCGAGGTCGGGCGTGAGCTGCGTCCAGCGGGCAGCCTGCACCGCCCCGCTGGCCTTCAGCGCCAGATCATAGAAGTGCCCCTCCCAGGCGTCGGCCGGGAGCCGCCCCTCGCGGAGCAGGCGGCGGAGGTTGCCGTAGGTGCTGACGTTGTTGAAGCCGTGGTCGTGGACGCCGACGTGCGTGACGTGCGGAGCCATGAGCTTCAGGGTCCCCGCGCGGCCGATCCGCAGCATCTCCTCGTCGCCGGTGGCGTCGAACTGCAGGATCGCGCTGCCGAACTGAAAGCCCTGGGTCCACTCGGTCCAGCCCCGCGACGTGTAGCGGCCGGCGACGGTGAACACCGGCGTGCCGTCGGCGTCACGCCACCGCTTCTGCAGGGCCGCGATCTTCGGGCCCGACGCCGCGAACAGGCGGCGGGCTGCGGGCTCGAGGGCTTGGGGGGTGAGCGCCATGTCGACGTGGATCATGGATGGTTCCTGTTCTACAGCCTGCGCAGGTGGAAGCCGCCGTCGACGTCGATCACGGCGCCGGTGCTGAAGGGGAAGTCGCCGCGGACGAGGGCGGCAACGGCCCGGCCGACGTCGTCGCCCGTGCCCCAGCGGCCCTGCGGCACGAGCCCGCCGGCGATCAGGGCGTCGTACTTGTCGGTCACGCCGGCGGTCATGTCGGTCTTCATGATCCCGGGCCGCACCTCATAGACGTTGACGCCCGCATCCGCCAGCCGCACGGCCCACAATTCGCGGGCCATCGACAGCCCCGCCTTGGCGATGCAGTAGTCGCCGCGGGCGACCGAAGCCGTATGGGCCGAGATCGAGGTCACGAACACGAGCTTGTAGCCCCCCGGGAGCCGCGCCGCGCCCGAATGCGCGAGCCACCAGCGGGCGGCGAGTTGGGTGAGGAAGTAGGGCCCGCGGAGGTTGACGGCCAGCACCTCGTCGAAGCTCGCCTCGTCGGCCTCCGTGATGTCGGCCCGCACCCGCGGGGCGATGCCAGCGTTGTTCACCAGCCCGTCGAGCCGGCCATAGGCGGCGAGCACGCCGTCGATGCAGGCCTGCCGCGCCGGCGCCGAGGCCAGTTCCGCCGCCACGGGCACGAACCGCTGGTCGGGGTCGCGGGCCGCCGCGGCGCACAAGCCGACCGTCTCGTCGGCCGCGGCGCGGTTGTTCGCATAGTGGATGGCGACGTCGTGGCCGTCCTTCGCCAGGGCCACGGCGATGCCGCGGCCGAGGCCTCGGCTGGCGCCGGTGACGAGGATGACGGGGCGAGGCATGCGGCCAAGATAGCGGCCCCGGAAGCGGGCGACCATGGCCCGCCCCGGCGCAGCCGGACTGCCCGGGCCACGGGGATCGAAGCGGGCTGGTTCGTCACGGCCCCCGTCGGCGGCCCGCGGGTGCTGTGGGACTGACGACGCGGGGGCGTGCGGTTCGCCCCCCGCCCGGGTTCACGCCAACAGCTCGTCGACCACCCGCCGGCTGCCGCCGAAACCAGCCGCCGCGACGCCGAGCCGCTCGGAGATCGTGCGCAGCACGTCGGAGACGGTCGTCTCTTCGGGCTCGACGCCCTTTTCCGTCTGGCCCTGGAAGTTTTTGTGCGGATTGAACCGCAGGTGGCTGCCGTGCTTGAGACCGAGGTTGCTGCCCCCCGCCAGGAGCATCGGCAGGTTCGACGACTGGTGCGTCCAGCTCATGCCGCCGCCGTACAGGACGATCGTGTTTGGTGCTCGAGCATCTGCGAGGGAAACTCCACGGAGTCGCGGGCCACGTTCGTGCCCGAAAGCGACGGATATTCGACGTTCGACAACAGCCCGTGCAGGGCGTGGCCGAACTCGTGGAACAGCGTCGTGGCGTCGTGCCGTGCTTTGCTTGGCTCCCGCCGGTCGCTGGTCGCGTGCCGGGCCTCCAGCCCGGCCGTCAGGCGAGGATTTCCTTCACGACCTTGCCGTGCACGGGATGGTCCACGCAAAGCCACGGCGTCGTGCCGTGCTTTGCTTGGCTCCCGCCGGTCGCTGGTCGCGTGCCGGGCCTCCAGCCCGGCCGTCAGGCGAGGATTTCCTTCACGACCTTGCCGTGCACGGGATGGTCCACGCAAAGCCACGGCGTCGTGCCGTGCTTTGCTTGGCTCCCGCCGGTCGCTGGTCGCGTGCCGGGCCTCCAGCCCGGCCGTCAGGCGAGGATTTCCTTCACGACCTTGCCGTGCACGTCGGTCAGCCTGTAACGGCGGCCCTGGAACTTGTAGGTGAGCCGTTCGTGGTCGATCCCGAGCAGGTGGAGCATGGTGGCGTGGAAGTCGTGCACATGCACGCCATCCCGCACGATGTTGTAGCCGTATTCGCAGGTCTCCCCCCAGCTCGTGCCCGGCTTCACGCCGCCGCCGGCCATCCAGATCGTGAAGCACCGCGGATGGTGGTCACGGCCGAAGTCCTGCCCTGGTTTGTAGAGCCCCTGGCAGTAGTTCGTGCGGCCGAACTCGCCTCCCCAGACGACGAGCGTGTCGTCGAGCATGCCGCGGGCGGCGAGATCCTGCACGAGCGCGGCCGAAGCCCGATCGGTCTCCTTCGCCTCGCGTGCGATCCCCGCTTTCAGGCTGCCATGGTGGTCCCAGTCCTGGTGGTAAAGCTGGATGAACCGCACGCCCCGCTCCGCGAGCCGCCGCGCGAGCAGGCAGTTGGCGGCGAAGGTGCCGGGATCCTTGGCGTCGGGCCCGTAGAGATCGAGCACGCTCGCCGGCTCGTCGGAGAAATCGGTCACCGCCGGCACGCTCGCCTGCATCCGGAAGGCCATCTCGTAGTTGTTGATGCGGGCCGTGATCTCCGCGTCGGGAATGTCGACGAACTGGTGCTCGTGCAGCTGCCTGAGCCCGTCGAGCAGCCTGCGGCGGCTCTCGGTCGAGACACCGGGCGGATTGTTGACGTAGAGCACGGGATCGGCCGCCGAGCGAAACCGCACCGCCTGGTGTTTCGCCGGGAGGAAGCCCGCGCCCCAGAGGTGGCTCATGAGCGGCTGCCCCGTCTTGTTCTTCGTGACGAGCACGACGAACGAGGGGAGGTCGTCCTGGGCGTTGCCGAGGCCGTAGTCGAGCCAGGCGCCGATGCTCGGACGGCCCGGAATCAGCGAGCCGCTCTGCATGAACGTCACGCCGGGGCCGTGGTTGATGCTCTCGGTGTGCATCGTCTTCACGAAGCAGAGCCGGTCGGCGACCTTTGCCGTGTAGGGCAAGAGCTCCGACACCCAGGCGCCGCTCTCCCCGCGTTGCTGGAATGCATACGGGGACGCCGCGAGCGGGATCGAGCTCTGGTTGCCCGACATGCCCGTGAGCCGCTGCCCGCCACGGACGCTCTCCGGCAGCTGCTCGCCGTCGCACTCTTTCAACAGCGGCTTGTGGTCGAAGAGGTCGAGCTGCGACGGGCCGCCCGACTGGAACAGGTAAATCACCCGCTTCGCCTTGGGCACCACGTGGAACGCGTCGAGCGCTCCCCCCTGCGAGCCCTCCGGCAGCGCGAGGCCGGCCGGCCCGGCGGCGGCTCCCGCCTCACGGGCCAAGAGCTCGGCGGCCGCGATGCCGCCGAGCCCCATGCCGAACGATTGCAGCCATGACCGGCGGTTCATCGCTTCACCACGCTTTCGTCGTAGTTCATCAGGGCGTTGATCACGCTCGCGGCCGCCGCGACCTCGACGGCGGGCAGCGACTCGTCACGTTTCGCCTGGCCGATGGCGACGTACTTCGCGGCGTCGTCGGCGCGGGCCGCGTACCACTCCCGCTGCTCGGCGAGCATGCGGCGGATCACGCCCTTCTCCACTTCGTCCGGCGGACGGCTCGTGAGACGTTCGAAGGCGACCTCGACCACCCGGTCGCCCTGACCGTCGAGGTCCGCCAGGAGCCGCTCGGCGAGGACTCGGGCGGCCTCCACGAACTGCGGCCCGTTCATCAGCACCAAGGCGTGCAGAGGCGTGTTCGTCGCGTCCCGCTTCGCGACGCAGACGACCCGCTTGGGCACGTCGAAGCTCTCGAGCATGGGGGCGGGGCCGGTGCGTCGCCAGTAGGTGTAGAGGCTGCGGCGGTAGAGGGAGTCGCCCGTGTCAGCCTCCTCCGGCTTGAAGGAATCGGGCATGTCGCAGGTCTTCACCGGCGGTCCGCCGAGCCGCTCCACGAGCAGGCCGCAGGAGGCGAGCAGGCCGTCGCGGATCATCTCGGCCGGGAGCCGGTGCCGCGGGCCCCGCCCGAGCCAGACGTTGAGCGGATCGTCGGCCATCGTCCGCTCATCGGCGATGCTCCGCTGCCGGTAGGTCCGGGACATCATGATCGTCTTCACGAGCCGCTTCATGTCCCAGCCGAATCCACCCGCCGACGCGGGATGGGAGAACTTCCACGCCAGGAGGTCGAGCACCTCCCGATACTCGGGCTGCGTGGACTGGCTGCCGAGATCCTCCGGCGACTGCACGAGACCGAGGCCGAAGAGCGACTGCCAGAGCCGGTTCACCGTCACGCGGGCGAGCAGCGGGTGCTCGGGGGCGATGAGCCAGCGGGCGAGGCCCAGGCGGTTCCGCGGCGCGTCGGCCGGAAATGGCGGCAGTGCGGCCGGCGTGTCAGGGGCGACGGGCTCCCGCCGCTTGTCGTACTCCCCGCGGTCGAGCACGTAGGCCGTCTTCGGTGCCGCGAGATCCCGCATCACCATGATCTCCGGCGGCTGCTCCGCGAGGTCGTCACGGGCCCGTCGCGCCTCTTCGAGCGCCTTTCGTTTCGTCCGCGAGGGCTCGTCGAGCGCCGCCGCGACGTAACCGCCGACGAGCTCGGCCGGCTGTTTCGCAGCGAGCGTCGCGCGGATCGTGCCGGGCTCGAACGTCTCGCGGACTTCGAGCGGAGACAGCTCCCGGCCGAACACGCGGAAATCGTCCACGAGGCCGTTCTTGAAGCCGTGGTCGCGCATCCGCTCGCCGATCGTGATGTGGTCGCCCCCGCCGCCGGTGATCTCGCGGGTCAGTCCGTCGCGGACGACCTCGGTCGCGACGGGACGGCCGTCGATGAAGATCCGGAGCCCCGCAGCCTTTCCCGAGCCGGCGCTCGTCACGGCGACGTGCGTCCACTTCCCCACGGGCAGCGGCTCCCGCGTCCGCACGCTCGCCGCATCGCCGGGCCAGAAGTGGATGAGGGACCAGCGGAGATGGCCGCGATCGACGATCAACTCGTAACCACGGCTGCCGGCGTCGGTCCACGCCTTCGAGCGATGGAAGACGACGGCCCGATCGAACGTCGACGGGGCGTTGAGCCAGAGCGAGACCGTGAACGGCTGGCTCCGGCGGAAGTTGCCGACGGGCGTTTCGACGCCGTGATCTCCGGTGAGCCGGATGGCGCTGCCGAACCTGCCATCGACGAGCGTGTTCTCACCCGGGCTGGTCGCGGCGCGGTCGGTCGGCGGCGGGGCTGCCGCCCGCTCGGCCTGGGGCGGGGCCGCCGGCTTGTCGGCCCGGGGCGGCGCGATGAGATCGGCGAAGCGGCCGTCTTCCCGCCGTTCGTCGAAGGCGTACCGCGCAATTTCTCCCGGGATCACGGCTGCCGCCGGCTCCACCCCCGCCGGGGGCCGCGCGGCCGTGCCGGCGAGCCACGCCGCGGTCGCCCCGATCGCCGCCTTCTCGGCCTGGGCGAGGGCCGAAGCGGCTTCGTCGCACGCCGCTTCCGCCCGTGCCAGCTGCGTCGCGGTCGCGGCGTCGAGCAGACGCATCTTGGGCGTCGGGACCGCCCGCGTGAAATAGGAGTAGAGCCCCGCCTCGTCGATGTCGTCGAAGAAGGCAAACAGCGAATAGAAGTCTTTCTGCGTGAGCGGGTCGAACTTGTGGTCGTGGCAGCGGCAGCACTCGAGCGTCAGGCCGAGAAACGCAGTGCCGAACGTCACGACGCGATCGTTCACGTAGTTGACGCGATACTCCTCTTCGACCGAGCCGCCTTCGGCCTCCTGAGGGTGGAGCCGGTTGAAGGCGGTCGCCAGGATCTGCTCGGCGGTGGCGTCGGGCAGCAGGTCGCCGGCCACCTGCCACAGCGTGAACTGGTCCCACGGCAGGTTGTCGTTGAACGCCTTGATGACCCAGTCCCGCCAGGGCCACATCATCGGCCGCGGACGGTCCACCTGAAATCCGAAGCTGTCGGCGTAACGGGCAAGATCCATCCAGTCCGCCGCCATGCGCTCGCCATATCGCGGGCTGGAGAGGAGCCGGTCGAGCAGTTTCTCGTAGGCCTCGGGCGAGGCATCGCCGATGAACGCACGCACCTCATCCGGTGTCGGCGGAAGACCGGTGATGTCGAAGCTCGCGCGGCGAATGAGCGTGGTGCGATCGGCCTCCCGCTGCAGGGCGAGCCCCCGCTTGGAGAGCTTGCCGGCGACGAGGCTGTCGATCTCCCGCGACGCGTCGGCCGCGGTCGGCCGCGCCGGCGGCACGAACGCCCAGTGGGGCTCGTAGGCCGCCCCCGCGGTGATCCAGCGCTCGAGCAGGGCGACCTGATCGGCCGACAGTCGGCCAATCTTGGCCGCGGGCGGCGGCATCACGGTATCGGGATCGTCCGCCTTGATCCGGGCGATCAATTCGCTCGCGGCGATTTTCCCGGGCACGATCGCCCGCGCGCCGCTCGCGAGTTCCTGCGTCGCACGCTCGAACGTGTCGAGCCGCAGGCCCGCCTGCTGGTTGGCCGCATCGGGGCCATGGCAGGCGAAGCAGTTCTCGGAAAGGATGGAGCGGATGTCGCGGTCGAACGAGACCGGCGGCGCGGCCCCGCCCAGGGCCGGCATCCAGGCCAAGAACGCGGCGATCGCGAAGGGAGGCAGCCGGGTGTGCATATGCCCTCAATTATTGCCCAGGGCGGTTGCGGCGTCGATCTTTGATCAGGCATCGTGCCTGCCGCCATCCAGCCGCGAAGATTTCTCCCCGGCCCGTCAGCCCGCCCCGCGGAAGTTGGGCCGCAGGCGGTGGCGGCCCGAATCGTGTCGCCGCAGAATCCCCACGAGGTCGCCGGCCAAGTCGACCGCGGCGATCGCCGCGGCCGCGTCGACGCCGAGATCCACCAGCCCGCCGCTGACGGCGTGGCTGAGGGAGGCTGCGTCGAGCGTGTGCCGCGGCAGGTGCGGCACCGCCGCCGCGGCCGGCAGCAGACCACCGCGCACCGCCTCCGAGCTCACGCCCGCCAGCGGCAACGCAGCGGCTCGTGTGAACGGCCCCACCGCCGTGCGGACGAGCGACTCCATCACCGCCCGCGTGCCGACCGCCGTCGCCAGATCGCGGCCGATGGCCCGCACGAACGTGCCCGACGAACAGACGATGGCGAGTTCGAGCCGCGGCCAGTCGTAGGCCGTCACCTCGAGCCGGTCGATCCGCACGGGCTTCGCGGCGAGCTCCACCGGGCGGCCCTTGCGGGCGAGCCGGTAGGCCCGCTTGCCGCCGACGTGAACGGCCGAATAGTCGCAGGGCCGCTGGAGGATCGCGCCGCGAAAGGCCGGCAAGGCGGCCTCGAGGTCGGCCCGCGTCGGCCGCACCGGGGCGGCCTCCGCGACGACCTCGGTCTCCAGGTCGTCGGAGGGACTGGAGCGACCGAGGAGGAACGTGCCGCGGTAGTGCTTGGGCAGCTCGTGGACGAAGTCCACGAGCTTCGTGGCATGGCCTACGCAGACCACCACCACGCCCTCCGCGAGCGGATCGAGCGTGCCGGCGTGACCGACCGCCTTCGTGCCCAGCGCCGCCGCCACGGCATCGACGACGCGGCGCGACGATACGCCCGCCGGCTTGTCGATCGCGATCACGCCGGTCAGTGGCTCGTGCATGCGCGGATCGGAAAGGCGTACAGATCGGCGATGTCCGCGGCAGACCTCCCGGCAAGCCGCATCCGCCCGCGGAGCGCGGCCGGATCGTCCACGGCGCCGGCCACGAGCCGGTCGAACTTGAGATCGACGAGGGCCGCGGTGCGGGCGGCGTCGGACCGGGCGTGACCCTGCGGAAAGAGCACGAAGCCCCCGTCGAGCCGCCCGAGGGCCGCATGCTCGATCTCGACCCGCGTCGGGATGCCCTCCGGGTAGCGGGCGTCGTACTCCGGGCCGCCGTGGGCGATGGCGATCTTGGCGATCAGGGCCGCGACGGCCGGATCGGCGATGGCGGCGGCGGAGTAGTCGTCGGGCAAGAGCATGAGCGACTCCCAGCCGCAGGCCGTGCCCGCGGCGGCGGCTCCCCGCGCCTTGAGCAGCGTGCGGGCGAGGATGAAAGGCAGGGAGTGGTCGGCCGACTGCCGCGTCGTCGGCGTCCGCTTGGCCGGGTCGGCGATGATCGAGAACGCCGGCTCGTAGATCGTGACCCGGATCGTGCGGATCCCGTCGAGGTCGGCCGCCAGGCCCGGATGCCGCGCGCACAGGTCGACCAGCGACTGCAGTGCGCCGGCCGACTGGTGCTCGTAGAGTCCGAGCTTGAAGTGCATCGCGTGGATGGCGAAGGCGTCGCCGGCGCAGCCGAGCTCCAGGTCGAAGGGGCTTGTGCCGTCGGGACAGGGCTCGTTGAGCCGGTAGATGGCCAGCGGGTTGCGAAACACGTCGCGCGGCCCGAGGAACCCCGCCAGCGACCGCCGGGCGCACATCACGCCCGCCTCGGCGGCCAGCGCCGCCGACGCCCCCTTGGAGTCGGAGAGCTGGTGGCCGGCGCGGATCGCGCGAAAGGGGACGTAGTGGGCCACCGCCATGCCGATCGCCGACTCGATCTGCTCGGCGCTGCCACCGAGCGCCGCGGCGAACGCGGCGGCGCTGGCGACCGTGCCGTGGTGGACATGGTCGATGGCGTATTTGCGGAGCGCGAACACCTCCGCCAGGCGGCCGCGGATCTCGTCCACCAGGAGCATGAGCCGCAGCGTGGCGTCGCCGTCGAGGCCGGCCTCGCGGGCGGCGGCCACGGCCACGGGATAGAAGTCGTTGTGGCCGAACTCGCCCGCCGTGCGGCCCTTGGCGGCGTCGTAGCCGAAGTTCGTGCCGTTTGAGTCCCACTCGCGAACAGCCGAGGCGTTGGCGGCCACGGCCTTCTCCACGGCGCAGGGGCGTGTGGCGCCGAAGCAGATGCCCCCCCGCGAACCGGCACCGGGGGCCGCCGCCAAGGCTTCGGACCGGAGCACCGTGGGGGCGTTGGCCCCGAGGGCGAGCGCCGAGACCCCGCAGCCCACGCTGTCCAGGTGGAAGCGTTCCAGCAACGCGAGCGTCGCCGCGCCGAGCGGCTGCGGGGCGAAGAGGAAGTCGTGGGCGTAGCGGGCCAGGCCGCGGGCCTGGTTCGTGTCGCGGGGCAGCAGGACCGTGTCGTCGCCGGATGCGGCAAGCGGATGATTCATGGGGATAGATTACACTTCATGCCATGCAACCGACGCAATTGGGCCCCTACAAGATCCGTTCGCGGCTCGGCCGCGGCGGCATGGGAGCCGTCTACGAGGCGGAGGACACCGGCAGCGGGCGGCTCGTCGCGGTGAAGACCCTGGCCGCCCACCTCGGCGACGATGCGGGGCTGCGCCGCCGGTTCGCGGCCGAGATCGAAACGCTCAAGGCCCTACGGCATCCCGGCATCGTGCAGCTGCTCGCCTTCGGCGAGGAGGATGGCGTTCCCTACTTCGCGATGGAGCTCGTGGCCGGCAAGAGCCTGGAGCAGGTGTTGCGCGGCGGCCGGCTGTTCACCTGGCGGGAGACGGTCGCGCTGGCGCTGGAGATCGTCCGTGCCCTCAAGAGCGCCCACGACCACGGCGTGGTCCACCGCGACCTCAAGCCCGCGAACCTGTTGCTGCTCGACACGCCCGTCGCCGGCACGACCGTGAAGCTCGCCGACTTCGGCATCGCCCGCCTGTTCGGCGACGCCGGCCAGACCCTGGCCGGCACCGTGGTCGGCACCGCGGAGTTCATGGCGCCGGAGCAGGCCGCCGGCCAGGCGGTGGACCAGCGGGCCGATCTCTACGCCCTGGGCCTGGTGATGTTCGCCATGCTCACGGGGCGGCCGCCGTTTCAGGGCGGCGACGTCGGCAGCGTGCTGGAGCGGCAGCGACGCGAGGCGCCGCCCCGAGTAGCGACGATGGTTCCGGGAGTGCCGCCCAACCTCGACCAGCTCGTCGATCGGCTGCTGGCCAAGGATCCGGCCCAGCGGCCCGCCAACGCCATGGCGGTGGGGCGGCTGCTGGCGGCGATCGACGACGCTTGCGGTGCCACGCGGACGATGCCCGAGGCCACAACCGCCGACCGGCCGCTGCCGGCGAACGGCCCCGACGCCGCGACGCTGGCCCATACCGCCGGGCCGCGGGACTCCGCGTTCGCGCATGCCCGCACCGTTGCGGCGGAAACCGCGCCCGCGACCGGCTCGGCGACGGGCAACCGGTTCACCACGGTCGAGGAGCTGCACCGTGCCACGCGCCAGCGAGCCGCGGCGGACCGGCGGCGACAACGGATCTGGCAGACGCTCGCGGTCGCCGTGACGGCCGCCGCGATTCTGGGGGGTGGGGCGGTTTTGCTCCGGCCCCGGTCGGCCGACGAGCTTTACTCGGGCATCGACGCCATCGCCGCCGACGAGGCGTCGGATCTGCGCGACGCCCAGTCCCTGATCGCAGAGTTTCTCCTGCGGTATCCCGCCGACGCTCGGGCAGGAGAGGTGCGCGAGCTCGATCACCGTCTCGACGTGGACATGTTGGAGCGGAAGGCCCGGCGGCGGCCGCGGCCCGCCCGACCGCTGCCGCCGATCGAGCGCGACTACCGGGCGGCGATGGCCCACGAGACCGAGAGCCCCGCGACCTGCGTCGCGGCGCTGGAGGCGCTTCGTGCCGTGACCACGGTCGAGACGGGCACCGGCGCGGCGCCCCGCGACGACGGCGGCGGCTCCAGCGGCTTGTGGCTGGCGCTCGTCAACCGGCAGATCGATCGGTTGGCGCCGCTGGCAGCCCGCGAGCGCGAGGAGGATGTGACCCGAGCCGAGGCGGTGCTGGCCGAGGCCACCGCCCTCGCCACCGCGGCCGGCGCCGCGGCCGCGGCCGAGCGGGCCGCACTCGCCGACCGCCGCCGCACGCTCCTGGAAAGCCTCGTGACGCTGAATGTCGCGCGGCCGCACATGGCGTCGCTCGTCGCCGCAGCCCGCCGGCTGCTCGGCGAGCAGCCGGCCGATCCCGATCCGACCACCCGACCGGAACCACATCCATGACCATGCCCGACACCGCACCGTCCGCCGCCACCGCCGCCCGCCGCGCGGCCAGCCGCGTCGCCTTCGCCCGCGCCCGCCGGCTGATTCCGGGGGGCGTCAACTCGCCGGCTCGGGCCTTCGGCGGCGTGGGCGGCGAGCCGATCTTCTTCAAGTCGGCGCTGGGGCAGTGGCTCACCGACATCGACGGCAACAAGTACCTCGACTACATCGGCTCCTGGGGGCCGATGATCCTCGGCCACCGGCATCCGCGGGTTGTGGCCGCGATCGAGCAGGCCCTCGCCGCGGGCACCAGTTACGGCGCGCCCACCGAGGCCGAGAGTCGGCTGGCCGAGTTGATCATCGCCGCGGTGCCGTCCATCGAGAAGGTGCGGCTGGTGAGCAGCGGCACCGAGGCGGCGATGACCGCCGTGCGGCTGGCCCGCGGATTCACCGGCCGCGACAAGATCGTCAAGTTCGCCGGCAACTATCACGGCCACGCCGACAGCCTGCTCGTGGCGGCGGGCTCCTCGGCCGCCACGCTCGGCGCGCCCGACTCGCCGGGCGTGACCGCCGGCACGGCACGGGACACGATCGTGCTCGAATACAACGACGTCGCCGGCCTCGAAGCGGCGTTCGCTACGGCGGGCAGAGACATCGCGGCCGTCCTCATGGAGCCGGTCGTGGGCAACATGGGGCTCGTCGTGCCGACGCAGGAGTTTCTCGGCGCGGCCCGCGACCTCTGCACGCGGCATGGCGGGCTGCTGGTGTGCGACGAGGTGATGACCGGGTTTCGACTCGCGCTCGGCGGCGCGCAGCAGCGGCTGGCGATCGCCCCCGACCTGACCACGCTTGGCAAGATCGTGGGCGGCGGCCTGCCGCTGGCAGCGTACGGCGGCCGGGCCGACGTCATGGACCACATGCTCCCCGCCGGCAAGGTGTTTCAGGCCGGCACGCTGTCGGGCAACCCGCTGGCCGTCGCCGCCGGCACGGCCACGCTGGAGGAACTCCGCGAGCATCCTCCCTACGAGCATCTGGAGCGACTGGGCGCCCGGCTGGAGTCGGGCTTCCGCGCGGCGGCGGCCGCGGCCGGCGTCACCGCCTGGACGGCCCGCGTCGGCAGCATGATGACGACCTTCTTCCAGCGCGGCCCCACGGCCATGCCCGTGACCGGCTGGAAGACGGCGTCGCAGAGCGACACCCCCCGCTACGCCGCCTTCTTCTGGGGCATGATCGACCGCGGCGTGTATCTGCCGTGCAGCCAGTACGAAGCGCTCTTCATCTCGGCCACCCACACCGAGGCCGACATCGACGCCACGGTGGCGGCCGCGCGTCAAACCATGGCCGCGCTGTAGCGGCACTGGAGCGGCGGTGGCTGTCGGTCGTGTCCGGTTGCCGGGAAGCCCGAAGCGTCAGCTGAGGGAATCCGCGACGCTTCTCCCGCGGCCATCCGCAGTCCCTCGGCTCACGCCTCGGGCTTCAAGGGCACGAGTGCAGAACCACGCAGCAACGACGACTTCTTCCTGGAGCGGCGGTCGCTGACCGTCGCATCCGGCCTGTGGCTCCACCCCCTGCATTCGCAAGCCTGGAGGCCTGCGCCACGGCCCTGGGTTGCACCCATCGGACCCGCGGAGGAGACTCTGGTCATGGATGCCCTCAAGCAGTTTCTCGACATTTTCTTGAAGGTGAACGAGCACCTCGAGGCCCTGGTCACCGCCTGGGGACCGTGGACCTACGTGGTGCTGTTCGCCATCATCTTCTGCGAGACCGGCCTGGTGGTCACGCCCTTTCTCCCGGGCGATTCGCTGCTGTTCGCGGCCGGGGCGATGGCGGCGCTGTATCCGCAGCACGTCGGCCTCGTGCCCCTGCTCGTGATTCTCACGGTCGCCGCGATCCTCGGTGACACGGTGAACTACGCGATCGGCCGCTGGATCGGGCCGCGGGCCTTCAAGATCGACAAGTGGTTCCTCAAGCACGAGCACCTGGAGCGGACGCAGGAGTTCTACGGGCGGCACGGGGGCAAGACGATCGTCCTCGCCCGGTTCGTACCGATCGTGCGCACGTTCGCGCCGTTCGTGGCCGGCGTGGGACGGATGCACTACCCGACGTTCCTCTTCTACAACGTCGTCGGCGGGATCGCCTGGGTGGCGATCTGCTGCCTGGCCGGCTTCTTCTTCGGCAACATCCCCGAGGTGAAAAAACACTTCGAGCTGGTGGTGGTCGGCATCGTGATCGTGTCGGTGCTGCCGCTGGCCTGGGAATGGTGGCGGGCGCGGAGGGCACGGGCCAGGGCGGAGTGATTTCCTGCCGTTGGGGACATCGTTCATGAACACGTTCGCGATCGGACCGGGCCTGCTGCTGATCCTCCTCGGCCTCGGTGGATTTTCCGGCCTGCCGCTGTCGCTGCCGCCGTTGCCGCCCGACCCGCTCGTCGAGCGAGCCGCTCCCGCCGAGTGCCTGCTGCACGTCGCCCTGGCTGGCCAGGCGAAGGCCGCGGCTGGTGCGGCGAACCGAGTCGAGGCCCTGCTGGCCGAGGCCGACGTGCAGCGGTTCATCGGCGAGGTGGACAGCATGGTCGCGAAAATGCTCGCGCGGCAGGATGCCGCGGCGGATGCCGGAGGGCCACGGTTCACCCCGCCATGCGGTCGCTCGCGTTCATGCTCCTCACGCGGCCGGCGGCGCTGACGATCGACTCGCTCGCTATCGGGCCGAATGGCGTCACGGCCGAGGCAAGCCTGCTGGTCAACTGCGGGCCGGACGTCGATCGCTTTCGCGCAGCACTCGACGCAACGATCGCACAGCTCCGCCGCACGGAGGCATGGCTGGCGCTGGAGGAGTTCGACGTCCAGGGACTGAAGGCCACGCGGCTGGCAGGCCTGCCGCCCAAAGCACCCGTCATGGCCTGGGGGTTCAAGGACGGTTCCTTCATGGCAGCCGTGGGCACCGATGCCCTCGAGCACTTGCTCGTCCGCCTCGCCGACAAGGCCCGTCCGGCCCCGGCGTGGAAGACGGCCCTGGAGAAGCACGTTCTCGAGCCACTCGGCGACACGTGGACCGCCTGCGCGCTGCCCGGTGAGGGGCCGATGGGGCTGCCGCGCACGGCGGTGAGTGTCGGCCTCGACGATGCCAAGACGTTCACGAAGACGCTCGCGGCGGTGACGGCGCTGGTCACCAAGGGGGCCGCCCAGCCGGGCATGCCGCAGCTCAAGCTCGGCAGTCGAAAGGCCCACGCGGGCGAGCAGCAGGTGTTCACCGCCCGCCTCGGCGACTCGCCACTCGAACCGGCATGGTGCGTGGACGGCGATCGGGGTGTCGGCGGAGGCCGTCGAGGCGATGATCGCCCAGCGGGCGGCCCCGCGGTCGCTCGCCGACGTGGCGGAGATCAAGGCGTTGCTCGGTGATCGTGTCGCGACCCTCGGTTACCAGGAGCCGCAGGCGGCGGTCGCGTCGCTCGCGCAGGCATACGCGGCCATCGGCCCGCTGGCTACCACCACGCTCGCGCAGGCCGGCCTCACGCTGCCCAGGCTGCCGTCAGCCGACGCGGTGACGAAGCACCTGCGGCCGGCGGTGAGCGTCGTCCGCCGTGCCGTCGACGGCGACGTGATCGCGGAAGGACGATCGACGTTGCCGCTGGGGCCGCTCGGCGGCGCGGGGCTCGGCGCGTCGCCTGCCACGGTGGGCATGGTCGCCGGGCTGATGCTGCCGGCCGTGCAGTCGACCCGCGACGCGGCCCGGCGAACCGTGGGCATGAACAACCTGAGACAACTCGCGCTGGCCATGCACAATCACGAATCGGCGGAGAACTCGTTGCCGGCCGCGGCCATCTGCGACGACGATGGTAAGCCGCTGCTCTCGTGGCGGGTGCGGATGCTGCCCTATCTCGGCGAACAGGACCTGCACGCGCAGTTCAAGCTCGACGAGCCATGGGACAGCGAGCACAACAAGAAGCTCGTGGAGAAAATGCCCAAGATTTTCGCTTCGCCGGGTGACGCCGTCGCGAAGCCGGGCATGACCCGCTACCTCGTGCCGACGGGCAAGGGCACGATCTTCCCGCAGCCCGACAAGGCCACGAGATTGGCCGTCGTCAGCGACGGATTGTTCAAGACGATTCTCATCGTCGAGGCCGAGGCGGCGAAGGCGGTGCCGTGGACGAAGCCCGAAGATCTCCCCGTGAACCTCGACAAGCCGCACGAGGGTCTCAAGAACGCCCGCCCCACCGGCTTCACGGCGGCGTTCGCCGACGGCAGTGTGCGACTGATACCGGCAGACGTCGCCGCAAAAGTCCTCGCGGCGGCGTTCACGCGGTCCGGCGACGAGCAGGTCGAGGCGCCGTGAAGGGCTGATCCGCCCCAGGCTCTCGATCTTCGCTCATGGAGAAAATGGGCGTCCGCAAAAAGAGTTTTGACGCCACAGCCGTCCCGCTCGAAGACGTGTAAAAAAGTGGCTTCGGTCCGGGTTGGCGGCACCGCACCGGCAGCGCGATCGCGGAGCATCCGCGGCAAACCGTTGACGCAGCGGTGTTCTTCTGTATACTTTGCAGAGTGTGTGCTGAGCCAAGTTCGCCGAGGGTGCCGCCGCCATGGCCACGATTCCGTTTCCTGTGCCGTCCCGCCACTTGATCTCGGTGGACGCGTTTCATCGCATGGGCGAGGCCGGAATCCTCGGGCCGGAAGACCGGGTGGAGCTCATCGAGGGACAGATCATCGATATGTCGCCGATCGGAGCTTTGCATGCGGCGATCGTGGACGTGGTCGCCCGGCACTTTGGGCGTCGTGCCGGCGAGTCGGTCTTCATCCGGTGCCAAAACCCGCTGCGGCTTGACGACGTGAGCGAGCCAGAGCCCGACATCTCGATCCTCCGGCCCAGGGCCGACTTCTACACCACATCGCACCCAGGTGCGGCCGACGTGCTGCTCGTGATCGAGGTTGCGGAAACGAGTCTCGCCTACGACCTCGGCACGAAGGTGCCCCTCTATGCCCGGCACGGAATCCCGGAGGTGTGGGTGATCGACGCGGCCACGCGGCGGATCCGCGTGTTTCGCCGGCCGGTCGGCGGCGGCGAGGCCGGCCGCTCGGGCGGCAGCGGCTACGCCGAAGAGGCGAGCGTCGAGCCGCACGAAGCCGTGGCGTGTGCCGGCGTGGTGGACGACGCCGGCTCGCGTGTGGCCTTTGAACTGGCTCGGCTCCTTCCACCGGTGGCATGAGGCCGGATTTGTCGACCAATCCGCTTTTGGTCGGATCGGTGCCCGAGCCACGCCGGCTCGCGGAGCATGGCCACCCCCTCCCTGACCGTCGTCGTGCAGGAACGGTCGTGCATAAGGCTCAGGTGTAATCCGTATTACTCACCGGCGCCGCACGTGGAAATCCACCACCAGCGGCAGGTGGTCGCTGGCGACCTTCGTCAGGCTCGTGCGCACCACGCGGGCATGCTTCACCTCCACGTCACCCCGCACGAAGGCCTTGTCGAGCGCCCCGACGGCCAGCCAGGCCGGGAAGGTACGAAACCGGCTCGGCGGGCTCGTCACCTGCCTGAATCCGTTGGCCGCCAGGACGCCCGCGGCGAGCGTGTCGCGCCAGTCGTTGAAGTCGCCGACGATCACGGTGGGGTGCCGGTCGGCCGAGCGGAAGAGCATGTGGCCGAGAACCCGCTCCATCTGCCAATGCCGCTCCCGCTCGGCGAGGCCGAGGTGGGCGTGGACCAGGTGCACGAGGCCCTCGGGCGTGTCGATCACCAGCAGCTGCGCGCCCCGCGGCTTGCGGCCCCCCTGACGCAGCGACACGCGGTGCCGGCTCGCCACCGGCCACCGGGAGAGCACGAGGTTGCCGTAGCCGCCCCGCCCCACGGGCACGTTGACCTGGAACACGCCGTGGCAGCGGAGCGCCCGCGCCAGGAGCCGCGGCTGGTCGTCGAAGCGGCTGCGACGCACGAGCCGGTCCACCTCCTGCAGGCACACGAGGTCGGGGTTCTCGGCCTCGATGACGTCGATGACCCGCCCCAGCGCGTACCGCCGATCGCGGCCGCCGATTCCCTTGTGGATGTTCCAGCTCAAGAGCCGCATGCTCACCCGCCGCCGGCCGCGCGGCGTCTCATGTAGAACCGCTGCACGCGGGCCACGCAGGAGCGGCCGTCCGCGCTCCTGATCGCGCACTCCGCCCCCGGCGCGGCCGCCTTGCGGACCACCTCGCGAACTCTGACGGGCACGCCCTCGGCGAGGTCGCGCTCGACGTCGTCCACCGTCAGCCCGTGGCAGGCACACAGCGGCCCGACGGGATCCTTCGGCCAGGGCAGCCCGTGGGCGGCGGCCGTGGCGACGGTGCGCTCGAGGAGGTCGAAGTAGGCCACGGGGCAGGTGTCGGCAACGCAGAAGTAGGCCGGCTCGCCGAGCGTTTCGCCGGCCGCCGGGCCGACATGGGCGGCCAGCGTCTGCGGCGTCACCTGCACGCCATCGCCCCCGCACGCGGGGCACCGCGGCGGCAGGCTGGCATCCGGCTCCTTGCAGAAGGCCTTGTTCATCGCCCAGCATTGTAATGCCGGCAGCAGACCATCCGTGGCGCAAGCCTCCAGGCTCGCAAATCCGCGTCGGGGAGCCACAGGCACGCCTGGAGGCGTACGCCACTGGGCGTTACGATCCAGCCATGCACGCCCACGACGACATCCGCATCGGCACCGTCGTACCCGCCCACGAGCGGACCGCGGAGGTGATCCGCCAGCTGCTGCCGCACGGGTTCGAGACCTTCCAGATCTCGTTCGGCATCCGCGTCGGTGACTTCGACGTGACCGGGCTCGCCGCCGCCGTCGGCGCGGTGCTCGACGCCCACCGCCCCGGTCCGCACGACGTGGCCCCGCGGGTGAGTGCGATCGGCGTCTACGGCAATCCCCTCACGAGCCCCGAAACCGTCGCCGACTGGGAGCGGCTCATCGACTCGGCGGCGCTGTTCGGCTGCGACGTCGTGGCGGGCTTCGCCGGACGGATCCCGGGCCGGCCGGTGCCGGAATCGTTCGGCCGGTTCGCCGCCGTCTTCGGGCCGCTGGCCAAGCGGGCCGAGGACCGGGGCGTGCGGCTGGCCTTCGAGAACTGCGAAAAGCGGGGCACGTGGGAGAGCGGCGATTGGAACATCGCCCACGCCCCGCGGGCCTGGGACGCAATGTTCGCCGCCGTGGAGAGCCCCGTCATCGGGCTGGAATGGGAGCCGTGCCACCAGCTCGTGAGCTTCGTCGATCCGCTGCCGCAGCTGCGGAAGTATGCGAGTCGGATCTGGCACGTACACGGCAAGGACGCCCAGGTCGACTGGAACGTGATCCGCGAGCACGGCATCCGTGGCGGCGTGCAGTACATCCACCACCGGACGCCCGGCTTCGGGATGACGAACTGGACCGACCTGATCTCGACGCTCCGCCAGTGCCAGTGGCGGGGCAGCATCGACATCGAGGGGTTTCACGATCCCGTGTATCGCGACGCGCTGGAGACCACAGGGCAGGTGGCGGCCCTCGACCATCTGAAGCGGTGCCGTGGCGGAGCATTCGTGCCGAATCCCTGGTGACGCAAGCGGGGGGAATGCCGCACGCGAACCCACGGCATGGATGACGGGCTGGTTTTCTTGCCCGGTGTCCCCGGGTTTCCACCCGGGGCTTCTTGGAACGGTGACGGGACCGATTTCCTGTTCAACGGGTCGGCGTTCTGTCGAGCCACGCGGCGCACCATCAAACAAAATGCGCGTTTGGCGGCTCACGCCACCGGGGATTAGCGGCTGGAGCCGGTCGCCGGGGCGAAGCCGCGCTTGCGCATCAGGGCATCGGTCGCGGGGTCGCGGCCGCGGAAGCCGCGGTAGCTCTCCTCGGGCGGGATCGTGTTGCCGACCGAGAAGACATGGTCGCGGAGCCGCCGGGCCACGGCCTCGTCCCACGGGCCGCCCGCCTCCTGAAACGCTTCCCAGGCGTCGGCCGTGATCGCGTCGGCCCACAGGTAGCTGTAGTAGCCGGCCGAGTAGCCGTCGTCGGCGAACACGTGGAGGAACTGCGGCGTGCGGTGCCGCATCACGATCTCCCGCGGCAGCCCGACCGCGGCCAGCGTGTCGCGTTCGAAGGCGGCAGGATCGGCCACGCCGTCGGCCGCGAGGTGGAGCCGCATGTCGATCAGGGCGCTGGCGAGGAACTCCACGGTCCGGAAACCCTCGTTGAACCGCCGCGCCCGCTCGATCTTGGCGACGAGTTCGCGGGGCATCGGCTTGCCGGTCTCGTGGTGGAGGGCGAAGCGGTCGAGAATCTCGGGCGTCGCGAGCCAGTGCTCGAAGACCTGCGAGGGAAACTCCACGTAGTCGCGGGCCACGTTCGTGCCCGAAAGCGACGGATATTCGACGTTCGACAACAGCCCGTGCAGGGCGTGGCCGAACTCGTGGAACAGCGTCGTGGCGTCGTCCCAGCTCACGACCGCGGGCTCGCCGGGGGCCGGCTTCGTGAAGTTGCAGTTGTTGGAAACGATCGGGGCGACCGCGCCGGCGAACCGCTCCTGGGATCGATAGCCGCTCATCCACGCGCCCGACCGTTTGCCCTTGCGGGCGAAGGGATCGAAGAAGAACAGGCCGACGTGCCGGCCGGCCGCGTCCCGCGCCTCCCAGACCCGCACGTCGGGGTGATAGACGGGCACGGCCTGCGGATCGACCGGCACGAACCGCAGGCCGAAAAGCTTTTCCGCGGTGAAGAACATCCCGTCACGGAGCTTGTCGAGCTGCAGGTAGGGCGTGATCTCCGCCTCGTCGAGGTCGTATTTCGCCTTGCGGACCCGTTCGGCGTAATACCGGTAGTCCCACGGCTCGATGCGGATGCCCGCGTGCTCCGCGTCGGCGATGGCCTGCATGTCGGCCACCTCCTCATGAACCCGGGCCACCGCGGGCTGCCACACCGCCTCCATCAGTTCCGCCGCCCGGGCCGGGGTCTTGGCCATCGAGTCTTCGAGCCGCCAATGGGCGTGGGTCGGGAAGCCGAGCAACCGGGCCCGCTCGGCCCGCAGGGCGAGGATGCGGGCGATCGTGGCATGGTTGTCGGTCGGGCCGCCGCCGGCGCCGCGGTCGACGAACATCCGCCACACCCGCTCGCGGAGGTCGCGGCGGTCGGCATAGGTGAGGAACGGCTCCACGCTCGACCGCGTGTTGGTGATCGCCCAGCCGTCGCGGCCCCGCTCCTTGGCCGCCGCGGCCGCCGCCTCCCGCACGGATTCGGGGCACCCGGCCATGTCGGCCGCGGCGGCCAGGAACACCGCCTGCGTCTCCTCGTCCTTGAGCACGTTCTGCGCGAACGTGGTGAACAGCCCGGCGAGCTCCTCGTTGATGGCCGCCAGCCGCCGCTTCGCCGCGGCGTCGAGCTTGGCACCGGCCCGCACGAGGTCGGTGTACTGCAGCCAGGCGAGCCGCTGCTGCTCGGGCGTGAGGCCCGACCGCTCACGGGACTCGTAGACGGCCGCCACCCGCGCGAACAATTTCTCGTTCTGGATGATCTTGTCGGCGAAGGCGGCCAGCCGCGGCGCCATCCGCCGCTCGACCTCCTGCATCGCCTCGTCGTTGAGGCCGTTGCCGAACACGTCGTACACCGCGCGGACGCGGTCGAGCATCCGGCCGGCCTGCTCCAGCGCCGCCGACGTGTTGGCGAACGTGGCCGGCTCGGGGTTGGCGGCGATCGCGTCGATGCGGGCCAACTGATCGGCCATGCCGGCCTCGAGGGCGGGCTCGAAGTCGGCCACACCGGCCTGGTCGAAGGGGGGCACGCCGCCGTATGGTCCCGCCCACGGGGCGAGCAGGGGATTGGCGGCGGGTGTAGCGGCGGTCGTCATGGCAAGAATCCCGGAGAGGAGCGGCACGCGCACGGCGATGGTGAAGGCCCGCCGGTCACGACGCCCCACCGCGCGACAAAACGGGAATTGAACTGATCCAAACATGCGGTCGATTTGGACGCGGACTCTCCGACCGCCGCAACCAAGCGCCACGACCAAGGCTACCGCACGCGGTTTGATGGAACCGTGCTGGGGGAATACAATTTGTAACTGCGGCGGATTGTCGCCAGCAACTCACTCGCGTCGAGATGGCAGATATGAGACGCCGCGGCGTTCTGATTCCGACGCTGATGATTTGGCAGTTCGCGGCCTGGGCGGCAGCCGCCGCCGCATCGGACGCCGGGGCCCCGGACTTCGCCACCCGCGTCGCCCCGCTGTTGGCGGCGAAGTGCGCGAGTTGTCATGGGCCGCACGAGGCCGAGAGCGGCTTCCGCATCGACCGGCGCGAGCAGGCGATTGCCGGCGGCGATTCGGGGACGCCCGGCATCGTGCCCGGCAAACCCGAGGCCAGCGAACTGTTCGTTCGCGTCGCCACCTCCGACAAGGAATTGCGGATGCCGGCCGACGGCGAACCGTTGAGCGCCGATGAGCAACGGCTCTTGAAGGACTGGATCGCGGCCGGCGCCCGGTGGCCCGACGACCTGCAGAAGCTGCCCGAGTCGCTGCTGCCGGCTGGCGATGCGGCCCCGGAAAAAGGGGCGAACCACTGGGCGTTTCAGCCGGTGGTGCGGCCGCGCGTGCCGATCGTCGCCGGAGGACAGGTCCACAACCCGATCGACGCTTTCCTGGCCCAGAAACTTGCCGAGAAGGACCTGGCGTTCAACGCCGAGGCCGAGCCGCGAGCGCTCATTCGCCGCCTGTCGTTCGACCTCGTCGGCCTGCCGCCAAGCCCGGATGAGATCGCGGCCTTCGAGGCGGCCTGCCGTGCGGCCGGCTCGACCGACGGTCCGTACGAGGAACTCGTCAACCGCCTGCTCGCCTCACCCCATCATGGAGAACGCTGGGCGCGGCACTGGCTCGACGTGGTGCGGTTCGCGGAGAGCGACGGCTTCGAAACGAACACGGCGCGGCCCAATGCCTGGCCGTACCGGGACTGGGTGATCGAGGCCTTGAACGCCGATATGCCCTATGACCTCTTCGTCCGCCAACAGATCGCCGGCGACGCCCTCGGCGGCGACGCCGCCACCGGATTTCTCGTCGGGGGCGCGAAGGACCGTGTGCTGTCCCCCGATCCCGTGCTTACGGCCAACCAGCGGGCCGACGAACTGCACGACATCGTGAGCACCACGGCGTCCGCCTTCCTCGGCCTGTCGGTCGGCTGCGCGCGCTGCCACGACCACAAGTTCGATCCCGTGCCGCAGACCGACTACTACCGGATCAAGGCGGTGTTCGCGGGGGTGCAGCACGGCGAGCGGCCGCTCGCCTCGCCGGCCGAGACGCGGCGGCGGCAACTCGACATCGCCGCGCTCGAGCGGGAACGTGAGGCGGCCGAGCGGCGGCTGGCGGAGCTCAAGTCCGCCGGATCTGGGGGCGGCCAACGGCCGCAGGTGTCGGCCGGCGAGAACGTCGATCGCTTCCCGGCCACCAAGGCCCGCTTCCTGCGATTCACCGTGCTGGCCACCGCGGATGCCGAGCCGTGCCTCGACGAACTGGAGGTCTTCGACGCCTCCGGCCGCAACGTGGCCCGCGATGCCCGCGCGTCGGCTTCGGGCGTGTTCGAGGACGGCGCCAACCCCTTGCACACCCTGGCGCACGTCAACGACGGCCTGTATGGCAACGCCCATTCGTGGATCTCCAACGAGCGGGGCCGGGGCTGGGTGCAGTTCGAGTTCGCGGAGCCCGTCGAGATCGAGCGGGTGGCCTGGAGCCGCGACCGCAGCCCGATGCCGAAGTATGCGGATCGCGTCGCGACGCAGTACGAGGTGGCGGTGTCGCTCGACGGCCGGGCATGGAAGCCGGTCGCCAGCCACCGCGACCGCATTCCCGTCGGCGGCGTGGCGCCGGCGGTCGATCTGGCCGCCACGCTGTCGCCGAACGAGCGGACCGAGGCCGAGGCTCTCGCCCGCACGCTTGCCGAGATCGACGGTCGGGTCAAGGCCCTGCAGCAGCCGCCGCAGGCCTACATCGGCCGCTTCGAGAAGCCGGCGCCGACGCACCGGTTCTTCCGCGGCGACCCCACGGCCCCGCGGGAGGCGATCGCTCCGGGCAGCCTGACGAAGTTCGGCGCGACCTTTGAGCTCGATGCCGCCGCCGCCGAGCAGCAGCGTCGCGTCGCCCTGGCGGACTGGATCGCCAGCCCGGACCATCCGCTCACCGCGCGAGCCATCGTCAACCGACTGTGGCAGCACCACTTCGGCACCGGCATCGTCGACACCCCGAGCGACCTCGGGGTCAACGGCGGCCGCCCCACCCATCCGGAACTGATCGACTGGCTGGCGGCGGAGCTGGTGGAGGGCGGCTGGCGGCTGAAGGCGATCCATCGGCTGATCGTCACGAGCCGCGGCTACCGCCAGGCGAGCACGGCCCGCCCCGACGGTCTGGCCGTCGACTCCGCCGCGCGGCTGCTGTGGCGGTATCCGCCGCGTCGGCTCGAGGCCGAGCCGCTCCGCGACTCGATCCTCGCCGTCAGCGGCAGCCTCGACCGCCGGCCGGGCGGCCCGGGCTTCGACCTCTTCGAGGCCAACACGAATTACGTCAAGGTCTACGTCACGAAGACGGCCTTCACGCCGGCCGAGTTCCGCCGCATGATCTACCAATCGAAGCCGCGGGCCGAGCTCGACAGTTTCTTCGGCGCCTTCGACTGCCCCGACGCCTCGCAAGTTCAGCCCGCCCGCACGGTGAGCACCACGCCCCTGCAGGCGCTCAACATGCTCAACGGCGAGTTCCTCCTCGACCAGGCCGACCGGTTCGCGGCCCGGGTCGTCGCCGAAGCGGGGGCCGACCCTGCGAAGCAGGTGGCCCGGGGGGTGCTGCTCGCCTTCGGCCGCGAGGCGACGCCGGCCGAGGTCGCCGCCGGAGCCGAGCTCGTCCGCGAGTACGGCCTCTCCGTGCTCTGCCGCAGCCTGTACAACGCCAACGAATTTCTCATGGTGTATTGATGCGACACGAACTTTCCCATGCCGGACGGCGGTTGCTCGATCGGCGGGCGTTCTTCCAGTTCGGCGGCACCGGCCTGGCCGGCATCGCGCTGGCGTCGCTGATGAACGAGCAGCGGCTGCTCGCCGGGGAGCCGCCGATCCGCCCACAGATCGATCCCGCCCGGCCGTTCGCGGCCCGTCCGCCGCACTTCGCCGCCAAGGCGAAGAACGTGGTGGTGATCTTCTGCTCGGGCGCGTT
The DNA here is from genome assembly GCA_964545915.1 of uncultured Candidatus Kuenenia sp. Classification (GTDB taxonomy): domain Bacteria; phylum Planctomycetota; class Planctomycetia; order Pirellulales; family UBA1268; genus QWPN01. The sequence goes on along the minus strand of CAZJHQ010000007.1, from coordinate 20,207 downwards.
GTCGCACCTCGACACGTTCGACTACAAGCCCGAGCTCGTGCGGCTGCACGACACGCCGATGCCGACGCCCGGCGGGGAGAAGCTGATCACGTTCCAGGGGGAGCAGGGCAACCTCATCAAGCCGCAGTGGGAGTTCCGTCCGCGGGGCGCGAGCGGCAAGATGACGAGCGAGCTGCTGCCGCGAATCGGCGCCCTGGCCGACGAGATGTGCTTCATCCACTCGATGACGGCCAAGAGCAACACGCATGGCCCCGCTGAGAACCAGATGGCCACGGGCTTCACCCTCGACGGCTTCCCCAGCATCGGCGCCTGGGTGACCTACGCCTTGGGCAGCGAGTGCGACGACCTGCCGGCCTTCGTGGCCATCCCCGATCCCCGCGGCGGGCCGCAGGTCGGGCCACGACAGTGGCAGAGCGGCTTCCTACCGGCCGTGTTCCAGGGCACGCCCTTCGGTGCCGACAAGCCGATCCCCAACCTCGCCCGCCCCACGCGGCTGCCGGAGGATGCCGACCGCGCCGGCCGCGAGTTTCTCGCCCGGCTCAACGAGGCCCACCTCGCCGCCCATCCCGGTGACACGAACCTCGCCGCCCGCATCAGCGCCTACGAGCTGGCGGCGAAGATGCAGCTCTCCGCGGCCCGGATCGCCGACCTCGGCGACGAGACCGCAGCCACGCTGGCCCTCTACGGGGCCGACGACCGGCAGAACCAGCTCAAGGCCCGCTTCGCCCGCAACTGCATCCTCGCCCGCCGGCTCGTGGAGAAGGGGGTGCGGTTCGTGCAGCTCTTCAACGGCGCCTACGCCATGGGCGAGGGCGTGGGCAACTGGGACGGCCACAAGACGCTCGTCAAGCAATACTCCGTGCACGGTCCGATCCTCGACCAGCCGGTGGCCGGTCTGCTTCGCGACCTCAAGGACCGCGGACTACTCGCCGACACGCTCGTGGCCTTCGTCACCGTGTTCGGCCGCATGCCCACGTTCCAGAAGGGGGCCAGCGGCCGCGACCACAACCCCGCGGGCTTCACCGTCTGGCTGGCGGGCGCCGGCGTGAAGCATGCCTTTTCGTACGGCGCGACCGACGACTTCGGCTACAAGGCGGTGGAGAACGTGGCCACGATCTACGACCTGCACGCCACGATTCTACACCTTCTGGGCCTCGATCACACGCGGCTCTCCTTCTACAACAACGGCATCGAGCGGCGGCTCACCGACGTGCATGGCCACGTGATCGAGCCGATCCTGGCCTGAGCGCCGGAACCACTCTGGCGCAGATCGCCGCCGACCAGGCACTCGTCACGCCAGGAACCCCGCGGTGATCCCGACATCTTCGGCCAGCCCTTGCAGGCTCGCCCGCACGTCGGCCGGCAGCGACATCCCGTTTGCCAAAGCCTGTTCCCGGTATTCCCATTCCTTCTCGCCCGGCAGCCAGATCCGGTCGGCCCCCTTGGCCTTCGGCGCGTTCTTGATCTGCCGGATCAGGGCGTCGGTCCGGTCCTTGAACTCCGCGACCGGCTCGAACGCGCCGACACTGATCGCGATGAAGGTGTGCGACTGGTTGACCGGCTTGGCGTCGCCGAACACCCAGCTCAGCACGTCACTGCCAAACGCGCCGCCGGCCAGGACGCCGGTCAGAACCTCGACCATCAACCCGATTCCGTAGCCCTTGTGGCCCGCCATCGGCAGCAGCGCCCCAGCCAGCGGATACTGGCCAGAATCGGTGGTCGGCAGACCGTCGCCATCGGTGATCCAGCCTTCGGGAAGCGGCTTGCCCAGGGACCGCAGCGCGTAGATCTTGCTGGCCGCCACCACGCTGGTGGCGATGTCGAGCATGATCGGGTGTTCGCGGCCGGTCGGCACGGCGTAGGCCAACGGGTTGGTGCCCAGCACCGACCCGCGCGAGCCGGGCGCGGCGACGCCCGGATCCACGTTGGTGAAACTCAGGCCGATCATGTCCTGGCGGGTGGCCAGCCAGGCGTAGTAGCCGGCCGCGCCGTAATGGCCGCTGTTGTTGACCGTGCTGATGGCAATGCCGGTGTTCTCCGCCTTCTTCACCGCGGTCTGCATCGCCAGCACCGAGCTCGGCATCGGCAACGAGTGATGCCCGTCAAACCGCGCCCAGCCGGGGCCTTCGCCGCACAACTCCGCCCGCGCCTCGATGTCCATCCGGCCCTCGCGGAAGTTCTTCAGCAGGTTCCGGAGTTGCTTGGTGCCGTGGGTGTGGGTGCCCCACGTGTCGGTCGTGACCAGGACCTCCGCGGTCGTGTCGGCGTCGTGCGCCGTCACCCCGGCCGTCTGCATGGCGGCTACGCAGAACGCCTTGAGTTCGGCAGGGGAGATTCGTTCGGTCTCTCGCATCATCGGTTGCACGTCCTTTTTTATGCCGGTGATCCGCCGTCACGGTGGGCGACAGGATACCGTCTCTGCCGCCGCGTGCCACCAGATCATCGACGACGCAGTGTAGCGAGGTCCTCGAGGTTGCGGCGACGGCCGTCGGTCCGGCGCCGATCAACGAGGGCCAGGTCTTCATGGCCGAGAACATCATCTTCTCCAGCCCGGATGGTTCCCATAGCAACAATGCCTTGGCGGCCTTCGGCGCGACCCCCGAGACGTTCGAGCTCCTGGGCAGTTGGACGCCCCCTCGCCCCCACACGAACTCCTACCATCTAGAAGTGCATGACCTTCCCGATCGTCGAAGGCCGGCTGTTCATGCGCGGCTTCGACGGTATCTACGATTCGCCAGCACGGTTCGGCCGGAGGGGGGCCGAACTCAATCGGGCCTCTCTGCCCCGATCAGGGAGGATGTCGTCGTTGCTGCGTGGTGCCGGCTCGTCGCGTCACGCCACGTCGATGACATACACCGCGATGGCCACCGTCATCAGCAGCGTTGCGGCCACGCGGCGGACGAGCGTCGCCCGATCGACCCGCTGCTCGAGCTCGTGCCAGCCGAGGTGCGCCAGCGCCGCGCCAAAAACCACGGCCAGGATTCCGCGCGACGACTGGAGCACGGTGCCGAACACCGGACCGAGCAGTCCAAAGCAGACGTACAGCGCCGCCATGCCGCCGAGCCAGACTCCACCGTACCACGCCGCGGCCCGCCACTCGCCGGGGCGCCGCGGCCCCATGACCGGCACGAAGGGCAGCGCGAGCAGTCCGCAGGAGGCGTAGGTCGCGGCTAGCGCCAGACCGCTCGCCCACAGCCGGGGCCGGGCCGGTGCGGCCGCTTGCAGGGTGTCGATGAGCCTGATGATCAGGAGGTCGGCCGCGGCGAAGCCCAGGCAGGCGGCGAGCATCATGGCGACGACTGCCGGGGACACCGGGTCGCGCCGGCCTTGAAGGACCGCGGCGGCGATGACGGTCGCCCCGACGGCGATCCACTGTCGGGCGTCGAGCGGCGTCCGCAGGAGGAAGGTCACCAGCAGTGCCAGCATCACGATCTTCAGCCCCAGCAGCGGCACCACCCGCGACGCGTCGGCCCGCTTGAGCGAAGCCAAGAGGAAGGCCTGGCTGGCGAGGTAGCAGCCGATCAACCCGGCCAGCGGTGGCAGGCAGCCGGCGCCGTCGACGCCTTCCGTCGGCCAGAGCATCCAGAGCAGCGGGAGGCTCGCGATGCCCATCACCACGTGCGCCAGCACCAGCAGCCGCTGGCCACCCCCCGGGCTCGTCGTGGCATGATGCCGCGAGATCAGAAACGCCAAGGCATTGAGCGCCCCCGAGGCCAGCCCGGCGCCGACCCCCACCGCGACGGTTCCCAGGTGTTCCATGCGTGTGCCGTCAGCGAGACCGCCCGCCGGGGGCGAATCCTCGAGGCCGATGAAGCCGGACCGCCCATGAATCGACCAACCTACCCGGGAAATCGCAACTGCCGCCGCCAAGGCTTGCGCAGCCCGCACGACCGGCAGGCTGCGTGCGGACGGCCGGCACCACCGGGTTCCCGGTGGCCCGACCGGGCGAAAACCGGCTTGTAGAGTTGCCGTGGAACTCCGTCCCCGAGGATCGCTCCATGGCCATCGTCGACCGTGCCGCCCCCCCCTTCGCCGCTCCCCCCCGCACCGCCCCGCGGGCTGGCGCGTCGGCGGCCGTCGCGGAGCCGACCGGCACGGCCCCGCGCGACCGGGTTCGCGACCTCACGGCCCTCGGCCTACTCGCCGCGTGCGCGTTCCTGATCGTCGCGCTGGCGTCGTTCCATCCCGCCGACCCGCCGGCCCCGCGGATGTTCCCGCCGCACGCCCGGGCCACCAACGCCTGCGGGCTGTTCGGCTCCACGATCGCGACCGGCCTGTACGAAGCCTTCGGGCTCGGTGCCTGGTTCGTGGTCGCGGTCGTCGTGGGCTTCGACGTCGCCCTGCTGCGGCGTCGGGCCATGCCCGACCTGCCGCTGCGGGCCGCCGGCGCGGCCCTGGCGACGGTCGGCGTCTGCACCCTCCTGGCGATGTTTCTGCCCGACTGGATCGACCGTCCCCTGTGGGGGCCGGGGGGCCGCGCCGGCGGCCTCGGCCGCTTCTTCGCCGAGGCCTATCTGGCGCGGGCGGGGGCGGCGATCGTGGTGTCGGCGGTCACCGGTGCGGGCCTGTTCCTGGCCTGCGACGCGGTCCTCGTGCGCATGGCAGGCGGGCTGACAGCCGTCGGCGGCGGCCTCGTCGCGGCCTGGCGTGCCGCGGCGACGAGGATCGCAGCCCGCCGCACCGCCGCCCCGCATACCGCTGCCGACGACGCGCCGGCCCCCTTCCCGGGCCTGCGGCAGTGGCGCGGCGGCCGCAGCCAGGCGATCGGTGGTGATGCAGATGACGACGACGAGGAAAATGACTCCGAGCCGACGATCCGCGTCCGCCGCCGCGAGCCGCCAGTGGTGGTCGACGAGGTCGAAGAGGAGGATGTCGAGGAGTCGGCGAACGAGACGGTCGAGGACGAGGAGGAAGCCACGGACGCGGCCCCTGCGGCCGCGCCGGCCCGTGCCCCGGTGCCGATCCGGTCGCTCGCCAGCCGCCGCAAGCCGACCGCCACCCTCGAGCTCGCGCCCGATCCGGCGGCAGACTACGAACTGCCCAGCCTCGACCTCCTGCTGCCCACCGAGCACCTGGAGCTCGACCAGCAGGAGCAGGAGGTGCGCGAGCGGGCCCGCGTGCTCGAGAAGACGTTCACCGAGTTCGGCTTCAAGGTGAAGGTCGTCGAGATCGAGACCGGCCCCGTCATTTCGCAGTACGAGATCGAGCTCGAGGCCGGCCTGCGGCTGGCCAAGATCACGAACCTCGCCGACGACCTGGCGATCGCGCTGCGGGTGCCGAGCGTCCGCATCGTGGCCCCGATCCCGGGCAAGAACTCCGTCGGCATCGAGGTGCCCAACACCACCCGGCAGATGGTCCGCCTCCGCGAGGTGATCGAGGAGACGCAGGCCAAGAGCCGGACGATGAAGATCCCGATCTATCTCGGCAAGGACGTGGCCGGCAATCCGATGGTGGTCGACATGGCGAGCATGCCCCATCTCCTGATCGCGGGCCGCACGGGCACGGGCAAGTCGGTGTGCCTGAACTCGATCATCGTCTCGATGCTGATGACGCGGCGGCCCGACGAGGTGCGGATGCTGATGATCGACCCCAAGATGGTCGAGCTCACGCCCTACAAGTCGCTGCCGCACCTCATGCACCCGGTGGTCACCGACATGAAGAAGGCCGAGGCGATCCTCGCCTGGGCGGTGGAGAAGATGGAGGAGCGGTACGCCCTGCTGGCGAAGGTCGGCGTCCGCCACCTCACGCAGTACAACGCCCTGGGCCGCGACGAGCTGATCAAGCGGATCAATCCCGCCAGCGACGAGGAGGCGGCCGCGATCCCGACCACGATGCCGTTCATCGTGATGATCGCCGACGAGATCGCCGACATGATGATGACGGCCGGCAAGGAGATCGAGGCCCACATCATCCGCCTCGCCCAGAAGAGCCGGGCGGTCGGCATCCACCTCATCCTCGCCACGCAGAAGCCGACGGTGGACGTGATCACCGGCCTCATCAAGAGCAACCTGCCGGCGCGGATCGCCTTCCAGGTGGCCAGCCGCACCGACAGCCGTGTCGTGCTCGATGAGTGCGGTGCCGACAAGCTGCTCGGCAACGGCGACATGCTGTTCCTCTCCCCCGGCACGAGCCAGATCCTCCGCGGCCAGGGCACGTTCGTCAGCGACGACGAGATCAACCGCGTGATGGGAGCGATCGGCACGAGCGAGCCGCAGTACGCGGCGGAACTCGTCAACCTGCAGCCGGCCCCGGCGGGGGACGCCCCGAAGGGCGGCGGCAGCCCGAAGGACAAGGACGATCTCTACGAGGCGGCGGTGGAGGTGGTGATCCGCGAGGGCCGGGGCAGCGTGTCGCTCCTGCAGCGGGCGCTGGGCGTGGGCTACGGACGCGGGGCCCGCCTCATCGACTTCATGGCCGAGGACGGCGTCGTCGGACAGTATGCCGGCAGTCAGGCCCGCGAGGTGCTGATCACCATGGAACAGTGGGCGGCCCGCAACGGCTCCGCCCCCCTCCCGCCGGACCCGGCCCCGCGGAAACTGAAGATCCAGCCGCACGCCGAGATCCTGCCCGCCGCCCAGCCCTTTGCCGATGAGGATGAGGATCGGGAGGAGGCGTTCGCGGACCTCGATCAGGACGGGGACGAGGAGGATGACGACCACTCCTCCGACTTCGACGCCGACGAGGACGAGGACGACGATTAACGGCGCCGGAAAACCGCGGGCATTTCGCGGCACCGCGGATTCAGACTAGGCTAGCAGTCCGATTCCATCGTGCAGCAGCGTCCCTTCGTATCCGGACCGGGAGGCGAGGGGGTCGGCGAACGCTCGACGAGCGTGTGGCCGCCGCGGCCACAGCGAGGAGACTTTTGCCGCCCCCGAGCCGGCGCCGCACGGACGACTTCCATCCGGTCGAGCAACATGCGCACCATCGAGATCTACGACACCACCCTCCGCGACGGCAGCCAGGGAGAAGGCGTCAACTTCTCCCTCGAGGACAAGCTGGCGATCACCCGCCGGCTCGACGAGGCGGGCGTGGATTTCATCGAGGGGGGCTATCCGCTCTCGAATCCGAAGGACGCCCAGTATTTCGCCCGCGTCCGCGACCTGAAGCTGCGGCACTCGCGGATCTGTGCCTTCGGGATGACCAGGCGTCGCGGCATGACCGCCGCCGAGGATCCGGGCATGCGGGCCCTGCTCGACGCCCGCACGGACGTGGTCACGATCGTCGGCAAGACCTCGGCCTTCCACGTGACCGACGTGCTCGGCGTGTCCCGCGAGGAGAACCTCGCGATGATCGCCGACACGGTCGGGTATCTCACGCAGTCGGGCCGGGAGGTGTTCTACGACGCCGAGCACTTTTTCGACGGCTGGAAGCTCGATCCCGACTACGCGGCGAGCACGATCGTGGCCGCCGCCCGGGCCGGGGCCACGCGGATCGTGTGCTGCGACACCAACGGCGGCACGCTGCCCGATGAGGTCGTGCGGATCCTCGCGGAGGCCGGCGGGGCCCTGCAGGCCGCCGGCTGCCCGCGGTCGCTGGCGATCCACTGCCACAACGACTGCGATCTCGCGGTGGCCAATTCGCTGGCGGCCATCGGCGCCGGCGCCGTGCAGGTGCAGGGCACGATCAACGGCATCGGCGAGCGGTGCGGAAACGCCGATCTGATCTCGGTCGTGGCCAACCTGGCCCTCAAGCTGCCCGGATACCGGGTGCTGGCGGGGGACGCGGCGGAAGCGGTGGGCACGGCCCACCTCACCGAGCTGTCGCGGTTCGTCTACGAGACGGCGAACATGAGCTACCGCCCCGGGCAGCCGTTCGTCGGCTCGAGCGCCTTCGCGCACAAGGGGGGCATGCACGTGCATGCCGTCGCCAAGGCCACGGAGTCCTACGAGCACATCCCGCCCGAGGCCGTGGGCAACTCCCGCCGGATCCTCGTCAGCGAGCTCTCCGGCCGGTCCAACATCGCCGCCCTGGTGACGCGGCCGGACGTCAAGGGGGACCGGGGCCTGCTCGACGCGGTGCTGGCCGAGGTCTGCCGGCTGGAGAACGAGGGCTGGCAGTTCGAGGCGGCCAATGCGTCGTTCGACCTGCTGGTCGACCGCCTGGCGGGCACGTTTCGGCCCGCCTTCGAGAAGCGGTCGTATCACGTCGCCGTCGAAAGCCGCGATGGCAGCGACGTCCGCACCGAGGCCACCGTCAAGCTCGCCGTCCGCGGCGAGATGCGGCACGAGGTGGCCGAGGGAGACGGCCCGGTCAACGCGCTCGATGCCGCCCTCCGGAAGGCCCTGGCGGCGGCCTACCCCGACCTGGCGCGGATGCATCTCCTCGACTACAAGGTCCGCGTGATCAACGCCCAGGAGGGCACGGCGGCCAAGGTCCGCGTCTCGATCGAGAGCACCGACGGCGATGCCGTGTGGGGAACGGTCGGCGTGAGCGAGAACGTGATCGAGGCCTCCTGGCTCGCCCTGGCCGACTCGTTTCACTATTTCCTGGCCCGCGGGTAGGCGGCCGCCGGCGGTGCCCGTGGTCGCCCGCTGCCGGGAGCCGCGGTGGCGGGATCGGCACGTCCTCGGCAGAATGTGGGGCCACCGCGAGGAGCCCCATGCCCGAACTTCCCAAGCAATTCGACCACCTGGCCGCCCAGGCCCGCTGCCGCGCCCTGTGGGACGCCGACCGCTCTTGGCACGCCGAGCCCGCCGCCCCGGGCGACACGCGGCCCGTGTATTCGATCGTCATCCCGCCGCCGAACGTCACCGGGGCGCTGCACCTCGGCCATGCCCTCAACAACACCCTCCAGGACCTGCTCGTCCGCACGCGGCGGATGCAGGGCTATCTCACGCTCTGGATGCCCGGCACCGACCACGCCGGCATCGCCACCCAGGCGGTCGTCGAGCGCCGGCTCCTGGAGGAGGAGAAGCTCTCCCGGCACGATCTCGGCCGCGACGCGCTCGTGGCCCGGATCTGGGCCTGGAAGGAGCAGTACGAGAAGCGGATCCTCGGGCAGCTCCGCGACCTCGGCGCCAGCTGCGACTGGGACCGCACCCGCTTCACGCTCGACGACCAGTGTGCCGGGGCCGTGCGGGCCGCCTTCTTCGGCCTCTTCAAGCAGGGGCTCGTCCGCCGCGGCAAGCGGCTCGTCAACTGGGACACGTTCCTGCAGACCGCCGTCAGCGACGACGAGGTGTTCCACGAGCAGGTGAAGGGGCACTTCTGGCACATCCGGTACGACGTCGTCGCCCCGCAGGCGGGCGAGCCGGCGAGCGTGACCGTCGCCACCACGCGGCCCGAAACCCTCCTTGGCGACACGGCCGTCGCCGTGCATCCCGATCCCGCCTCCGCCCTCGACGCCGCGGAGGCCGCGCTGCGAGCCAAGCGGGCCGAGGTTCCCGCCAAGGAGCAGGCGGCCATCGACGCCCAGCTCGAGGAACTCGCCGTCCGCCGCCGCGACGTCCTGCCGACGCTGGTCTTGCTCGCCACCATGGCCCGCGCGGGGCGGCACGTCCGCCTGCCCTTGCTGGGCCGCGAGATCCCGCTGGTGGCCGACGCATGGGCCAAGCCGGAGATGGGCTCGGGCTGCGTGAAGATCACGCCCGCCCACGATCCCAACGATTACGACGTGGGGCGGCGGTGCGGCCTGCCGATGGTCAACATCCTCAACCCCGACGGCACGCTGAACGATGCGGCCGGGCCCTACGCCGGGCTCACGATCCCCAAGGCGCGGACGAAAGTGGTGGCCGATTTGGAGGCGGCCGGCCAGCTCGTGCAGGTCGAGGATCGGCTCATCGAGCTCGCCCATTCCGACCGTTCGAAGACCCCGATCGAGCCCTACCTCGCCGACCAGTGGTTCATCCGCATGGATGAACTGGCGCAGCCCGCGCTCGACGCCGTGACGAGCGGCCGCGTGCGGATCGTGCCCGACCGCTACGCCAAGACCTACCTCGACTGGCTCTCGGAAAAGCGCGACTGGCCGGTCAGCCGGCAGCTCTGGTGGGGCCATCGGATTCCGATCTGGCACGTGGCGGGCGTGACGGAGGCCGACCTCGCCGCGGCGTTCGCCGGCCGCGACACGGTCGCCTGGACGACCGACGGCGCGGCGGGCTGGTTCGTCTGCTCGAGCGACGAGTCGCTGCCCGTCGCGGCCGTCGCCGGAAAGCCCCTGGTCCGCGATCCCGACGTGCTCGACACCTGGTTCTCGTCGGCATTGTGGCCCCATTCCACGCTCGGCTGGCCGCGGGCCACGCCGGAGCTGGCCTGCTTCTATCCCACGAGCACGCTCGTCACCAGCCGCGACATCCTCACGCTGTGGGTCGCGCGGATGGTGATCCTCGGCGTGTTCGACACGGGGGCGATCCCGTTCCGCGAGGTCTACATCCACCCCAAGATCCTCGACCGCTACGGCGAGACGATGAGCAAGAGCAAGGGGAACGGTGTCGATCCGGTGGACGTGATCGACACGCTCGGCGCCGATGCGCTGCGGTTCGCGCTGGCGAGCATGGCGACCGAGACGCAGGACGTGCGGATGCCGGTCGACTTCCAGTGCCCGGCCTGCGGCGGCCTCGTCGAGCAGACGGTGCACAACCGCGTCCGGCCGCGGATCGACTGCCCGAAGTGCGGCCAGCCGTTCCGCACCCAGTGGGCCACCGCGGAGGCCGATCTCGCCCTGCCCCGGGGGCCGGCGGTGAGCGAGCGGTTCGAGTCGGGCCGCAACTTCTCCAACAAGCTCTGGAACGCCACCCGCTTCGTCCTCATGCACCTGGAGGGCTTTGACGCGGCCGCGGTGGATGCCGCCGCGATCGCCGATCCGTCGACCGCGGCGCTCGCCGACCGCTGGCTGGCCAGCCGCCTGGCCAGCGTGACCCGCGACGCCACGCGGGCGATCGACGAGTACAAGTTTGCCGAGGCCGCCCGCGTGCTCTATGCCTTCGCCTGGGACGAGTTTTGCAGCGCCTATCTGGAGCTCTGCAAGCCCCGGCTCGCCGATCCGGCCACCCGCGATCGCGCCCGCGGGATGCTCCTCCTCGGCCTCGACACGATCCTCCGCCTGCTCCACCCGATCATGCCGTTCGTGACCGAGGAGATCTGGCAGCACCTCGGCGCGACGGCGGCCGGCCGCCGCATGCCGTGGGACCACGGGCCTCCGCCGCGGTCGATCATGGTCGCCGCCTGGCCGCGGCCCCCCGTCGGCTGGATCGACCCGCGCACCGAAGCGCAGTTCGGATCCTTCCTCGCCCTGGTGGCGGCGATTCGCGAGATCCGCGCCCGGCAGAACGTGCCGCCGCGGACGCGGGTCAAGGTGGCGATGCGTGCGGCCCGCGACCAGGCCGAGCTCCTGCAGCCGCTGCACGCGGCCCTGGAATCGATGGCCGTGGCGGAGATCACCGCCATCGGGCCCGACGCCGCCGGGGCGCCGGCGGCGGCGACGGCGACGGTCGCGGGCTGCGAGATTTTCGTCGATCTGGCGGGGCTGATCGACGTCGAGGCGGAGATCGCCAAGCTGCTCAAGGAAAACGAGAAGACCGCGGGCTTCATCAAGGCCAAGCAGGCCAAGCTTGCCGACGAGAAGTTCGCGGCCCGCGCCCCGGAGGCGGTGGTGGCCAAGGAGCGGGCGCAGCTCGCGGAACTCGAGGAGCGGCTCGCCAAGGGGCGGGCGACGCTCGCCGCGCTGCAGCACCGCGGGGCCACGCCCGGCTGAGACGACTTCCGGCTCGGGTCGCGTCGTGGCATGCGGACGCGGCCCGACCGTGGTGCCACCTGCGGTCGCCCGTCATGCGGGGCCGCTGCCGGGCCCGGGGACTCTACCGCTTTGGCGGCGGCTGCGTGAGCGTCGTTCCGCTCATCCCGACGCGGATGTCGATCAGGTCGTCCGCCGGGACCGCCGTGAGCCCGAGGTCACCGGCCCTCACCGTGACGTACGCGTTGATCCGCACGCCGTTGACCGCGCCTTCCTTGTTCGTGGTGTACGCGGTCGTGATCCGGGGAACCACGGGCAGCTTCTTTTCGGCGATCTCCAGCGTGCCCCTGCCCTCCCGATAGTCGACCGTGCGCACCGTCTCCTTGCCCTTTTCGACGGCCTTCATCTCCGCCGTCATGGCCGGCCCCAGCGACCCCAGCCGGAAGACCAACGACGGCCGCTGCTTTGAATCCCCCATCCACTCGCCGAGGAGCCGAGGGCCCGGATCTCCGGCGGGTTGGCACATGGACGTGCAGGCCACCGTGAACTCGCCGTCGAAGCCGGCGGCGGTGGCCGTCAGCCCGCCGTCAACGGGCTTGCCGTACATGAACCCAGGCCACAGCTTGCCAGCCTGGTGGCGGAACTCGGCGTCCACCGTCACCCACGTCGGATACGTCGGCGAGAAGTGAAAGACGGTGCCTTCGTCCGGCTCCGTCTGCCCCCCCTTGCCCTTGGCCCGGGGCCGGGCGTGCCGCTCGAAATGGGCCCGGGAAGGTCCCGCCACCACCGGCTGGACCTCGGCAGGGGCCGCCTTCGTCGGCGTCGCGAGTTCCATGAGGATCACGTAGCCATCGGATCGGCCACCGCCGAAATGCTCCTGGGCGGCATTCCGCGTCGGCGCCGCGACCTCCTCTTCTTCCGATGTGCGGCCGCCGGTCGAGCCGGCCAGGAAGAGGACGCGGCTCTTGCCGTTCACCGCGCCGGTGGCGATGCCCCAACCGCTGCCGCGCAAGGCGGCGCCGTCGTTCAGGTCGGCGGCTCCGGCCCCGGGGATCACCGAGCAATGACGCAGGGCTGTGAAGTCCTCGTTGAGCACCGCCAGGTACTGGCCCGCCGGTTCGGCGTCGGTCAGTTTGTCGGCGGTTTGCCACACGCCCCAGGCCGACATGCCGGCGAAGGCGAGCGACCCGTCCGGCGCCCGCGACAGGTGGTCCACCCAGATGCTGTTCGGTCGGTTGCGGGGCGGTCCATCGTTCGCCACCCACACCGTCCAGGACGTGATGTGGTAGTCCTGCGGGTCGAGGCGAATGATATACGCCGCGCTGAGCACGCCCGCGCCGGCGGTCGTCATGCCGAGGCCGCGGACGCCGGCCGGCGTCCGGACATCGTGGGGCTGCGTGGTGGCCACGCTGTTGCCCCCGTCCGACCACATGTACATGAGGATGCCGCCGTCCCGATCGTGGGTGACGTAGCGAACGGCCGTGTCGGAGACCTGGCGGCAATTGTCGAGCCCGACGTACGGCCCGCCCCAATCGTAGAAGCGGTGTTTGAGCGAGCCGTCGGGGTTGTGGATGTTGAGGGTCGGGCAGCGCCACGGTTCGCGGCCGGTGGACGAGTGATGCTCCCCCCCCACGGCGATCTGGCCATCCTGGTGGCGGACGGAGGCGGTGGTTTGCAGGCCACCGGGAACGGTCACGGTGGCGAGCGAGGCCCCGGCCGCGTCGAGCACGTGCAGATGGCCGGCACCGAACCGCACCTTGCCGTCCGGCGCGAGATCGACCGTGGGAGCGGCCGATGGTCCGCGGACGTGCCGCACCCAGAGGGCCTTCTTGGCATCGGCCGACAGCTTGGCGATGAACGCGTGGCCGCAGCGTTCCCGTGAAGGATTCTTCTTTTCCAGCGGCTTCATGGCGGGCAGTTCGGCGACGTTGCCCCCCAGTTCGACGATGCCGTCGGTGGCCCGGCCGACCACGTAGATCGCCCCGTCGGGGCCGATCGCCGCCGCCGTGATCGCTCCCGCGGTCCACGGCAGACGCTGGACGGAGATCCGCTGCTTCAGGTCGGACGAATAGAGGGCCACGAATCCCGTCACGCCTTCGTCCCGCCAGGACGGCTTTTCGTACACCGGGTTGCCATTGCTGATCTTCGGTTGGCCCTTTTCCACGACCGGAACCAGCTTCGGCTCGGCGGGGAGCGGCCGATCGGTGCCGATGACTCCCACCGCGCCGGGCAGATCGAACGTGGGGCCGATCACGTTGCCGACCAGAACCACCGTGCCGTTCGGCTGAAACCCGCCCGACGCCAGCCACTCCGTTCCGCTGCCCCCCAGGAAGGTGGCCGCCAGGATGTCGACGCCGTCCGCCGGAGACTTCCAGATGCGTTTCGTCTTGTCCGGGGCCGGGGCCTTGTCTGCGGCTGGCGTCTTTTCCGGAGCGGCCTTGTCCTGCGCCGGCGCAAAAACCGCCGCGACAGCCGCGATGAACGCTGCGGCGATGAGTTCACGTTTCATGGTTGCTCCACAGGGTCGCCAGGACGTTCACGATGGAAGGAAACTGCACACTACGGCTCAGCCGTCCGCGGCCACGAGCGCCCGAGCCGCCGTCGCGATCGCCGGCCGGTGCCGCTCCTCGACGTTGTCCAGCAGCGGCTGGAGCGGACCGGTGGCGGCGATGCCGGCGGCCGCCACGGCCTCGTGCAGGACGCGGATCGGGTTGATGGCGTTGCGAAGGTTTTCCAGCGGCTCGAAGACCGATCGAATCCGCTCCGCCTCGGCCCACTGCTGCGCCCGGATGGCCGCGAGCATGGCCTGCGAGAGCTTCGGGGCCACGCAGCCGCAGCCGGTCGTGAAGCCGCCGAGGCCGAAGTCGCGCATGTGGACGATGGCCGGCTGCTCCCCGATGCCGCTGATGATGATCTCCGGATCGACGAGGCCGACCAGTTCGCGGAGATACGGGTCGTGGGCCGGATCGGGTCGCACTGTCGCATACTTGATCGCGCTGATGAGGCCGTCGCGGCAGAGCCGAGCCGCGTCGGTCGGCTCGATGTAGCCGTCATGCTTGATGTAGAGGAGCGCCGGCACGCCGGCCGCCTCGACGAATCGGCGGACGCCCGTCGCCACGCCCGCGCTGGTGGTGATGCCCTGCTGCGGCAGCACCATCACCGTCTGAAACCGGTGCCGGCGGATCACCTGCGCGTGGTCGAGCAGGAGGCCGAACGTGGGGCCGGCCGCGGGCACGACGAGGGTGTTTGCCGACGCCGTCTCGGCGAGCATGGCCAGCAGCGGCTCGTATTCGCCGAGCGGCAGGTGATAGATGTTGGCGTTGCCACCGTAGAGCAACAGCGACACGCCCCCCTGCTCGAGATGGCGGATGATCTGTTCGTTGCCGGCGGGGTCGATCCCGCCGGCCGCCGTGCGGGCCAGGGGCGGGACGGCCATCACCGAGCGGTGAAAGTGGGCCTTCGTGAGGGTTGGGCAGCTATTCACGCGTATCTCGCAGGGGACAGAAGGGACCGGGGAGAATCAGAAAATATCGGGGTCGGGCGTCGGCGGGCCGCGTTCGAGGAACCGGAAGTCGCAGCCCAGATCGGCCTGCGTGGTCTGCTCGCCGTAGAGCCAGCCGTAGCCGCGGGCGAATCGTGGCGCGGGGGCTTTCCAGGCCGCCAGCCGCCGCGAAAGCTCCTCATCGGCGATGAGCACATCGAGCCGCCGGGCCTCGACGTCGAGCGCGATGCGGTCGCCGGTCTGCACGGCGGCCAGCGGGCCGCCGATGGCCGCCTCGGGGGCGACATGGAGCACGCATGTTCCGTAGCTCGTGCCGCTCATCCGCGCGTCGGAGATTCGCACCATGTCGCGGACCCCCTGCTCCAGGAGCGGCTTGGGGATCGGCAGCATGCCCCATTCCGGCATGCCTGGGCCCCCGAGCGGTCCGGCATTCCGCAGCACGAGCACGTCGTCGGCCGTGATGCCGGTCGCGGGATCGTCGATCCGCGCTTTCATGTCGGGATAGGAATCGAACACGATCGCCCGCCCGGTGTGCTTCAGCAGCCGCGGATCGGCGGCCGTCGGCTTGATCACGCAGCCGTGCGGGGCGAGGTTGCCCCGGAGCACGAACGTGCCGCCGGCCCGCGAGAGCGGCGCGTCGAGGGGGCGGATCACCCGCTCGTCGATCACCTCGGCCGCCGCGATGTTCGCGCCGAGCGTCGTGCCGGTCACGGTGAGGGCCTCGAGGTCGAGCAGATGCCGGATCCGGGAGAGGAGCGCCGGCACGCCGCCGGCGTCGTGAAAATCCTCCATCAGGAACTCCCCCGCGGGCCGCAGGTTGGCGATCACGGGCGTGGTGCGGGAGAGGGCGTCGAAGCGGTCGAGCGACAGCGGCACGCCGGCCCGGCCCGCCACCGCGAGCAGGTGGATGATCGCGTTGGTCGATCCGGCCAGCGCCATGTCGGCGACGATGGCGTTGTCGAACGCGGCGGGCGTGAGGATCCGCGACGGCCGCAGGTCTTCCCACACCATGTCGACGATCCGTCGGCCGCAGGCCGCCGCCATCCGGGCGTGGGCGGAGTGCACGGCGGGAATCGTCGCGGCGCCGGGCAGCATCATGCCGAGCGTCTCCACGACGGCCGCGAGCGTGGATGCCGTGCCCATCGTCATGCACGTGCCCGCCGAGCGTGCGATGCCCGATTCGAGCTGCCGCCAGACGCAGGCGTCGAGGCAGCCGGCCTGCCTCTGGGCCCAGTATTTCCAGACGTCGGTGCCGCTGCCGAGCCGCTCGTCGCGGTGGCGGCCGGCAAGCATCGGGCCCGCGGGCAGAAAGACCGCCGGCAGATCCGCGGAGATCGCCCCCATCAACAGCCCGGGCACGGTCTTGTCGCAGCCCCCCATGAGCACGCAGCCGTCGACCGGATGGCTTCGCAGCACCTCCTCGGTCTCCAGCGCCAGGAGGTTGCGATAGAGCATCGCCGTCGGCTTCATGAACATTTCCGAGATCGCCAGCACCGGGATCTCGATGGGGAAACCGCCGGCCTGCCAGACGCCCCGCTTCACCTCCTGCACCCGCTGCGGGAAGTGGGTGTGGCACTGGCTCAGGTCGCTCCACGAGTTGAGGATCGCGATCACCGGACGCCCCTCGGCCTCCTCGGCGGAGTAGCCCATCTGCCGCAGGCGGCTGCGATGGCCGAAGGCGCGGAGATCGTCCGGCGCGAACCAGCGCTGGGATCGCAGGTCGCTCGGGGAAAGCCTGGGGGCGTGCGGATCGCGAGTCATGACGTGTCGTCGTGAGGTGGCCAGCGGCTGGTGGCCAGCGGCGCGGCCACAGTGTACCCTCTGCGCTACCGCCGGGGTGAATTTCCTCGCCATGACTCCTCTCGCCATTCTCCTCGCGGCCCTCGTGGTCGTGGTCGGCGGCGTACTCGCCTTCCGGCTGCATCCGTTCCTGGTCCTCATCGCGGCGGCGTTCGTCGTCGCGGCGGCCACACCGGTCGATCCGGCCCGGCCCGTCGGGCCGGGCCAGCGGGTGGCCGAGGGCTTCGGCAAGACGGCGCTCGACGTCGGGATCGTGATCGCCATGGCCTCGATCCTCGGCGGCTGTCTCTCCGCGGCCGGTGGCGATAAGCGGATCGTGGCCGCCATCCAGCGGTGCGTGGGCGAGCGGCACACGCCGCTGGCCCTGCTGCTGGCCGGGTTCGTGCTCGGGATTCCGATGTTCGCAGAGACGGTCTTCTATCTACTCCTCCCGCTGGCGCGGGCGGCCTGGGAGCGGACCGGTCGCGGGTATCTGGTGTGCGTGCTGGCGATCGTCGCGGGCGCCACGATGACGCATTCGCTCGTGCCCCCGACGCCCGGACCGCTGTTCGTGGCCGAGGCCCTCGGCGTCGACATCGCGACGATGAGCGGCGTGGGGCTCGTCGTCGGGATCCTCGCCGCGCTGGCGGGCTATGCGTATGCCCGGTGGGCCGACGGCCGTTGGCCGCTCGAGCCGGCGCGATCCGCCGCGGGCACGCCGGTCCCCGCCGCGGATCCCCCCTCCTCCGCCACAGCAGCCGGCAGCGGGCCGCCGCTGTGGGCCGCGCTGTTGCCGATCCTCCTGCCGCTTGTGCTCATCAGCCTGGAATCGGTGTCGGGTTCCGCCGCCGTCGCCTTTCCACCGGGCGTGCTCGCGGCGATCCGCATCGTGGGGGACAAGAACGTCGCCCTGTCGCTGGCCGCGCTTGTCTCCATCTTTCTGCTCGCGTCTCGCGGCGCGGGCCTGCCGGCCGTCCGCGGCTCGATCGCCGCGGCGGTGACCGAGGCGGGCAACATCATCCTCGTGATCGCGGCGGGGGGGGCCCTCGGCGCGACGCTTCGCGCGGCGGGGCTCGGCCAGGTCTCCGCCGGGCTGGCCGCGGGCGCCGGGCTCGGGCTCATTCCGCTGGCCTGGCTGTTGACGGCGGTGATCCGCATCGCCCAGGGATCGGTCACGGTGGCGATGATCACCGCGGCGGGCGTGATGGCTCCGATCGTGGCCGACGGCACGCCGGCCTTTCATCCCGTCTACGTCGCCATCGCCATCGGCTGCGGCTCCAAGGTGGGGATGTGGATGAACGACAGCGGCTTCTGGGTGATCTCGCGGATGAGCGGCATGTCGGAAGTGCAGACGCTGCGTTCGGCCGCCGTGATGATCGCCATCGAGGGCACGGTCGGGCTGATCGCGACGCTCTGCATGGCCGTGGTCTGGCCGCTGCGGTGACCGCCGCGGGGGGCGGTGCCGGCGGCCGCTCGTGCTGCCGCTACACTGGGCGTCCGCCCGCAGCCCGGTGACGACGGGCGGACGGTTTGCCGCAAATCGTCGCCGCCAACGGAGCATGCTAGATGATGAGCCTTCACGGCAGGAACTTCGTCGCCGGATCCCTGCGGGAGTCGCCCCGCTCCTTCATGGCGTCGAGCCCGCTCGATGGCGGGGAGCTGTCCGGCCGGTTCTCGATCGCGTCGCCCGCCGACGTCGAGGCGGCCATGCTCGCCGCCGCCGCGGCGGCCCCGATCTTCGGCGCCACGAGCGGCGCGGTCCGAGCGACGTTTCTGGAGACGATCGCCGCGGGGCTCATGGAGCTTGGCGACACGCTCATCGAGCGGGCCGCCGCCGAGACTGCGCTGCCTCCCGCGCGGCTCGTCGGCGAGCGGGCCCGCACGTGCGGCCAGCTGCACTTGTTTGCCGCGGCCGCCCGCGACGGATCGTGGGTTGATGCACGAATCGATCGCCGTCAGCCCGATCGGCAGCCTCTGCCCCGGCCGGACCTGCGGCGGATGAAGCGGCCGCTGGGGCCGGTGGTGGTGTTCGGGAGCAGCAATTTTCCGCTCGCCTTTTCCGTCGCCGGGGGCGACACGGCCAGCGCACTGTGTACCGGGAACCCGGTCGTGGTGAAGGCCCACCGGGCGCATCCGGGCACGTCGGAACTCGTCGCCGGCGTGATCCAGCGGGCCGTCGAGACCTGCGGCCTGCCCCCCGGCACGTTTTCGCTGCTCCACGGTGAAGGGAGCGTGATCGGCATGGCGCTGGTGCGACACCCGGCCTGCCGGGCCGTGGGCTTCACCGGCTCGCGGGCCGCGGGACGGGCGCTGTGCGACGCGGCTGCCGCCCGCCCCGACCCGATTCCCGTGTTCGCGGAGATGAGCAGCCTCAATCCGGTGTTTCTCTTGCCCGGGGCCCTCGCCACGCGGGGGGCCGAGATCGCCAAGGCGTTCGTGGCCTCGATGACGCTCGGCGTCGGGCAGTTCTGCACGAAGCCGGGGCTGGTGTTCGCCGTGGAGAGCGGCGATCTGGCCGGCTTCCGCACCGCGGTCGGCGAGGCGATCGCGGCGGCCGCGCCGGGGTCGATGCTCTCCCCCGACATCCGCGTTGCGTTCGACAACGGGCGGGAGGCGATGTTGAACGTCGCCGGCACCGCGATCCTCGGGAAAGCGGCCGCGGCGGCCGACCCGACGAAGACGCAGGCGGCCGGCCTCGTCGCCGTGACTGACGGAGCGACCTTCCTCGCCCACGAGCGGCTCGCCGAGGAGGTGTTCGGGCCATGGAGCCTCGTCGTCGTCGTGAAGTCGCCCGCCGACCTGCGGACGATGGCCCGGCATCTCGACGGCCAGCTGACCGCCACGATCCACGGCACGGCGGAGGATCTCGCGGCGGCGGGCGATCTGCTGGAGCTTCTCGGGCAGAAGGCGGGCCGGTTGATCGTCAACGGCTTTCCCACCGGCGTCGAGGTGTGCCACGCGATGCAGCACGGTGGCCCGTGGCCGGCGACGAGCGACGCGCGGTTCACGAGCGTGGGGACCGCGGCGCTCGAGCGGTTCATTCGCCCCGTCTGCTACCAGGACGTGCCCGATGCCCTGCTGCCCGCCCCTCTCCAGGATGCCAACCCGCTCGGCATCGAGCGGCTCGTGGAGGGCGTCCGCGGGCGGCATTGAGCCGCCCGGCGCATCTCGCGTCCGCTGGCGTTTACCCGGGGCTTTTCGGGAGCGGCGGTCTTTGACCGTCGAATGCGGGTTGCCGTCGTGTGGCATGGACGA
>CAZJHQ010000006.1:79281-86742 GCA_964545915.1 uncultured Candidatus Kuenenia sp. | reverse complement strand
CCATCCGCTTGCGCCAGCCCCGGCAGGTGAGCCCCCATCCGCTTGCGCCAGCCCCTCGGCGCGTGAGAGATAAAGACTGGGGAACTAGGATTCGAACCTAGACTAACTGGTTCAGAGCCAGTCGTGCTACCGTTACACCATTCCCCAAAATCGACGTCTTGCTGGCCGCGGAGGCGGCAGCGGGATCGATTCGGCACACCGGAACTTCCAGCGTTATGCTGACATCCCGGGCGATTCGGAGACTACCCACTCCGTCCCGCGTCGGCAATTCCGATTGCCGGGGCCGCCCGCCGGGCCCGCGAAACCTCGCGTCGGCCGCGGTCCGCGTTCGCGATCGAGGCCCGTGGTGGCATTTCTGGAACTGCACGACGACCGGGGCCGCAAGCGATTCAAGATCGCCGCGGACCGGATCGTCATCGGCCGCCACCCTGGCTGTGACATCGTGATCGAGGAGCCGGCTGTCAGCCGCCAGCACGCCGCCGTGACGCTCGTCGCCGGTCGCCCCCATGTCGAGGATCTCCAGAGCCGCAACGGCACGACGCTCAACGGCCGCCCGCTCATGGCCCGTCAGCCCCTCGAACACGGAGACGAACTCGACATCTGCGGGCGGCGGATCGTGTTTTCCAGCACGTCGCGTTCGACCGTGCGGCCGCCGGCCGCCGTGCGGCCCGACTCCGAGGATGTCGTGGATCTCGACATCGCCGCCGGGCAGGCCTCGATGATCCTGTCCCAGATGGACGTGCCGCGGGCGGCAGCCGACGCACCGCTCGGGCATCACGCCGAGGCCAAGCTCCGGGCCCTGATCGGGCTCAACCGGGCGATCGGCGCCTCGCTGTCGCTGGAGGAGGTGCTGCCGCGGATGCTCGACGGCCTGCTGGAGGTCTTTCCGCGGGCCGAACGGGGCTTCGTGCTCCTCGTCGATCCGCAGTCGGAGCGGCTCGTCCTCCGGGCCCGCAAGATCAAGGGCCAGGGGGAGCCGGGACCGTTGCGATTGAGCCTCTCGCTCATCGGGCAGGTCGCGGAATCGCGCCGCGCGGTGCTCTCCGCCGACGCAGTGTCCGACAGCCGCTTCAGTTCCCACGACAGCGTCGTCGACTGCCGCATCCGGTCGGTGATGTGCGTGCCTGTGGTCGGCGATGACGGAGCGCTGCTTGGGGTCGTGCAGGTCGATTCGCGGGACGTCCGCAACGGCTTTTCCGCCGCCGACCTCGAGGTCCTCGCCGGCGTGGCCGGCCAGGCGGCTCAGGCGATCGAGCAGGCCCGGGCCCACGACGAGCGGATCGCCCGCGAACAGATCGACCGCGACCTGGCCCTCGCTCATCGCGTGCAACAGGGGCTGCTTCCTTCCTGTCCGCCTGCGATCGACGGCTACGCGGTGTTCGACTTCTACGAGGCCGCCCGCCAGGTCGGCGGCGACTTTTTCGCCTACGTGCCCCTGCCGGATGGGCGGCTGGCGACCGTGCTGGCCGACGTTTCCGGCAAGGGAGTGGCGGCGGCGCTGCTCATGGCGGCCCTTTCGGCCGATATCCGCTATTGCCTGGCCAGCGAGCCCGACGTCGCCCGGGCCGTGGGGCGGATCAACGACAGTTTCCTCCGCGGCGGCTGGGACGACCGCTTCGCCACGCTCGTGGTGGTGGTGCTCGACCCGGTGGCCCATCGGGCGACGATCTGCAACGCCGGGCATCTGCCGCCGTATCTCCGCGCCCCGACGGGGGGTGTCGTGGCCGTGGGCGCCGACCTCG
Source organism: uncultured Candidatus Kuenenia sp. (assembly GCA_964545915.1). GTDB lineage: Bacteria > Planctomycetota > Planctomycetia > Pirellulales > UBA1268 > QWPN01. The sequence goes on along the minus strand of CAZJHQ010000006.1, from coordinate 85,000 downwards.
GCGGGCTGCCCCTGGGCATGGTGGCCGACCGTGAGTATCGGTCGTGCGAAGTCGCGCTCGAGCCGGGCGCGGTGCTCGTGCTCCACACCGACGGGATCAGCGAGGCTCTCGACCACGAGCGGCGGTGCTACGGGCTGGAGCGACTCGAGCAGGTCGTGGCCGCCTCCGGGCAGACCGCTGCGGACGTCGGCCGCGACATCCTCGCCGACGTCGCGCGGCACGCCGCCGGGCAGGTCCAAAGCGACGACATCTGCCTGGTCTGCCTGGGCCGCACGGACGCATCGGCCGCACAGCCTGCCCAGAAACCCGCGCCCGCACGTCGAGCCGGCCGCGTGCAGCCCCGCAGATGACAGGCCGATACCGGAGTCAGGCGAGGCGGCCGCAGGACAGCGGCCCTGCCGCCCGGGAGAAACGACGATGAGCTTTTTCCAATGGTTGCGCGAAGGCGTGCGGCAGGCGGTGGTGCTGGGCCTCGCCGACGCCGTCGAGGACGTGGGCACGCGGACGAGCACGGAGGATTTCGGGCCCGCCCTCGCCCAGTCGCTGCGTGAGCGGCTTTCTGTCCACAAGCCATCGCTCCAGGACGCGACGGTCGTCGAGCAGGCGTCCCCTGCTCCGGCCAGGCGGCGGCTGGGGCGGTCGCTGGAGTCGCTCAAGGCGCCCGCTGCCAAGGCGGCCTGACGCGTCACGCCGGCGGCGCGGGCAGCGCGACCTCGATGGTCGTGCCCGCGCCCGGGGCGCTGGTGATTCGCGGCTCGCCGCCGAGCAGCCGCGACCGCTGCCGGATCCCCTCCAGGCCGAAGCGTTCCTCGGGCACGCGGGTCGGGTCGAAGCCGCGGCCGTCGTCCGCGACGAGGATTCGCACGCTGTCGGCTGATCGGGAGAGGTCGATTCGCAAGTGCCGCGCGTGAGCGTGCTTGCGGGCGTTACCGATCCCCTCCTGCACGATGCGAAACACGCTGGTCTCCAGCTGGGGCGGCAGCCGGTCGCCGGGCAGCGCGTGCGTGAACGACACGTCGCGGATCTCCTTGCGGGCGTCTTCCACGAGCGATTCGACCGCCTCGACGAGGCCCAGCTCGTCGAGCGCCGGGGGCCGCAGCCCACCGATCAGCCGCCGCGACTCCTCGGCCGCGGCCTGCAGCAGCCGCAGCGACTCGTCGAACTCGTGCGCGGCGGCCGATGGGCAGGCGTACTGGCACGCCTGGAGGTGCATCAGCGCCCCGGCCAGGTACTGGGCCAGCCCGTCGTGGATCTCGTAGGACACGAGCTGCCGCTCCCGCTCCTGGATCTCGAGCAGCCGGCGGAGCAGGTTGCGCTCGTGCTCGAGTTTTCGCTCGGAGTTCTTGAGGGCGAGAATATCCTCGCAGCACATGATCACCGCCCCGACCTGGCCGGCGACGTGCACCGGCCCGAGGCGGATCGAGAAGAAGAGGAGCTCGCCGCCGATGCCGCGGACCGTCGTCTCCAGGCTCCGGGGCTCCGCGGTCTCGAACACCTCCTGCACCATTCGTGACAGCTGCACCGCCGATTCCGGGACCGTGAATTGCAGCATGCTGCGATCGATGACCTGATCGGTCGTGTACCCGTCGCCGACACGATTGGCGAAGACGATCGTGCCCTCCCGATCGACTACGACGATGTAGTCGCCGGAGGTGCGGCACACGGCCTCCCAGAGCGGCCCCGGATCGCGGAGCACGGCGGCCACGGAGGCGTCCGCCGAACGCACGGTTTCGCCGCCAGGACTGCGTGGGTCGTCGGTTTCATGCATGCGATCAAAATCCTCTCGCCGCCCGCCTAACGCTTGGGTCGGGGGATGCGGCCGCCGGCGGAGTTCGCCCTGCCCCGGCGGCCGCGGCCGCCTGCCGCCGGATCCTTGCCCGACCGCAGAGCGGCGATCTCGTCGCGGATCCGGGCGGCCCGCTCGAACTCCAGGTCGGCGGCGGCCTGCATCATGTCGGCCTCGAGCTGCTCGAGGATCTCGGCGGCGCGGCGGCCCGACTCGTCGCTGCGGCCCACCGCCGCGAAGGCCCGGCCACGGGAGGCGGCCTCGGCCTCGATGCCGGCGCGGATTTCCTTGCGGACCGTCTCCGGCGTGATCCCGTGTTCCCGGTTGTAGGCCTCCTGCAGCGCCCGGCGGCGCTGAGTCTCGTCGAGGGCCTGCCGCATCGACTCGGTGACCGTGTCCGCATAGAGGATGACGCGGGCGTCCACGTTGCGGGCCGAGCGGCCGATGGTCTGCATGAGCGACGTTTCACTGCGCAGGAAGCCCTCCTTGTCGGCGTCGAGGATCGCCACCAGCGACACCTCGGGGAGGTCGAGGCCCTCGCGGAGCAGGTTCACGCCCACGAGGACGTCGAACTTCCCCTCGCGGAGATCCTTGAGCAGCTCCACCCGCTCGAAGGCGTCGAGCTCGCTGTGCAGCCACTTGCACCGCACCTTCCGCTCCGTGAAGTAGGCGGAGAGATCCTCGGCGAGCTTCTTGGTCAGCGTGGTGACCAGCACCCGCTGGCCCGCGGCCACCACCTTCTCGATCTCGCCGGAGAGGTGCGGCACCTGCTGCTTGGCCGGCACGACCTCGATGACGGGGTCGAGGAGGCCGGTGGGGCGGATCACCTGCTCCACCACCTCGCCGCCGGTGCGGTCCAGCTCCCAGGGGCCGGGGGTGGCGGAGACGAAGATCGTCTGCTGGAGCCGCTGCTCCCACTCGGCGAACTTCAGCGGCCGGTTGTCCATGGCGCTGGGGAGGCGGAAGCCGTGGTCCACGAGCGTCTGCTTGCGGCTCTTGTCGCCGGCGTACATGCCGCGGACCTGCGGCACCGTGACGTGCGACTCGTCCACGAAGAACAGGAAGTCGTCGGGGAAGTAGTTGAACAGCGTGCCGGGGGTGCTGCCGGGGGGCCGGCCGGAGAGCGGCCGCGAGTAATTCTCGATCCCGGGGCAGAAACCCGCCTCCAGGAGCATCTCGATGTCGAACCGGGTGCGGGCGGCCAGCCGCTGGGCCTCGAGCAGCTTGCCCTGGCTCTTCAGCTCCTCGAGCCGCGCCTCGAGCTCCTCCTTGATCGTCGCCACCGCGGCCTTGATGCGGTCCTCGGGCATGACGAAGTGCCGGGCCGGATAGAAGTACATCTCGTCCTTCTTGGCCGCCACCTCGCCGCTCACCGGGTGGATGACGGCGATCGACTCGATGACGTCACCCCAGAACTCGATCCGGCAGGCCAGTTCGTCGTACGGCGGCCAGACGTCCACGGAGTCGCCACGGACGCGGAACCTGCCCCGCTCCAGGGCCACGTCGGTCCGCTCGTAGTGCACCGCCACGAGCCGCTCGAGCAGCCCGTCGCGGGTGAGCGGCAGGCCGGCCGCCAGCCGGACCACCATCGCCCGGTAGTCGTCGGGCGAGCCCAGGCCGTAGATGCACGACACGCTCGCCACCACGACCACGTCCCGGCGGCTCACCAGCGCGCTGGTCGCCGCCAGCCGCAGGCGGTCGATCTCCTTGTTGATCGCCGCGTCCTTCTCGATGTAGATGTCGCGCTGGGGGATGTAGGCCTCGGGCTGGTAGTAGTCGTAGTAGCTGACGAAATAGTGGACGGCGTTGTGCGGGAAGAAGTCGCGGAACTCGGCGTACAGCTGGGCCGCGAGCGTCTTGTTGTGTGAGAGCACGAGCGTGGGCCGGCCGACGCGGGCGATGACGTTGGCCATGGTGAAGGTCTTGCCGGATCCGGTCACGCCCATCAGCACCTGCGTGCTGCGGCCCTCCGCGATGCCGCGGACGAGGGCGTCGATCGCGGCCGGCTGGTCGCCCGCGGGCGCGTAGGGCGCCACGAGCTCGAACACGCCCGGCTGAAGCGGCTGCCGGCTCATGGGGCCTCCTCGCGACCGTGGATGGGCCGCAGGTGGGGCCGCATGCGGGCCAGCGTCGCCGGACCGATGCCGGGCACGTCGAGCAGGCCGTCGAGGCTCATGAACGGGCCGTGCACGCGGCGATGGTCGATGATCCGCTGGGCGGTGGCGGGGCCGAGTCCGGGCAGCTGGGCGAGCTCCGCCGCGCCGGCGGCGTTGACGTTGACCGTGAACCGGGTGGTCGCCGGCGGCGGGACGTCGTGATGGACCAGCCCCCCGCCGAGGCCCCCCGCGGCCACGAACCACACCGCCAGCACCGTGACCGCGGAGAGCGTCGCCGCCGCCAGGAGCGACTGCACCCGGGGCGGGAGGACTGCTGGCGTGGGGTTGGGGGCATTCATGGGGCCGGCCTGCAGGGGCAACGTCCATTGGTACGATAGCAGGCTTCCATCTGCCCGTGGAAAAGCCCTCCATGGCCTTTTCCCACTTCAGCGACCGCAGGAAACGCCGAGGGTTTCCTGGTTCGCTGGCCGTCGCATCCTGCTCGGGCAGACTTGTTCCACAGTCTGCTAGCCCCCGAGTGATTCGCATGCCGCCCCCTGCCCCGCCCCGCCGGTGTCCCGAGTTCCGCCAGGTCGTGTGGGATGAGCACCTCGCCGCCCATGTGCGCCAGGCGGCCACGGCCTGGTTTGCCGAGGACCTGGGGCACGAGTGCGATTGGACGAGCGTGAGCCTGATCGGCCCGGAGGCCACGAGCCGGCTGGAGGTCGTGGCCCGAAAGCCGGGCGTGATCGCGGGCCTGCCAGCGGCGGCCGTGGTGGCGACGGTCGCCGATCCCGAGTTGCGATTCGAGCCGGCCGTGGCGGATGGGGCCACGGTGGCCGCCGGCGACGTGGTCGCCACGCTCGCCGGCGCGACCCGCAGCGTGCTGGCCGCCGAACGGGTCGTGCTGAACCTCGTGGGCCGCATGTCGGGCGTGGCCACCGCCACCCGCCGGCTCGTGGACGCCGTCGCGGGCACCCAGTGCCGCGTCTATGACACCCGCAAGACGGTGCCGGGATGGCGGCTACTCGACAAGTATGCGGTCCGCATGGGAGGCGGCTGGAACCATCGCACCGGGCTCTACGAGGCGATCCTGATCAAGGACAACCACCGGGCCGCCTGCGGCCTGGCGGGGCTGGAGCCGGCCGACGCCGTGCGGCGGGCGCGGGCGTTCGTGGAACGCACGTTCCCGCCGTCGCGGGGGGCGGTGATGGTGGTCGAGATCGAGATCGACTCGGTCGCCGATCTGGAGCCCGTGCTGGCGGCCGGTCCCGACGTCGTATTGCTCGACAACATGGGGGTCGCGGAACTCGCCCGCTGCGTGCAGATTCGCAGCCGGGTGGCCCCGGCGGTGGTGCTCGAGGCCTCGGGCGGCATCCGGCTGGAGACGGTCGCGGCGATCGCCGCCACGGGCGTGGACAGGGTCAGCACGGGCTGGCCGACGCACGATGCCCCCTGGCTCGACGTCGCCCTCGACTGGCGCTGACGGCCGCGGCCTTGGAGCGGCGAACCGTGTTTTGCAGACCCGTTGAACAGGGAATCGGCGTCGTCACCCTTCCAAGAAGCCCCGGGTGGAAACCCGGGGACACCGGGCCTGGAAACCACCCCGTCATCCATGCCGGGCGACGGCACGTGATTTCGCGGTTCGAACCCGCAGTGCATGGTGAGCGGGAAGGCCCACTACCCGGAGTCCCCCGGCTTCCGCCGGGGGCTTTTTGGAGCGTGGCGCCCGGAAGTCGAGCCATCGCCCGGCTGGTCGCACCTTGGCTGTGTCTCCGACCTGCCAAGCCTGCGGGGGCCATGGATGGCGCTATCTTTCGCGCCGGCGCATCCCTTT
>CAZJHQ010000006.1:75910-79181 GCA_964545915.1 uncultured Candidatus Kuenenia sp. | reverse complement strand
GGTCGCACCTTGGCTGCGACCACGACGGGCCAAGCCTGCGGGGGCCATGGATGGCGCTATCTTTCGCGCCGGCGCATCCCTTTGGGCCTGCTTCGGCTTACGCGAGGCTCGCCTGGATGGCGAGCCATCGCCCGGCTGGTCGCACCTTGGCTGCGACCACGACGGGCCAAGCCTGCGGGGGCCATGGATGGCCCCGCAGGCGTGAATTCAGACGCCGAGCAGGCGGTTCCGCTTGGTGCGGCGCTCGGCACGAAGGCGGGCCCGACGCTTGGTCTCGCTCGGCTTCTCGAAGAACTCACGCCGCCGCATCTCCTTCTTGATGCCGCTGCGCTCCACCAGCTTCCGGAACCGGCGAACCGCCTCCTGGATGCTTTCCCGTTCGCGAACCGTCAACTTGACCATGCGTGCTCCGAAAACCTCGACCTGGACCTCGAAAGGCGGGCCACCGGGGGGCCATGGGGGCGGCCGCTGCCGTCCCTTCCAAGCCCCGGAGTATAAGGATCGATCGCCGGCGCGTCCACCATGATCGAAATCCTGATTTCCCGGGGGCCGCGGCACGGGGCGGGTAACGGCGGCCCGGCCTCCACCGCGGCCGCGTCCGGCTCCACGGCGTGTTGTCGGAGGCCCCTGCCCACCCGGCGCGGCGGCCACCCGGACGTGTCAGGTTGCGGCCTTCTGTCGCGAAACCTTGCGCCGCTCGTGCTCGCTCAAGAGGATCTTCCGCAGCCGGATCACCGCGGGCGTGACCTCCACGAGCTCGTCGTCCTCGATGTATTCGAGGGCCTCCTCCAGCGACATCCGCCGCGGCGGCTTGAGGAGGATGTTGCGGTCGCTGCCGCTGGCCCGCATGTTCGTCAGCTTCTTTTCCTTGGTCGGATTCACGGTCATGTCCTCGGCGCGGGCGTTCTCGCCGCAGATCATCCCTTCGTAGACCTCGTCGCCCGGCTCGATGAACAGGTCGGCCCGCTCCTGCAGGCCGTCGAGACCGAAGGCCACCGCCTTCCCCGGCACCATCGACACGAGCACGCCGTTGGCCCGGCCCCCCACCTCCCCCTCCATCGGTCCCCACTTCTCGAAGCGGTGGTGCATGATCGCCGTGCCCTGGGTGGCGTTGAGCACCCGGGTGCGGAGGCCGATCAGGCCGCGGGCCGGGATCGAGAAGGTCGTGTGGGCGAACTCGCCACGCGAGCCCATGTGCTTGAGCTGGCCGCGGCGCGACCCCGTCAGCTCCATCACCGGGCCGAGCTTGTCGTGCGGCACTTCGACCACGAGCGTCTCGAAGGGCTCGAGGACCGTGTCGCCCTCCTTGCGGAGGATGACCTTCGGCTTGCCGACGGAGATCTCGAAGCCTTCGCGGCGCATCGTCTCGATGAGCACGGAGAGATGCAGCAGCCCGCGGCCGCTGACGGCGAACGTCTCAGTGCCCTCGATCGGCTGCACCCGGAGGGCGACGTTCTTCTCCAGTTCCTTGTCCAGCCGGTCGCGGAGGTGCCTGGTGGTGAGGAACTTGCCCGACTTGCCCACCAGCGGCGAGGTGTTGATCCCGAACACCATCGAGAGCGTCGGCTCGTCGACCGTCAGCCGGGGGAGCGGCCGCGGGTCGGCGGCGTCGCAGATCGTGTCGCCGATCTCGACGTCCTCGATGCCGCTCACGGCGGCGATGTCGCCGGCAGTGGCCTCCTCGACGTCCACGCGGCCGAGTTTGTCGAACGACTGCACGCCCACGAGCTTGGCCGGCACGAGCGTGCCCGCCGCCGTGGAGCGGACGACCGGCGATCCCTTGGTGAGCCGGCCCGACTCGACGCGGCCGATGGCGATCCGGCCCACGTAGTCGGACCAGTCGAGGGTGGTGACGAGCATCCGCAGCGGCGCCGATTCATCGACGAGCGGCCCGGGGATCTTTTCCAGCACCATGTCGAGCAGCGGCTCCATCGTGCCCTCGCGGACGGCCGGGTCGTGGGAGGCGTAGCCGCCGCGGCTCGAGGCGTAGACGAAGGGGAAGTCGGCGAGGTCGTCGTCGGCGCCGAGTTCGAGGAACAGGCCGAGGATCTCGTCGAGCACCTCCAGCGGCCGGGCGTCGGGGCGGTCGATCTTGTTGACCACGACCACCGGCCGCAGCCGGCATTCGAGGGCCTTGGAGAGCACGAACCGCGTCTGCGGCATCGGCCCCTCGGCGGCGTCGACGAGCACGAGCGCCCCGTCGGCCATCCGCAGCACCCGCTCCACCTCGCCGCCGAAGTCGGCGTGGCCGGGGGTGTCCATGATGTTGATCTTCTTGCCCTTCCACTCCACGGCGATGTTCTTGGCGAGGATCGTGATCCCACGCTCCTTCTCCAGGTCGTTGGAGTCGAGGATCCGCTCGCCGGAGAGCTGGCTGGCGCGGAACTGGCCGCTCTGCCGCAGCAGGCAGTCGACGAGCGTGGTCTTGCCGTGATCGACGTGGGCGATGATCGCGATGTTGCGGATGTCGTCGCGGCGGGTGCCGGCGGGGTTCGATGTGGACACTGGGGGCGCTCGTGACTGACGGGGAAAACCGGCCGACGCATCCTGGCCGGCAAAAGGCGGGCGACGACCTGGGCCGTCACATTCGATTATTCAGCACCGTCGCAGGATTGCATAGAGACGATCCACGAACGCGGCGACCGACTCTTGCGGCAGGCACTCTCGGGCCGCGGCCCGCAGGGGCGGATCGCCGGGGCGGGCGAGGATCGTGCGGGCGCGGTTGGCGGCCGTGGCGGCATCGGGCCCGGTGAACACGGCCGCGCATTCGTCGCCGCCGAGCCGGGCAAGGAGCGTCGCCCCCGCCGCGGCCCCCCGCAGCCGCTCGGCGGCCCGGCGGAGCACGGCGTCGCCGGCCGTGAAGCCGTCGCGGTCGTTGGTCGCCTTGAGGCCGACGACGTCGCAGAGCACGACGGCCAGCGGCGTGGACATGTCGCGGGCGTCGAGGAACGCCTCGAGGGCTCCCCGGGTCGCGAGGCCGGTCACGTGGTCGGGGGATGGGGTCATCACGGCGTGTCTGTGGGCGTGCCGTATCGTATCGAGCCGACGGTTCGGGGTTGCCCATGCCCCGTCGCCAGACGTTCGCTACGGCCTTCCAGGCCTTCGCTCTCTCGGAGGCGTCTACGCTCCGGCATCCGTGCCTGCGCTTGCCGCCTACGCCGGCTCCCGGGGCACGGGCAACCCCTCACGGATGCTTCCCGGGGAAGCCTTTCACCGCGACGGGCCAAGGCTGCAGGGGCGTGGCTTGCACGGTCATCTCGTATCAACGCCC
>CAZJHQ010000006.1:53104-75810 GCA_964545915.1 uncultured Candidatus Kuenenia sp. | reverse complement strand
GCCCGGAAGGCGGGCGGCCCGTCCGGTGAGACCTCTGGCTCTCACCGCGACGGGCCAAGGCTGCAGGGGCGTGGCGGGCACGGTCATCTCGCCTCAACGCCCGCCCGGAAGGCGGGCGGCCCGTCCGGTGAGACCTCTGGCTCTCACCGCGACGGGCTCAGGCTGCAGGGGCCATGGATGGCCCTGCAGCCGTAAAACTGGAGACGAAGGGGATCGAACCCTCAACCCCCGCCTTGCAAAGGCGGTGCTCTCCCAATTGAGCTACGTCCCCGGGGCCTCGTCGAGTGCGCGCGCCAAGATTCGAACTTGGGACCTCTACCTTATCAGGGTAGCGCTCTAACCAACTGAGCTACGCGCGCCGGTCCAGGCGGGCTCGGGCTGCAACCGCAGCCGAACCCCCTCTGGGTGTAAATATCGACCCCGGTTCGGAAAATGCAACCACCGCTCGGTTGCGCCGGCCGCGAAAGCGGACGAGGTCGCAGCCAAGGCACAAAACCGGGGCTGGCGCCGGCGGGCGTTCCGGATACGTTGTCCGACTCTCGATGACCGTCCAGGAAGGAGCCTGATCATGTCGATGCGCCTCGCCGTCTCCCGGCCCGCCCACCTCCCGCACGCCCTGGCTGCGGCGGTCGTCGCCGGCCTCGCCGCCCTGCCTGCGGTGGCCGCCCAGCCCACCGTTGAATACGCTCTCGGCCTCGTGCCCGCCCAGAAAGCGGTCGACTACGACCGGCCCGCGGCCGCCGAGGCGAAAAACTGCACGATCGCCATGGAGAAAGAAGGGGGCGTGAACGCCTGGGTCGTCCGTGGCCCATCCGGCGAGATCCTGCGGGCCTTTGCCGACACCAACGGCAACCGCGTGGTCGATCGCTGGAGTTACTACAAGGACGGCATCGAGGTGTATCGCGACATCGACTCGAACCACGACACCAAGGTGGACCAGTCGCGCTGGCTCAACTCGGCCGGCAGCCGCTGGGGGGCCGATGAGGACGGCAACGGCTCGCTCGAGGTCTGGAAGATGCTCTCGGCGGAGGAGGCGACAGCCGAGGTCGTCGAGGCGATCAAGAATCGCGACGCCGCCGCCTTCGCCCGTCTGCTGCCCACGAAGGCCGACCTGCAGGCGGCCGGCTTCGAGGGAGAGCGGCTCGCGGAACTGGTGGCCCGCGTGGCTGCGGCGGCCAAGGGGTTCACACAGGTGGCGGCGTCCCAAAAGCAGATCGGTCCCGATGCGCGGTGGACCAGCATGCTCACGCCGCAGCCGCCGGGCGTGCTGCCGGCCGGCGCAGCCGGTGTCTCCAAGGACGTGGCGGCCTACGACAACGTGGTGGCGCTGGTGGAGAGCAAATCGGGCAACGGCCAGGTGTTCGTCGGGTCGCTCGTCAAGTGCGGCGACTGCTGGCGGCCCGTCGATCCGCCGCAGGTGTCCGGCGAGGCCGGTGACGTCGGAGAGGCGGTCGGCTTCTTCACGCCGCGGTCCGGAGGCCGCCAGCAGGGGGCGGCCGGTCCACAGGACGACGAGCGGCTCAAGCCACTGCTCGCGAAACTGCGCGACATCGAGGCCAAGATGCCGACGGCCGCCGGCGATGCCCGGAAGGATCTGGCGGTTCAGCAGGCGGGGTTGCTCGAGCAGGTGTTCGCCGCCGCCGCCGCGGCCGACAAGGGATTCTGGGGGCGGCAGTTCGCCGAGACGCTCGCCGCGCTCGTGCAGGAGGCCGCCCTGCCCGACGGGATCGCGAAGCTCCAGAAGCTTGCAGACAGCGTGGCCGACGACGAGGCGCTGTCGGCGTTCGTCGCCTTTCGGCTGGCCCAGGCCCGCTACGCCGCCGGCATGCAGCAGCCCGGGGCCGACGTGGAGAAGGTCCAGGCGGCATGGCTCGCGGAACTCGCCGGGTTCGTCGCCAAGTATCCGGCGGCGCCCGATGCCGCCGAGGCGATGCTGCAGTTGGCGATCGCCGACGAGTTCTCGGCGCGGGAGCAGGAGGCGCTGGCCCGCTACGCCGCCATCGTGAAGGATTTCCCCGACTCGGCGCCCGGTCGCAAGGCGCGGGGAGCCTCCCGGCGGCTGGAGAGCGTCGGCAAGCCCCTGGCCCTCGCCGGCACGACGCTCGACGGCAAGCGGGTCGCGGTCGAGTCGTTCAAGGGGGTGCCGGTGCTCGTGCATTACTGGGCCACATGGTGTGATCCATGCAAGGTCGACATCGCCCAGATCCGCGAGCTGTATGCCAAGTACGGGCCGAAGAACTTCGCCGTGGTCGGCGTCGCCCTCGACACCGACAAGGCCCAGCTGGCGAAGTACCTGCAAGGCAAGCCGATTCCGTGGCCGCAGTTGCACGAGACCGGCGGGCTCGACGGCCGGCTCGCCGAGGAGCTCGGCGTGCTCACGCTGCCGACGATGCTCCTTCTCGACGCCGACGGCAAGGTGGTCGATCGAAATCTCGTGATCACCGATCTGGAGAAGAAGCTCGAGGCGATGCTCGGCGGGAAGTAGCGTCGCCGTGGCGGCCTGGATGGTTTTTTCGGCGGGCTGAAGATGCCTTGGCTCGTCGGGGTGGTGGCCGCTATGGTTCGCGTCCACTCCCTGCCACGAGGCTCGCCGCATGCTTCCGCTCGCCGTCGCCGTAAGTCCCGTTCTCTGCGCCTTCGGTGCCGTGCAGCTCCTCGGCCTGTTGGCTGCGGGGGTGGCCCGGCTCACGGAAGGCACCCGACACGAGCAGGGCGGCCAATGGCTCTGTCTCGCAGGGCTGGCGATGGTGGGCGCGCTGTGCGGGGCGGCGATCCAGTTCGGGCCCGACACGACGGCGACCTGCGCCGTGACCCTGGCGGTCATGACGCTGATCGCGGTCGTTGACGTCGCGCCCCGCGGCTGACGAGCTCTTTGCCCTGGCTGTCTGGCTTGCCCGGACTGCCGCGCCAGCCGTGGTTTCCGGACGAATCGGAAAAAAACTCCCCCTCGGCACGACCGGAAGCCGAAGAACGGGGTGAGTCTTGCTGCGGCAGGGACCGCACGGGCTCCAGCCGCCGCCACGGCAGCCGGGTTCGATCCAAGGAGCCACACGCATGTCCATTTCGAGATCCACGTATGTAATGGCCGTCGTCGCGTCGTCGTTGCTGACGGCGCCGGCGTGGGCCGAGGACCTGGCGGCCAGTGTCGCCGCCAAGCTTCGCGACTCCGGCGCCCTCGCCGGCTATCGCGTGAACGTCAAGGCGAAGTCGGGCACCGTGTGGCTCGAGGGCACCGTGTCTGACGAGAAGCAGCTCGCGGCCGCGATCGGCGTTGCCGAGACGACTCCGGGCGTCGAGCGGGTGGTCAACCGGCTCGTCGTCGAGCAGCAGGCCGCAGGGGCACAGGTTCCGCTGGGCATGCCGGCGTCGGCCTGGAGCTTGGCCGGAGTTCCAGCGCCGCAGCAAGAGCCGACCGCCCCCGAGCAGCCCGCGCCGGCCAAGAAGCAGTCGCTCAATCCGCTGGCTTTCGTGGCCGAGAGCTGGTTTCCGAAGCGGGATGCGCAACCGGCCGCCGAGCAGCAGGGTGACGTCCAGCTCGTGGGTGCGACCGCTCCTCCGAAGGGGCGTTCACAACCCCGTGGCGTCGCGCCGCAAGGGCGGAGCCCGATGCCGCTGGCCGCCAGAGGAGGGCGGCCCATGCAGGCACCAGCCGGCCAGTCGCCCCGCTATCGCACGGCGATGCGGACCAGCGGCATGGGCGAGCCGATGATGCTGCCCAACGGGCTGCAGGACGGGCAGATCGTGCCCGGCACGATGCAGTACAGCGAAGGCGGCTATCCGGGCGGTCCGGTGGCCGACGCGGGAGTGCCCACCGCTCGCGGCGGCATGCCCGGGGCTCCGATGGCCGGCAGTCCGATGCCGATGGGCGGCACGGGCGTGGGCATGCCCCCGGTGCCGATGCGGGGCGACGGGCCGAACATGCCCAACTACGCCTGGCCGAGCTACGCGGCCTATCCCAACTACGCGGCGCTGCAGTATCCGACGCAGTATTCGCCGACCGCCTGGCCGTACATCGGCCCGTTCTACCCGTACCCGCAGGTGCCGCTCGGCTGGCGGCGGGTGTCCCTCGAATGGGACGACGGCTGGTGGTGGCTCGACTTCGACGAGCGGCACCAGCACTCGCATCATCGCTAGGTTGCCCGCTGCCGGGCCATCCCTGGCCCCGGCAGCTCGACCCGCCGCGGGGCAAGCCAAGGTTGCCCCGGGCGGGGGCCGCCCTCCCGGCGGCTGGTTGCCCGCTGCCGGGCCATCCCTGGCCCCGGCTATCCAAGTTGCCCAAGGGCGCTCTCCGGTTTCGGCCGGGGGGCGTCTGGGCGTTTTTGGCGATCAACGTGCGCGGGCCGCAGGGCTTGCCCAACGGGAAAAATCCGCAAGTTCGCGGATCGCAGTGGTCGATACCACCCGCACGACCGGTGAACGTTCACACCGCCCGAGGAGTGCTCACGATGGCGAAGCGGATCCAGTTTCTCGTCACGGCCCTGATCGTGGCCGTGGGCACGTCTTCGCAGACCGGCTGCTTCTGGCTCACCGCCCAGGGCCCGAATCTCGGCCCCTTGGCGATCCCGATCCCGGTGCCCGTGGGCATCCAAAAGGCCAAGGAAGACCAGTTCTGGAACTACGAACGATATGAGCGTGCCCCGGTGCTCGGTCCGCTCCAGCCCGGCGGCCCCTGCGAGGCCCTCGACGAGCCGAGTGACGACGAGGTGATGCGGGCGCTGGAGAAGGCCCGACCCGTGCAGGGCAACTGGCCGTTCCTCTACGAGGTCCAGCGGAACCACGTGCGGATCACGAAGTGCAAGATCTCCGACTACATCGATCCGCCGCGGCACATGCCGCTGGTGGGGCCCGTGCAGGTGCACCATGCCCACTATAAGTGCACCGTCTACTTCCAGGAAGTGAAGCGGATCGGCTGGCCCGTGCCGCACACGCTCGTGGACGAGGATTGTCAGGAGGTTGTGTACATCGACCACGACCACCTGCACATGGTGGGCGACGTGGACACGGGCTGCGACGCCAACTTTTGATCACGGCTGCCGGGCCATCCATGGCCCCGGCAGCCTTGGGCATGCGGAGCCGCAGCCAGAGGTGCGGCTCGCATGCCGGGCGGTCGCACCTCCGGGCGACCGTGGCCGCCGCGGAGCGGCGGCGGCGTGGCGGCTCGACGCGGCGTCGATCCGGGCCACGCTTGGGGCGGTGGCACGCGGCGCGGCCTGCGGCCGCTGCGTTTCAACCTGGCCCTTGGGGCCATGCGGTCAACCAAAAAGCCCCCGGCGGAAGCCGGGGGACACCGGGTTACCCGCCCCCCCGTTCACCATGCGCCGCGGCTTTGCACCGGGGAATCACGTGCCGTAGCACGGCATGGATGGCGGGGTGGTTTTCATGTCCGGAGTCCCCGGGTTTCCACCCGGGGCTTCTTGGGTCCGTGACGAGACCGATTCCCTTGCGGCCGGCCCAGGAAACCGAGGCATGATGCCGAGGGTTTCCGTGCCTGCAAACCTTGACGGCCGTGCAGGTCGGTCGGGCGAGGGCTGCCCAAGGCGAAAGTTCGCGCGGTCGAGACCGAGGCGACCGATGATCTTCGGTGAGGATCGCCCGAGGGAACGGGCGGGCCGCGTGCGAAGGAACAGCCGGTGATGGCGCGACGGAGAAGGATCTCCAGCATCCTGCGTCGGACGGCAGCCTGCGGGCTCGTCGTGGCCGCCCTTGCCGTCATGCCGCCGGCGGTCGCCCAGGGCTCCCGCGCCTGGGCCGGTGCCGACGGTGCCGCCCGTGAGCCACTGCGGGTCGCCGAGGTGCCGCGGTCAACCGCGGCCGCCGGCGGGACGTCCGGCGAGACCGTCATCCCCACCGGCAACCTCCTGGCCACGATTCGCGACGGCGGCATCCTCATGGTGCCGTTGTTGGGCTGCTCGTTCGCGCTGGCCGTGTTCGGCATCGAGCGGGCCGTGAGCCTGCGGACCAGCCGGGTCGCGCCGAAACTGTTCGTGACGCGGTTCATCGAGCAGCTGCAAGCCGGGGAGTTGTCTCGCGGCGCCGCCCTCGATGCGTGCGACGAGAACGGCAGCCCGGCCGCCCGCGTGTTCGCCGCCGCCGTGCGGCGCTGGGGGAAGCCCGCCGTGGAAATCGAGCAGGCCGCAATCGACGCCTGCGAGCGCGAGCTCAACCATCTGCGGCGCTATCGTCGTGTGTTCAACGGGGTGGCGACGATCGGCCCGCTCTTGGGCCTGCTCGGCACCGTCTTCGGCCTGATTCGCTCGTTCAATGACGTGGCCGGGGCGGGGGCGATGGGGCGGCCCGACCTGCTGGCCCGCGGCTTCGGCGAGGCGCTGATCACCACCGCCATGGGGCTGCTCGTGGCGATCCCGGCGATGGTGCTGCACTGGACGTTCACCAGCCGCGTGGACCGTCTGGCGATGCGGCTCGACGAGACCTGTCAGCAGGTGATCGACGAGATCTCGCAGGAGTCCCGCGCCGAGTCGCGGGGGAGCGACGCGAAGCGGAAGGCGGGGTGACCGATGCCGCTGGTGCGTCTTGATGCCGACGAGGAGCCGGCGCCGAACCTGGCGCCGATGATCGACGTGATCCTCGTGCTGACGATCTTTTTCATGTGCGCCACGAAGTTTTCGGGCGACGAGCGGAAGTTCGACCTCGACCTGCCGCAGGTCGGCGGCGCGGCCGTCGTGGATGGGGCCCGGCCGGAGATCGTGGAGGTCGCGGCTTCCGGGGCGCTCCGGCTCGGGCCCGACGACGTGGCGATCGCCGAGCTCGGCCCGCGGCTCGCGGCCCTGCGCGAGCAGCGGCCCGATGTGGCGGTGATGATCCGCGGCGAGGCGACGGTGCCCCACGGGCGGATGGCCGAGATCTACGAGGCCTGTCGCGGAGCGGGGGTGCGGCGCGTGGCGATCTCCGTCCGCACCCGGCCCGAAACCCGCAGGCAGTGAGCGGGAGCGATGTCGCTAGTCTGGATCGCCTGGGCTGGGCTGGCTGCCGTCGCCGCCGGCGGCTTCGCGGTGCTCGTCCGCACCCGCTGGCTGCAGTCGCACACGCTGGCAAAGTGCGTGATGCTCTCGCTGGCGCTGCATGCCGCGCTGGCGGTGGTGTGCGCGTTCGTCAGCGGCCTGATGCCGGCGTCGTGGGGCCGCAACGACGAGGGGCGGATGGCGATGACCGTCGTGCTCGCCGCCGACACGGAGGATGAGGACGGTCTCGTCGAGGCCGGGGCTGCGGCCGTCGTGGAGCCGCCGCAGCAGCCGGCGGAGCAAGCCCTGCCGCCGCCCGAGCTTGTGCCCGTCGCCGATGTCGGGGCGCAGCATCCGCCAGCGGCCGATCTGGTGCCATTGCTCGACGTCGTCGCCGAGACTGCGGAACCCGGCGCGATCATGATCGAGCACGGCGTCGATGCCGTGCGGGAGGCTCCGGGGCCGATGGCCGTCGCTGCGACGCCCGCGGGCGTTCGTCCACTGCCCGCCCCCTACGTCGATCGAGCCGGCGACCGGCGGGCGGCCGCCGCGGCCGCCCGGGGCGGTTCGCTGGAGACCGAGCGGGCGGTGCAGGCGGCGCTTGCCTGGCTCGCGGCGGCTCAATCGACCGATGGCCGCTGGAGTGCCGCGCGGCACGGCGCGGGCGTGGAGCGGGCCGTGAAGGGGCACCATCGCCAGGGGGTCGGCGCCCGCAGCGATCATGGCGTGACGGGCCTGGCTCTGCTGGCGTTTCTGGGGGCGGGCAACACGCATCGCGACGGCGACCACGCCGCAGCCGTGCGCCGAGGGATCGCCTTCCTCGTCGGACGGCAGCGAGTCGACGGGTCGCTGGCCGGCGACGCCGAGTTCTTTGCGGCGCTCTATTGCCACGGCATGGCGACGATTGCGGTCGCCGAGGCCTGCGCCATGACCGGCGACGAGTCGCTCCGGTCTCCGCTCGAGCGGGCCGTGCGGTACACGCTCGCGATGCAGCATCCCGTCACCGGCGGCTGGCGGTATGCGGCGGGCGATCGCGGCGACACGAGTCAGCTCGGCTGGCAACTGATGGTTCTGGCCAGCGGCCGCAACGCCGGCGTGGGCGGGCTGGAACCGGCCGAGTCTCGTGTCGTCCAGTTTCTGCAAAGTGTCTCATCCGGCGTGGCCGGCGGCCTGGCGGCCTATCGCCCCAACGAACGGCCGAGCCTGACGATGACGGCCGAGGCCCTCTACTGCCGGATGCTGCTCGGCCTGCCGCCTGATCATCCGGCCGCCGTCGAGGCCTTGGATCTCATCGCCCGCACCCCGCCCGACCGGTCGCGGCCCAACGCGTATGCCTGGTATTACGCCACGCTGGCGTCGTTTCACGCGGGCGGCCCGCAGTGGGACCGCTGGAATACCGCTCTCCAGGCCGCCCTCCTGCCCCTCCAGCGAAGGGACGGCTCCGCGGCCGACGGCAGCTGGGATCCGGATCCCGTCTGGGGAGGTCATGGTGGGCGGGTGTATGCGACGGCGCTGGCGGCCATGACGCTGGAGGTCTACTACCGCCATCTGCCGATGCATCGGCAGGCGGCCCGCATGGCGGCGGCACCGTAAAGGCTGCTGGCGGGCGGTAACTTTGAAACTGCTGCTCTGGCAACTAAACTGGAAGAGTCGCGGCGAGTCCCGTCGTGGCATGTCGTGGCGGACTGTCGCCACCAGGAAGGGAGATCCGTTCCGTGCACCTGTTCGCTGTCTTCGGTCTCGGTCCTGTCGAGATTCTGATCGTCGCGGGCGTCGTCCTGCTGCTGTTCGGTACCCGGTTGCCGAAGGTGATGCGGTCGCTCGGCGAGGGGATCGTCGAGTTCAAGCGGGGCGTGCAGGGCATCGAGGATCATGGCGCCGCGCCGCGCGATGCAGGCCGTCACGACTAACCTCCCCTCCCCGGGCACGTCCCTCCAGCGACTCCTCGCATGTTCGGCCTCGGTCCGTTCGAACTCGTCGTCATCGGCGCGATCGCCGTGATGCTCTACGGCAAGCGGTTGCCGGAGGTAGGCCGCACGTTCGGCCAGACGATCGGTGAATTGCGGAAGCAATGGGCGACGCTCTCCAAGGAACTCGACGTCACCGGCCACATTCAGGGCCGCACCCCGGCCGCGCTGCGGCCCGTGCGGCTCGACGATGATCCGGTGACGACCGTGGCATCACCGCGGTTCGAGCCCCCGGCCCCCCCGGGGGCTTGAGTCTGCCGGACCCGGACTGGCGGCAGGCACCACCGGGAGCGGTCGGAGGGGCGTTTGAAGGTCGGCTGAATTCGGCCCTCTGGGCCTGCCGATGGAGCCCGGGTGACGCGGGCCGCGGAGCGTGTTATCCTCCAGGCTCGATCTTGGGCAACTAGCTCAGTTGGTTAGAGCGCTACGTTCACACCGTAGAGGTCACAGGTTCGAATCCTGTGTTGCCCACTGCAGGACGGGGTTGGCCCGGGCTGACGGCCGGTGGAAATCCCGGGATTTTTGGGCCGTTTATCTGCCCTTGCGGCTCCTCCGGTGTTGTGGCCCCTGGCCGGAGATGCTAGAACTTCCCAAGTTCGACTGACTCTCGTCCGCACTCCAGTCCGCTCGGGAACTGTGGCTTGTGCATCCGGCGATGGTCGATTGAGTCGATTTTGGTTTGGTGATCCAGTTCCCGATTCCCTGAGGTTTGATTTCTATGGCTCGGAAGATTTACGTGGGGAACCTCCCCTGGTCCACCACGTCCGCCGATCTTGAGGCGATGTTTGCTCCCCACGGCGCCGTCCGCAGCGCTGAAGTGATCTCCGATCGTGAAACCGGACGTTCGCGTGGTTTCGGATTCGTGGAGATGGAGACTGACGAAGGTCTGCAGGCTGCGATTTCTGCCCTCAACGGGCAGGAGATCAACGGCCGTCCCCTGACGGTGAACGAGGCCCGTGAGCGCACGCCCCGTCCGGGTGGCGGTGGTGGCGGCGGTCGTGGCGGCTACGGTGGCGGCGGCGGCGGCGGTCGCGGCGGCTACGGTGGCGGCGGTGGTGGTGGCTACGGCGGTGGCCGTGGCGGCTACGGTGGCGGCGGCGATCGCTACTAGTCCTCGCCCGATGTTTTCGCATCGCAGCGCGGGAGCCGGTGACGCATCGTCCCGGCTCCCGCGAGCATGCTCGAGCAGTTGCAGAAGTTTTCGTCTCGTTCCCCCTGTCGATCCGCTCACTTCGAAATCGTAGAAAGTTGCACGGCAGTCACCGATGAGTTTTGCAGGACCCAAGTCGAAGTTCGCCAAAGGCGCCCGGAAAAAGGCCAAGCCCCGCGCGAAGGTCAAGCGGCGCGACCCGATCTTCATCGACGGCGCCCGGCCCCGGCCGATGTACGTCGATTACAAGGATCTCGAACTCCTCGGGAAACTCGTCAATCGGCAGGCGAAGATCATCGGCCGTCGGAAGAGCGGCTGCACCGCCGCCAGTCAGCATGCCGTCACCCGGGCCATCAAGCGGGCTCGGTTCATGGCGTTGCTCCCGTACGTCGGCGAGTGACCGGGCCGGTTGCGATGTTCTGCCCGGTCGGGCCCGCAGCGTGACCTGATGGCTCCGTTCAAGACCCGTCGCCGCGTCGAGTTTCGTGATACCGATGCGGCCGGCATCGCCCACTTCTCGGCGTTTTTCTTTTGGATGGAGTCGGCCGAGCACGAGCTGCTCAGGGCCGCTGGCGTGCCGGTGGTCGAACGTGGGGCGGACGGTGTCGACCGTAGCTGGCCGCGGGTTTCAGCGTCCTGCGATTACACCTCCGCGGTGCGGTTCGGCGACGAGCTCGACATCGCCGTGACGGTCATGCTTGGCCGGTCGAGCGCGACCTACGCCTTCTCCTTCGCGCAGGCCGGTCGCTCCGTGGCCTCCGGCCGCGTGGTCGCCGTCCACTGCCTCATGCATCCGGGGCGAAAACCCGAGCCCGAGCCGGTGCCCGCCGCTGTCGTCGCGCGGCTCGCGGCCTATCGTCCGCAGGCATAGGAGCCGCCGTGCTCGAGGTCGCGGGCATCACGAAGACCTATTCGACCGCCGCCGGCGGCCTGCGGGTGCTCGACGACGTGTCGCTCACGCTCGCGCCCGGGGGGCAGCTGGCGATCATGGGACCGAGCGGCTCCGGGAAGAGCACGCTGCTGGCGATCGTGGGGGGGCTCGACGAGCCGACGGCAGGCCGCGTGCGGCTCGACGGCGTCGATCCCTTCGCCGGCGATGCCGCGGCCCGCGCGGCGTTTCGCAATCGGCGGATCGGGTTCGTGTTCCAGGAGCACCATCTGCTGGCGGGCTGCACGGCGCTCGACAACGTCTTGCTGCCCGCCTTGGCGGCGGGCCGCGTGCCGGCCGAGGTGATCGCGCGGGCGGGGCAGCTGTTGGATCGGGTCGGCCTCGCGGATCGCATGGCTCATATGCCCGACGAGCTCTCCGGCGGCGAGCGGCAGCGGGTCGCCGTCGCCCGGGCGCTGGTGCTGGCGCCGCGGTTGCTGCTCGCGGACGAACCCACGGGCCAGCTCGATTCCCGGTCGTCGTCCCAGGTGACCGACCTGCTCGTCGAACTGGCGGCCGAGTCGGGGGGCATGCTGGTGATCGTCACGCATTCCGCCGACGTCGCGCGGCGGGTGGGCCAGGTGCGGCACCTCGTCGATGGGCGGCTGGAGCCATGAGCCGAGACCTGACCGGGGCCGTGCACACGCTAGCCGGGCTCGGGGGGCGGTTGCTTGCCGCCTGGGCGCCGCAGGTCGCCGCCCTCGCCGCCGCCGCCGCCGTCGTGGCCACCACGATCGCCGGCGCCTTGTGCGTGGGAGACGCGACGGCCCGCGGCCTGCGGCGGCTCGCCGGCGAAAGGCTCGGCCGGATTGACGCCGCGCTGGTTGGCACCGACTTCTTCACCGCCGCCTGGGCCGCCGACCTCGCGGCGCGGGCCGCTGCCGATCCCGGCGGGCCGGGCCGGCTCGTGCCGGCGATCGTGATGGAGGTCACGGTGGAGGCGACCGGCGGCCGGCGGTCGGCGTCGGCCACGCTCTTGGCCTGCGACGATCCCGCCGCCCTCGGATTCGCCCCGGCGCCGCCGTCGCTGGCCGCCGATGCGGTGCTGCTCAACGAACCGCTGCATCGCGCGGTCGCCACCGGCCCCGGCGACGCGGTGATCCTCCGACTGCCGAGCCGGTCGAGCGTGCCGGCCGACAGCCCGCTCGGTCGGCGTTCGGCCGATTCGAAAGGCCGCCGGCTCACGGTCGGGGCCGTGCTCCCGGAGGTAGGGCTCGGCCAGTTCGCGCTGCGGCCCGGGCAGGTCACGCGGCCCCTCGTGGTCACGGCGCTCGCGACGGCGCGGGCGATCCTCGACCGCGACGATGCCGTGAACACCCTGTTCGCCGTCGCCGCGCCGGGCGATGCCGCCGGCTGGCTGCGATCGCATCTCCAGCCCGGCCTCGCCGACATCGGGCTCGTGCTCGAGCCCGCCGTCGCCACCGCCGGACCGCGGCTCACGACCCGCCGGCTCATCCTGCCGCCGGAGGTCGATCGCGTCGCGGCGGAGGTGCTCGGGCCGGCAGGGGCGCGGCCGTCGCTCGTGTTCCTTGCCAATGACATCCGGCCGCTCGATGCCGCGGGCCGCCCCGCGGCGGCCCGCGTGCCCTATTCCACGGTGCTCGGCATCGACACCACACGCCACCCGGCGGGGCCGCTGGTGGATGATGCCGGAAAGGAACTGCCGCTGCCTGGCCCCGACGAGATCCTCATCGACCGCTGGCTGGCCGAGGACTTCGCCAAGCAGGGCGTTCCGGTGGCCGTCGGCGACCGCCTCGCCCTTACGCACTTCCTCCCGGAGACGCTGCACGGCCGCGTGGAGGAGGCGACTGCCACGTTCCGCGTTGCGGGCATCGCCGCCATGCGCGGCGCGGCGGTGGCCCGCGATCTCGTCCCCGAGGTGGAGGGCGTGAGCGACGAGGCGTCGATCGCCGACTGGGATCCCCCCTTCCCCTTCGACGCGGCCCGGGTGCGGACGACGCCGCCGCACGATGAGGACGACCGCTATTGGAAGGAGCACGGCACCACGCCGAAGGCGTTCGTGGCCCTGGAGTCGGCCCGCCGCATCGCCGGCAGCCGCTTCGGCCGCACGACGGCCTGGCACCTGCCCCCGGGGAGCATCGACCCCGGCCGTGCGCGGGACGAACTCGCCGCACGGCTCGACGCCGACGCGATCGGCCTGCAGGTCGTGCCGCTGCGGCAGGCGGCTCTGGCGGCGGCCCGGGGCTCGACGCCCTTCGGCGGCCTGTTCCTCGCGCTCTCCAGTTTCGTGGTGGCGGCGGGGCTCCTGCTCGAAGGGCTGCTCTTCAACCTCCTCGTCGCCGCACGGTCCCGCGACGTCGGCATTCTCGCCGCCATGGGCTGGCCGCCGCGGCGGCTGGCCGCGTTGCTGCTCGCGGTCGGCGGCGTGGCGGCGGTGATCGGCGTCGCGGTCGGCACGCTCGCGGGGCCGCTCTGGGCCCGCGGCCTGCTCGCGGTGCTTGGGCGGTCGTGGGACGCCAACGTCGCCGCCGGCTCGGCCCGGGTGTTCGCGGTGTCGCCAGCGTGGTGGGCCGCCGTGCCGGGCGGGCTCGCGGCGGCCGTCGTGTCGCTCGCCGCCGTCGCCTGGTCGGCGCGGCGGGCCGCGCGGGCCGCGCCGTGGCGGCTGCTCAAGGGGGGACGCGGGACGTCCTCCCCGGGGCGATCACGCCGCGGGCGGTGGGCCGCGAGCGCGGTGCTGGGCCTCGGCGCGGCGGTCGCGATGGCGTTCGCCGGCAGCCAGGCGGACCCCGCGCGGGCCGTGGCGGCCTTCTTCGGTGCCGGCTTCCTCGCGCTGGCCGGCCTGCTCGCGGTGGCGCGGCTCCTGCTCGATGCTCGGCCCGGGAGGCCGCTCGGATCACTCGCCCAACTGGCCCGCCGCGGGCTCGCGCGGACCGCCAGCCGCGGCTTTGCGGTGGCGGCGATCGTGGCCATCGCGCAGTTCCTCGTCGTCGCCGTCTCGTCGTTCGCCGTGCGGCCGCCCACCGATCCGTCTGACCGCCGCGGCCCGACGGGTGGCTATGCCCTGCTGGCGGCGTTCGGAACGCCGACGAGTGTCGATCCGCTCGACGCGGAAGCGCGGGCCGCACTTGGGCTCTCCGCCGCGGAGGAGCGAGCCCTGGCCCGCTGCACGATCCAGCGGCTCCGGTCGACCGCGGCCGACGACGCCAGTTGCACGAACCTGTACGCCGCTGGCCGGCCGACGGTGCTCGGCGCAGGGCCGGCCTTCGTTCAACGCGGTGGCTTCACGTTCGCAGGCCACGCGGCCCTGCCTGACGGCACGACGAACCCCTGGACGCTGCTGGAGCGGCCGGGCTCCGGGCCTGTGCCTGCGATCGTCGACCAGGCGACGGCCCAGTGGGCGCTCAAGCTCGGGGGCGTCGGCGCGTCGTTCACCGTCGAGGACGACGCCGGCCGGCCGGTGGAGTGCGTGATCGTGGGCCTGCTCGCTCCGGGCATCCTGCAAGGGGTCGTGATCGTGGCCGAGCGGCGGTTCGAGCAGATCTTTCCCGATCGCTCGGGCTACGGCCTGGCGCTCGTCGATGATGCGTCCGTGCCGGCCGCCGACCGCGCCGTCACTCGGGCCGGGCTCGAGCGGGCATGGGCCGACTCGGGGGTCACGGTCACCGCTGCGCTCGACCGGTTGCGCAGCCTGTTGGCGGTGCAGAACACGTTCCTGGCGGCCTTCCAGGCGCTGGGCACGCTCGGCCTCCTCCTCGGCACGGCGGGCGTGGCCGCGGTGCTTCTCCAGGGCGTGCTCGAGCGGCTCGAAACGCTCGCGGTGCTGCGGGCGGTCGGCTTCACGCCCGGCCGCATCCGCGGGCTGCTCGTTCTGGAAACGCTCGTCACGGTCGGCCTCGGGCTCGCGGCCGGCACGCTCGCCGGGGGCGTCGCCGTGGCCCCGGCGCTCGCGGCCGCGACGGCCCGCGTGCCGCTGGGGTGGATCGCCGCCACCTGCGGCCTCACGCTCGCGACGGCGGTCGTGGCGGCGGGCGTCGCCGCAGCACGGGCGCCGATCCCCGCACGGCCCGGCGGCGCGGCCTCCGGATAAGGAAGCCGCGGCCCGACCCGCGGGGTCGAAAGCCCTGCGAGAGCTGCTGCATCCGGCGTCGGCCGGCGTCAATCCGCCGTCAGTTCGTCTTGGCCGCAGGCTCGGCGGCGTCGCCGGCCGGAATCTGGGCGAGGAGTTTCTGCACCTCGCCCGCGGGCACCAGCGCCATCCCCTGCCCATGGGTCTTGCTCATCCGCACGATGCCGATTCCGACCAGCCGGCCGTCGATCGCGAACATCGGGCAGCCGCGGACGACGTTCGTCGCCAGCACGAACGGCCGCGGCCGCTCGATCACGGCCGACACCTGCCCCGGCATCATCGCCGGGGCACTATTGAACAGGTCCTCGAGCCGCGTCACCGAGACCGTGTAGTCGGCCATCTGCACCGTGCCGGCCGCGGCGATGTCGACCGGATCGAAGGTCACGCCCTTGGCCTCCGGGGCGTCGGCCTTGGGCCGGAGGAATGCCAAGTCGAGATCCTCGTCCTTGAAGACGAGCAGCGCCGGGATCTCGGTGCCGTCGCTGAGAATGATCTCCAGTTCCTTGAGCGTGGCGGATGCCTCCACCTTGATCGGGCCCGCCGGCGAGTTCGCCTCCCGGCCATCGACGAGCCGCGACGGGTCGATGGCGCTCAGCGAGAGCGCGACGAGACCCCTGTCATCGACGAGCGTGCCGTCGGCGCGGACCTTGTCCTCCCGCTCGGGCATCGTCAGGCCCGGACGGGCCGCGGCGGAGAGACGGATCTGGGCCACGCCCGTCACCTTGACGATCGAGTCCTTGTTCTGCTCGAAGACCTTGCGGGCCCGGGACGGCACGGAATCGTCGGCCCGCGCGACGGGCGCCAGGGCGGCCGCCATGAGCGGCAGGGCGACGACAAGGAACACGAAACGAAGCATGGTGGGCTGACTCCTGGACTGAGCGGACGGCTACCGGCCGTCCCCGATGACAGTGGTTTACCAGCGCGGCTCGACTTCCGCGAATCCGCTGCCCACGCCGCGGCGCAGGAAGAACACGACGTGCTTCGGCTTCGTCTCACGGAACCCCTTGAGGAGCTTCTCGGCCTCCGCCACCGTGCGAACGACCTGGCCGTCGATGGAGACGATGATGTCCCCGGGGCCGATTCCGGCCAGGGCCGCCCAGCCGTTGGGCTGGACCGCGCTCACCCGCACGCCGGGCGCGTCCACGGGCAGCTGCTCCGTGATCCGCTCGGCGAGGGGCAGTTCGCGGACCGTGAACTCGAACGTCTCGTCCTTGAAGGTGTCGAGGTCGCCGGTCGCGGCCGGGGTGGCCACGAGCGTGGCCTTGGCCGCCAAGGGCTCGGTCCCCCGCAGACCGTCGAAGGCGATCTCGGTGCCCACGGCGTAGGGCCGAATCAGGTTTTCGAAGACATCCGCGTCGGGCGGGCTGTTGGCGGGAATGACGCGGCCGTCGAGCTTGAGCAGCAGGTCGCCGACCCGGAGGCCGGCCTTGGCCGCAGGCGATTCGGGGACCACGTGCGTGACCCGCACGCCCTTCTTGCCGGCGATGCCCAGCGCCTCGGCGATCTCGCGGGTCAGGACCTGCGTCTGCACGCCGAGCCAGGGGCGGACGGGCTTGCCAACCCGGTCGTTTTCAGAGGGCGGGCCGACCTTCGCGACGGTGACCATCTCCTCTGCGTCGCGGACGAACGTGACGAGCGTGGGCACCGGATCTTTCGTCTGCTCGCTGATCGCCTTGACCGTCCGCACGAGGTCGGCGGCGCGGGCGATCGGCTCGGAGCCGAGCCGCGTGATGATGTCGCCGCCGCGGAGGGCGGGCTTTGCCTCGGCCGCGCCCCCCCCGTTGCGGACGCCGACCACGATCGCGCCGGCGGTGTTCGGCCGCTTCCGCTCCAGCGCCACGACCTTCGTGATGTCGCGAACGGTGAGCCCCATGGGCTGCAGTTCCACCTCCTTGGGCAACGAAGGCTCGCGGACGGCGGTGGTGATCCGCCACTCGCGGGGCGTGCCGTCGCGGCTGCCCTTCACGACGACGTCGGTACCGACCGGCACCCCGAACACGAGCCGGTTGAACGCCGGTAGGTCCTCGGCTGACCGGGCCGCGGGGATGGCCGTGCCGTGGAACGACGTGATCAGGTCGCCAGGCTCGATGCCGGCCTTCTCGGCCGGCCCGCCCGGGAGCACCGACCCCACCACCACGCCGGCGTCGGCAGCCAACGACTTCATCAGCGGTTGCACTCCCATGCCCACCCAGCTGCGGGCCACCCTGCCCGTGGCGATGATCTCTTCGGCCACGGCCTTGGCGATGTTCGCGGGGATCGCGCCGCCGAGGCTGCCGACGCCGATTTCGTTGACGCCCACGATCTCGCCGTCGAGGTTCACCAGCGGCCCGCCGGAGTTGCCCGGGAAGATGATCGCGTCATGGCCGATCCAGCGGATCAGTTCCCCGACGCTCTCGCCTTCGATCTGCAGCGCGCCGCCCGGGGGGATGAGGGCCAGGTTCGAGACGATGCCCTGCGTGACGCTTTGCGAGAGACCGGCGGGGCTGCCCATCGCGAGCACGACGTCGCCGATCTGCAGCTTGTCGGAGTCGCCGAACGTGGCGAAGGGGAGCGGGACCGCCGGGTCGCGGCGGGCGGCGGGGTCGATCTTGAGGATGGTGAGGTCGGAGAGGGCGTCGGTGCCGACGAGGGTCGCCGCCAGCTCCTCGCGGTTGGTCATCCGCACGGTGATCCGGCTGCCGCGGCCGGCGACGTGGTGGTTGGTGACGATGAAGCCGTCGGCGGTGATGATCGCGCCGGAGCCGGTGCCGCGCGACTTCTGCATCCGGCCCGAGCCGCCCGACTCCATGACGACGTCGATGCGAACGAGCGTCGGATAGACCCGGTCCACGGCCCGCTGGATCCGCGCCCGCAGCACGGCGTCGCCGGCCGCGGCCGGCGGCTCCTCGGCCAGGATGCCCGCGGCTGGGCGCAGGGCGATCGCGGTGAGCCCGAGGACCGGCAGCAGTGCCACCGTGATGAGCCGCGGCGTCGATCCGAGCGGCTGGAGATGTGATGACGGCATTGTTGAGGGCTCCTGGAAAAAGACATAGTTTATGAGACTCGTTTGTCCCCCGCCACGCCGCGGCGGATTACGGCGTCTCTCCTGAACGTCCCTTCTGCGTCCCAACGCCCTTCTGCAGTAAGGAGCCCTCCCATGGTTGCTGCCCGCCGCGGCATCTCGTGCGGCCTCGTGGTCGCCGTCTCGTGCCTGCAGGCCGTCGCCGCGGATCCGCCGGCGGCCAATCCCGCCGTCGTGCCTCCGCAGCCGCCCGCGGCTCAGGCAACTCGTCCCGTGATGGTCGCGCCGTCGCGGGCGCAACTCCGTACCGCGCACCGCCAGGTGAGCCGTCTGCCGTCGACGCGTGACTATCGCTCCGTCCCCGTGGGGAATGCGGCCACGGTGGCGGCCCATGAGAAGATCGAGGCGGCCCTGGGGCGTGTCGTTGATCGGGAGACGAACTTCACGGAGAAGCCGCTGCGCGACGTCGTCGCGCAGTTTGGAAAGATTCTCGAAGTGCCCGTCGTGCTCGACATGAGGGCTCTGGAGGTCGCCGGCATCGATCTCGACACCCCCGTTACGTTTACGGGCCAGGGCACGACCGCGCGGGCGGCGTTGCGGAGGATCCTCGACGATCTCGATCTCACGCGGCTGATTCGCGACGAGGCCCTCGTGATCACGACGACGGAGCGGGCGGGCGAGCATCTGGAGCGGCGGCTGTATCCCTTGCCCTGGGGCCATTCCGCGCAGGGCGCCGGCAACGCTCAATCGCTCGTCGACCTCATTCAGAACACGGTCGGTGGCCCGGCAGCCTGGGAGGTCGGCGGCGGCAACGGCTCGATTCGGCCTCTCGGCGACGGCGCGGCCGCGGTGCTCGTCGTCTCGCAGACGGCGGACGTCCACGACGAAATCGCCGGGCTGCTGCGGAGCGTACACGAGCGGGATCTGGCCGAGTTCGGCGGGCCGCACGACATGCCCGCCGCGAAGACGCCCGTGGTGCGGGTGCACCATGTGGCCGACGATGCCGTTCGCCGCGACCTGGCCACGAAGCTCGTGGAGCTCTGTAACAGTTCGCTGCCGCACGGCGCCGATCCGCAGGCGAAGGTCACGGTGGTGGGCGAGTGCCTTTCGGTGCAGTCGCTGACCCCGGAGTTCCACGCGCTCGCCGGCCAGTTGATCCGAGCCGTGGCGGGCGAGCAGGTGGAGGACATCGACTGGAACGCCTATCCAGCCGATGGGGGCGGCGGCATGGATGGGGGCGGTATGGGCGGTGGCTCGTTCTGACGCCGCGCGTCACGCGACCTCACGGGCGGAGAGGCCCGCGAGGTCGGCGGCAGATAATTCGGCGATCGACTCCACGACCATGTCGGGCCGGTAGGCGAAGGCGGCCAGATCCTCGCGCCGCGTGCCCCCGGAGAGCACGAGAATCGTGCGGTAGCCGAGCTGCACGCCGCCGAGGATGTCGGTCTCCATCGTGTCGCCGATCATCGTCGTCCGCGAGGCGTCGAGGCCGAGCTCTTTGCGGGCGGCCCGCATCATCACGGCGCTCGGCTTGCCGACGCTGAACGCCTTGCGGCCGGTCGCCGTCTCGATCATCGCCACGATCGCACCGCAGCCGGGTCGGAGGCCGGCCTGCGTCGGACAGTTGGGATCGAGATTCGTGGCGATCAGCTTGGCGCCTTCCATCACCATGCGGATCGCGGTCTCGACCATCTCGTAGGTCACCGCCCGCCCCTCGCCCACGACCACGTAGTCGGGCTCGTGGTCGACGATCGAGTAGCCGTTGTGGTGCAGCGCGTGGAGCAGGCCTCCCTCGCCGATCACGAAGGCCGTGCCGCCGGGCTTCTGGGATGCGAGGAACCGGGCCGTGGCCATCGCGCAGGTGAAGATGTGCGACTCCTCGACCCGGATGCCGAGCCGGCCGAGCTTCGTGACCACGTCGCGGCGGGTCCGCTGGCTGTTGTTGGTGAGGAAGAAGAATGGCAGGTCGCGGGCGAGCAGTTCGGCGATGAACCGGTCGGCCCCGGGGATCAGTTCGCTGCCCCGGTAGATCACCCCATCCATGTCGATGAGGAAGCCGTGCGGGGCGGCCGACGGCAGGAAGACGGAATCGGGGCAGCCGGCGGACGGGTGGGAAGGCATGGTGCGGCTCCGGGGGAGGTGGGCGGTCGGTCGCGGTGGACCGGCCGGCACGGAGCCGCCTGCAGCGTGCATAGCTAGAGTATGCCCGGTGCGGGCCTGGATCGCCAACCACTCGGGCGGGGAATCTGGCTTTGCCTGCCGGGCCGCCGCGTTGCTACCGTGCCGCCATGAACATCGCCGTGATCTTGCCACGCTGGGTGGGCGACTCCTGCATGGCCACCCCCCTGCTCCGCGGCCTGCGCGGCCACTTCGGTCCGCGGACGCGGATCACGGGAGTGATGCGGCCGATCGTCGCGGAGCTGCTCGCGGGCACCGACTGGCTCGACGGCACGATCGCCTACGACCGGCACAAGCGGGATCCCGCGGTGGGTTTCAAGGCTGCGGCCCGGGCGCTGCGCGGCCTGCGGCCCGACGTGACGCTCGTGCTGCCGGGCTCGCTGTCGGCGGCCGCGCTGGCTTTTTGCGGCGGCGGACGCAACCGCGTGGGCTTCGCCGGCACGCTGCGCCGCCTGCTGCTCACCGACGTGCTCCCCGTGCCGCGGTCGGGGCGTGAACGGCAGGTGATGCCGCCGCCCGTCGCCTATCTCGCCATCGGCGCCGCGATCGGTCTGCCGCCGCAGCCGCTCCAGCTGGAGCTGGCCACGACGCGGGAGGACGAACGCCGCGCCGAGACCGTGCTCTCGGCACTCTTCCCCGGCCGCGACCCCGGCGGTGGCGATCCGCTGGTGGTGCTCAACGACAACAGTTCCAACGGCACTGCCCGGGCCTGGGGCGTGGCCAACCATGCGGCGTTGGCGCGGTGGATCGTGGAGCGGGTGCCCGGCGTGTGCGTGCTCGTCCACTGCGGGCCGGGCGACCGCGAGCAGGCGCGGGCGATCGTGGCGCAGGCGGCGCATCCGAGCGTGGCCGGCCTCGGCGACGTTCCCGAACTGCCGCTCGGGCTCTCCAAGGCCGTCTACCGCCGCGCCGCCCTCGCGGTCACGTCCGACAGCGGCCCGCGGCACATCGGTGCGGCGTTCGGTGTGCCGACGGTGGCGCTGCTCGGCCCCACGGACCCCGTGCTGGGCCGGTCCGACGAGCCGCGGTGCGTCGAGGTGCGGAAGTCCCTCGTCTGCGCGCCGTGCAACGAGTCGGTATGCCCGCTGGGGCACAACGACTGCATGCGGCTGATCACGGTCGAGGAGGTAGGCCGCGCGGCGCTCGCGGCCCTCGCCCAACACAGTCGCCTCCTGTAGAGGCGGTCTCTGACCGGCGCCGTTCGGGACGCTTCGTGCACCGCACGTTTGGCGGAGACCCGGGCTCCAGCGGCAGCGGTCGGATGGCCGACCTGTCGGCCGGCAGGTGGTCGCGGTAGGATCATGCCGACCATCCTCAGAGGTTCCTTTATCATGCAGTTTCTTGGCATGCTCGCCGCGATCGCGCTTACGGCCTTGTGCTGGGGTGCCTACGGCCCGGTCCTACACTTCGGCCGCGAGGCGATGCACTCCAGCCTGCGGCCGTTCATGTGCGTCGGGGCCGCCTACTTCCTGATCGCCGTGCTGATCCCGTCGCTCCTGCTGGCCCGGGGGGGCGAGCGCGGCGGCTGGACGACGAAGGGCGTGATCTGGAGCCTGCTCGCGGGGGCGGCCGGGGCGCTCGGCGCGTTGGGCGTGATCCTCGCCCTCGGTTTCGGCGGCAAGCCGATCTACGTGATGCCGCTCGTCTTCGGCGGCGCGCCGGTGGTCAACACGCTGCTCACGGCATTCATGAACCGGGCCTTTGGCCAGCTCAAGGCGCCGTTTCTCGCGGGGCTGCTGCTGGTTG
This sequence comes from uncultured Candidatus Kuenenia sp., assembly GCA_964545915.1. Taxonomy (GTDB): domain Bacteria; phylum Planctomycetota; class Planctomycetia; order Pirellulales; family UBA1268; genus QWPN01. The sequence continues at coordinate 53,794 of CAZJHQ010000006.1, read as the reverse complement.
TGACCGGGGCGGTGACGGTGCTCGTCTTCAAGCCCCAGGCGGCGCCGGCGGCCCCGACCGGACAGGCCGATGTGGCAGCCGCAGAGACCGCCGCGGCGCCGGCCAAGCCGGCGGTGAAGAAGGTCGAGAGGTTCGTGGAGATCCTCCTGGCCACGGCGCTGGCGCTCTTTTCGTGGGGCGCCTACGGTCCCGTGCTGCATCGCGGGCAGGCGGCGATGGGAGGCAGCCGGCTGCGGCCGCTGGTGTGCATCGGCGCGGCATACTTCCTTATCGCGGTGCTCGTGCCCCTGGCCCTGCTCGGCCCGATGGGCGACACCGGCACGTGGGCGTTTGGCGGCACGGCATGGAGCCTGGCCGCGGGCGCGCTCGGCGCCCTCGGCGCGCTGGGCACGATCTTGGCGTTCACGCTCGGCGGCAAGCCGTTCACCGTGATGCCGGTGGTCTTCGGCTGCGCTCCGGTGATCAACACGCTGACCACGCTGGCGCTGGCCCACACGCCGACCAGCGCCGTGAGCCCGTTTTTCCTCGCGGGGCTGCTCGTCGTGGCCGTCGGCGCGGCGACGGTGCTCGCGTTCGGGCCCCGCGGCCACGCGCCGGCGAAGCCCGCCTGAAGCCGTGGTCGCATTCCCCCCTGCCCTCTGTAGCGGCGGTGGGTGTCTGTTGGCAAAACATCGCATCGTGCGATTTTTG
>CAZJHQ010000006.1:16801-53004 GCA_964545915.1 uncultured Candidatus Kuenenia sp. | reverse complement strand
GCCTCCGCCCGCAGGTGTCACCCGGCCATCCAGGCCTGGCCTCTGTAGCGGCGGTGGGTGTCTGTTGGCAAAACATCGCATCGTGCGATTTTTGCCTGGCGGGCCTCCGCCCGCAGGTGTCACCCGGCCATCCAGGCCTGGCCTCTGTAGCGGCGGTCTCTGACCGTCGAATGTGGCTTGTGGCGCCACAACCTGCATGCGGAATCCTGGAGGCTTGCGCCACGGGAGCGGCGTCAGCAGTGGCCGCTCACGTGCCGCGGGTGTCGCCGAACCAGGCGATGTGGTGCCGGGGCGCGAGATGGAAGCCGCGACGCTGCGCCTCGGGCTCGAGCCAGGCGGCCGTGGCCGCCAGCCGGGCCGGGTCGCGGCCCTCGGGCATGAGGAACACGGCGTCGGGATCGACTGTCGCGCCCTTGCCGGCGAGATCGTCGAGCCAGCTGCACGCCTCGGCGAGGTCGGCCGGCGACCCGATCACGAACTTCAGCTGGTGCGGGGCCTGCATGAGGGCGATGAGCACGTCGTCGCGCCGCCGCGCGGCCTCGTGACGGGCCGACCAGCTGCCGGCGGTGGCCGCCGGTGGCGTGGACGAGGCGAGCTTGGGGCTGATTGAGAGGAAGTCGGCGATCGCGGCCGGCGCGGCGGCCGGCAGCAGGCTGCCCGCCGTCTCGATCGTGACGTGCATGCCGGCGGCCCGCAGCTGCCGGCAGAGTTCGGGCACTTCGGGGAGCAGCAGCGGCTCGCCGCCGGTCACCACCGCGTGCCGGGGAGCGAGGGCGGCGACGGCGGCGCGGACATCGGCCACCGTCCGCTCGGTGCCCGTGGGTTCCCACGACGTGAACGGCGTGTCGCACCACGTGCACCGCAGGTTGCAGCCGCTGGTGCGCACGAACGTGCTCGGCGTGCCGGCGTAGCGGCCCTCCCCCTGCAGCGACGCATAGATCTCGGAGATCCGCATGGCTCGTGTTCGTGGCTCACGCCCAGCGGGTCGGATCGGTCCGGGGATCGGCGGCGCCGGCGGCCGCGAAGCCCGCGGCCCGCAGCAGGCATGAGTCGCAGCCGCCGCAAGGCCGGCCGGCGGCGTCCGGGTCATAGCAACTTGTCGTCAGCCCGTAGTCGAGGCCGAGCCCGAGGCCGAGGCGGATGATCTCGGCCTTGGTCAGCGTCTGCAGCGGCGCGAGGATGCGGGTTGGCCGTCCTTCCACGCCGGCCTTCGTGGCCAGCGCCGCGAGCTGCTCGAACGCGGCCACGAACTCGGGTCGGCAGTCGGGATAGCCGCTGTAGTCGATGGCGTTGACGCCGAGCACGATCGCCTCGGCGGCCCGCGTCTCCGCCATGGCCAGGGCGAGCGCCAGGAAGACGGTGTTGCGGGCGGGCACGTAGGTGGCGGGGATGCCGGTGGCGATGGCGGCCTCGTCGCGGTCCTTGGGCACCGGGATCGCGGCGTCGACCAGCGCGCTGCCGCCGAAGGCGGCCAGGTCGATCGGCAGCACGACGTGGTCGGTGATGCCGAGGGCGTGGGCCACCGCCCGGGCGGCATCCAGCTCCACGCGGTGCCGCTGGCCGTAGTCGATGGACAGCGCGGCGAGCCGGAAGCCCGCGCGGGCCGCCCAGGCCGCGGCGGTGGCGGAATCGAGGCCCCCGGAGAGGAGGACGACCGCGGAGCGGGCGGCGGAGGGTTTCGCGGCGGCGTCGTTCATGGCACACTCTCCTCCATCATGAGCACACACACGCCGCCATCCCGCGACCAGTTGGAAACGTTTGCGAATCAGTTTCCGGGCCGCGACTACACGATCGAGCACATCTGCCCGGAGTTCACGAGCATGTGCCCGAAGACCGGCCAGCCCGACTTCGGCACGCTCACCTTCCGCTACGTCCCCGACAGGCTGTGCGTGGAACTCAAGAGTCTGAAATTGTACCTCCAGGCCTTCCGCAACGAAGGCATCTTCTACGAGAACGTCACCAACCGCATCCTCGACGACCTCGTGGCGGTGCTCCAGCCGCGGCGGCTGACGCTGCTTGCCGAGTTCACGCCCCGCGGCGGCATCCGCTCGCGGCTCGTCGTCTCCCACCCCGCCGCCGACCATTTGGCTGGCTTTTAGAGACTTCGCACTCAACTGCGACGCGTTGCGATGGGGCGGGGCTGCCCATGCCCCATCGCCGGACGTTCGCTCCGGCCCTGCACGCCACCAGCGATGCGGCTACAATTTCACTTCCCACACACGACGCTAGGAACCTCCTCCCATGCCGCAGCCGCACGTCCTGCTCTCCGCCCTCGCCGACGAGGCCGCCTTCCATCTCACCGCCGTGGAGCAGTTCTCGGCGCTGGCGGCGCTCGGGCTGGAGTATTACAGCCTGCGGAACATCGACGTGGGCAAGGGCGTGAAGAACGTCATGAAGCTCACGATGGCCGAGATCCAGAAGATCCGCCATCTGGAGGACGAGTATGGCCTCAACGTCGCCTCGATCGCTGCACCGATCGGTAAGGTAAAGCTGCTCGACAAGGCCGACGGCACAAAGAACGCCTACGTGCCTTTCAAGCAGTACCTCGCCAAGGATGTCGCCAAAGCCTGTGAGCTCGCCCATGCCTTCGAGACGAAGCTAATTCGCGGTTTCTCGTTCTACCCGCCCAAGGACGACCGGCCCGAGGACCACCTCGAGCAGGCCGTGGACCAGCTCGGGAAGATCGCCGAGGCCTGCCATCGCTCCGACCTGACGTTCGGCCTGGAGGTGGAGGCGAATCTCGTCGGCCGTTCCGGGCAGCTGCTCGCCGAGATCCACCGGCGGGTGAACCATCCGGCGCTCGTGCTGGTGTTCGACGCGGCCAACATCCTCTGCCAGGGCTATTCGCCGGCCCAGGTTTGGAAGGAGTGGGAGGCGATGAAGCCGGGGCTCGGCTGGGTGCACATCAAGGATTACAAGGCTCCCGTGAAGACCGGCAAGCGTGGTGGCCACGTCGAGGAAGACAAGCTCGCCAACTTCGTGCCCGCCGACCGCGGGGCGGGCGGCCACGAGCGGATCCTGGCCGACCTGCGGGGCATGCTGCCGGCGCTGACGAAGAAGCTCGAGCGGCGTGGGATTCCGGGCGTGTTTCTCGATCTCGAGCCGCACGTCCGCGGTGGCGGCCAGTTCGGCGGCACGAGCGGGCCGGACGGCATGGGCATCGCGCTCCGCGGGCTGTGCGGCGTGCTCGACAAGGCGAAGGTCGCCTACCACCTGCGCGACTTCGACGATCTCCTCGCCGCCCGCGGCACCGTGTAGCGCCGGTCTCCTGGGGCGGCGGTCTCATACGCATCACACTTGAACCTCGCGCGCGACACTGGTCGGGGCTGCCCACGCCCCATCGCCGGACGTTCGCTTCGGCCTTCCAGGCAATCCTGTTCGGCACGGCGGTTGCTAAGTTAATAAAAAAGGACAGGCATAATCCTTGAATCCTTTATATATAAAAAAGGACAGGCATAATCCTTTAAAAAATAAAAAAAAATAAAAAAGGACAGGCATAATCCTTGAATCCTTGACGAACGGCCGTGGGGTGCAGTAGGATACGGGCGTACACTACGCCCCGAATCCTGCAGGAGCCCCCGCGATGACGATGCCCAGGCGGCAGATCGTGGACGTCGCGGTCACACGCTACTACCACTGCATTTCCCGCTGTGTCAGGCGGGCCTTCCTCTGCGGCGAGGGCGTGACGCACCGCAAGGCCTGGATCGAAGCCCGGCTCGAAGTCCTCGCCAAGCATTTCGCCATCTCCGTCTGCGGCTTCGCGATCCTCGACAACCACCTCCACGTCCTCTGCCGCCTCGACCCCGGCATCGCCGACGGCTGGAGCGACGAAGACGTCGTCCGCCGCTGGATCGCCGTCTACCGCCCCTCCTGCCTCGACGTCGATAACCCGGCCACGGTTCAGGCCTGGATCGACCAGCAGTGCCAAGACACCGCCCGCGTCGCCCGCTACCGCGCGCGGCTCCGGGATCTCGGCTGGTTCATGAAGGCCCTCAAGGAACCGCTCGCCCGACTCGCCAACAAGGAAGACGACTGCAAGGGCACGTTTTGGGAGGCCCGCTACAAGTCGATCGCCATCCTCGACGAACAAGCCCTGCTCGCGACCTGCGCCTATATCGACCTGAACCCGTTCGCCGCCGGCATCGCCAAAACCCCCGAAGCCGCCCCACACACCTCGATCAAGCAGCGGGTTGATCATGTCCGCAAAAACGGCGACCTCGACACGCTCAAGACCGCCGCAGTAGCCAAGTCGATCCCTGCCGCCCGAATCGAAGCCGACCTCGAGCAATCCCACTGGCTCTGCCCGCTCCAGCACCGCAAGACCGACGGCGCAGCCCGCGAAGGCATGCTGCCCGGGTTTTCCCTGTCGAGCTACCTCGAGCTCGTGGACTGGACGGCCCGGCTCTGCCGCAGGGGCAAGGCGCGGATCACGACGGAAGTAGCCGGCATCATGACGCGGCTCGGCACGAGCCCCGAATACTGGCAGTCACACCTCCAAAAGCTTCTCGGCAAGACCCGCTGGCTCGGCAGCTACTGTGCGACGAGCGTTGAGCGACTGAAGGCAATCGCCACGAAGCGGGGCCTCCATCACGTGGACAACGCCCTGAGCGGTCTTGTCACGGGATAGCGGCTGGTCAATTGCGACAGCGAGCCGCATGACGAATCACGCAAACATCGAAACGACGCCCTGACGAATCCGTTCGCCCGCAGTCGCCCGACTTCTGCAGTCAGAAGCGTCGCATGCGCCGTGAACAGTTTTCCGGGACGTGCGGCACTGGCCACTCGAAGACCGCCCGTTTCGAAATCTTAGTCCGTGATAGCGATGGCGCGGTCGTCGCCGTAGGGTCTGCTCGTCACCTGGCAGAGAATCCAGTCATGTCTGCCGGCGTCCGCCATCACGACCGCCGGCCGAAGTTTTGCCTGCGAGAGATCCGAGAAGGGAAACGCCACCAACACTACCGATCCTTTTGCAGGTTTGCCCACGCGGCATCCTCCTCGGACAGGGAAAAGGACAGGCATAATCCTTGTCATCAAGGGGACAGACAGGGAAAGGACAGGGAAACAGGGAAAAGGACAGGCATAATCCTTGTCAAGGACAGACAGGGAAAGGACAGGCATAATCCTCGGCGACCGGCCGCTGGATCGCCGTCTACCGCCCCTCCGGCCTCGACGTCGATAACCCCGGCCACCGTGCAGGCCTGGATCGACCAGCAGTGCCGAGACACCGCCCGCGTGGCCCTCTACCGCGAGCGGCTGCAAGATCTTGGCTGGCTCATAAAGATCCGCCGATTTTCATGCCCGCACGGCGGCGCTTTGTGCGGAGGGGCGCGGCATCGACGTGGTGTTGCCGATGCAAGCGTAATTCCTCATGGAGCGGCTCGCCCGGCATGGCTTTCGGAGCCGATCGCCGGGAGATACGCTGACGGAACCATGAGTGACGCCACCGAGCCGGGCAGCTATTTCGTCGCCAACTATCCGCCGTTCCCGCGGTGGCATGCGGACGCCGTGCCGGCGGTGCACGCCGCCTTCGACGCTCCCCCCACCGCGGCCCCGCTCGGGCTCTACCTGCACGTGCCCTTCTGCCGGAAGCGGTGCAAGTTCTGCTACTTCCGCGTCTACACCGACGTGGCGGCCGCCGACGTGGAGCGGTACTCGCAGGCCCTGGCCCGCGAGGCGGCCCTCGTGGCGGCCCGCCGCGCGATCGCCGGCCGGCCGCTCAAGTACGTCTACTTCGGCGGCGGCACACCGTCGTTCCTGTCCGTCAAGCAGCTCGAGCGGCTGGTGGCCGGGCTGCACGAGAGCTTCGGCTGGGACGCCGCCGAGGAGGTGACCTTCGAGTGCGAGCCTGGCACGCTCTCGGAGCCGAAGGTGCGGGCGCTCAAGGCGCTGGGCATGACGCGGCTCTCGCTCGGCGTCGAGAACTTCGACGATCGGATCCTCGAGGCCAACGGCCGGGCCCACCTCTCCGCCGAGATCCTCCGCGCCTGGGAGTGGATTCAGGCGGCCGGCTTCCCGAGCACGAACGTGGACCTGATCGCGGGCATGGTCGGCGAGACGTTCGCCTCGTGGCAGCGGACGGTCGAGCAGACGCTCGCCCTCGGCGCCGACAGCGTGACGATCTACCAGATGGAGCTGCCCTTTAACACCGTGTTCGTCAAGGATGCGAAGGACGGCGGCGGTGAGGTGCCCGTCGCCGACTGGCCCACGAAGCGGGCCTGGGTGGCGTGGGCTTTCGAGCGGTTCGAGGCCGCCGGCTACGTCGTCTCCAGCGGCTACACGCTCGTCCGCGATCCGCAGCGCGTGCAGTTCCGCTATCGCGACATGCTCTGGGAGGGCAGCGACCTGGCCGCGCTCGGCGTCGCCAGCTTCGGCCACCTCTCCGGAATCCACTATCAGAACGCCACGCACTGGGACGATTACCTGGGGGAAGTGGAGGCCGGACGGCTGCCGATCCGCCGCGGCCTCGTGCCCACGCCCCGCGAACTGCTGATCCGCGAGACCGTGCTCGGGCTCAAGAAGGGGCGGCTCGACGTGGAGCGACTGCGGCGGAAGTTCGGCGTCGATCCGCGGGTCGAGTGGGCCGACCAGTGGCGGGCGCTCGAGGCCGCCGGGCACCTGGCGGCCCGGGAGCCCGAGCCGGTGCTGTCCCGCGGCGGCCTGCTGCAGGTGGATGCGCTTCTGCCCGCCTTTTTCGAGCCTCCGGCCGACGGGGGTTAGCCAAAGATCGGGGGGGCGGTTCTAGAATCAGCGGATCATGTCCTCCAAAGGCTATCGCGTGAATCCCTCCCCGGCCCTCGAGCGCCCTGCACCACCAGCCTCCCCCGCCCCGCTCGCCTGTCCGGCGTCCAGGCAGCTTCGCGACCGCTTGCGGGCCATGGCGAGCGACTTGGTCGCCCGGTGGCGGGCCGACGGCATGCCGGCGGCTGCCCGCACGGCGGCGGGGCTCCGCAGTCAGGCCGAGTCGCTGGTCGCCCGCGCGGGAGGCACGGGCGACCTCGTCGGTTGGACGATGGTCACGATCGTCTCTGAGTATTGGCGGGAGCGGATTTCCATGGGCCCGACGGGGCGGCGGCTGTTGCTGCTGCCCGACTGTCCGCGTGCGGCTGGCACCAGTGCGGACGAATCGGTGCCGGCGGCGTGCGGCCCAGCCTGTGGCATCGCCACGATCTGGGCGGCGGCTCGCGACAGCGGCTGGGTGGTGCAGTCCACGTCGCAGGCCGTGGCGGCAATCGGTTCGCTGCTGACGGGTCAGTACGACGGCATCCTCGGCGTGGCGAAGCTCGAAGACCTCGAAAAGGCCTTCGCGATGCTGCCGGCTTTCTCCCTGCCGGTCGCCGCGGTGCCCTATCGGCCGCACGGTCGGCCCGAGCCGGGCTGCTCGTGCGCCGATGCCGCCGCCGCCGCGGCGATCGACGTGGACTGGGTCCTCGGCCTGCTGGGGGTCGCGGGGGGATCGGTCGCGCCGATGGGCGACTACCTGCCGCTGTTACGCGAGGCGGCGGAGATGTTCGCCCCCGACGCACTCGTCGCCCTCGGTCGCCGCCTGGGCATGCCCGAGGCGTTGCCGGCGCCGTCGGCATCCCACGGCCTCGCGCCGCTCGCGGCCACCGCCGCCATGGGGTCGGATTTCCTCGCCCGCGGCGGGAAGTTTCTCCGGCCTTTCATCACGCTCGCCGCCTACGACGCCGTGCGTGCCGACCTCGCCGGCGGTCGGCACGGCGTGCGGGTGACCGCCGGCTACGCCGCCGACGCGGCGGTCGTCCGCGATTCGGTGAAGGCGGCCGCCGTCGCGATCGAGGTGTTTCACAAGGCCTCGCTCGTTCACGACGACATCGAGGACGACGACGCCATGCGGTACGGCCGGCCCACGCTGCATCGGCAGCGCGGCGTGCCGGTGGCGATCAACGTCGGCGACCACCTCGTCGGTCTCGGCTATCGGATCGTCTCCGGCCTGCACGGCGTCGATGCGACCACGGCCCGCGACGTCGTGCGGCTGCTCGCCGACGCCCACGTGCGGCTCGCGCAGGGGCAGGGCGCGGAGCTGTGGTGGCGGGAGGATGGCGACAAGCGGCTCGCGCCCGATGAGGCGCTGACGATCTACGGCCTCAAGACGTCGCCGGCTTTCGAGGCGGCCGTGGCGATGGGTGTGCGTCTGGCCGGGGTGCTGCCGGCCGACGCGGCCGCCATCGACCGCTACGCGCTGCACGTGGGCACGGGCTTCCAGGTGCTCAACGACCTCAAAGACTGGCAGGGCGACCTGGAGAATGCCCGGCAGGCGGCGGGCGACCTGATCGGCGGCAGGCCGACCGTGATGTGGGCTCTGGCCCTCGAGCGATTGTCCGCGGAGGACGTGGCCGGACTGCGGTCCCTGGCCACGCGGGCCGGCGCCGCACCGGAGGCCGCGGCCGAGATCATCGCCGCCGCCCGCGACCTTTATCTGCGGGCCGACGTCTTCACACGGGCCGCGGCGATCGTGCGCGACCAGCGAGCGCGGGCGGCCGCGGCCGTCGCCGGCTGTAAATTGCCCCGGCTGCGGGAAGTGCTGGAGTTTCTCCTCGACCTCGCCGTGCCCGAGGCGGCCGCCTGACGCGGTGGGCGCGGCTTGCGGCCCACTCCCGGCTGGCCAATAATCCAACGGCGTTTCGTTGCTTGAGTTTTGCCTCGCCCGAGGGGCTGCCGGCCGCGTCTCCGGACGTTTCGCATGATGCCCCCCGCTGCCTCTCCTGCCGTCGCCCGAGCCGTCGATCTGGTGCGGGCCATGCACGCCGATCCGGCCGCGTTCGGCCGGATTCGCGAGGTGGCTGCGGACGCCGTCCCCGACGTGCCCCGACGGCTGCTCGATCACCGCAGCCACATGACGGTGGCGATGGAGCGATTTCACGGCGGCCCCGTCGCATTGCGGGTCGTTGCCGAACGGCCAGCTGCCACGAACGAGCCCGGCGGACGATACGCCCGCGAGATTCTTCTCCTTCGCGGCGACGGCACGGTCGTCCAGCATGGGATCGTGCGGATCGATTTGGACGCGGTTCCGGAAGCGACGGCGGCCGCGATTCGGGCGCGACGCGCGCCCCTGGGGCGGATCCTGATCGACGCGGGCCTGTTGTGTGACGTGCAGGACGTGCGGTTGCTCGAGATTTCGATGGGGCCGCACCTGGCGGAGCTGTTTGGCTGCGCGGCCGGTGCACTGGAGTACGGCCGTGTCGCCGCGATCTGCGTGGCCGGCGTCGCGGCCGTGGAACTGCTCGAGATCGCAGCGCCGGCGCGGGCGATGTCGGGCCGGTAACGCGGGCGGGCTGGGCCGGCGACGCGGGCGACGATTTTTTCGCGACTTTCGGGACTTCTCCCAAAACCTTGCGGGTCAGGGATTTGCGCCGTCTGGGGCGATATTGACTCGTCGCGAAAGGTGCCTGTAGAGTTGGGGCGTCTGGCAAGGATGGCTTGCAGGGAAGCGGTTAAAGGAAGCGGAGTCCTTTCCCCCTCTTTCCCCGGCCTGCGTCGTTGCCAGACCGGATCCCCGGACGAGCCGGGGCATTCGGAGAGTTGCGTCGGCATGGAATGCGACGTGGATGGCGACCGTTGTGGCGACGGCGTCAGGGACCGCTGCAAGGAGGCCTAGGCGTTCGGGGTTGAATCGCTCGCGAAGAGCCCCGGACCGCCGTTTTTGACTAGCTGCACCACGGCTAGGGAGAGGGTGGTAAAGCAGATGCAGAAGACCGTTTACACGACCGGCGAAGCCGCCAAGATTTGCAAGGTGAGCCAGCAGACGATCATTCGCTGCTTCGACTCGGGGCAATTGAAGGGATTCCGCGTGCCGGGCAGCCGGTTTCGCCGGATTCCGCGCGATCAGTTGTTCCTGTTCATGCGGGACAACGGGATTCCGACCGACGCGCTGGAGAGCGGCCGGCGGAAGATTCTCGTCGTGGACGACGACCAGGACCTCGTCGAGTTGATCACCGACGTCCTCGAGCGGGACGGCCGCTTCGAGACGCGGAGCGTGAACAACGGCTTCGACGCCGGCATGATGGTCAAGGACTACCGTCCCGACCTGATCGTGCTCGACGTCATGCTGCCGGACATCAATGGCAAGGAAGTCTGCCAGCGGGTGCGCAGCGACTCGACCATGGACGAGGTGCGGATCATCTGCATCTCCGGCATGTGCGAGCCCGACAAGATCGAGGACCTGAAGGCGTCCGGTGCCAACGAGTTCCTCCAGAAGCCTTTCGAGGCCGAGGTGCTCGTCGATCGGATCTGCAGCCTTCTCGACATCGAGTCGGGTGTCGCCGGCTCGTGAGCCGGAGGCCCGCATCAGCATTGTTTTTCGGGGGCCGCCCGCATCCATTCGGGTGCGGGCGGCCGCTTGTTTGAGGGTGCCGTGTGCCTTGAGGTGTGGGAACCCGGCCGGCCCATGGTTCGCTCGTCTCCATTCGCATGCCTGGAGGCATGCGCCACGTATTCGGTTTCCGCCGGGCGGCTCTCCTGGGGGGCGACATCATGAACGACCCGCAGTTCGAGGCCGCGCTCGCCGAGGCGAGGCTGGAGGCGCTGCGCGAGTTCGCCTACGGCGCCGGCCACGAGATCAACAATCCACTGGCCAACATCGCGGCCCGGGCCCAGGCGCTGCTCGTGGACGAGCAGGATCCGGAACGCCGCCGGCGGCTCTCCACGATCGTCGATCAGGCGTTTCGGGCCCGTGACATGATCGGTGGGCTGATGCTTTTCGCCCGCCCGCCACGGCCGCAGCCGGCGGCGGTCCTGCTCGGTGATATCGTGCGGAGCGTGCTCGACCCGCTGCGTGGGGCGGCCACGATTCGCGGGCTGCGGCTGGAGTACGCCCCGCCCCCCGTGCCGCTGGAACTGCTCGTGGATGCCGGCCAGGTCGCCGAAGCGCTGCGGGCGCTGGTGCAGAATGCCATCGAGGCCGTGGACGATGGCGGGCATGTCACGGTCAGCGGCCGCGAGGCGGGAGGAATGGTCGAGATCGAAGTGGCCGACGACGGCCGCGGCATGGATGCCGCCACCCTGCGGCGGGCGTTCGATCCGTTCTTCAGCGGGCGCGAGGCCGGGCGGGGTATCGGCCTCGGGCTGCCCAAGGCCTGGCGGCTCGTCGAACTCAATGGCGGCACGGTCGCCATCGACTCCCGGCCGGGCGGTGGGACACGGGTGACCGTCGCTGTGCCGATGGCGAGCGGGGGGCGTGTCGGCGCGGCGCCGGGCAGCCGTTAAAGGCAGCCTATTTTTCCTGATGTGTTGCCCAGCGCCCCGCGGCAGCCTGGAGTGCCGGCTTGCGGCGGTTCTTCCCTTCCGTCCGGCCTTGTCGCTGTTCGCGATGTTCTCTATCCTCCCGGCAGCTTTCCGGTTCGAGGGCGATGGATCGCCCGTTTCGCTCGCAGCAGGGATGTTCGCATGAGTTTCACCGGATCGAGTTCCGCGTGCGCCGCACAGGCTGAAGCCGTGGAGTGTCGGCCGACCGCGATCCACGGGCGAGGATCTCATTCCGTCAGGCACGCGGTTCCACGCGACATCGGCGGGGAGATCGAGATGCGGTTCGCCAAGGAGACGGCGGGCCGGGTTGCGGGCTGGCTCCAAGCCCGCCAGGCGGCGGACGGCCACTGGCGCGGACCCCTCGAGGGGGACACGATCCTGGAGAGCGAGTTCATTCTCATTCTCGCCTGGGCGGGCCGGATCGACCGGCCCGACGTGGCCGGCGCGGCCCGCCGCATCCTGCGGTTGCAGCTTCCCCAGGGAGGCTGGGCGATCCACCCGGGCGGCCCCGTGGATGTCAGCGCCAGCGTGAAGGCATATCTTGCCTTGAAGCTCACCGGCCATGATCCCCGGTCGCCGGCTCTCGTCCGCGCCCGCGAGGCGATCGCCGCCGCCGGCGGTCCCTGGGCGGTCAACAGCTTCACGAAGTTTTATCTGGCGCTGCTCGGCCAGATGCCGTATTCCGCCTGTCCGGCAGTGCCGCCCGAGGCCGTGCTCCTGCCCGACTGGTTTCCGGTCAACCTGCATCGGGTATCGGCCTGGTCGCGGACGATGATCGTGCCGCTGTCGCTGATGTGGGCGTTCAAGCCGCTGCGCCGGATCCCTGCCGACCGCGGCATCGCCGAACTCTTCGGCGCGCGGGATCGCCACGGCGGTCCGCCTCCGGCCGACCGCAGCTTCTGGGCGCGATTCTTCCGCGGCACCGACAGGTTCATGAAGGCTTGCGAGGCGGTCGGCTTCATGCCGCTGCGGGCGCGGGCGATCCAGGCCTGCCGCCGCTGGATGCTGGAGCGGTTCGACGGCAGCGACGGCCTCGGCGCCATCTTTCCGCCGATCGTGTGGAGCATCGTCGCCCTGCGTGCCATGGGCTGCGCCGAGGATGCGCCGGAACTGCAGGAGTGCTGGCGGCAACTCGACGCACTTGTCGAGTTCGAGGCCGACGGCACGACTCGGCTGGAGCCCTGCCGTTCGCCCGTGTGGGACACGGCGATCACGCTCATCGGCCTCGTCGAGGCGGCTGCGGCCGGCGATCGCGCCGTCGATGCCGAGGCCCTCGCGCGGGGCGTGGATTGGCTGCTCGAGAACGAGATCCGGGCCACGGGCGACTGGGCCCGACGCACGCGGGCGGAGCCCTCGGGCTGGTGCTTCGAATACGCGAACCGCTTTTACCCCGACGTGGACGACACCGCGATGGTGGTCATCGCCCTGGCGACGTGGCGGGCGGCAGTCAGGCCTGCGCGGGATCGGGCCGCTGCGGTGCGGGCCGCGCGGGTTACCGCCGCGATCAGCCGCGCCGTGGCCTGGCTGGCGGCCATGCAGAATACCGACGGCGGCTGGGGAGCGTTCGACCGCGACAACGACTGTGAGCTGCTCTGCAAGGTGCCGTTCGCCGACCACAACGCGATGATCGATCCGAGTTCGCCCGACCTGGCGGGCCGGGTGCTCGAGGCCTTCGGTAAAACTGGTCTGCGGCGCGGTCACCCGGCGGTCGAGCGGGCGGTCGCCTACCTGGAGAAGACTCAGGAGCCCGATGGTTCCTGGTATGGACGCTGGGGCGTGAACTACATCTACGGCACATGGCAGGCGCTGCAAGGATTGCAGGCGGTGGGCATGGGCCCGTCCGAACCGCTCGTCGCCCGGGCCGCCGACTGGCTCGAGGCCCATCAGCAGCCCGATGGCGGCTGGGGCGAGTCGCCCGACAGCTATGCGGATCGGACGCTCGCGGGGGTTGGGCCGGCAACCGCTTCGCAGACGGGGTGGGCCGTGGCCGGCCTCGTGGCCGCGGGCCGCGGTGAGTCGCCGGCGGTCCACGCCGGCGTCCGCTGGCTGGTCGAGCGGCAGGAGGCCGACGGCACCTGGGAGCAGGAGGAGTTCACCGGCACCGGGTTCCCGCAGGTGTTCTACCTCAAATACCACTGGTATCCGATCTACTTCCCGCTCATCGCCCTGGTGCGGGCGGCCCGCCACGCGGCCGGCCGGCGGATGGAGCGTGTCGCATGAGCGTGCCTGTCGGACAGATGCTGGCGGTGCTGCGGCACGTGGCCATTCAGCGGCTGCGGGGCAACGACCGCTATCCGCTCGTGCTCATGCTGGAGCCGCTGTTTCGCTGCAATCTCGCCTGTGGCGGCTGCGGCAAGATCCAGCACCCCACCGAGATCCTCCGGTCGCACCTCACGCCGGAGCAGTGCTTTCAGGCGGTGGACGAGTGCGGGGCCCCGATCGTCTCGATCCCCGGCGGTGAGCCACTGCTCCATCCGCAGATCGAGCAGATCGTGGCGGGCATCGTGGCCCGCAAAAAGTATCTCTACCTCTGCACCAACGCCCTCAAGCTCGAGGAGATGCTGCCGCACTTCGAGCCTTCCCCCTACCTCGCCTTCTCCGTGCACCTCGACGGGCCACGCGAGGAGCACGACCACGCCGTCTGCCGGGAGGGCGTGTACGATGCCGCGGTGGCGGCGATCAAGGCCGCTCGGCGGGCCGGATTCCGCGTGACGACCAACTCCACGCTGTTCACCGACGCGGATCCCGACCGCTACCGGAAGTTTTTCGACGACGTGATGGCCCTGGGCGTCGAAGGGATGATGATCTCGCCGGGCTATTCCTATTCGAAGGCGCCCGACCAGGATCACTTCCTGCCGCGGCAACGCAGCCAGTCGCTCTTCCGCCGCATGCTCGACGGGGCGCCGCGGCGTTGGAAGTTCAACCAGTCGCCCGTGTTCCTGGAGTTTCTCAAGGGAGCGTGGGAGCTGGAGTGCCGGCCGTGGGGCACGCCCACCTACAACCTCTTCGGCTGGCAGCGGCCCTGCTACCTGCTCGACGAGGGCTACACGAAGACCTTCCGCGAGCTGATGGAAGAGACCGACTGGGACCGCTACGGCCGGGCCAGCGGGAATCCCAAGTGCCGCGACTGCATGGTCCACTGCGGCTACGAGCCGGCGGCGGTCGAGGCGACGTTCGGGTCGTTCGGCGGGCTGCTCGCCACGGCGCGGCTGATGATCTTCGGCCCGCCGCGGGCCAAGCCCGCCGATCTGCGGCCCCTGCCCGCCCCCGCCCCGCGGATCCAGCCCAACGGTCTGCCCGCCCTGCCGGTCCTCGACCACGTGGCGTGAATCGGCTCACAGCCCGCGTTTACGCACCATCCGGGCGGCATCGATGGCGGCGCCGCGGGAGCCGGCCGTGTCGCCCGACGGCATGACGTGGATCGGCAGGTCGGCCTGCTCCTCCCGCTGCGTCGGCATGCCGGCGCGGATCTCGGCGATGAACCACCGGCGGAAGGCCTCGTCCGTCTCCACGGCCCCGCCCCCCACGATCAGCGCGTCGGGATCGAAGACGTTGATCATCTCGTCGAAGAACAGCCCGAGCGCCCGGGCCTGAACGCTGAAGATCGCCCGACAGAGCTCGTCGCCCCGCTCGGCGAGTCCGCGGACGCGTTTCGCTGCCGTGGCAATGTCGGTCTCCGCCGCGAGCGGATGGCCCGGATGCCGGGCGAGGAAGTGCGGCAGGAGCGACTGTCGGATCGCCGTCAGCGAGCAGAGCGATTCCAGGTCGCCCGTCCGTCCGCAGTTGCACCGTGGCACGAGTCCCTCGATGCCGGAGATCGCCGTCCAGGGGATGAGCACGTGCCCCAGCTCACCGCCGAACCCGTTGCGGCCCGTGACCACGCGGCCGCCGGTGATCACGCCGCCGCCCAGGCCCGTGCCGATGATCGCGGAGACGCTGGTGGCCTCGTTCTCGGAGCCGAAGATCGCGACGTGGCCCCACAGGGCGGCGGCATTGCCGTCGTTGAGGTAGGTGACCGGCAGGCCGAGCCGCCGCTCGAGCGCCCCGCGCATGTCGAAGCCGGCCCACTCCGGATGCACGAAGTTCGTCGAGCCGCGGCGGCTCAAGACGCCGGCGGCGCTCGCCGGACCGGGCGTGTCGAGGCCGACGGCCACGAGCTTCTCGCGGGGCAGGCCCGCCCGTTCGGCCGCCGCCCGCAGGCCGTCCTCGATCTGCGCGAGGCACACGTCCGGCCCCTCGACGCTGCGGGCCGGATGCTCGCACAGGCCGTCGATGAGGAACTGGCCGCGCTCGTCGAGGAACGTGTAGTTGATCGCGGTACCGCCGAGATCGATGCCGGCGACGACTTTTTCAGCGGGGGACAAGGGACAGTCCTTTCCGGGATCGGGAGCGGTTCAGCGGTGAGCCGTGGAGCCCAAGCCGGCTCGGGGCCGGCATGAGTTGCGTCGCTGGCGGCCGCACGCCACGCTCCGCATCCTCACGCCGATCCCCTCGCCTACCTCTACGGAATCAAACGAGCGTCCTGGTGCGAGGGACTTTCGAGGGGGCGAGTCTGTCGAATCGTCTGGCTTTGGACGCGAGTGGAGGAACGCATGCCGGTCATCCGCCCGCCGCCGCCGCGAGGCCGCGTTTGATGCGGGCCGTGATCGACCGGAGACCGCGGGAGCGGAGGATGCCCAGCACCTCGGCCAGGCCGAGCCGCTCGAGCAGGTCCTCGGGGATGGCGGCCGCCTCCGTCGCCGGCTGGCCGTTCACGGCCGCCGCGAGAATGGCGACGAACCCCTTGACGGTGGGCGCCTCGGGGGCGACCTCGGCCACGACGTGCGCCATTCCCTGCTCCACATCCGTCCAGAGGAACACCGGCGTCTGGCACTCGTGCACCCGCCGATCCTCGGACGCCTTGCGAGCCTCATAGGCGGCGGACAACGGCGGCAGGCCGTTGGCGTAGTCCACCAGCAATTCGAGTTTCTCCCGGCCGTCGAGGTCCGAGAACTCCGCGACGATTTCCTCGACCCGCTCGCGAACGCTCATGGTGCGTTACGCGTGGGCGGTGGTCGCGGGCGTGGCGGCCATGCCCCCCGGCTCGGCACCCTTCGCGATCGGCACGCGGACGGCGTTGCCCCACTCGAGCCAGGAGCCGTCGTAGTTCTTCACGTTGCCGAAGCCCAGCAGGTAGGTGAGCACGAACCATGTGAGGCTCGACCGCTCACCGATGCGGCAGTAGGCGATCGTGGGCGACCGCCGCTTCATCTTCAGTTCCTTGACGTAGAGCTTTTCCAGCTCCTTGGCGGTCTTGAACGTGCCGTCCTCGTGGCAGTTCATCGGCCAGGGCACGTTGAGGGCGCCGGGAATGTGGCCGCCACGGACCGCGCCTTCGTTGGGGTAGTCCGGCATGTGCATCCGCTCGCCGCGGTATTCCTCGGGGCTGCGGACGTCGAGCAGCTGCTTGCCCGCCTTGCAGTGCTTCAGCACCTCCTCACGGAGGGCGCGGATCGAGCCGTCCTGCTCCTGGGCGGTGTACGTGGCCCGCGGGTACGACACCCGGTCGCTCGACCAGGCCCGGCCGTCGAGCTCCCACCGCTTCCGGCCGCCGTTCATGATCCGGCAGTCCTTGTGGCCGTAGAGCTTGAAGACCCAGAAGGCGTAGCACGCCCACCAGTTGTTCTTGTCGCCGTAGAACACCACGGTGGTGTCGTTGGAGATGCCCCGCTCGGCGCACAGCCGCTCGAAGGCCGCTCGGTCGATGTAGTCGCGGACGACCTGGCACTGCAGGTCCACGGCCCAGTCGATTTCCACCGCGCCCGGGATGTGGCCCTGCGTGTACAGTGCCCGGTCCTCGTCGGATTCCACGATCCGCACGGCGGGGTCGGAGAGGTGCTCTGCCACCCAGTCGGTGGAAACCAGCACGTCGGGCTGCGCGTATTCGGGCATGGCGGAACTCCTCGCTGCGATGCAGAAAACGGCCGCTTTCCGGCCCCGAGGCATCGTAGTCCATGCCGCGCGGCGCAGCAACGGCCCCTCATGGGACGACGGGGTTTTGATAGGATCGGAAGAGACAGTTCCACACGTCCCCTTCCCTACCCGCGAGCATCGCCGACCCCATGGGCCCCGCCTTCATCTTCCAGATCTCGGACCTCAACAAGAAGTTCGGCCAGCGCGAGCTGCTCAAGAACGTCAACCTCGCCTTCTATCCCGGGGCGAAGATCGGCCTCCTCGGCCGCAACGGCGCCGGCAAGAGCACGCTCATGAAGATCATGGCGGGCATCGACAAGGAGTTCGACGGCGAGGCCCGGCTCGCCGAAGGCTACACCGTCGGCTACCTGGAGCAGGAGCCGAAGCTCGACCCGGCCAAGACGGTGTTCGAGAACGTGATGGACGCGGTCGATCATTCCCGGGCCGTGCTCCGCCGCTACGAGGAGATCAACGCCCGGTTCGCCGAGCCTATCGGCGACGACGAGATGGAGAAGCTGCTCGCGGAGCAGGCCCGCGTGCAGGACGAGATCGACGCCAAGAACCTCTGGGATCTCGACCGGCAGGTGGAGATCGCCATGGACGCGATGAATCTCCCGCCCGGGGACTGGGGCGTGACCAATCTGTCGGGTGGCGAGCGGCGCCGCGTCGCCCTCTGCAAGCTGCTCCTCGAAAAGCCCGACCTGCTGCTCCTCGACGAGCCCACGAACCACCTCGATGCCGAGAGCGTCAACTGGCTGGAGCGGCACCTTGCCGAGTACACTGGCACCGTCGTCGCGGTGACGCACGACCGCTACTTCCTCGACAATGTGGCCAAGTGGATCCTCGAGGTCGATCACGGCCGGGGCATCCCCTTCGAGGGCAACTATTCCGCCTGGCTCCAGCAAAAGAAGGCCCGTCTGGAACTGGAGGAGAAGCAGGCCTCGGCCCGGCAGAAGACGCTCGACAAGGAATTGGAGTGGGTGCGGATGTCGCCCAAGGCGCGGCAGGCCAAGAGCAAGGCCCGCATGGCGGCCTACGAGAAGCTCGCCGCCGAGCAGGCCGCCGTCCGCGACCAGGACATCGAGATTTTCATTCCCGCCAGCCGGCCGCTCGGCGACCAGGTGATCGATGTCGAGAACATCTCCAAGGCCTTCGGCGACAAGCTGCTGTTCGAGAACCTCTCCTTCCGTCTGCCCCCCGGCGGCATCGTGGGCATCATCGGCCCCAACGGTGCCGGCAAGACGACGCTCTTCCGCATGCTCGTGGGGGCGGAGCAGCCCGACGCGGGCGCGATCAAGGTCGGGTCGACCGTGGACATCGGCTACGTGGATCAGAACCGCGACGCCCTCGATCCCGAGAAGACGGTGTTCGAGGAGATCTCGGGCGGCCACGACACGATCGAACTCGGCAGGCGGACGGTCAACGCCCGCAGCTACGTGGCCAAGTTCAACTTCATGGGGCCCGACCAGCAGAAGAAGGTGGGCACGCTCTCCGGCGGGGAGCGAAACCGGGTGCATCTGGCCAAGCTGCTCCGCGGCGGGGCCAATCTCCTGCTCCTCGACGAGCCGACGAACGACCTGGACGTCGATACGCTGCGGTCACTGGAGGAAGGCATCACGAGCTTCGCCGGATCGGTGGTGGTGATCACCCACGATCGCTGGTTCCTCGACCGGCTGGCGACCCACATCATCGCCTTCGAGGGGGACGGCTACGTCCACGTCTGCGAGGGCAACTTCGAGGTCTACGAGCGGGGCCGCAAGGAGCGGCTGGGCCTCGACGCCGACGAGCCACACCGCTTCCGCTACAAGAAGCTCACGAAGTGACGCGGATTCCGGCCAAGCGGGCGGTCGTGCGGCATGGATGGTGGGGTGGTTTTCCTGCCCGGAGTCCCCGGGTTTCCACCCGGGGCTTCTCGGGTCATCACGCCGCTCCCACAGAAAGCCCCCGGCGGTAGCCGGGGGACTCCGGGTGGCGCACCGTCCCGGGTGCCATGCGCTGTGGTTTCGCAGCGGTGAATCGCGGGCGGTCGTGCGGCATGGACGGCGGAACGGTGTTCCTGCCCCGCTCACGCCATCGGCAGCTGAATGGCCGCCGCCGCGGCGCGGAGTTCCTTGGGAAGCGGGAAGTAGACCTCCTCCTCCCGGATCGTCCGTTCCTCGACGGTCGCCCCGAACCGCTCCTTGAGCCACGCGACACAATCCTGCACGACGCTTTCGGGGGCGCTGGCGCCGGCGGTGATCACCACCGTCTCGTCGCCGCGGAACCAGTCGGGGTCGATCTCGTTGGCCCCGTCGATCAGGTAGGCCGGGATCCCGCGCTCACGGGCCAGCTCGGCGAGTCGTTGGCTATTGGAACTGTTCTGGCTGCCGAGCACGAGCACGAGCTGCGCGTCCGCGGAGAGCAGCCGCACGGCCTCCTGCCGATTCTGCGTGGCGTAGCAGATGTCGTCCTTCGGCGGCCCGACGATCTGCGGGAACCGCGCCTTGAGGCGGGCGATGATCCGGGAGGCGTCGTCCACCGACAGCGTCGTCTGCGTGAGGTAGGCCAGCTTGTCGTGCGGGCCGAACGGCAGGGCATCGACCTCCTCGGCCGTCTCGACGAGCGTGAAGGCTTCCGGCGCCTGCCCCATGGTGCCGATCACCTCGTCGTGCCCCTCGTGGCCGATGAGCATGATGTGGTAGCCCTGCTTGGCGTATTTGATCGCCTCGAGGTGCACCTTCGTGACCAGCGGGCAGGTGGCGTCGATGGCCCGCAGGCGGCGGGCGGCGGCCACCCGGCGAACCTCGGGAGCCACGCCGTGGGCCGAGAACAGGAGCACGGCTTCTTCAGGAACCTCCTCGACCGTGTCTACGAACACCGCCCCTTCCCGCGTGAACCGCTCGACGACGTGCTTGTTGTGCACGATCTCGTGGAACACGTAGACCGGCTTGCCATACAGCTTGATCGCCGTGTCGAGCGTGTCGATGGCCATGTTGACGCCCGCACAGAATCCGCGGGGGCTGGCCAGGAGGATGTTCATGGGCGATCCATGGAGGGCGGGCGGGCGACGGACGACGACGACACGGTATGGTAGTGGCAGCCGGTGGACCCGGCCAGATTCCCTGCGGTCGCCCGCGCATGATCAGCGAAGCGATGAGTGCATGCCATACTCCCGCGGCCCGCCGTGATCCGGCCGCCTGGCGGCTGGCCCCGGTGCCCGCCGGGGGCGACCTCGATGCAGCACGGGCGTTCTGTCGGGAGGTGGCGGCCCGGCACTACGAGAACTTCACCGTCGCCACGCGGCTCGTCCCGCCGCGGCTGCGGCAGCACCTGGCGAACGTCTACGCCTTCGCCCGCTGGGCCGACGACCTCGCCGACGAGGCGGCGAGCACCGCCGCGGCGACGGCGGCGCTGACCGCATGGCGCGGCGAACTCGACGACTGTTTCGCCGGTCGGCCGCGGCATCCGGTGTGCGTGGCGCTGGCCGAGACGGTGCGGTCCACGGGCCTCGAGATCGGCCCCTTCGCCGACCTGATCGACGCCTTCCAGCAGGATCAAGTGCAGACGCGGTACGCCGATCGCGACGCAGTGCTCGACTACTGCCGGCGGTCGGCGAATCCGGTGGGGCGGATCGTGCTGGCGCTCGAGGGCTGCCGCGATTCGCGGCTCATCGAAATGTCCGACGCGATCTGCACGGGGCTGCAGCTGGTGAACTTTTGGCAGGACATCAAGCGGGACCGGAACGCCGGCCGTGTCTACCTGCCGGCGGCCGACATGCGGCGGCACGGCGTGGTCGAGGCAGACCTCGACGCCGCGCGGGCCTCCCCTGCCCTGCGGACGCTCGTCCGGGAGGAGGTGGCCTGGGCGCGGGCCTGCTTCGACCGCGGTGGTCCGCTGGCCGCGGCCGCGCCCCGGGCCCTGCGGCCGGCGATCACGATGTTCCTCGGCGGCGGCCGGGCGGTGGCGGCCGCGATCGAACGGGCCGACGGTGACACGCTGGCGCGGCGGCCGACCGTGGGCCGGGGCACGAAGCTCGCGCTGGCCGCCCGGGCCGCGTGGCAGGCTGCGGTCGTGCGGTTCGGGAACCATCCATGAACGACCTGGCCGCCGATCACCGCACGTGTGCGGAAGTCCTGCGGGCTTCAGCGTCGAGCTTCGCGGCCCCGATCGCCTTGCTGCCGGTCGCGAAGCGGCGTGGCACCACGGCCTTGTATGCCTTCTGTCGCCGGGCGGACGACATCGTGGACGATGCGGCCGATCCGGCCACGGCCCGGCAGGCCCTCGCCGCCTTCGCGGTCACGGTCGCAGAAGCGCTCGACGGCGGCCGCGTGGACGATCCCGTCGTGCGGGCGCTCGCCGACACGGTCCGCCGCTTCGGCGTGCCCCGCGGCTCGATCGACGCCATTCTCGAGGGCGTGCGCATGGATCTCGACCGCAATCGCTACGAGACGTTCGCGGACCTGGAGGAGTATTGCCGCCGTGTCGCATCTGCCGTCGGGGTGGCGGCGATCCACATCTGGGGGTTCACCGATCCGGCGGCGGTCGCCGTGGCCCACGACGTGGGCCTCGCGTTCCAGTTGACGAACATCCTCCGCGATGTTCCCGAGGACCTGGCCCGGGGCCGCATCTATCTTCCCGCCGCGGACTTTCGCGCCGCGGGATGCACCATGGACGATCTGATCGCGGGCCGCAGCGACCCCGGTTTCAGCCGGCTCGCGGCCCTGGAGTGCGACCGGGCGGCCGCCTGTTTCGCCCGTGGCGCCCGGCTCGATCGGATGCTCACGACCGACGGTCGGATGGCATGGCGGGCGATGTTCGGCGTGTACTGGCGGCTGTTCGCCGCGGTGCGCCGGGCGGGGCCGGCAATCTTCACGGCCCGCGTGCGGCCCGGCCGGGTGCGGCTGCTGGCGGCCGCCCTGACGACGACGCTCCTGGGCCCCGTGCCTCCCTGGCGCCGGAGCGGTTCATGAGCATGGCCATGCGTGATGCCGCCGCTTCCGGGGTCGATCCTGCCAGCGTGGCGATTGTCGGTGGCGGGCTGGCCGGCCTGGCGGCTGCGGCGGCCCTGGCCGAGGCCGGCATCGCGGCCGTGATCCTGGAATCGCGGCGGCACGCCGGCGGCCGGGCGGCGTCGTTCGAGGATCCAGTGGCGGGGGGGCTCGTGGACGCCTGCCAGCACGTGGCGATGGGCTGCTGCACGAACTTTCTCGACCTCTGCGGGCGGACGGGCCTGGCCGCCGCGCTCCGCCGCGACCGCACGCTCTCGTTCATCGGACCGGACGGTCGCCGGGCCGATTGCACCCCCTCCCGGCTGCTGCCGGCGCCGCTGCATCTCGCCCCGCTTCTGGTCGGCATGCGGCACTTCACGCCGGCCGAGAAGCTCGCCCTCGCGCGGGGCATGCTGCGGCTCGCCCGGCCGGCGGCGGACGCGGAGTCGCGCACGGCGCTCGACTGGCTCCGCTCCAGCGGCCAGCCGGACGCGGTGATTCGCCTCTTCTGGCAGCCGGTGATCGAGAGCGCCCTCGGCGAGTCGCTCGACCTGGTGAGCCTGGCCGCTGCGCGGAAGGTGGCCGTCGACGCCTTTCTCGCCCATCGCGATGCCGCCGATTTGATCGTGCCCACCGAGCCGCTGGGCACGCTCTTCGGGACGCGGCTCGTGGGCTGGCTGCGGGACCGCGGCGTGACGGTCCGCACGGGACTGGCGGCGACCGGTTTCGACCGCGCCGCTGGCCGGATCGTCGCCGTCCGCTGCGGAGAGGAAAGAGTGCCGTGCGTTGCCGCGATCGTCGCCGTGCCCTGGCGGCAGGCGGCCCGGCTCCTGCCCGACGTCGTGCCGGCCGCCGACGAGCGGCTCGTCGGGTCGCCGATCACGGCCGTGCATTTGTGGTTCGACCGCGACGTGATCGACGTGCCGCATGCCGTGCTCGTGGGGCGGGTGTCGCAATGGGTGTTTCGCGGCGCGGCGGCCGGCCACTGCCAGGTCGTGATCAGCGCCTCCCGCGGGCTGATGGACGGCGATCGGGAGCGGCTGCGCGACACCGTCGTGGCGGAACTGCGGGAGATTTTTCCGCCAGCCCGCACGGCCCAACTCCGCGCCGCGCGGGTTGTGACCGATCCCACCGCGGTGCTTTCGGTGCGGCCGGGCGTGGAGGGGGTGCGGCCGGGACCGGGCACGGCCGTCGCCAACCTTTTCCTGGCCGGCGACTGGACCGCGACCGGCTGGCCCTCGACGATGGAAGGCGCCATTCGCAGCGGACGGGCGGCCGCTGAGGCGGCGGGCAGGGCCCTCGGCCGACCGGTCAGCGCGTTGGTCGCGGACCTGCCGCGGAATCCGCTGGTCCGCCTGCTGGCCGGTCGGGGATGACCGCGGCCCCGCCGGCGAACGCTCCGCACAGCCGCTCCAGTTCAGCCGCGAGCGTTCGGCCATCGACCACGGCGTGCTCGTAGAGCCGCCACAGATCGACCGCCGCCGCGGGCCGGCGGCTGACCGCGCCGACGACGGCGCCCAGGCGGCGGAACGCCGACTGCGGCCGCGACAGGCCCGCGACCTCCGCGGGCAACGTCTGGGAGGCATCGTCGGAGACGACCCGGACTCCGAGGCACGGCAGGCCGGCGGTGGACGCCACCGTGGCGATCGCATGGGTCTCCATGTCCACGATCGCCGCGCCGGTCCGGGCGGCGAGCGCCCGCTTGGCGGCCACCGTGGCGACGACATCCGTCACGCTGACCACGAGCGGCCCGGCGGCGTCCGCTTCCGCACCGGCATGCGCGAGGGTGATGTGGGTGCCGGCCTGTTCGGTCGTCACGGCGGCCGGCCGCACGAGGCAGCCGCGCGGCAGGGCGGGATCGAGGCCGCCGGCGAATCCGGCCGATACCAGCCGCCGCGGCCGGTGGCCGTCGACCATCAGGGCCGCCGCCCGGGCCGCCGCGGGCCCGCCCACCCCGGAGACGCACCACGCCACCCGGACACCGGCCACCGTGCCCTCGAGCACCACGCCGCCTGGGCCCCGCCACTCGACACAGTCCGTGGCCCGGCGCTCGAAAGCGTCGGCCTCGATGGCCAGGGCGAACACGATGCCCGCTTCGCAGCTGCGATCGGGACCGCGGGCGGTCAGACTCATGACGTGCTGGCAGCGAGCGGGGCTGCAGTGGCGGCGAGCGGTCGTCCGCGGCAGCCCGCGCGGAGCGGCAGGGTGACCGTCACGGTCGTGCCCGTCCCGGGGCCGCTGGCCACCGCGATCGTCCCGCCGTGTCGTTCGACGATCGCCTTGCAGATCGGCAGTCCGAGACCACCGCTGCGACCGTCGTGGCGGGAACGGGCGGGGTCGATCTTGTAGAACCTGTCGAAGATCCGGTCGAGGTGCCCGGGGGCGATGCCTGCGCCCGAGTCCCTGACGGTCAGGAGGGCGCGGTCCGCGCCGGCGTCGGCCGCCACGCGGACGTTCACGGTCCCGCCGGACGGCGTGAACCGGATGCCGTTGTCGAGCAGGTTGCCGAGCACCTGACGGAACTGCGCGGCACTGCCCGGCAGGACGACGGGGGCCGCGTCCACGGTGATGCGAATGCCGCGTTCCTCGGCCACGCCGGCGAACATCGCCGCCGTCTGCCGGACGACGGCGGCCAGGTCCAGATCCTCACCCGCTGGAGTGGCATCGTCTTCTCCCGTTTCGGCGAGCGTCAGCAGGGCATTCGCCAGCGACGAGAGGTGCCGCATCTCCTCGAGCACGTCCGCGAGGATGTCGCGATACTCGGCGGGCGAGCGGTCGTGCGAGATCGCCACTTCCACCAGGCTGCGGATGGCCGCGAGCGGACCACGCAGCTCGTGGGCGGCGTCGGCCACGAACTGCTGTTGGCGATCGACATGGTCGGCTACCTGGTCCAGCAGCCGGTTGATCGTGCGAGCGAGCCGGTCGAGTTCGTCGCGGCTGCCGTGCACCGGCAGCCGGTCGCCGAGTTTCGTGGGCCGGAGCCGGTCGGCGACCTGGAGGATGTCGCTGACCGGCCGCGTCGCCCGGCGGGCCAGCCACCAGCCCACCACGGGCGTGAGCAGCGCCAGCGCCAGCCCGACCGCCGTCAGCTGCCGCATCAGGAAGGTCAGCCGATCATCCAGCCCCGTGGTGTAGGTGCCGACCCGCACGTGGTAGGTGGGCTGCCCCGGCCGGGCGATGCGGAGCCGCACGTAGCGATACGGGCCCACTTGGGCGACGTTCTCGGCCCGGTCGAGATTGTGTGGCGGATATGCCGCCACGGCTGCCGGGCAATGAGGGCTCTTCCAGAGGGTGATGCCGTCCTCCGTGAGCAGCTGGATGAACCAGCCGCGTTGCTGGTGGCTGCGGGCCTTGCGGTCGATTTCGGCGATCACGGCGTCGAGGTTCGGATACAGGTCCTGGAGCGCCAGCACGACTTCCGTGGCGCCGGCGCGGAGTTCGGCGTCGGCGTCCGCATACAGCGTCGTGTGGGCGACGATCCGGGCCGCCAGCAGCGAGGCCAGCGTCATCGCCAGCACGACCGCGGTGTTCCAGAGCGTGAGCCGCGCCCGGAGAGTCCTCGTCGACGCCCAGTCAGGCCACGGCGAGCGCATAGCCGCGGCCCCGAATGGTGGAGATGAACGACTCCTGCCGCCCCTTGTCGATCTTGCCCCGCAGGCGGTTGATGTGGACCTCGATGACGTTCGTCGGGCCGTCCCAGTCGAATCCCCAGACATGCTCGCAGAGCATCTTTCGGGTCACGACCTGACCGTTGAACCGCATCAGCAGCTCGAGGATGCTGAACTCGGTCGGCGTGAGCTCGATCGTCCGCCCGGAGAGCGTCACCCGCTTCGTGGCCAGCGTGAGGTGGAGTGGGCCGGCCGCCATCTCCAGTGCCGGCTTGTGGCCGGCCCGGCGGTGGAGCGCCTCGATCCGGGCCAGCAGTTCGTCCACCGCGAACGGCTTCACCAGATAGTCGTCGGCGCCCGCCGTGAAGCCCCGCAGCTTGTCGGACACCGCGCCGAGTGCCGTGAGCACGATCACGGGGGTGCGGATGCCCGCCGAACGCGCCGCCTCCAGTACCGGCAGGCCGCCGGTCTTCGGCAGCATGAGGTCCAGGACGACCAGGTCGCTCGAGGCGAGCGTGCGGTCGCGGATCGCCGTGTCGCCGTCCGCGACCCATGTGCACTCGTGGCCCGCCTCGCGCACCGCCTTCCCGACCGCCTTCGCGATGACGGGATCGTCCTCGATGATCGCCACGTGCATGGGGTTGTCGTCCGGTGCGGGCGGCCGCCCGCCGCCCCACCCGGAAGTCTACACCACCCGTGTCACTCCCACTCGATGGTGGCGGGCGGCTTGGAAGACACGTCGTATACGACGCGGTTGATGCCGCGGACCTCGTTGATGATCCGGGTGGAAATCCGGGCCAAGACGTCGTAGGGGAGATGACTCCAGTCGGCGGTCATGAAGTCCTCGGTCTCGACCGCCCGGACGGCGAGCACGTCGTCGTAGGTTCGCGCGTCGCCCATCACGCCCACGCTCTGCACCGGGAGCAGCACGGCGAACGCCTGCGACACCTTCCGCATCAGCCCGGCCCGCTCTAGTTCTTCGAGCACGACCGCGTCGGCCTCCCGCAGCTTGTCGAGCCGCGGCTTCGTCACCTCGCCGAGGCAGCGGACCGCCAGGCCCGGTCCCGGGAACGGATGCCGCCACACGATCCGCTCCGGCAGCCCCAGTTGCAGACCGAGCTGCCGGACCTCGTCCTTGAACAGGTCACGGAGCGGCTCGATGAGCTGGAACTGCAGGTCCTCGGGCAGTCCGCCGACGTTGTGGTGGAGCTTGATGGTGGCGGCGGGGCCGTCGGGGGCGGCGCCGCTCTCGATGACGTCGGGATAGAGCGTGCCCTGGGCGAGGAACTTCGCCCCGCGGATCTTGGCGGCCTCGTCGGCGAAGCAGTCGACGAACGTCCTGCCGATCCGCCGCCGCTTCTCCTGCGGCTCCGTCACGCCGGCGAGCACCTCGAGAAACCGCCCCTCGGCGGGCACGACGTGCAGATCCGTCTTGAAGTGCTCGGTGAACTCCTCGATCACGGCGGCGGCCTCGTTCTTCCGCAGCAGGCCGTTGTCGACGAGGATGCACGAGAGCTGATCGCCGATCGCCCGCGACAGGAGCGCGGCGACGACGGCGGAGTCGACCCCGCCGGAGAGGCCGCAGATCACCCGCTCGCTTCCCACGCGGGCCCGCAGTTCGGCGATCGTGGTCGCGGCGAAGTCCTCGAGCCGCCACGAGCCGGAGCAGCCGCAGGTGGCACGGAGGAAGTTGGCCAGCATCCGCCCGCCGGCGGGCGTGTGCGTCACCTCGGGGTGAAACTGCAGGCCGTAGACCGGCAGCGTGCGGTGGCGGACCGCCGCCACCGGGCAGGTGGCCGTGCGGGCCAGCGGCAGGAAGTCGGCGGCGACGGTGTCGACCTGGTCGCCGTGGCTCATCCACACTTCCGTCTGGGGCGGAACGCCCGCGAAGATCGGATCGCCGGTGGTCACCTCGCAGGCGGCCCGGCCGTACTCCCGGGCCTCGGCCCGGCCGACCTGGCCCCCGAGGGCGGCGCAGGCCAACTGCATGCCGTAGCAGATGCCGAGCACCGGGATGCCGAGCCGGAACAGGTCCGGGTCGCACCGCGGCGCCCCGGACTCGTACACGCTCGACGGTCCGCCCGAGAGGATGATCCCGCGCGGGGCAAGCTCCCGCAGTCGCGTCGCGGAGATGTCATGCCGCACGATCTCGCAGTAGACGTGCTGCTCGCGGACGCGGCGGGCGATCAACTGGGCGTACTGCGACCCGAAGTCGAGCACGACGATCCGCTCGGCCTGCTGGGGGCGGGAGTGGGGCGGTGGCGAAGCGCTGCTGGCGGACATGGCATGCATTGGGGCGGGAAGCGGCGGCAAGACCGGAAAAGCCCGCCAGTATAGCGCGGGTGGGCGAGGTTGCTATAGTGACATCCCCATGCTCATCCTGCTCACGAACGACGACGGCATCTACGCACCCGGCCTGGCCGCGATGGGGCGGGCCCTCCGCCGGATCGGGGACGTGAGCGTGGTGGCGCCCGCAACCGAACAGAGCGGCGTCGGGCACGCCATCACCTTCCTCACGCCGCTGACGGCGAAGGAGATCTTCGACGGCGACCGCAGCCGCGGCTGGGCCGTGGACGGGAGCCCGGCCGACGCCGTGAAGCTCGGGATCGCGGAGTTCTGTCCGCGGCGGCCCGACCTCGTGGTCAGCGGCATCAACAGCGGGCTCAATGCCGGCATCAACGTGCTCTACTCGGGCACGGTTGCGGCCGCCATCGAGGGGGCGTTCTTCGGCATCACGAGCATCGCCGTCTCCCTCGAGTGGGACGAGCACGCCGACTACGACCGTGCCGCGGAGATCGCGATCGACGTCATCGGCGGTCTCCTGGACCGCCGGCCGGCGCCGGGCAGCCTGTTCAACCTCAACATTCCCACGCGGGCGCTGCAGGGCGCGCCGGAGTTGCGCGTGGTGCCGATGGGGGTGTTTCGGTATGGCGAAGCATTCGAGCGGCGGGTCGATCCCCGGGGGCGGGCCTACTATTGGGCCACGAACGATCCGCCGCCGCCGCCGGCGCCCGTGGAGACCGACGTCGCGGCGCTCGCGGCGGGGGCCGTCACGCTCACGCCGCTGGATTACGACCTCACGCATCGTGCCGGGCTCGACGTCCTCGCGGCAGGGACGTGGCGGATCGGTTCGGCCGGGGCGTGAACCCGGCCGTCACTTGTTGAGCAGGGCGATCCCCAGACCGACCGCCAGGACGACGCCGCCGGCGGCGAGGAGCCAGAACCCCAGCGGCAGGCCGGCGAACTGGAGCGGCTTCCTCACCGGTTTCCGCGGCCGTTGATTGACCTGCGTGCCGCCAGCCGCCTGCGGGGCACCGTCGATCTGCAGGGCTGGGAACGGCTCGGCGGTCGCCGTCGCCGCCGCCGGGGCGGCACGCGGGGGTGCGGTGGTCGCGCGGTTGGCCGGGCCCGTGGGCGGCTGGAACACCAGCGGCCGAGAGTCGATTGCCGACCCGCTCCCCAGGGGGCTGCTTCCAATCGAGCTGCCCCCCGGCCCGCCTGATCCCGACCAGTGCTGCGGCGGCGCGTAGTGGACGTTCGACGAACCCGGGTCCGCCGCGGGCTGTGCTGTGCGGCGCGGCGGCTGCCGACGCGGAGGCGCGGGCCGTGCCCGCGGCGCACCGGCGGCGGTCGCGGCGAGCCAGGTCGCGAGCGAGTCGGCGATCTCCTGCGCCGATTGCGGCCGGGCGTCGGGGTGCTTCTCCAGCATTCGGAAGGAGAGCTCGGCGATCGCCGGGGGCACGTCGGCCCGCTCGTCGAGCAGGTTGGGCGGCGGCTTCTTCAGGTGGGCCTGGATCCGTTCGGCGATCGAGCCCTTGGCGAACGGGGCCCGCCCGGTGAGCAGGTAGTGGAGAGTGCAGCCCAGCGCGTAGATGTCGGATCGGCGGTCGGCGACGTGGCTGTCGCGGGCCTGTTCAGGGGCCAGGTAGTCGGCCGTGCCCAGCACCTTCTCGTCGTGGGTCTGCGTCAACGATGCGGCCTCGTCGTCGGCGCCCGCCAGCGCCAGGCCGAAGTCGAGGATCTTGACCGTGCCGCGCTTGTCCACGATCAGGTTGGCGGGCTTGATGTCCCGGTGCACCAGCCCCTCCTCGTGCGCGTGCTGGAGCCCGAGCGCGGCCTGGCGGATGAAGTCGGCCGCCTCCCGGACGTCGAGCGGCCCACCCTGCTTCACCCGGGCATGGAGGTCGTCGCCGTCCACGTATTCCATGGCGATGAAATGGATCGCGCCGGAGGTGTCGAGGTCGAGCGTGCGGACGACGTTGGGGTGGTTGAGTCGGAAGGCCTCGCGGGCCTCGCGCTCGAACCGTGCCAGATAGGAGGTCTGATCGACCCGCTTCACCGGCAGCACCTTGATCGCCACCAGCCCCTTGAGCGTGGTGTGCTCGGCGAGGTAGACGCTGCTCATGCCGCCGGCTCCCAGCAGGCGGAGGAGCCGATACTTGCCCAGCATGAAGCCCTTGTGACGCCCCTTGCGGAGCTGGTCGACCTGCCATTGGGTGAGGAGTCCGCCGTCGATCAGGGCCCGGACCAGCCCCTCCGGCACCGGTTTCGTGGGGTCGGGCCACGCGGCGACCACGGCCGCCAGTCGCGGCTCGTCCACGAGCCCGCTCTTGCGGATCACCCGCAAAAAATCGTCGATCGTCTGGACGGTGTCACTCATGGTGCCGACAATACCCCTCTTCGTCATCGTAGCCCAAACATGCGGATCCTGCTGTACACCCGCCGCGGCTGCCATCTCTGCGAGGCCGCGGAAGATCTCCTGGCCGGCATGGGCGTGGACGTGCTGCTGGTCGACGTCGACGCGGACGCGGCCGCTCGCGAGCGGTTCGGCCTGCGGGTGCCCGTGCTCGAGTCCGGCGGGCGGACGCTGCTCGAGGGACGGTTCGACGCGGACCTGCTCGCCAGGGCGTTGTCAGAGGCCGAGGTTGAGGCCGCGGCGGGCGAGCGCGTCGATGAGCCCGGCCGCTGACGTGAAGACCTCGGCATCCCAGCCGGCCGCACGGGCCGCCGCCACGTGCCCCGGCATGTCGTCGCAGAAAAAGATCCGCTCCGCAGGCACGCCGGCCCGGCGTGCAGCCTCCGCGAAGATCGCCGCGGCGGGCTTCGCCGCGCCGACTTCGTGACTCAGCACGATCTCCCGAAAGCCGCCCGGCAGGATCGCGCAGCGGCTGGCGACGATCTGCCGCCAGTGCGGGCCGCAGGTGTTGGAGAGGATGCCGATCGGGCAGCCGATCCGCTCCAGGGCCGCGATCACCGGCAGCGTCTCGACCTTGAGGGCGAACATGTCGCTCGCCGCCCGGGCGAGCGCCTCCGGGTCGGAGGTCGTGCCCGTGCGGCGGGAAAACTCGGCGTGAAACCCGCTCCAGTCGCAATCGCCCCGCTCGAGCGCCTCCTGGAGACCGCCGGCCATCACCACCTGCTCGATGGCCGCGGCCGACGCCCCGCAGACGGCCGCCATCTGTCGGAACGACCGCGGGCGGTCGAACGAGAAGATGACGTTGCCGAGATCGAAATAGACGAATTCAGGTCGCATCGCATGCCGGCGGCCGGCCGCCGCTTTCCAACGTTCCTGCAGCATACTATCCTGCGCCGCTGCCGTCGTGCCGCACGTCGCGGCCGGCAGGTTCCCGTCCAGGGTCGTCGTCATGTCGTCCGCGTCCTCCGGCCTCAATCGTTACAGCGCCCGCATCACACAGCCCCGCTCGCAGGGCGCCTCCCAGGCCATGCTCCTGGGCACGGGCCTGCAGCCGGCCGACCTCGACAAGCCCCAGGTGGGCGTGGCGAGCATGTGGTACGAGGGCAACACCTGCAACATGCACCTCGATCGGCTGGCCGCCAAGGTCCGCGAGGGGGTGATCGCCGCCGGCATGGTGGGCATGCGGTTCAATACGATCGGCGTCAGCGACGGCATCTCGATGGGCACCGAGGGGATGAGCTACTCGCTCCCGTCCCGCGACGTGATCGCCGACTCCATCGAGACCGTGATGCACGCCCAGTGGTACGACGCCCTGGTGGCGATCCCCGGATGCGACAAGAACATGCCCGGCTGCCTGATCGCCATGGGCCGGCTCAACCGCCCCGCCCTCATGGTCTACGGCGGCACGATCAAGCCCGGGCACCTCGCCGACGGCACGACGCTCGACATCGTCTCGGCGTTCCAGTGCTACGGTGAGTACATGGCCGGGCGGATCGACGACGGCCGCCGGGCCGACATCGTCCGCCATGCCTGTCCGGGGGCCGGCGCCTGTGGTGGCATGTATACGGCCAACACCATGGCCACGGCGATCGAGGCCTTGGGCATGGCCCTCCCCGACAGTGCGTCGATCCCCGCCGAGCACCCCGACAAACTGCAGGAGTGCCTGCGGGCGGGGGCGGCCGTCCGCCGCCTGCTCGAGCTCGACCTCAAGCCACGCGACATCATGACCCGGCGGGCCTTCGAGAACGCCATGGTCACGATCATGGCTCTCGGCGGCTCGACCAACGCCGTGCTCCATCTGATCGCGATGGCCCGGACCGTGGGCGTGGACCTCGCGCCGGCCGACTTCCAGAAGGTGGCCCGGCGGATTCCCTACCTCGCCGATCTCAAGCCCAGCGGCAAGTTCGTGCAGGAGGACCTGCATTCGATCGGCGGCACGAGCGGCCTGATGAAGTATCTGCTCGACAAGG
Source organism: uncultured Candidatus Kuenenia sp. (assembly GCA_964545915.1). GTDB lineage: Bacteria > Planctomycetota > Planctomycetia > Pirellulales > UBA1268 > QWPN01. Next base: position 20,549 of record CAZJHQ010000006.1, on the reverse strand, counting down.
GGCTGATGGACGGCGACTGCATGACCGTGACGGGCAAGACGCTCGCCGAGAACCTGGCCACCAGCAAGGGCCTCGCGCCGGGGCAGAAGATCATCCAGCCGGTGGAGCAGCCGATCAAGCCGACGGGGCACATCACGATCCTCCACGGCAACCTGGCGCCCGACTCCGCGGTGGCGAAGATCACCGGCAAGGAGGGCTCGCGGTTCCGCGGGCCGGCCCGCGTGTTCGACAGCGAGGAGGCGATGCTGGTGGCGCTGGAGCAGGGAGCGATCAGGCGCGGCGACGTGGTGATCATCCGCTACGAGGGCCCCAAGGGCGGCCCCGGCATGCCGGAGATGCTCACGCCCACGTCGGCCCTGGTGGGCGCGGGCCTCGGCAACGACGTCGCCCTGATCACCGACGGCCGTTTCAGCGGCGGGTCGCACGGGTTCATCGTCGGGCACGTCGTGCCGGAGGCCCAGGACGGCGGGCCGATCGCGCTGGTCCGCGACGGCGACATGGTGGTCATCGACGCCGACGCCGCCACCATGGACGCGGAGGTCCCGGCCGAGGAGTTCGCTCGGCGGCGGGCGGAGTGGCAGGCTCCGCCGCTGAAGGCCACGCGGGGCATGCTGGCGAAGTACATCCGCTGCGTGGCGCCCGCCTCGCGGGGCTGCGTCACGGACGAGTGACGCGGCCGAGCTGCGGCGGCACGGAACCCCGTCGGGGCGAGAAGGCCGGGGGCCTGGAGGGACTGCGGCGGCTGGCTGGGCCTTGCTGGCTGGAAACATGAAGGCGTCCGGCGGGGTTTGCCGATCGTAGGGATCGTAGCGGCCCTACGCCGTCTACCGCCTACGCCCCCAGCCGACGCCTACATGCATCCCGTCCTCCGCACGATCGGCGTCGCTTTGCTTGCCTGCGGCACCTGGGAGGCGGTCGGTGGTCGGGTGCACGCCGCCGACGTCGGCGCCCTCATGGTGCTGGCGGATGACAGTGCCGGCAACACGGTGGCGACACCGCTGGCGGCTCAATCGCTGCCCGCGCCCGATCCGCCCGGTGCCGCCACGCCGAGCGGTGACACGAAAGCCGGTGACACGAAGCCGGACCAGAGCGCGGACACGAAGGCGGACAAGAAGGAACCGGAGCCGTACGAGGTCGGCACCGACAAGGCCTTCAAGACCGCCTGGAAGGATTCCTTCCAGGCCGAGTCGGCCAACAAGGATTTTCGCGTCAAGATCGGCGGCCGGACGCAGGTGGACGCGGTCGCCTTCTCCGCCGGGCCGGGGCCCCGTCAATCTCCCGACCAGGGCGGCCTCGATCCCGAACTCGCCGACACGGTCGACTTCCGCCGGGCCCGGCTCCGCGTCGAGGGCCGAATGTACGAGCTCTACGACTGGGCGTGCGAGTACGACTTCGTCAACCAAATCAACGTCAACAACGCCGTCTTTCCCACGGAGCGGGATTCCGGGCCGCTGACCGCCGTCACCGACCTGTGGCTCCAGTTGCGTGAAGTCCCCATCCTGGGCATCGTCCGCGTCGGCAACCAGAAGGATCCCTACGGCTACGAGCATCTCACGAGCAGCCGCTGGCTCAACTTCATGGAGCGGTCGTTCAGCCAGGACGCCTTCGAGGGACCGTTCAACAACGGCTTCGTGCCCGGCATCCAGGTGATGAACAACAACGAGGAGGGCGACGTCGCCTGGCAGGTCGGCCAGTTCAAGAACACGACCAATCCGTTTGGGTTCAGCAACTCCAGCGGCGGCAGCATGACGGTCGGCCGGCTGGTCTACCTGCCGGTGTTCGAGGACGAGGGCCGCAAGCTGATCCACCTCGGGCTCTCGGGCCGCACCATGGAGCCGCGGCGGCAGTACACGAGCTTCGATCCCGTGACGGGCCTGCCGATTGGCGATCCGATCGACGCCGTCCGCTTCCGCAGCCGCGGCAGCATCCGCAACGGCCCGCCCGGCCCGCTCAACTCGATCTACGCCGACACGGGCCTGCTGCAGGCCACCTGGCAGAACATGATCGGCCTGGAGTTCGTGGGCAACAACGGCCCGTGGTCGTTTCAGTCGGAGTACTTCGGTTCCTGGCTCTACAACGCCCGCACGACGAGCGCCGGCCCGTACCTGACCAACGGGTTTCAGCCGCCGCCGGGCACGAACGTGGGCACGGTCTACTACCAGAGCGGCTACGCCGAGGTGCTGTACTTCCTCACCGGCGAGAGCCGGACGTACTCCCGCGTCGAGTACCGGTTCGACCGCCCCGTCCCGCACAACAACTTTTACGCGATCCGGGGGGGCGGCTCGGGCCGCCGCATCAGCCTGAGCGAGGGCGCCTGGCAGGTGGGCGTGCGCTACAACTACCTCTCCCTGAGCGACGGCGAGGTCAACGGCGGCGTGCTCAACGGCTGCACGCTGGGCCTCAACTGGCTGCTCAACCCCAACGCCCGCATCTACTTCAACTACGACTTCACCTACCGCGACTTCGCCAGCACGCCCTGGAAGAAGGACGGCACGCCGGGCACCAGCTACGACGGCAGCGGCTGGATCCACGGCCTCGGCACCCGGCTGGCGTTCGACTTCTGATCATCCACGCAGGAGCCAATTCGATGCGACTCTCGAAACCTGTCCTCATCGTGGGCGGCCTCGCGATGGCGGCCGTCATCGCCGGCGGGGTGGCGGCGGCAGGCGGCGCCGGCTCGTGCACCTCCTGCACCGGCCCGGGCCTCGAGCCGCGGTGCAAGGCCAGTTGGGACGAGGCGAAGACCAAGCAGCCCCAGTATGCGATGCAGTGCGAGTACGCCTGCGCGCGGGCCCGCGATCCCTGGCATGCCCCGGGCCCCGACTGCCGCTGCAGCCCGCCATCCGGAAACCTGTACGTGAAGAAGCGGCTCTACAAGACGGAGAAGGAAAAAGTCGAGCGGGTGCCGAAGTACGAGGTGGAGGCAGTGCCGGCCACGCCCTGCGGGTGCGCCGCCTGCAGCGGCGGCGGGCGGCACGCCGGGTGGGATCCGCTGGGCCTCCTGTTTCCGTTCCATCACCGGTGAGGCCCGCCATGCGTCTGACCTTGAACTGCCCGTGGAAAAAACCCTCCATGGCCTTTTTCCACTTGGCCGGCCGGTGGAAACGCCGAGGGTTTCCACGGCCGGCATGCCTCGCATCCTGCTCGGGCAGACGTGTTCCACAGTCTGTTAGCACCATCCCGCGTCGCTGGCTGGCGGCTCTCATCGCCGGCATCTGCCTGGTGGCCATCGGGCAGGCGGCTCCTGCCCAGAACGACTGGCAGTTTCCCGATCCGTATTTCGGCGCCTTCCAGCATCGCCAGGCGGGCACGCCGCAGGCGGAGCGCCGCTATCGCCAGGAGATCGCCCCGCAGCAGCCGCACCGGCTGCACGAGCATCGGCCGCCACCGGCCCAAGTCAGGCCCAGGCCGCGCTGGGTCAGGCATCGCGCCGGCACGTGACGTGGATGGCGTGTGACGCTCGAGCTTCGCGTCGGCGCTGTTGCCGTGGAGCCTTCCTGCATGGACGGCGGTGTGGTTTTCACACCCGGAGTCCCCGGGTTTCCACCCGGGGCTTCCTGGACCGTGAGCGACCCGGCCCTCCGGGCCTGGTGATCCCACAAGAAGCCCCCGGCGGAAGCCGGGGAGGATGGTGAGCGCGAACCCGCGGCGTCGTGCCGCGGTTCGCTGGGCGGGCATCCGCCCGCTGGTGCTCGACCCGGCCCTCCGGGCCTGGTGATCCCACAAGAAGCCCCCGGCGGAAGCCGGG
>CAZJHQ010000006.1:0-16701 GCA_964545915.1 uncultured Candidatus Kuenenia sp. | reverse complement strand
GGACTCCGGGTGACAAGCCTTCCCGTTCGCCATGCGATGCGAGCGCGGACCGTCGTATAAGTCGGAGCCTTCCTGCATGGATGACGGGATGGTCTTCAGGCGCGGAGTCCCCGGGCTCCCGCCCGGGGCTTGTTGGGCGAGTGCGGGCCTCGCTCAGATGCCCGATCGACTCACCGCGGCACGGGCAGTGACTCGATCGGCACCGGCGGGCCGGGGGCGACGACGGCCCCGGGGGGCAACTGCTCGGGCGGGATCGGGGCTCCATAGACGGGCCCGGACGGTGCGGCGGGGGCGTTGGCCGGCGCGGCGCTCCCCTCCGGCGGCTGGTAGTAGGGCTCGGGCTGCGGCACGGGAGCGACACCCAGCTTGGCGAGCACGCGGGAGAGCATCCGCTGCTCGAGCAGCGGGTCGCGTCCGAGCGGGATCCAGCCCAGGTTCGGGGTGGGCGCGGCCACGGGCCGCGGCTGGTCACCCACCTGCTGGCCGAGCGTGGGCAGCGGCGTGCCGTAGCGGTAGAGCGAGTCGTCGTTGCGGAACGAGGCGCCGCCGGTCGTGGCCCGCATCGGCCGCGCCAGATGCTCGAGCTCCTTGTTCACGACCACCTCGATCCGCCAGCCGGCCGGGTCGGGCGCCAGCCGCATCGTGCCGATCCGCCGGATCGACTGGAGCGTGGACTCGAGTCGCTCGCGAAAGCCGACGGAGTCGGCCCGCCAGGGCTCGAGCAAGGTGGCGCCCGTCTGCGGGAAGGTGTCGATCCGGCCCTCCGTGGGCACGCCGTTGGCAAACGTCACCCGTTGCTCCGTCGCCACCTTGAAGTAGTCGTCGGCGACGTCGACCATCTGCTTCCAGATGACCTCCGCATCGAGCGGCGGAATGACGGCCGAGTTCTTCACCGGCGGGGCGGGCGTCGGCGCGACGGGACCCGCCGGGCCGATCACGGTGCCCGCGGGGAGCGGGGCGAACGGATTGGGGGCCAGTGCGGGCGCGGGGAGCGGCTCCTGCGCGCGGGCCAGCCCTCCGCCCCAGGCGAGCAGTGCTGCCATGATCGGTGCGCCGAGTCGCTGCATCGGATGCCCTACCTGCGGCCCGGCCGGAGGGCCGAGCGGGGCGGGATGGTCGCGGAATCCCCCCGGCCGCTCAATGCCAGTTGGCCGCGGGAAAAGCGGCTCACGGGCTGCGGCGCGGCGGCCGTGCTCACGGCGCTCGTGAGCCGCGCCGGCGGCGACCGGGCCGGGCAGTGACGCTCACGTCGCCCCGAGGCGGGCGACGAGTTCCTCGAACCGCCGCGCGTGGCGGCCCGTCGAGGTGTGCATGTGCTCACCCTGGGAGATGACCCGGAGCCTGTCGTCGCGCCGCAGGCCTCTGTCACGCAGCACCCGCTCGAAAGGCTGCCGGGCCTGGGCGTAGGTCACGAGCAGCTTGTGCTCGTCGAGCTGGACCTCCACCGACAGCTCCGGATGCATGACGGCGATGCCCGTGCAGCCGTCGTTGAGCAGCAGATCGTCGAACTCCCAGAGCACGCTCTCGAGCACGAGCCGCTCGATGCCCTCGCGGGAAAACTCGCGGCGGCCGATCCCCTCCTCGTGCGTCGATTCGAGGACCACGTCGCAGGTATCGCCGAGCGGCTCGAGCATCTCCAGGAAGACGTCGAAGAGCTGCTCGCTCGACACGGCGGCCACGAGGGCGGGCAGGCGGCTGCCCGTGGCGGAGTCGACGAAGGTGTCGTGGCGATAGCCCGCCTGCGGCACGACGTCGAGCTGCCAGCCCGGCCGGACCGCGTCGGTGAGCGTGAAGCGGCCGTAGCGGCTCCGGGCCAGGTGGGCGTCGAGAGCCGCCGGATCCGGGGCGGCGATCTCGACTTCGGGTGCGGTCACGGCCTTGAGCGCCGGGGTCGGACGGGCGGCGGGGGAGTCGTCGAGGAAACGCATGGTGGAGTCGCTGGAGAGGAGGTTGCCCCGCGGCCGGCGAACGCGGGCCTGCCGGGGCACCACAAACCTAGGACACGCTTTCGTGCCGTGCGGCCGTGGCCAGAAAGGCCGCCGCACCGGGGCGGCGCGGCGGATCGTTGCCCTCCGGCAGGCATGCGCCGCATAATTCCCGGCTTTCCTCGGCCCTCCCCGGAAAGGATTCGCGCCCGCATGGATGGGAAAATCGTTGCCACCGGAATCACGTTCGACGATGTGCTGCTCGTGCCCCGGCACTCGAGCGTGGTGCCGGCGGAGACCGACGTCTCCACGCGGCTGACCCGGAGCATCGCCCTCAACATCCCCATCGTCAGCTCCCCGATGGACACCGTCACGGAGAGCGAGATGGCCATCGCCCTGGCCCAGGAGGGGGGGCTGGGGGTGATCCACAAGAATCTGTCGATCGACCGCCAGGCCGAGGAGGTCGACAAGGTCAAGCGCAGCGCCAACGGGATCATCATGGATCCCGTCACCCTGCCCCCCGCGGCCACGGTGGCCCGGGCCCGCGAGGTGATGGATCAATACAACATCTCGGGCGTGCCCATCACGGCCGAAGACCGCCGGCTCGTGGGCATCATCACCCGCCGCGACCTCCGCTTCCTGGAGAGCGGCGCCACGCCGATCGCCGAGATCATGACGAAGTCCGGCCTCGTGACGGCGACCGGCACCGTGTCGCTCGACGAGGCCGAGAAGATCCTGATGGCCAACAAGGTCGAGAAGCTCCTGCTCGTCGACGGGCAGGGCCTGCTCACCGGCCTGATCACGATCAAGGACATCGACATGATGAAGCGGTTCCCCAACGCCTGTAAGGACCGGCAGGGCCGGCTGCGGGTGGGGGCCGCGGTGGGCGTGTTCGACTACGACCGGGCGGCGAGCCTGATCGCCAAGGGCGTGGACATGCTCGTGGTGGACAGTGCCCACGGGCATTCGGCGAACGTCATCGAGACCGTCGCGGCAATCAAGAAACGCTGGGAGATCGAGGTGGTTGCGGGAAACGTGGCAACCCGGGAAGGCTGTCGCGATCTGATCAGGGCCGGCGCGGATGGAGTCAAAGTTGGGATCGGTCCCGGGTCGATCTGTACCACGCGGGTCATCTCCGGTGTCGGCGTGCCCCAGATCACGGCGGTCTGGGAAGCGGCGCAGGAGGCGGCCGGCGCCGGCGTGCCGGTGATCGCTGACGGAGGCATTCGCTACTCGGGAGACATCACCAAGGCGATCGCCGCGGGGGCCCACTGCTGCATGATCGGCGGGCTGCTGGCGGGCGTGGCGGAAAGCCCCGGACAGACCGTTCTCTACCAGGGGCGGACGTTCAAGGCTTACCGCGGCATGGGATCGCTGGGGGCGATGGTTCAGGGATCGAGCGAACGTTACCGCCAAAAGGCGACGGGGCGCGGCGGAGACAAGCTGGTGCCGGAGGGAGTCGAGGGTCGGGTGCCCTTCAAGGGGCCCTTGAGCGTGTTCGTGTATCAGCTCGTCGGCGGCCTGCGGGCCGGGATGGGCTATTGCGGCACGCGGACGATCGAGGAACTTCGGCGCGACGCGCGATTCATCCAGGTCACCGCCGCATCCGTACGGGAAAGCCATCCGCATGACATCGTCATTACGCAGGAAGCCCCGAACTACACGGCGGAACACGCCAAGCCGGAGTGACCTTCACCGACACGGACCCAATCCGGCTCGGGGACGGCATGAGTTGCGTCGCTGGCGGCCGCAGGCCACGCTCCGCATCCTCACGCCGATCCCCTCGCCTGCCGCTCTTGCGAGGCTGATTCCATTCTCGTCGTGCTGCGGGTGTGCCCTGGCGGCCTGGCTGCTGATCCTCTCCGGGCTCGTGCACGCCGAAGAATGGCGGACGTTCGTCAGCGATCCCCCCGCGCCGCGGCCCGTCGCCGTCGTGCCGGAGGTCGCGCCGCCGGTCGTCGTGCCGGAGGTCCTGCCCGAGGAGCCGGAGCCGATCGTCGTCCCAGCCGCGGCGCCGGTGATTCCCGCAGCCGAGACACGCCCCGCCGAGACCCAGCTGGTGGCCGCCGCGGAGCCCGGCTCGGAGGGGCCGTGCGCCGAGGATGCCAAGGAGTGCCGCGAGGCCCTGCAGAAGCTGCGGGCGGACGCCCTGGCGGGCATCGACCTCGACATCCGCGTCGGTGGTCGGGCGGGCAGCGACTATCCCTGTGAGTGCCGGCTCGAGGGGGAGACGTTCCAGCCGCGGCGGTTCGCCGCGACGATGTTCACCTGGAAGGCCGCCGGCTACTGCCACAAGCCGCTGTACTTCGAGGACTGGAGCCTGGAGCGGTACGGCCACTCGCACGGCTTCGTCGCCGACTCGTTCACCTCGGCGGCGCACTTCTTCACGACGTTGCCCGTGCTGCCCTACAAGATGGGCGTGGAACTGCCGTGGGAGTGCGTCTACCCGCTCGGCTACTACCGGCCTGGCAGCTGTGCGCCATGGACGATTCCGGCGGTGCCGATCAGCGCCCGGGGCTTCGCCGTCGAGGCAGCCACGATCACCGGCCTCGTGTTCCTGCTGCCCTGACCTGACGGCGGGCCACGACCGTCATCGACCGCCGCGACAAGCGGCACCAGACCGGCGCGTGCAGCGGCCGGTCATCGCTTCGTGACCGTCGCGATGTAGGCGTAGCGGCGGGCGACCGACTCGAAGGCCACGTCGGCCCGCCCCGAGCGGCCGAGCTCGGCCAGCGCCGCATGCACCTCGGGGCGGTAGTGGACATGAAACATGGCGAGCCACCGCTTCAGGCCGGCGGCGAACAAGGCCGGCAGGTCCTGCTGGTCCCAGAAGTCGACGATCAGCAGCCTGCCGCCGGGCTTGACCGCGGCCAGCGCCGCCTCGAGCGCCCCGGGCCAGGTGGGGATCATCGACAGGCAGTAGGAGAAGAAGACCGTGTCGAAGGCCGCAGTGCGGCCGAACATCACCGCCGGGTCGAGCTGCTCCGCGAGCCCTTGGCGGAGACGGATCGGCTCGCAGCCCGCGGCGGGCACGCCCGCTCGGGCGATGCTGCGGGCCGCCGTCTCCAGCATCTCGGCCGAGGCGTCGATGCCGCACAGCAGACCGGGGGTGGGCCGCCGGGCGAGCTTGATCAGGTTGCGGGCGGTGCCGCAGCCGACCTCGAGCGTGGCAGTCGCCGGGCCGGTGACCACCTGGGCCAGCATCCGATCGCGGCCCAGCAGGTAGTAGGCCCGCGTCAGGTCGTAGACGTGGCGCGTGAGCCGGTACATCCGATCCATGGCCGCGGCCTGATCGGCGACCGGCACGGACGTCGGTTGCACGGCATCGCTCATCGGCATCCCAGTGTGTCGGGGGACGAAAAGCCGAGAGTGTAGCAGGCGGGGCGAAAACGCTCCGCGCGGGCGTTCGTCACCGCGTCGCCCCGGCGGGCGGGAGGCTGCCGCCCCGCGCCGGAGGCGGTGCCCGCCGGTCGATCTCGGCCGCCAGCCGGTTCATGCCCGCGGTCAACTCGCCGCCGAGCCGTCCGATGGCCTGCACCGCCGCCGTCAGCTCTCCCGCGAGCCGTTTCAGCCGCTGCTCGAAGGCGTTGGCCGTCTGCTCCGCCGCCGTCACGTCGGCCGTCCATTGCTCGAGGTCGGCCTGCAGCGCCTGCCGCTCTTCGTCGAACCGTGCCTGCTGCCCGGTCACGTTCTGCTCCGCCGACGCCAGCCGCTCCGTCGCCTGCTCCAGGGCGACGATCTCCGCTTCCAGGGTCCGGCGCAGGGCCGCGATGCCGTCGGCCCGCATGCCCTCCCTGCCGCCGGCGATCGTGCCGCCGAGCAGCGCGGTGAACGCGTCGGCCAGCGGCCGGCGGTCGATCACCTTGAGAATCTTCACCTTGTCGCCGAGTTGCCGGGCCGTCTGCAGGTCGAGTTCCACGGTGTCGCCCGCGGCGAACGCCTTCTTGACCATGTCCTCGTCGTCGATGTCGGGCGCCAGCAGGTCGGTGATCCGCTTGACCACTCCCTCGTCGAGGTCGTGGGGGGCGGTGAACTCCACTTCAGCCCAGTAGCGGCCGGGGGCCGCGGTGCCGGCGGCGATCCGCGCGGCGATCTCCTCCGGGTCCCCCTCGACTTCCGTGCCGTGTCGCGTGAACGCCGCCTCGAGCCGCTCGAGCTTGGCGAGGAGGGCTTTGGGGTCGGTCTTGGCGGGGGCGGGCAGAACGCCGGCAGTCGCGTCAGCGGTCGCCTGGCTCGGCATGCGGTGGAACGCCATCCATCGGTCGACGGGCAGGTCCTCGTAAACCGTGACGGCGTCGTAGGCCTTCGCCCAGGCCCGCTGGTCGGTGGCGTCCGGCGGAACCGCGGGCACGATCTGGAGCGTGGTCCGCTTCGTCGCTGCATCGAAGGCCGCGGCCACCACGCGGAACACACCGAGGAATCGCCCCCCCTCCTCGAACGCGGCGTCGTCGAACACCGAGACCTGCGCGCCGGCGTTGACCGGCGACACCGGGCCGCTGACGACGGCTGGTTTTTCCCCCTCCGGGCCCGCTTCCGGTGCCGCCGCGGCGGCCGCCGGGGCCTCCTGCTCGGGGAGCGTGATCGTGCCCGGTGCATCGGCCTGCGGCGGGGCGAACGTGGCCTGCTTCCAGGCCCGTCCGCGCCAGGTCTCGACCCGCTCCAGCACCCGGCGCCAGCGGGCCTCTTCGTCGGCCAGGGCAACGAGCGATTTTTCGCCGGGAATCGGCCGCGGCTCCCCCTGGGCCACGAGCGTCGTCGCATCGCGTTCGCGGAGCAGGTCGGCCTCGTACTTTCGCACGACCTTCGTCCAGGCCCGCTCGCGCTCGGCAATCCGGGCGGCGAGGTAGATGTAGCCCCCTGAGGCGAGCAGCACCAGGATGGCCGCCACCACGGTGCCCCAGCTCCAGCCCTTGTGGCCGAAGGCGAGCGTGAGCAGGCCGGCGAGCAGCACCAGGCCGACGATCGCGGGCACGAGGATGTTCATGTGCCAACTGCTCCTGTCCGGTCGCACGACCGGCACGATCCTCGTCGGAGGAACGACCGGAGTATAGCGACGCCGCGGTGCCGACCGACCGGGGAGTCTTCGTGCGGCCGGGGCCGCCATCTTGAACCACCCCTGGGCACGGCGTTGCATCCGGCCGACGCGCGGCCGTCGCCCGTGTGCCCCGGCGGCGACACGGTCCGCCCTGCCGCCGGCGCCGAGTGGCGTTTTCGTCGTGAAAACCGCACGTCTGGCGGAGTTTGCCGGCGCCGGCACCGGATCTGCAACGTTTCGACCCCGCTCCCCACCCCGAGGAACTCCCCATGCGCTCCGTGTTCGCTATGCCCGCCAGCCCGGTTTCATCCCGTCCCGCCCCGGCCCGTCCCCGTCAGGCGAAGGCGACCACCGCGATCGACGACCCGGTGCGGCTCTACCTCCTCCAGATGGGCGGCATCCCGCTCCTCAACCGGGAGACCGAGGTGTCGAGCGCCCGGCAGATCGAACACTGGCGGCGCCGGTTTCGCCGCACGTTGCTCGCCAACGACTTCGTCCTCGCCGGCGCCGTGGAGCTGCTCGAGAAGGTCCAGGCCGGCACGGTGCGGCTCGACCGCACGATCGAGGTCTCGGTGACGAACACGCGGGAGAAGAAGCGGCTGCTCAAGCGGCTCGCCCCCAACCTGGTCACGCTCCGCCGGATCGAGGAGGAGAAGCGGCGGCTGTTTCGCGTGGCGATGTCCCGCAGCGTGCCGCTGGAGCGGCGGCGGGCGGCCTGGCGGCGGCTCGTGCGGCAGCGCAACAAGGCCGTGCGGCTCGTCGAGGAGATGCACCTCCGCATCCAGCGGCTCTATCCGCTGCTCAAGCAGCTCCGCGGCATGGCGGCCCGCTTCGATGCCGCCCGCGAACGGATGGAGACCTGCGGCGGCGACGAGGCGGCCCGCCGCGGCCTCGCGACCGAGCAGCGCCGCATCCTCCTCGTCACCCGCGAGAGCCGCAACACCCTCCGCCGGCGGCTCGACCGGCTCGCGGACCTGCAGCAGCGGTATGACGCGGCCAAGAGCGCGCTGGCCGCGGGCAACCTCCGGCTGGTGATCTCGATCGCCAAGCGGTATCGCAACCGCGGGCTCTCGTTCCTCGACCTCATCCAGGAGGGCAACTCCGGCCTGATGCGGGCCGTGGACAAGTTCGAGCACGCCCGGGGCTTCAAGTTCTCGACCTACGCGACCTGGTGGATCCGCCAGGCCATCACCCGGGCGATCGCGGACCAGAGCCGCACGATCCGCGTGCCGGTGCACATGGTCGACACGATGACGAAGCTGCGGAACATCGCCCGCGACTTCCTCCAGGAGCACGGCCGGGAGGCGAACGTCGAGGAGCTGGCGGCCCGGGCCGCCATCTCCCTGGAGGACGCCGAGTGCGTGTGGCGGATGTCACGCCGGCCCGTCTCGCTCGACCAGCCGCTGGGCGATTCCGACGACAGTGCGGTCGGCGAGTTCGTCCGCGACCAGCGGGAGGATGATCCGCTCAAGGGCACCAATCAGGCGGCCCTCAAGTCGTCGATCGCGCGGGCGCTCGACGGCCTCTCCTACCGCGAACGGGAGATCATCCGGCTCCGCTTCGGCCTCGCCGACGGCTACAGCTACACGCTCGAGGAGGTGGGCACGATCTTCGACGTCACGCGGGAACGGGTGCGACAGATCGAGGCCAAGGCGGTGGAGAAACTCCGCCAGCCCGGCGCCGACGTCGACCTGGCGAGCTTCGTGGACGACTCGATCGTGGAGCGGTGGCGGGGCGTGGTGGCCCCGGCCCGGCCCGCGCGGAGACCGGCCGGAGCACTCACGCCGGCCGGGGCCGGTTCCTGAGCCGGCGTCAGCCGGCCTTCGCCTCGTCGAGGGCCTGCTGCAACTTGGCCTTGGGCTGCACGCCCATGAACTGCTGCACCAGCCGCCCGCCGCTGAAGATCATGATCGTGGGAATGCTGGCCACGTTGTAGGTCATCGCCAGCCGGCTGTTGTCGTCCACGTTCACTTTGCCGACCTTGAACGAGCCGGCGTTCTCCGCCGCCAGTTCCTCGATCACCGGGCCGATCATCCGGCAGGGACCACACCAGGGAGCCCAGAAGTCGACGAGGACCGGAACCGAGGAGTTGAGCACGTCGCTCTGAAAGTTGTCGTCGGTGAACTCGAGGGCGATACCCATGGTCTGCGGAGGCTCCTGAGGTGATGGACGCCGACGATCGTCGGCTATCATGCGGCCGTCATCCGGACCGCTCGCCCGCAGTATAGTGGCCGGGCCCGGTTTCGGGGCAGAAAGCCGCGGGCATGCAGTCTGACCGGGAATCGGCCGCCACCGGTGGGGAGCCGCACCGGTCCGGCGGATGGGGTGAAGTGTCGCCGTGAGCGGAGTCCACGCCATCAACCTGGGCAATGCGTGGGAGGCCGAGCCGGGCCATGCGGGGCAGGCCTCGGCCTGGGTGCGCCGGTTCGGCCGGCCCACGGGCCTCGCGACCGCCGACATCGTGTGGCTCGTGATCGACGCCCCGGCGGACGGCACGGTCGCACTCAACGGTGCGGCCCTGCCAGCGGCCACGGCCGGCGTGGCGTATCGCGTGCATGTGACCGCGATGCTGCGCGACCGGAACCTGCTCGTGCTCGTGCCGCGACAGGCCGTCGCGACCTCCCTGCCCCCCCCGGCACGCGGCCCCCTCCCCGCGGCGCTCGGCACCGTGCGGCTGGAGATCGCGTCCGGCGCCGCCGGCGGGCCGACCGCCTGAGGGCGGCGGAGTTGACGCATGGGTCCGCCGCGTGATACGTAGCAGCAGCGCGGCGGCATGGAGCCCGTGCTCGGAAACTCCAATCGGTTCTCGACGAGGAACTCTTCGATGTCGATCATTCGCGTGGGCAGCAGCGGTCAGTACGCCGCCGGGTGGGATGCGATCTTCGGCGGCGCGAAAGCCAAGCCGGCCGGCGGCGCGAAGCGGGCCAAAAAGGCCGCGAAGAAGCTGGCCCGCGGCACGCCCGTCAAGCAGGCGGCCAAGAAGTCGGCCAAGAAGGCGAAGAGCCGCCGCGGCTGACGTCAGCGGGTGGATGGCTGGCCGAGTTCGCGGGCCCGGGCCGCGGCGGCCACCACCGCGTCGATGACCGCGCCGCGGACGCCGCGCTGCTCGAGCACGGCCAGGCCGGCGATCGTGGTGCCGCCCGGGCTCGACACGCGGTCCTTGATCTGCGCGGGGTGCTCGCCCGTTTGCTCCAAGAGAGCGCCGGTGCCGGAGAGCGTTTGCACGGCCAACGCCTGGGCGAGCGCCCGCGGCAGGCCGGCCTTCACACCCCCGTCGGCGAAGGCTTCGACGAGCAACGCGAGAAAGCCGGGGCCCGATCCGGAGAGGCCGGTGACCGCGTCGAGCAGCGACTCGTCGGCCTCGTGGACGTGGCCCACGGCCCCCAGGAGCGCGAGCACCCGCGCGGCGTCGGTGGCGGGCACGGCCGCGGTGCGGCACACGACCGAGACGCCCCGCCCCACCAGGCAGGGCGTGTTGGGCATGACGCGGACGACCCGGGGCGTGCCCGCCAACGCCGCCAGCGTCTGCGTGGAGAGCCCGGCCACGATCGAGACGAGCACGGCGTCGGCAGCCAACGCCGCGGCGAACTCGCCGCAGGCGGCGGCGGCCTGCTGCGGCTTCACCGCCAGGAACACCAGCCGCGCGGCCCCGGCCGCCTCGGCCCCCGTAGCCGCGAACCGCAGGCCGGGCACGCGGTCGGCCAGACGGTCGCGGGCGGCCGGATGCGGGTCGTGCACGATGATGTCGGCCGGCCGCAGCAGGCCTGCGCGGCAGAAACCTTCGGCCAGGGCGAGGGCCATCTGGCCCCCACCGATCATGGCGACCGTGTCGGCGGAGGGCTGGGGCGCGTGCGTCACGGCGGTTTCCTTCAGGGCTGCGCGGTGGGGGCGGGCAGGGCCGCGGCGAGTGGCTCCAAGGCGACGCGACTGACCCACAGTTGGCTCGAGCCGCCGCGGCCGCCGCCGTCGCCGTCCCGGCTGGCGGTCCACATCAGCAGTCGGCCGTCGGCGGAGAACGCGGGCAGCACGTCGGCGCCCGGATGGTCGGTGAGCCGCAGCGGCTCACCCGTGCGGCAGCCGCCGCTGCCCGCCGCATAGCGGGCGATCCACAGGTCGTAGTTCGGCCGCTGCGTCGCGTCGGAATGGTCGGCGCCGGTCCACACCAGCCACGGTTGCGTGGGATGCCAGAACGGCGCCCAGTGCACGCCGCGGCCCTGCGTGACCGCCACGTCGCCCGAGCCGTCGGCCTTCATGACGTGGATCTGGAGCATGTCCTTCTCGACCCGGTCGGTGCGGTAGGCGATCCAGCGGCCGTCGGGCGAGAAGAACGGGCCGCCGTCATAGCCGGGGGCGTTCGTGAGCTGCCGCACGTCGCTGCCGTCGGCGTTCATCAGGTAGATGTCAGGATCGCCGTCGCGGTCGCTGACGAACAGGATCTGCCTGCCGTCGGGGGAGAACGAGCATTCCGCGTCGTAGCCGCGCCCGTGCGTGAGACGCACGAGATCCGTGCCGTCGAGATTGGCCGTGAACAGGTCCATCTCGGGGTCGAAGTCCCACTGGTAGCGGCGCCGGCGGCCGGTCCGCGCGTCCTCGGCGGCCTGCTCACGGGCCGCCTGCTCGGTGGCGTCGAGCGCCGGGTCGAGGTGGCTCGACGCGAACAGCAGCCGGCGGCCGTCGGGGGCGAACCAGGCGCAGGTCGTCCGGCCCCGGCCGGTGCTCACGCGGCGCGGCGCGGTCGGCCGTGGCGCCGCGGCGTCGAAGGCCTGCACGAAGATCTGATAGAACGGATAGCCATCGGGCACCGCCTGGTAGCAGATCGTCCGGCCATCGGCCGCGAAGTAGCCCTCGCCCGCCTTGGGCATCCCCGTGGTGACCTGGACCGGCGGCGACAGGAAGCGGCCCTCGATCGACTCCGCCCGGACTGTGGCCGCCGCGGCGACGAGGGTCCCGAAGACCGCCGTGCCAAAACGGAAGTTGCAGGATTTGATCATGCCCCGCAGTATACGTCGCGGACCGGGCACTGCAGGAGGCACGCGACGATGAAGATCTACACGAAGACCGGCGACGCGGGGGAAACCGGGCTCTTTGGCGGGCCCCGCGTGCGGAAAGACGATGCTCGGATCGAAGCCTTCGGGACGGTAGACGAGCTCAACAGCGAACTCGGCATCGTCCGCACCCACGCCCCGGCCGCCACCTTCGATCCTCTGCTGCGCCGCATCCAAAACGAACTCTTCGACTTGGGCGCCCAGCTCGCCACGCCCGGGCCGGCGACCGAGCGGATCACCGCGGCGCACGTCGTGGCGCTCGAGACCGAGATCGACCGGCACGAGGAGGAGCTCGAGCCGCTCAAGACGTTCATCCTCCCGGCCGGCACGCCGCTGGCGGCGGCGATCCACGTCGCCCGGACGGTGTGCCGGCGGGCGGAGCGCCGCGTGGTGACGCTCGCCGGCCAGTCGGGGGCGACGATCCCGGCCAATGCGATCGAATACCTCAACCGGCTCGGCGACCTGCTCTTCGTCCTCGCCCGCGTCGCCAACCGGCGGGCGGGCGTGATCGACGACCCCTGGCATCCGCACTGACGGCCCCACCATGAACGCTCCCGTCGCGGACGACGCGGCCGGCTTCCGGCCGGCGGTCATGCGGGCCGCCACGCTGGTGGTGGACCTGCGGGCCCGGATTGCGGCCCAGCACGCCGCCGGGGCGCCGGGGTTCCAGACCTGCGGCCTGGCCACCGACCTGTTCGATGCCGTCGTGCTCGGCGTCTGGGAGGCGATCCTCGCCGCGCGGCCCGACGGGGACGGGCTGCGGCGGCGGGTGGCGCTGGTCGCGCATGGCGGCTACGGTCGCCGCCAGATGGCCCCGTTTTCCGACGTCGACCTCATGGTCCTGCATGCCGACGGCGCGGGGGCCGCCGCGGCGGAGGCCGCGCGGCTGCTGGTGCAGGACCTGTTCGACGCCGGGCTCCAGGTGGGGCAGAGCGTGCGCGGCGTGGCCGAGGCCTGCCGGCTCGCCGCAGGCGACGCCACGATCTTGAGCACCCTGCTCGACTGCCGCACGCTCGTCGGCCCCGATGAGCTCCGCGTGCGGCTGGCAGGCCGGCTGGGGTCGATGATCCGGCGGGCGCCGCGCCGGCATGCCGAGATGCTGCTGGCGGCCCGCCGCGAGGAGGCGGAGAAGTTCGGCCAGACCGTCGCCCTGCTCGAGCCGAACGTGAAGCGGTCGCCGGGCGGGCTGCGTGATTTCCAGCTCGTGGGCTGGCTCGGCCGCGTGCTGCACACCGCCGCCTCGCCCGACGACATCGCCCTGGCCGGCGGCATCTCCCGGGACGACGCGGCGGCCGTGCGCGACGCGGCCGAGTTTCTGCTCCGCGTGCGCAACGACCTGCATCTCGCCGCCGGGAAGCCGGCCGACGACCTGACCCGCGACCAGCAGCTGCGGATCGCGCAGGCCCGAGGGATCGAATCGACTCCGGGACTCCTCGGCGTCGAGCGGTTCATGCAGGACTATTTCGGCCACACCCGCCGCATCGTCCGCGTGGTCGAGGCGCTCGAGCGGGACGTCCGCCGCCCGCATCCCGTGCGGGCCTGGGCGGCGACCGCGCTCGGGCACCGCGTCGACGGCCTGTTCCTCGTGGGGCCGGCCGCGGTGGCGGCGTTGCCGGGGGCCGCGCCGCGGATCGCCGCCAGCGCCGCGTCGATCATTCGCCTCGTCGAACTGGCGATGCTCTACGGCCTGCCGATCGAGCCGGCGACCTGGGAGGCCGTGCGGGCCGGTGCCTCCGCCCTCCCCCGTGATCCCGACCAGGCCGCGATCGACGCCTTCCTGGCGCTGTTCGCCAAGCCCGACGGCCTGGCCGACGCGCTGCGGAAGCTCCACGACATCGGCGTGCTTGAAATCCTCATCCCCGGCTTCGCCCACGCCCGGAACCTGCTGCAGTTCAACAACTACCACAAGTACACGGTGGATGAACACTGCCTGCTGGCGGTGGAGCGGGCCGTCGGCTTCGGCCGTGAGGAAGGCTGGCTGGCCGCGACGTGGCGGGAACTCGGCCGCAAGCGGCCGCTGCTGCTGGCCTTGGCGATGCACGACCTGGGCAAGGGCTTCGTCGAGGATCACAGCGTGCTCGGGGCGCGGATGGCCCGCGCGGCGGCGGCCCGGCTCGGCCTTCCCGCCGACGAGGCGGAGATCATCGAGTTCCTCGTGCTCAAGCATCTCGCCATGGCCCACCTCGCCTTTCGGCGCGATGTCGGTGACGACAGCATCGTGGTCGGGTTCGCCTGCGACGTGGGCTCGCCGGAGGTGCTGCGGATGCTCGCGCTGCTGACGGCGGCCGACGTCGCCGCAGTGGGCCCCGGCACCTGGACGAAGTGGAAGGCCGATCTCCTCGGCGATCTGCACTTTCGCACGCTCGGCCATCTCGACGGCGAGAGCCCCGCGGGCGGAACCGAGCGGGCCCGCCGGGCGTTGGAGGAGCTGCTGGCGGACAGACCCGCTGACGATCCGGTGGTGCCGATCGCCCGGCGGCTGCCGGACTCGTTTCTGCGCGACACGCCGCCGACGCGGATCGTGGAGGAACTCGGACGCCTGGTCCGCCTGCCGGCAGACGGCGTCTTCGCGCTCGCCCGTTGGCAGCCGGAGACGGCGACGGTGGCGGTGAGCGTCGGCACCCGGGAGAGCGTGGTGCCCGGCATCTTCCACCGGGTCACCGGCGCCCTGACCAGCCAGCGGTTGGAGATCCTGGCCGCCGACATCCACACGCTCGCCGCCGGCCTGGTCATCGATCATTTCACCGTCCACGATCCCGACTTTGCGGGCGAGCCGCCGGCCGAGCGGCTCGCCGACATCACCGCCGCCATCCGCGGGTCGTTGCGGGCCGACCAGCCGCCACAGTTCACCCGGCGCTGGAACCCGTTCGCACCGCAGGTCGGAGCCGTGGCCCGCTTTCCCACCCGCGTGCTCTTCGACAACGAGAGCTCGCGGACCGACACGATCCTCGAGGTCTTTGCGCACGACGCGCCGGGCCTGCTCTACGGAGTCGCGAAGGCGATCTTCGATGCCGGCCTGTCGGTCAAGGCGGCCAAGATCGGCACGCACCTCGACCAGGTGGTCGATGCGTTCCACGTGGTTGACCGCGGCGGCGGCAAGGTGACCGATCCCGCGGTGCTGGCGGCGGTGCGGCGGGCGATCGAGGCCGTGGTCGCTCCGGTCACCGCGCCGGGCTGACCGGTGGTCTCGGGGGGCTCGAGCCGATGGCCGCGATCCGCCGCCGCCAGGCCGGCTCGAAGCGCTCGAGCGGCATGCCCGTGAGCTGCTCGAAGCGGGCCACGGCATCACCGCCGTCGCTGCGGCCGAGCGCGGCGATCGCGCGGGGCGTCAGCAGCGGCTCTGCGACGGCGAGGTCGTGCGCCAGCCCCCAGGCGACGAGGTAGGCCCTGCCGGAGGCCTCGGTGGCGGCGGCGTGCCCGGCGATGAACGTGTCTGCGTCAGACCGGAGGATGTCGGCGAGCGGCGGGGCGCGGCCCTCGCGCAGCAGCCTCTGCAGGGCCGCCAGCCGGGACGGATCGGCGGCGTCGAGTCGCAGTTCGCCCGCTTCCAGCGGCGCCGCTTCGACGACCTGCGCCAGCCCCTCGTCGAGCCAGGGGGGGAGGCCCGGCGCGTCGGGCAGTCGGAGGCGGGTTTCGGCGTACGCGTGCCAGGCCTCGTGCGCGAGCCGGGCGTAGAAGCTGCGGCGGGCGGCGGCCACGCGGGCCTCGTTCTCGCGATCGGCGGCCTCGATGCGGGCCACGTCGGCCGCCCGCTCCAGCAGCCAGCGGGTCCGCGCCTTCTGCACGACGTCGGCCCGCTGTGCGGCCGGCATGCCCTGCCGCTCCAGATCGGCAGCCAGCGCCTTGAGCCGCCCGCCGAGTTGCCGATCAAGGTCTTCGAGCCGGCGGGCTGCCATCGCATTGGCCGTGGCGGCAGTGCGGCGTTGGGAAACCAGCGCCGACATGTCGCTCCCGGCGACGAGCAGCCGCCGCGCCGGCATGAAGAAGGCGGGATTCGTGACGCGGATGCCGAGGGCTTCCTGCTGGTCGCGATACTCGGCCGTCGTGCCGCACAGCCTGACCTTCGTGGGCGACCCCTGCGCCACCATCGGCGGCACGAGGGTCTCCAGGGCCCCGAAGACCTGCGTCAGCCGCACCGCCGCCTCGCGGGTGACTCCCGGGTCGGCGGTGCTCTCGAGCACGAACTCGTCGGCGGCGTACTGCCACGGCTTCCCTTCGTCCGCCCGCGACAGATCGATCGTGGTCTCGGCGTTGAGCCGGCGCTCGCGATCCGCGCGGAACGCTTGGATCCGGGCGGCCAGCCGATCGTGCTCGGCGGCGGGCAGCCGCTGAAAGTGGATCACGCGCTCGGCCGCGAGCGGCCCCCAGGTGATCAGGTACATCGGGCGGCCCGGCGGCCGCACGACCTGCACGAAGAACACGTCCTCGTCGGCCGCGTCGGCCGGCGGCGCAGCGATCAGCCCCTCGAGGTGTCGTCCGTCCTTGAGCTCGATCGCCTCGAGGTTCCAGGGCGCGGTGGCCAGCCCGCGGACGGGCTCATCGGCCGCCGCGACGCCGCATGCGACCGTGAGGCAGGCGACGCGGATCCAGGCGGGGAACACGATCCCGGCAGCCTTGCGCTGCGGGTTCGCAGCGCGGAGTCGCGTGGAGTTGTGTGGCATGGAAGGCGGGAAGGTTTTCGTGCCCGGAGTGCCCG
>CAZJHQ010000005.1:18929-94169 GCA_964545915.1 uncultured Candidatus Kuenenia sp. | reverse complement strand
ATGAGTTCCACTCCCGCCATCGACCGCGTGCTCACCGTGCCGAACGTCTTGTCGGCCGTGCGGTTCGCCCTGGCGATCGTGCTCTTCGTCGCCATCGAGCGCGGCGGCTGGACGCAGGCGGTTTGGCTGTTCCTCGTGGCGGCCTCCACCGACTGGGTGGACGGCTGGTGGGCCCGCCGCTTCGGGCAGGTGAGCCGGCTGGGGCGGATCTTCGACCCGCTCGTCGACAAGGTGATCGTGTGCGGCGCCTACGTGCTGCTGGCGGACCGCGAGGGCTCGGCGATCCTCCCCTGGATGGCCGTCGTGGTGACCGTCCGCGAGTTGATCGTGACGGCCGTGCGGGCCGAGATGGAGCGGTCGGGCCGCGACTTCTCCGCCGCCCTCTCCGGCAAACTGAAGATGGTGCTGCAGTGTGCCGCGATCGCGCTGGATCTCGCGGCCCGGGCCTGGCCGGAGATGACGGTCGGCGGCATCGGCCTGCGGCCGCTCGCGGCGTGGACGGCCTGGGCGGCCGTGGCCGCCACGGTCTGGTCGGGGCTCGAGTATCTCGTGGCGGCCCGCGTGCTCGTGCGCGGGAGCCGGCCGTAGGTTTGTGAAGGACCTTTCGACGGTCGTTCCCGGCTCGGGGACGGCATGAGTTGCATTGCTGGCGGCCGCGGGCCACGCTCCGCAGCCTCGCGCCGATCCACCCGCCTCACGCCAGGTACACTGCGTCGCGCTTGGTACGGAACCCGCCGTCGCCCGCCTCATGTCGAACGAGCACGCCGATCTGACGCTGCCGGAGTTGCCCGCGGGGCTCGACCCGCCGGGCATCCTGCCCGTGCCGGCGCCGCTGGTGGCCGCCGCCGTGGCCGCGAGTCTGCTGGTCGCGACGTGGATCGTGCGCCGGCGTCGGGCCGGCCTGCCGATCGTCGCCGCGCGGCCGCATGAGCCCGTGCCGTGGAGCGGCGCCGACGTGCTCCAGGTGCTGCTCATTCACGTCGCCGTGGCGTTCGCGGGAGTCGCCGGCCTGGCCGACGACGCCCCGCTGTCGATTCGGCTGGCGGTGAGCGGCCTGGCGACCGCCGTGGGCACGGTCTTCTCGCTGGCCTACCTGATCGTCCGCGGGGCGTCGCTCCGCGACCTCGGGCTCGGTGACGTGCGGCCCCGTGAGGACCTGCGGCTGGCGATCGGCGGGCTGGCCCTGGTCGTCGCACCGGTGCTCGCCTTTGCCTACGCGGTGAACCTGTGGGTGCCGTACGAGCATCCGATCGTCGATCTGCTGCGGGCGCAGCGGCACGCCGCCGCCCTGGCGATCGTGGCCGTGTCGGCGGTGATCGTGGCCCCGGTGGCCGAGGAACTGTTCTTTCGCCGCGTGCTCCAGGGCTGGCTGGAGAAGCGGATGCCACAGGC
The DNA here is from genome assembly GCA_964545915.1 of uncultured Candidatus Kuenenia sp. Classification (GTDB taxonomy): domain Bacteria; phylum Planctomycetota; class Planctomycetia; order Pirellulales; family UBA1268; genus QWPN01. The sequence goes on along the minus strand of CAZJHQ010000005.1, from coordinate 92,777 downwards.
CGACGGCGGGCAGGCGGTGGGCCTCGCCGCCGCCGCGTTCGCGTTGGCCCACGCAGGGCAGGGGCTCGCCTTCCTGCCCCTGTTTCCCCTGGCGCTCGTCCTCGGCCACCTCGTCCGCCGGACGGGATCAATCCTGCCCGCCGTTCTGCTCCATGGCCTGTTCAACGCGGTCAGCCTGGCGCTCCTGCTTCTCCAGACCCCCGCGCCGGCGGCGGCGGGCTGACCGGGCGCCGGCAAACTTTCGCCAGATTCCGGCCGGCTGGCCGCGGCGGCGGCGGCCAGCCGATCTGGTCCGTGGGGCGGCCGGCGGCGACAATCCGGGTTCCCCTCCCGCCGTCATGGACGACATCGCTTTGGCCCGCCCCCTTTCCACCCGCTGCGTCGACCTGCTTGCCTACGCCGCGGTGCGGGTTGTGATCTGCATCATTCAGGCGCTGCCGCGGGATCGTTGCGAGCAGTGGGCCCGCCGGCTTTCCGACTTCCTCGCCAATCGCGTCCGCATCCGGCGGCAGGTCGTGCGCGACAACCTGCGGCAGGCATTTCCCGGCTTCAGCGTCGACGAGCGGCGGGAAACGGCCCGCAAGATGTGGGAGCACCTGCTGCTCATGGTCGTGGAGATCGCCCATGCCAATCGCGTGATCCACAAGACCACCTGGCGGCGGTCCCTGCGGATCCACGGCATGGAAGACTTCGTCCGCACGCTGTGGCTCGACCGGCCGAAGGTGATTCTCTCGGGGCACTACGGGAACTTCGAACTCGCGGCCTACCTGTTCGGGCTGTTCGGCTTCCGCATCTTTTCGGTGGCCCGCGAGCTCGACAACCCGCTCCTCGACCGGTTCGTGACCGACTTCCGCGAGTCGCGCGGGCAGCGAATCCTGCCCAAGAAGGGGAGTGCGCCCGACGTGGCGCTGGTCCTCGAGGAGAACGGCGCCATCGGCCTGCTTGGCGACCAGGCGGCCGGGCCGCGGGGCTGCTGGGTGGAGTTCTTCGGGCGGCCCGCCAGTGTCCACAAGGCGATCGGCGTGTTCGCGCTCTCGTCATCGGCGCCGGTGATGGTCTGCTCCGCCACACGCCGCGGCGGTCTGTTCGACTATGACCTGCGGCTCGAGGGCATCGCCGATCCGGCGGCCGGCGGGCCCGAGACGGCCGACCTGACCGCGCTGTCGCAGTGGTACACGTCGCTGCTGGAGCGGGCGGTCCGTCGCGAGCCGGGGCAATATTGGTGGGTCCACAGACGCTGGCGGGGGGAGCCCGGACCACAAAAACGGAGTAGACTGCCGCGGCCGGCCGCGTGACGTCGCGCGGCGTTCTCCCTTCCTACGCTCCCCGGCCAGCCGCCGCCGACAGCCTGCCATGCCTGACTGGATTCCGGTTGCCGCGATCGACGAGTGCCCCCCGGGCGCGAGCATCGAGCGGGTCGCGGACGGGCGGATGGTGGCGATCACCAACGTGGACGGCCGGTTTCACGCCATCGACGGCCTCTGTCCTCACCAGGGCGGGCCGCTGGGGACGGGCGTGCTCTGCGGGACGACCCTCACCTGCCCATGGCACGGCTGGCAATTCGACGTGGTCAGCGGACGTCACAAGGTGTCGGCGACGGTGCGGCAGGCGGTGCACGAGGTGCGGGAGGAGGGGGGCCGCTTGTTCGTCCGCCTCGCGGGCGGCCACACCGCGGGGCGGGAGCCGTGATCGAGTATCGCTGCTTCCGCAACGACGATCCGCCGCGGCTCGCCGACGTCTGGCGGGCGGCCGACCTGGGCCCGTCGGCCATGCAGCCGATGACCTCCGCGCTCCTCGAGGCGTGCGTCTTCTCCAAGCCCTACTTCGACCGCGAAGGGCTGATCGTGGCCCTCGACGGCCCGCGGATGGTGGGCTTCGCCCACGCCGGCTTCGGCGCCAACGCCGACCGCAGCGGGATCGACACGCGGATCGGCACGACGATGCTGGTGGTCACGGTGCCTCACGCCGCCGAGGCCGACACGGCCGCCGGCCTGCTGGCCCGCACCGAGGAGTACCTGCGGCGCCGCGGCGTGGCGACGCCCGGGGGCGGCGGCTCGCCCGCGGTCGGCGGCTTCTATCTCGGCCTCTACGGGGGCGCGGGCCTGCCGGGGATTCTCGACTCATCGGTGGGCATGCAGGATGTCTTCCGGCGGGCCGGCTACGCCGCCGCCGACCGGGTCGCCGTGTTGCGGCGGCCGCTGGCGGGTTTTCGGCCGCCGGTGAATCGGCTGCAGATGGCGATCCGCCGGGCCACCACGCTGCGGGTGATCGACGAGCCCGCGCGGCGGTCGTGGTGGGAGGCGGCCACGACCACCGGGATCGCCCTGCGGCGGTACGAACTGCGAAACGCCGCCGAAGAGCTGCTCGGCAGCGGCACGTTCTGGGACATGCAGCCGATCGCAGCGGCGTGGGGCGTGGTCGCCGCAGGACTCTTGCACGTGGACATCGAGGGCGCACGGCGGCGGCAGGGGCTCGCCAGTTACCTCGTGGCCGAGGCGCTCCACGACCTCGCCCAGGAGGGGGTGACGCTGGTGGAGGCGCAGGTCGTCGAGACGAACGCGCCGGCGATCAGCCTCTTCGAGAAGCTCGGCTTCACGGTCGCCGACCGGGGAACGCTGTTCACGAAGGCGTGATGTCAGCGGTGGTCCACCGCGGCCGCCAGCGCTTCGACGTGTTGGCGGACCGCGGCGGCGAGGTCGGCGGGTGTGCCGGGCGCGTGCCGCAGGGCGAGCGAGAGCGGGGGTGTCGCCGTGTCGCGGCGGATGGCTGCCAAATGGTCCTGGAGCAGGCGCCGCCGCTCCGGAGTGGTGTGCAGCAGCCAGTGGACCCAGCACCAGGCCTCCGCGTAGTGATCCTGGGAGAGTTCTCCCGCCGAGACGAGCGCCTCCATCCGCGCCAGGTCGGGCCGCCACGTGCCTTCGATGATCCGTCCAGCCAAGTGGGCGACATGGCCCGCGTGGAGTCCTTGCTCGGCACGGGGCACCTCGAAGAACTCGGCGATGCCTTCGTCGAGCCAGAGCGGGATTGCCGGCACCACGGCGTGGATGTAGCCGTGGGTCGTTTCGTGCCGCAGATCCTCGGCGACACGTTCCTGCCAGGCGGCGAACACGGCCAGCGTGGTGTCGGTGGAGACGAAGAACGCCCGCCGCGCGGGGAAGGAGGGAAACTGCCGCGCGACGAACGCGTCGTAGCGCTCCGGGTTCTCGAACAGGTAGAGGTGCACCGGCTCGTCGGAGATCGGCATGTCGAGCGTCTGGCTGACGTCCGCCCGCAGGGCCTCGAGGTCGCGGACGATGCGGTGCTGCTCGGCCAGTGGGAAGTCGGCGTGGATCACGAGCTGGCCGGCCTGCACCTCGGTCCGCCGCGGGAGATCGACCGCGGCGTGCCACGGCACGAGCGTTGTGGCCTGCAACGCGGCGGCATTGAGGCCGGGGCCGATGGCCAGCCGCGCGCAGCCGAAGGTGCCGCAGGCCAGCACGGCGGCGACCAGGCTCCGCGACAGGAGGCGATCTCGGGCTGTCATGGAGGGCAGTGCCGGGCGACGGGAAGGAGGCGGGATGCTAGCCGGTCGGCGCGGGGGCTCCAAGGGCATTCCCGGGCCCGGATCGGATCCGGAGGAGCGTGCCCGCGAGGGCCTCGAGGCCGACCGGCCGGCCGAGAACGGCGGCGGCCCCGGACCGCAGCGCCGCCCGGACCGTGTCGCCTCTGGGAAAGGAATCGAGCAGCACGATGCCCAGCCCGGGGCGATGGGCGGCGAGCATCTCCAGCCAGGCGCGGTCGGTCTCGCTGGGCCGGCCGGCGTCCCAGACCAGGAGACCTGCATCATCGTCGAGTCGCGGCCGGCCGCGGACGCGGCTGGTGACGCGGAATCCAGCTGCGGTCAGCAGGTCGGCGACGCCCTCGAGCGCGGTGCGGGACGGTCCCGCAACGGCCACCGCTGGCGACTGCCCGCACGCCGCCACGACAGCCCGCACATGGCTGGCCGTTTCCATGATGCGATCCTCGCGCCGTGCCGTCGTCGGCAGTCCGAGCGTGCCCGGCCGGCCAGCGGCCAGTTCCGCCAGCCACCATGTCAGCCGCCCCGGCAGGTCGTGCCAGACCACCTCCTCGACGCCGGGCAGCCAGGGGCCGCTGCGGCGGCGACCATCCGCCAGGCTCGAGACCACTGTGACCAACGGCGTCAGCGGCCAGCGACGCGACACCGCCGCCGCGGTGCAGAGCGTCCAGGCGGCCGGCCGGTGCGCCGCCAGCACCGCCACCGTCGGATGGGACACGGGCCCCTCGTCCGCCATCGGTTCGACGAGGGTCGCGAACTCGCCCACCCAGGCCCGCGCCAAGGCGAGCTCCTCCGCCGTCGCGTCGCCGAGCCAGGCGATGCGCGGCCCAGCGGAGCGGTCGGGCGATGGGAGCGGTCGCGCGTGCATGCTCCGGCAACGGTACACGGGGCGTGTTGATCGCGGCAAGACGGGCTGTCTGCGGGGGCTTGTCGCCCCGCAGATGCGGCCTTGACCTGCTTTCGCCGGGATCGACAATCGGTCGCGTCGGTTCCAAGGAAGGAGCCGACGAGCATCGTTTCCAAGGCGCCGGCCAGGCGCCGTGGCAGGAGGCCACCCATGAGCGACGCGACACGCGGCCGCACCGGACGCGGCGTGAGGCTGTCCGAGATTCTCGAGCAGCCCCGATTCATCGCCTGCGACGACATCGTCGCCCGCGGCTGCCAGGACGATCCCGAATCCTGCCGGTCAGGCGACGTGTTCGTGGCCCGCATGACGCGGCGCGGCGACGGCCATGAACGGGTGGCCCGCGCCCTGGCCCGCGGCGCGAAGGCGGTGATCGCCGAGCGCGTGGTCGCCACCGACGGCGTGCCGCTGTGCCTGGTGGGCAGCACCGATCGGGCCCATGCGCGGCTCTGCCATGCGCTGGCGGGCGACCCTGCTCGGGCGTTGAAGGTGATCGCGGTGACCGGCACCAGCGGCAAGACCACCGCGGCCTGGCTGACCGCCGCGGTGCTCTCCGAAGCCGGCCGGCGGGTCGGCGTGCTTTCCGACCTCGGCTGCCTCGACGCCGAAGGCACGGTGCCCGATCCGGCCGACTACGCGGAGCCCGCGGCGCTGGCGGCCTGGCTCGGCAGGCTCGCTGAGGCGGGCAGCACGCATGCCGTGGTAGAGGTGTCGAGCGGCATGCTGGCCCGCCACGCGCTGGCGGGCGTCGAGGCTGCGATCGTGGCCGTCACGAATCTCGGCTCCGCCAATCTCCAGCAGCACGGCACCACGCGGGCGTATCGCGCGATCACCGCGCGGATCGTCGACAGGCTGGCGCCCGGCGGCTGCCTGGTGACGGGCACACCCGATGCGGCGTTGGCCCGCCTCCGCCGGCGGGCGGAACGCGCTGCGGCCGGCATCGAATGCCTGTCGGCCGGCCTCAAGCCGCAGTGCGACGTGACGGCCGTGCCGGTGGAACGCCGGCTCTTCGGCCAGACATTTCTGCTGCAGGGCGCCGGGGAGATGGTGCCGGTGGCCGTGGACACGCCGACGGCGCCGTTCGTCGCCGACGCGCTGGTCGCCGCGGCGATCGGCCTGCGGTGCGGCGTGTCGCTGGAGCGGATCGCCCGCGGCATCGAGGCCGCGGGCAGCGTGCCGGGCCGCATGGAGCGGATCGACCGGGGACAGGACGTGCCGGTGTTCCACGACGCGCCCACCAGCGGACATGGGTTGGCGGCGACGCTCGTCAGCCTGCGGCGGCTGACGGCGGGCCGGCTCGTGGTGGTGGCCGACGACCGCTGGGTGCGGACCGTGGGCGCGGGGGCCGTGCGCCGGAGGGTGGCGCGGTGGTGCGACGAATGCATGATCCTGCCGGTGACGATGATGGCCGCCGATGCGGCGGCGAGTGACGTGACCGCCTACGCCCGGCTCGATCGACTGCTCGGCGGGCTGGGCCGGCGGGATTGCCTGCTCGTGCTCGGTGGGCCGCGGCTCGGACCCGGCGGAGGCGGGCCGGACGACGGCGAGCCCGCCCTCGCGGACGTGGTGGACGGATGGCTGCAATTGGCCCATCCGCCGCGGGAGCGGCTCGGTCGGCGGGCGGCCTGACCAGGCCGTGCGCTCAGTCCCGCCGCCGGTCAGCGCGGGCCGCGCGGATGGACGGAAGAGCGGGGCGTGAGGCACAATCTGATCCGTCCGCAGCCCCGGGCGAATGGCGGCCGGCCGGCCCGGCGCCGCAGGGCACGAGGAGTTCGCGATGCATCAGGGTTCGAAGACCAAGGAGTCCGCCCGCGGCCCGGCCGCCGGCGGCAACGACGCCGCTTCCTCGGCGTTCGATGATCTCGGCGTCGCCGTGTCGTGCGGCGAGCCGCTGGCCCACCACACCTGGCTGGGCCTCGGGGGCGCGGCGGGGTATTTCTGCGAGCCGGTGGACGTCGAGGCGCTGGGCCGCGTGGTGCGTCGGTGCCGCGACCGCGGGATCCCGCTGCGGGTGATCGGCGGCGGGTCGAACGTGCTCGTCTCGGCCGCCGGCTTCCCCGGCATGGTGGTGCGGTTGTCGGCGGCTCCCTTCTGCGGCATCGAGGTGCAGAAGCCGGCGGTCGTCGCCGGGGCCGGCGCGAAACTCGTGCATGTCGTCTCGGCGGCGGTGCAGGCCGGGCTCGCCGGGTTGGAGACGCTCGTCGACGTGCCCGGCACCGTGGGCGGGGCGCTGGTCGGCAACGCCGGCGGCCATGGCGGCGACATCGGCGCCTGCGTGCATTCGGTCACCGTGATGCTGCCCGACGGCAGCGTGGAGGTGCGCGAGGGGGCGCGGCTGGCCTTCGAGTCGCGCTGGAGCAACCTCGACGACTGCGTCGTCATCGGCTGCCGCCTCGATCTCGACGAGGAGAACCCGGAGCAGCTCACGAAGCGGATGCAGAAGCAGTGGATCGTGGGCCGCTCCCAGCAGCCCAGCGGCACGCGGGCGGTGGCGATGATGTTCAAGGATCCGCTCGGCGCGACGGCGGAGTCGCTGATCGTGCAGGCCGGCGCCCGCGACATGCGGTCCGGCGACGCGGCGGTCTACGCCCCGCACGCGAATTACGTCGTCGCCGGTTCGCAGTGCACCTGCGACGACGTGCGGACGCTCGTGGAGGCGGTCCGCGCCCGCGTCCGCGAGCGGCTGGGAGTCGAACTGACGCCGCAGGTCGACGTCTGGTGACCAGCCTGCGCACCGCCATGAACACCCCCTCATCCCGCCGCCGGCCGCCGCCGGAAGCCGAGCCGACGCCGAGCCGGGGCGCCGCCTTCCTGGCCGAGCACCGTGCGGGCCTGGCCGCCCTGGCGGTGCTGGCCGCCGCGTTCCTGGCCGGCTGGGCGGCGTGGTCGCGGTTCGGCGACGGCACCCGGGCCCATCCCGATGTCGTCCTGCTGCCGGAAGCGGTGCGGCTCAAGGGCGTGGCCGAGTGGGTGAAGGGAGATATGAAGGTCGAGGCGCTGCGGAACGCCAGCCTGGATCAGGGGCTGCCGCTCGACGACCCGGAACTGCAGCGGCGGCTCGCCCGGGCGTTCGACATCCATCCCTGGGTGCGCCGCGTGGTGAGCGTGGAGTTGATGCATCCCGCCGCGGCCGTCATCGAGGTGGAGTGTCGCGAGCCGGTGGCGATGGTCGCCTGGCAGGACGGCCTGCTGGCGGTGGACGCGGAGGCCGTCGTTCTGCCGAGTGCCGACTTCACGCCCACCGTCGCCGCCCGCTATCCGCGCGTCACCGGCATCGAGTCGAGCCCGCAGGGCACCGAGGGATTTCCGTGGGGCGACGCCGCGGTGGAGGAGGCGGCTTCCGTCGCCGCCGCGCTGGGGCCCGACTGGGCCGCGCTGCGGCTGGTCGAGATTCGTCCGGTCCGCGAGCGGAACCTGCGGATGTGGGAACTCGTTGCCGGCGACGGCGGCCGGATCCTGTTCGGCTCGGCGCCCGGCCGGGAGACGGCCGGTGAGCCGCCGGCCGCGGCGAAACTCGCGCGGCTCAAGGAACTGGGGGCGACCGGCGGCGACGGCCGGCTCGATCTGACCGTCGAGCCCCGCGAACCGCCCGCCCCGCGGTCGATCCCTGCCGGCTGAAGGAGGCCGCGACGATGTCCTGCATGCGACTCGACCCTGCCACGTCCACGCTGTGCGTCATCGACGTGCAGGAAAAACTGCTGCCGGCGGTGGCTGGCGGCGACCGCGTGGTCGACCGCTGCCTGCGGCTGGCTGCGGCCGCGGAGCTGCTCGGCGTGCCGGCGATCCTCACCGAGCAGTATCCGCACGGGCTGGGACCGACGCAGCCGGCGCTGGTCGAGCGGCTGCCGCCGGCGGTGAGCAAGATGGCCTTCAGCTGCTGCGGCAGCGAGGCTTTCGTGGCGGCGTTGCCGGCCACGGCCGCGACGGTCGTGCTCGCGGGCCTGGAGACGCACGTCTGCGTCACGCAGACGGCGCTCGATCTGCTGGCCCGCGGCCTCGGCGTGTTCGTGGCGGTGGATGCGGTCGCGTCGCGGCATGCGCTCGACCACGAGATCGGCCTGCGGCGGCTGGAGGCGGCTGGGGTCGTGCTGACGACGAGCGAGGCCGTGCTCTTCGAATGGTGCCGCTCCGCCGCCCATCCGCAGTTCCAGGCCGTCCGCCGACTCGTGCTGTGAGCCAGGTGCAACGCCATGGCGGCGGTGGCATGGTTCCGCCGGCGATCCAAGCGTGCGTTTTTCGGCGGGCAGGGTAGGATCGCAGGGCTGGATGCGGGGACGCAGAAACCATCAGGAACGCAGGAAAGGTCGATCGTCATGAAGCGGGTCGGTATCGTGGGCTGGCGGGGCATGGTGGGGTCGGTGCTCATGGACCGCATGCGTGCGGAGGACGACTTCGCCCATTTCGAGCCGGTCTTTTTCTCGACCTCGAACGCCGGCGGGGCGGCCCCGCCCCAGGCCCGCGGCGCGGCCGTGCTCCAGGACGCCTACGACGTCGCCGCGTTGGCCGCGTGCGACATCGTGCTCACGGCCCAGGGAGGCGACTACACGTCGCGGGTGTTTCCGCAGCTCCGCGGGCAGGGCTGGCAGGGGCACTGGGTCGACGCCGCCTCCACGCTGCGGATGAACTCCGACGCCGTGATCATCCTCGATCCGGTGAACCGCGGCGTGATCGACCGCGGCCTGGAACAGGGAATCAAAAACTGGATCGGCGGCAACTGCACCGTCAGCTGCATGCTCATGGGCCTGGGCGCGGTCTACAAGGCGGGGCTCGTGGAGTGGATGACCACCCAGACCTACCAGGCCGCCTCCGGCGGCGGCGCCCAGCACATGCGGGAACTGCTCACCCAGTTCGGCACGCTGCACGCCGAGGTGCGTGACCTGCTCGGCGATCCGCACGCGGCGATCCTGGAGATCGACCGCCGCGTGATCGCCCGCCAGCGCGTTCTCTCGGCGGCCGAGACCGCCCAGTTCGGCGTGCCGCTCGGCGGCTCGCTCATCCCGTGGATCGACAAGGACCTCGGCAACGGGATGAGCCGCGAGGAGTGGAAGGGCATGGCGGAGACCAACAAGATCCTGGGGCGGGGCGAGGCGTTCGGCACGCCGCCCGTTCCGGTCGACGGGTTTTGCGTGCGGGTCGGAGCGATGCGGTGCCACAGCCAGGCGCTGACGTTCAAACTGACGCGGGCCGTGCCACCGGCGGAAGTCGAAGCGTTGATCGCCGCCGACAACGAGTGGGTGAAGGTGGTGCCCAACACCCGCGAGGCGACGCTGCGCGAACTCACCCCCGTCGCGGTCACCGGCACGCTCACGATTCCCGTGGGCCGCATCCGGGCCCTGGCGATGGGCCCGGAATACATCGGCGCCTTCACGATCGGCGACCAACTGCTTTGGGGCGCGGCCGAGCCGCTCCGCCGCATGCTGCGGATCCTGCTCTGACGGGCTGCCGGTCGGGGCACGCGGGCCCGCCGATCCGCGAACGGTGGCTACCGGAGGCGGGGGATGACGGTCTCGTGAGCCGGGCCGTGGCCGGTGAAGGTGAATGTGCGGGCCGTGGGCGAGTCGATCGTGATCGCCACGTCGAGCCTGTCGGCCGGGAGCGCGGCCGCGATCCGCTCGGGCCACTCGACGAACACCCATTTCGCTCGGGCTACGGCGTCCTCCCAGCCCACCTCGTGCAGGTCGTCGGGCCCGGTGAGCCGGTACATGTCGGCGTGGAGGAGGATGCCGGCATGGGATAAATGCTCGTGCACGAGGCCGAACGTCGGGCTCACCACCTCCGCCGGATCGATGCCCACCGCGGCCGCGAAGGCTTTGACGAACGTCGTCTTGCCGGCGCCGAGGTCGCCCGCCAAGGCGATGAAAGAGTGGTCGGGCAGGGCCGCGGCGAGCGCCTCTGCCAGCGGTGCCAAGGCGGCCTCGGCGGCGATCGTGCGCGAGCAGGTGGTCATGGCGGCGTCAGGAGTCGAAGGCGTGGACATAGCCCCGGGCCGCGAGCGGCGTGCGGCGGCCATCGGGGCTGCTGGAGAACAAACCCTGGCCCTCCACGACCTCGCCGATGATCGTGACGGGCGTGCCCAGGGCGGCGGCCGCCTCCGCGGCGAGCGTCCGCGCCGCCTCGGGAGGAAGGGCGAGGAGCAGCTCGAAGTCTTCGCCGTCGGCGAGGGCGTGGTCGAGGGGCGTGCGGCCGTCCCCCGGCTGCCGGCTCATGCGCACCGCATCCGCATGGATCGGCACGCGGTCGAGATCGAGCACGGCGGCCGTGCCGCTGGCGGCCATCATCCGGGCCAGGTCGAGCGACAGGCCGTCGCTGACGTCGATCGCCGCATGCACCGCAAACCGCTCCGCGATCCACGACGCCTCGCGGACCCGCGGTTCGACGGCGAGATGGCGGCCGAGGAGGCTGCCGCCGCAGCCGCCCGTGACGGCGATCAGGTCGCCGGGCCGGGCGCCGTCCCGCCGCCAGGCGGCGCCGGGCGGCACGCTGCCGAGCGCCGTGACGCTGATCACCAGCGGCCCGTCCCAGGCGTTGGTGTCGCCGCCCGCCAGGGCGACGTCGTGGCGGGCCGCGAGGGCCGCGATGCCATCTTGCAGTGCACGGGCGAGGGTGTCGCCCCCGTGACGCGGCAGCGAGACCGCGACCACGGCCGCCTCGGGCCGTGACCCCATGGCGGCCAGGTCGCTCAGGTTCACCGCCAACGCCTTGTGCCCGACCGCCTGTGGCGGGCAGTCGGGGCCGAGGATGAAGTCCACGCCCTCCATGAGCATGTCCACCGTGACCACGGTCCGCCGCTGCGCCGGCGGGCGGAGCACGGCGGCATCGTCACCCGCGGGCACCTCGAGCCGGGGATCGGCCGGAAGACGGGGCAGCAGCCAGGCGATAAAGTCGGTTTCCATGGGGCGATCGCATGCAAGTGTATGGGGCGTAACGCGTACATCTCGCCCCGTCGTTGAGCCAGTCTGCCTCTTGGGACTGGTGTTGCGTTTCCGGTCTGTCGGGTTTGGCGGTTCCGTTCCTTGAAGCCCGAGGCGTGAGCCGAGGGAATGCGGATGGCCTCTGGTGGAGCGACGCGGATTCCCTCATCTGACGATTCGGGCTTCCCGGCAGCGGTGCCGGCGTGGCCACCGCGTTGCTGGTTCCGAGGCTCAACACCTGTTTCATCTGTTATCGCTGCATGCGTGCAGCGGCTCACCCCCGGGAAACCTACGGCGAAAACGACCGTTCCGTCGGCCGGGGCAACGCGATGCGAGCGTTGCGGCCAAGTGTATGCGAACGACGCCGGCCATGCCGCCAGCCGCGCTACCGCAGGACGGTGTCGGAGACGATGTGGCCGAAGAGCGTCTCCCGGCCGCGGAGCACGTAGAACTTGATCGGGTTGAGGTGCTCCTCGTGGGACTTGTCGAGGATGTAGGAGATGTTCTCCAGGGCGATCGTCTCCCAGACGTGCAGGCCGACGAGGATGTCGCCCTCCTTGATGCCCTGCTCGGCGGCCGGGCCGTTGGGCCGCACCTCGGTGACCACCAGTCCGCCCCGGTAGCGGGCCTGCAGCTTCTGCACCTTGCCCGCGGCCGCCGGCTGCAGTCGCAGCCCGATCTCCTTCCAGCACCGCTCGTCGAGCGGCATCGCGTCGCGCCGCATCGCCGCCAGCGGCAGGTCGATTCGCTCCTCGGCGCCGGCCCGCACGACCGTCACCGGCACCCGTTCGCCGGCCTTGCGGCCGAGCAACGCCCGCTCGATATCGAGCTGTCGTGACACAGGGACGTCGGCGATCCGCGTGATCAGGTCGCCAGCCCGCACGCCCACCGTGGCCGCGGGGCTCTCGCGGTGCACCGCCTCCACGACCACCCCCGGGCGGCCGTCCGGCTTGGCCACGATGCCGTGCCAGGTGTGGTCCACCCGCTCGACCGACATCAGGCGGGTGACGATCTCGAGGACGTCGTCGATCGGGATCGCAAAGCCGATGCCCTGGGCGCCCGCCCGCACCGCGACGTTGATGCCGATCACCTGGCCGTCGATGTTGAGCAGCGGGCCACCGGAGTTGCCGGGGTTGATGCTGGCGTCGGTCTGGATGAGATCGTCATATCGCTGGGTGCGGCTCACCTCCACGCAGCGGTGCAGAGCCGAGATGATGCCGCGGGTGACGGTGTGCTCGTAGCCGTAGGCGTTGCCGAGGGCGAGCACGGTCTCGCCGATCATCAGGTCGCTGGAGGTGCCGATCGTGATCACCGGCAGCGGCGTGTCGATGTCGACCTTGATCACGGCGAGATCGGTTCGCGGGTCGTGCGAGACGAGCGTGGCCGCGACGGTCCGGCCGGAGGCGAGCGTGACCTCGATCCGCCGCACGCCGTCCACGACGTGGAAGTTGGTGACGACGTAGCCCCGGGAGTCGATCACGACCCCCGTGCCCATGCCGTTGACGCGGCGCATCTCGCCGCCGTCCTCCTCCGTGCCGCCGACCATCTTTTGGCCATGGATATTGACCACGGCGTCGCGCTGCGACTCGATCGCCCGGACGATCACGGAGCGGCGGGCTTCGGAGGCGGGGGCCCGAGTCGCGGCGACCGCCAGGCAGGCGGTCACGAGCGGCAGGACGATCCACGGGCACCGCATGGAGTGTTGGCTCCCCCAGGCACGAGGGCGGACGACGGTCATACCGCCCCCGCGTTGCCAGGAGCATCGGCCCCCCCGGCGGCGTCCGATCACCGGCGGGGGCTGCGGCCCGCACAGTCTGCCCAGTCAGAGCCACGAAATGCCCTGTTTTCAGACGACTTCCCGGCCGTGCGGGCAGGACGAGAAAGACTCAAGAGTCGCGCGGGCGATCCGGGCCGACGAGGAGCGGCAGGAGCTGGAGGGCGAGGAACGCACCCAGGGCCACCAGCACGACGACCGGCCAGGCGTCGGCGATCCGCGTGGCGACGGTCTTCACGATCCCCCAACGCTGCGGATCGAGCTCGTTGGCGATGCCACCGACGAGCGTGGCGGCGACCAGCACGAGCAGGCCGGCGAGCACGATGGCGCATCCCAGCGATGCCATCGTGCCGCGGAACGTGCCGAGCTCCGAGAACTCCTCGCGGTGGAGGTCGATCGCCCGCCCCTTCGCCAGGCTGCGCGGCACCGTCTCCGCCAGTTCGACCGCGCGGGCGGCGTCGGCCCAGGTGGCCGTGGGAACGGCGTCGCCCGCCTCTCCGCCCGCGAGGCGATCGAGCAGGCCGGCGGCGGTGTCGAACGCGAGTCGCTCCACGGGAGGGCCGGACCAGGTCCACGGCAGCGTCGGGTCGTCGGCCGCTTCGACCTCGATCGTGCCGCGGGCGTGCTGCAGGGTGATCGCCAGGGCAGGGGAGTCGCCCGGGGCCACCTGCCACCGCGTGGGCACCAGGTCGGGGCCGCTGAACCCCACGGCGAGCGTGCTCCAGGCCGCGTCGGGATCGATGGCACCGAGCGTCGCCAGACGGGCGGGATCGCCGGCCAGCACGCGGACCAGGTCGGCGTCGGCGGCCAGGCGGGCGAGCACCGTCTCGCGGGTCCGGGTCGGCATCCGGCGCACGAGGCCGATCGACTCCAGCGGGCCGAGCGGGCCCGAGCCGGCCAGCCCCGCCTCGATCGCGGCCCGGAGCCGCCGCACGAACGGATGGAGGCGGGCGGTGAGCAGTGGCACGAGCCGAGCGCTGGTGTCCTGGCGGATCATGTCGAGCTCGTATGCCCACAGCATCGACAGCTCCAGCGGCTGCGCGAGGAGGAGCGTGCGGCCGGCCTGCACGAGCGTGCGAACGGCCTCGGCTCGGGTGGCATTCCAGTCCGCACGGCCCACGATCACGGCGTCGCAGCTCGTCGCATCGAGCAGGGCCTGCCAGGAGTCGGCCCGCCGCATGCCGGCGAGCGGGCCCGGCAGCGACGCGGGCAGGTCGCAGCCGATGACGACCGCGTCGCCGCGGTTGCGAGCGGCATCCACCACCTGCAATATTTGCGCGTCGATTCCGAGAAGGCCGTAGTTCATGCCGGCATTGTTTCCTGCCGTCGCCCCGCCCGCCAGCCCGAGCGGCTGTCGCCCATGCGGCAAGGCTCCGCGTCCTGCCGCGGCCGCGGTCGCGGCGCATGGCGACCGGGAAGGAATGCCACCCGGAGTCCCCCGGCTCCCGCCGGGGGCGTTTTGTGGGCAGTGCGGCAAGAAGCCCCGGGTGGAAACCCGGGGACACCGGGCGTGACAACCTCCCCGCCGTCCATGCCGCACGAAGGTATTCCGAACTCCGGTTGGAACCCGTACCGCATGGCACGGGGAAAGGCGGTTCACCCGGAGTCCCCCAGCTTCCGCCGGGGGCGTTTTGGTGTCGGGGTGTAGGATCATGGCCCCGGAAAACGTGAGGCGAGGTGCATGATGCGGGCGGAAGTGATCGCCATCGGCGACGAACTGACCTCGGGCCAGCGGCTCGACACCAACAGCCAATGGCTGTCGGCCGAACTCGGCGTGCTCGGGGTGCCGGTCGTGTTTCACACGACGGCGGCCGACACGCTGGAGGCGGGCGTGGAGGCGTTTCGTGCGGCCGCCGGCCGGGCCGAGATCGTCGTGGCGACCGGCGGCCTCGGCCCGACCGCCGACGACCTGACCCGCGACGTGCTCGCGGCCGTGGCTGGCAGTCCGCTCGAACTCTCGCCTGAGGCCCTCGCGGCGGTCGAGTCGCGGTTCGCCCGGCGCGGCATGCCGATGCCGGAGAGCAACCGCAGGCAGGCGGTCTTCCCGCGCGGCAGCCGGATCATTCCCAATCCGGAGGGCACGGCCCCTGGCATCGACCTGGATGTCGCCGGCGGCCGCGCGCGGATCTTCGCCCTGCCGGGCGTGCCGGCCGAGATGCGGACGATGTGGCGGGGCACCGTGATGCCGGCCATCCTCGCCATGCTGCCCGAGCGGGCCACGATCGTGCAGCGGCGGATCAAATGCTTCGGCGCCGGCGAGAGCGCCATCGAGGCCATGCTGCCCGATCTCGTGCGCCGCGGACGGGACCCGCTCGTGGGGATCACCGCCCACGAGGCCACGATCACGCTGCGGATCGCCGCCCGCGGCCGCGACGAGGCCGAGTGCCAAGGCAAGATCGCCGACACCGAGGCGACGATCCGCCACTGCCTGGGCCCGCTCGTGTATGGCGTCGAGGATGATGAGCTGGAAGACGCGGTGGTCGCCGCCGTGGCCGCCGCCGGGGTGACGCTGGCCACGGCCGAGGTCGGCACCGATGGTCGTGTGGCGGCGTTGCTCGCCCAGGCCGCGGCCCGCAGTCCACAGGGCGGCTGCTTTCGGGGGGGCCGGGTGCTGCCGCGGTCGGCCGACTCCGGCCTGGCCGCCGCGCTTGCCGCCCGGGCCCGGGCCGAGCATAACGCGGCCCTGGGGCTGGGCGTCGGTGCGGTGGAGCCGGTGGCCGACGGCCGCGGCGAGATCGAGGTCGCCCTCGTGACCGACGCCGGCGTGGAGCGGTTTCGGCATATGCTGGGGGGCGGGGCCTTCCTGGCCGGCTCGCGGGCGGCGAAGTTCGCGATCGACCAGGTGCGACGCTGGGCGCTGGCCCGCGGCTGACCGGAGCCTGGACCTGCAGGGAAGGAGCACGATGCACGGTGATCCCCGGGGCGGCGCGAGCCGCACGACGCTCCTCTTTCTCGGGCTCGTGGGCCTGGTCGGGCTGATCGTCTGGCCGTCGCTCGCCGGGCGGGTGCAGTACGCCAAGACCCGGGCGGAACTGGCGGCGATTCGCGACGCCGCGGCGGGGGCGGAGCTGACGAGCGTGGGCAAGCTGTTCACCACGCTGGCCCGGCTCATCGGGCCGGCAGTCGTCAACGTGACGTCGAAACGCCGCGTGCTGACGATCGCCGACGAGATCGCCTCGCTGCGCGGGCTCAGGCCAGTCGGGGCCACGAGCGAATCGGTCGGCTCGGGAGTGATCGTCGCCGAGGACGGCGTGATCGTCACCAACTACCACGTCGTCGCCAACAGCGACGCGATCGACGTGACGCTGGCCGACGGCCGCACCTTCGCGGCCGACCTCGTCGGTGCCGACGCCGCGACCGACCTGGCCGTGCTGCGGATCGACGCCAAACAGTTGCCGACGGCCGCCTGGGGCGACAGCGAGACCGTGGAGGTGGGGGAGATGGTGTGGGCGATGGGCAGCCCTTTCGGCCTCGATCGCACGATCACCTACGGCATCGTCAGCGCCGTCGGCCGGCGGGGCGTGCTCGAGAGCCCGTATCAGGAGTTCCTGCAGACCGATGCGGCGATCAATCCGGGCAACTCGGGGGGGCCGCTGGTGGACGTGCACGGCCGGGTGATGGGGATCACGACGGCGATCGTGGGCCGCGATTATTCGGGCATCGGCTTCGCGATCCCGAGCAACACCGCGCGGCAGGTGTGTGGCGCCATTCTCGAGACGGGCCATGTCGAGCGCGGCTACCTCGGCATGGCGCTGCGGCCCACGCCGGCCGACGTGGCCGGGGTGCTCGTGGCCGGCGTCGAGCCGCGGTCCCCGGCGGCGCTGGCGGGCATCCGCGCGGGAGACCTGGTCGTGCGGTTCGACGGCGAGGAGGTGGCCGATCCAGCGACGCTCGTGCTGCTGCTGACCCGGGTGCCGGTGGGCCAGGCGGTGGACATCGATCTCGTCCGCGACGGGGCGCCGCTGGCGGTGACCGTCGCGGTCGGCCGCCGCCCCCGGCAGTGACGGCCCCTTCTACGCTTCACACTTGAACCTCGGGCGTCACGCTGGTCGGGGCTGCCCACGCCCCATCGCCGAACGTTCGCTTCGGACTTCCGGGCCTCCGTTCTCTCGAGGCTGCCTGCGCTGCGGCGGGCACCGATCCGCCGCAGGCGGATTGGTCGTTGCCTTCGCGGGTCAGCCACGCCGGCTCCTGGGGCATGGGCAACCCCGCCCTGACCGGTGTTGCCCAGGAGTGGTTCGTGCGCGAGGCTCACGTGTGAGCCGTATCAGCCTGCAGCGTTGTCTTCGGAGGGAGTCGTCTCGTCGCCGCCGGGCAGGTCGTCGAGCATCTTCGTGAAGTTGAAATC
Organism: uncultured Candidatus Kuenenia sp.; assembly: GCA_964545915.1. Classification (GTDB taxonomy): domain Bacteria; phylum Planctomycetota; class Planctomycetia; order Pirellulales; family UBA1268; genus QWPN01. The sequence goes on along the minus strand of CAZJHQ010000005.1, from coordinate 75,284 downwards.
GCCGCCGCCGAACGCGGTGAAGCCCCCGAGTCCGCCGCCGACATCGGCCGACTCGGTCGCCGGCTTCGCGGCCGGCCGCTGCCGGGGCACCGGCGTGCCCTGCGGCCGCTTCGCCATCGCCGCCGCGACGGCGGCGAGCCACTCGGCCGACGGAAACGCATAGGGGCGGAACTTCTCCAGCGTGCCGGTCTCCTCGTGGATGAACAGGGCCCGCTGCGGGCCCAGCTTCGCGGCCGCGGGCGTGTCGACGAGTTGGCTGGAGTCGTTGCCGCTCATCTGGAAGAGGACCCGCAGTTCGAACTCCTTGATCGCGTTGCGGTCGAAGGTGCGCTGCAGGTTCGTCAGCGAGTCGCACCAGATGATGGCATGCACGCCGACGGCCGGACCATCCTTGATGAGCGTGAGGAAGTTCTCCGCGGGTCCGGCCTTCTTGTCGCCCATCGAGAAGCCGAAGTCGCTGTCGCTCTTGCGGAGTTCGCGGAACCGGCCCAGGTCGCGGACCACGACGAACACCGCCTCGGCGTCGATGATCTGCCCGTCGAGCCGGCGGCGGATCTCGGCGGCCAGCGTCTCCAGGGCGTCGGCCGTGCCCAGCCGGCCCACGACCTCGATCTCGTGGGGCAGGTGGTCGGCCAGTTTTGCGAGCAGCAGGTCGGGCTTCTCCTCGGCGATCGCCGGCTCGAGAAGCGCGAACCGCGCGGCGCGACCGAGGCCGCCGCCCGGGTGCGGGTCGTGGCCGGCGGCGAGGCTGGTGAGAGCCATCGCCAGCAGGCTGGCCCCCAGGTCCTCGCGCTGGCCGACGATCAGCAGGTTGGCTCCCCCCTGGCGGCGGAAGATCGCCGCGGTTGGATCCTTGATGGCGATCGCATCGCCGAGCCAGGCGAGCGGCGCGGTCATTTCCCGGCCGTGCACGGTGCCGGCGTCGAGGAGCTCCGTGAGCAGGGGATTGCCCGCCGGTTCGGCCGCCTGGTTGCCGTCGAAGACGATCCGCGGCAGCTGCGGGATGTCGGTCCGCCGGTCGGCCAGCTCCCGCAGCGCGCCGAGATACCGCTCCCGGCGGTCGTCGTTGAGGAACACCACCTGGAACGGGTTGTTGCCCTCGACCATGCCGTTGGCGTCGTTGTAGATCGCCTCGCCGGGCCGGGTCAGCAGGCGGGCGGCGGTGTTGTCCTCCGAGAGGATGAGGCTCGAGTCGGCCTCGTTGCATTGCAGGGCGATGCGGACGGCCATCTGCCCCATCGTGGCCCGCGGCAGGCTGTAGGAGCCGCCCAGCGTCTGCGAGCCGAGGAGCACGTGCATGCCGAAGGCCCGGCCCTGGCGGACGAGGCGGTCGAGGATCAGCGAGGCATCCTGGGCGATCTTGTCGTCTTCGACGAAGATTTCCTGGAACTCGTCGATGAGCAGCAAAATCCGCGGCATCGGGTCGGGGTGCCCCGTCTGGCGGAACCCTGCCACGTTCTGCACGGAGAGCTCGCGGAACAGGTCGCCGCGCCGCTTCAGCTCGCGGTCGAGCTGCTCCATCACGGAGAGGCCGAACTCGCGCTCGCTCTCGATGGCGATCACGCGGGCGTGCGGCAGCTTGTAGTGGTCGTAGAGCTTGAACTCGACGCCCTTCTTGAAGTCGATGAGATAGAACTGGATCTCGTTGGGGCTGTACTGCAGCGCGAGGCTCGTGATCATCGCGTGCATGAGGGTCGACTTGCCGGAGCCCGTCTTGCCGGCGATCAGGCAGTGCTGGCTCGTGCCCTTGCCGAGCTTGAGGTACTGCAGCTTCTTGGCGCCGGCGGGGCCGAGCGGCGCGAGCACCTCGTTGGCCGTGCTCCCCTTCCACCAGTCCTCCTCCGCCGGGGCGACGCGGTCGAACGGCACCTCGATCCGCTTGGCGGCCTTGGCCGCCTTGCCGACCCGCTGGATGATCTGCGTGAACACGTCGTCGGGGGGCGCCTGCTCCACGGTCAGGGGCCACTTGGAGAACTCGGGGTCGCTCCAGGTGAACGTGCCGTCCTTGAGCACGAGCGTGGTCGCGTGCTGCTCGAGCTCGGCGAGGCTGAAGCCCGACGGCATCTGGGCCTTGGTATCGACCGAGATGATCGTGTACACGCCGCAACGGGCGCCGGAAGCGGCGATGCTCGCCAGGCGGCGGGCGCTGGTCTCGTTGAAGTTGGCGGGAAAGTTGGCCACGACCACGAACCGGTAGGGCTCCGGCACCTCCGCCTCGGCGTTGTAGGCCCCGATCGACTCGTACTCGTTTCGCAGGTACTTCTGGATCACCACCTCCATCTGCTCGGTGATGTCGGCCAGCTTCTGCTCGATGAGCGGCGGCTCCGTCCAGATCCGGCTGGTGACGAGCAATTCGTCGTGGTCGGCCAGGTGCATGAAGCCGGCGAACTGCTTGCCGAGGCCGAGCGGATCGATGATCGTGAACCGGCTCTGCCCCGGCGGAATGCCGGTGGCGATCCGCAGCGTGAGCGCCTGGAGCAGCGCCGAGGCCGTCTCCTTCTGGTCGGCCGTCGTCTTGATCAGCAGCGAGGAGTGGACGGGGTAGGGGAGGATGGCCGGCTGCGTCCACGACACCGGACCGAAGGCGTTCAGCGCCGGCTCACCCGACACGCCTCCCGGCACCCGCTCCAGCGACAGCCCCAGCGACCCGAACCGCAGCCCGGGGGGCGGATCGGCCGGCAGCGGCACGTCGTCGCGGGCCAGTTCGTCCCAGGGCCTGAAGGCGGCGGCGTCGATGCGATTGGCCTCGTCGTAGACGGCGGCCGTGCGCTCGCGGACCTCCTGCCAGCGGGCGGTCATCGCGCGGTGCCGCTCGTCGCGGCGGCGGTCGGCGGCCGCCAGCCGCTCGTCACGCTCGCGTTCGAGCGTGGCGATGTCCTCGCGGCCGCTGGTCTCCAGCGCGGCCAGCCGCGGCGGATACTTCTGCTCCGCGGCGTCCTTCGCCGCCGCCACCTTCTGAGCGAGAGCCGCGCACGAGCCGCGGTACTTCGCCTCCAGGTCGGCAAGCGCCTTGTCACGCTTGGCCGTGAACGACGCCAGCCGCTCTTCCGACTTCGCCCGGCGCTGCTCCTGCTCCTGTGCGAAGCGGGCTTCGAGCCTCGTCGCCTGCTCGTCCCGGCGGACCTTGAGGAACTCGGCGCAGGCCGGTTCGAGCCGCCGGGCCCGGGCCACCGCGGTCGCCAGTGCCGCCTGCAGGCCGGCGAGCTGCTCGCGGGCGACCTTCCGCCGACCGCGCACGAACGACAGGCCGCCCGCGATCCCGCCGCCGGCGAGGACCGCGGCCGTGCCGGCCGCCGCGGCCGCCTTGAGGCCCATGTCCATGCCGCCGGGCAGGCCGAAGAAGGCGGCGGCCCCTGCCGCCAGGCCGAGCACGATCGGCAGCCCGATCGCCGCCCCCTGCAGGCCGCCGGCGAATGCCTGCTTCGCGGCCGGCAGGTCGACGATGACCTTGGCCTGCTCGACGATCGAAGCCCGCAGCGACTCGATCTCGGCGAGCAGCTCCTTGCCCTCGGGGAGCGGTGCGTCGTCCGCGCCGGCGGCCGGTGTCAGGCCGCACGTCGCCAGCGCCTGGCCCGCCTTCGCCTCCGCCTCGGTGATCTGGCCGCTCACGCGGGCGACCTCCTTCTCATCCTTGGCGAACAGGCGGGCCGGCTGCTTGCGGTCCTCCTTGTGCTTTTCCTTGATCGACAGCTCGTCGAACTGATCGTCTTCCTTTGCCTGTCGTGCCTCCTTCTCGCAGAGCTTGGCGACCTGGGCGGCCATCGCCTTGCGCTGCTCGTCGAGCTTGCCGCGCTCGGCGGCGAGGTAGGCGTCGGCCTTGTGCAGCAGGCCCGCGTATTCCCGCTGCGTGGCCTCGATCTCGGCGGCGTACTTCTGCTTCGTGGCGGCGAGGGCGGCCTCCGCGTCGGCCCGCGTCTGCGTCACCGCCGCCTCGTGCTCCGCCGCGATCTCGTTCTCGAGGCGGGCCCGCAGGGCCGCCTCGGTGCGCAGCAGTTCCATCTGGCCGCGCAAGAGGTCGCGGTCGTAGGCGTTCACGGAGGCGGCTGGGGCGGGAAGGGCGTCGGTGCTCACAGATGCTGATCCACGGGGTGGTGCGGGGCGGGAAGCGGCGTCAGCCGCCGTCGTGCTCGCTGACGTCGCGGGCGGCCCGGTCGAGAACCTCGGCCAGCCGCCCGAGGGCGTCGAGGGTTTCCTTGACGGCCGGCAGCAGCGGCTCGACGTTGTCTTTCTGAAAGGCCTTGGCGCGGGTGTCGTGCCATGTGTCCTTGGCACTGTCCCACTTGATGTTGAGCTGCTTGAGGGCGTTGGCGAGTTTCGAGGCCCCGCTGGAGAGGTCGCCGACCTTCATGATGCCGCCTCCGTGGGGGGGGCCGCGGCCGGTGCGGGGGGCGCCGCTGCGTCGAGCTGGCGCGTGACGTTCTGGGCCCCGGTGCCGCCCGCGCCGCCGTCCGCCGCCCGCGGGCTGGATGCGTTTTGGTAGGCGTCCAGCGCCTTGAGCATCTTCTCGAGCTGGGCCATCGCCCGCGGGCAATCGACGTCGATCACCTCGCGGAACCGCACCAGCCGCACGCACGTCTCACGAAACTGCTGCTGCACGACCGGCGTCCAGCGGCGGACGGCCTCGGCCTTGCGCTCGGCCGTCTCCAGCAGCTTCCGCGCCTTGTCGAGGGCCTTCTTTTCCTCGATGCACGACGGCGTGTTGTCGCCCACCTTCTTGAAGGTGCGGCAGTGCTCCAGATCCTTGATCGCCTTGTTGACGATGTCGGACCGGCGGCGGATTTCCGCCTTCCAGAAGGCGGCCCGGTCGACCGTGATCCATTCCACGGCCCGCTGCCCCTGGATCTCGATCTCGGAGACGGCCTGGTTGGTCTCGTGCGCGAACGCCGCGAACGCCGCCTTGACGAAGGCGAGCGTGTCGATCGACTTGACGTCGGCCTGGTCGGACATGCGGCGGGCTCCTGGCGCGGCGATCAGCGTTGCTGCAGGTATTCCTCGACCCGCTCCGCCTTGCGGATCAGGTAGGGGACGTATTCGCTGGTCGACTCCGCGAACCGCTTGAAGGTGCCGAGCTGCTGCTCGAACTCCTCGGCGAACTTCTGCTGCTCCTGGTCGCGCCACGTGGAGCTCAAGGCGGCGAGCTGCCGCTGCACCATCTGCATCTGGGCCACCACTTCGTCGCTGAACTTCCGCAGGCTGCCCGCGAACCTGCGGAGCTCAGCCGGATCGACGATCGCCTGTCCCATGGTGGTCTCCCCTCTGCGTGCCTGCCTGTGGTCCGAATCTTCATCGTACCGCCAACCGCCCCCCCTTGGACAGCGGCCCGCCGGCGCTCTGCGGCTGGGAAGTGGCAGACCCGGAGCGTAGACTGCGGCGCCGTTTTCATTCCCGAGCCGCTCCGGAGCATGCCCGTGTCACAGCCTGCCGCCCCCGCCGCGCCCCACCGCCACGGCGGGCCGCCACCGCACGCCGCCGCCCAGTCCGTCGAGACCTCGATCGAGCCCTGCACCGGCTGGCACGTGACCCATTCGTTCTACGCCTTCGACCGCGGCCGGCTGGCGGCGCTCTCGGCCGCGGAGATCGCCGCCGGCGTCGATGCCTTCGCCGCCACGCTCGACCCCGCCGCACCGCACGCGCCCCGGCGGCTCCAGACCTGGGTCGTGCCCGGCCACAAGGCCGACTTCGGCGTCGTGGTCATGGATCGCTCGCCGCTGGCGGTCGACGACGTGCACCAGCGGCTGCTGGCCGGCCCGCTCGGCCCGGCCCTCGTGCCCACCTACTCGTTCGTGAGCCTCACCGAGGTGAGCGAGTACGTGCCGACGGTCGAACAGTACGCCGCCCGGCTCGTGGCCGAGGGGGAGGTGGCCGACAGTCCGTCCTACAACGCCAAGGTGCAGGGCTACGCGGCGCGGGAGCCGGCGATGCGGCAGGCGCGGCTGGAGCCGGAGCTGCCCCCGTGGCCCAACGCCTGCTTCTACCCGATGAACAAGAAGCGGAAGGTGGGCGAGAACTGGTTCACGCTGCCGTTCGCGGAACGCAGCCGGCTGATGGCCGAGCACGGCGCCTCGGGGATGAAGTTCGGCGGCCGCGTCAGCCAGCTGATCACGGTGGCCGTGGGGCTCGACGACTGGGAGTGGGGCGTGACGCTCTGGGCCCGGCGGCCCGACTGGCTGAAGGAGATCGTCTACACGATGCGGTTCGACGAGGCGAGCGCCCGCTACGCCGAGTTCGGCCCGTTCTACACCGGATACGTGGCGCCGCCGCGGGATGTCCTGGCTCACTGCCACGTCGGCTGACGCCGGACATCACTCCTTGACCGCGGAGAGGATCAGGTCGACCTCGGTGTCTCGGGGGGGCACACGGCCCGCGAAGGCCTCGAAGAGGAGGTCCGCATTGGCCTGCGAGCTCTGCAGCGGCAGGTCGAGCAGCGCCGTGGGGAAGTTCGACACGCAGATCACGTCGCCGCCATCGGCCTGGTAGTACTCGATGCCGTCATTGGGATCCCGCCAAAACGAACTGCCGGCGAACACCCATTCGGCTTCGAGTTGCTTTCCTGTCTGCGCGTTGCGGATCCATTCCTGGGCCCGCGCCTGTTGCTCCTTGCCCGCGGCGTCTTTCCAGCGCAGCCGGACGCTCACCCGCGGCCCCTTGGCGGGCGCATACTCGGGATCGAACGACACCGGGCTTCCCGGGTCGAGCCCGATCGCCAACAGCGCCGCGTGGATCAGCCGAGCGGTCGACCGGGTGGCCACGATCGCCTCGTGCTCCTTCGTCTTCTCGACGCACGCAAACACCTCGATCGGGCCCCGGTCGAGCACGATCTTCCCGCCCACGATCACTTCCTTGCGGGCCTTGTCGATCCACACCTCCTCGGTGCGCGACAGCCGCTTGAGCTCGGGATGCCGGTCGGGCCGGGAGGCGGGGCGGGGCGGGGCCTCCGCGTCGGCAGCCGCGGTCGGGGGCTCGGCCGCCACGAGGAGCGGTCGCGGTGACCCGACGCAGGCTAGCAGCATGCCCGCGAGGCAGCAGGAACGGAGACAGGCGTGAAACATGGTGGGCTCCTGGGGGATCGGGCCGTGGAGAACCGCCACCGCCTCCGTTACGATACCGGCCCGCGGGTCGACAGGGAAACTCCGGAGGCTGGGCTGCAGATGGTCGCGACGCATCACAAGAAGAAGCAGGCCAAGGGCAAGAGTCGTGGGAACGCCGAGGCCCGCCAGGCCCAGGAAGCGACCACGCCCCCACCTTCCGGGCGGAACCAGGGTGCGGGGCACCGGGGCGTGCCGGCGAAGGTGGGCGGCCGCGCCGCGGGCAGGCGGATCCGGGAGCTGGCCGAGGTCAGCGGCTCGATCGAGGTGCGGCGGCGGCTGCGGCGGCTCGCCGGCCAGGTGGGGCGCGGATCCGGAAACGCGCAGCGGATGACGTTCCTGGAGACGGAGATCGGTGCGTGCCTCGATCACGTGATCGAGTGTGCCGAGTCGCCGGACCGTTGGCTGCTCTGCGAGGCGGCGGCGTGGGCCTTGGGATGGATGGCCCGGACGAAGCGGGCGGGCGGCTCCGCCGGGGGTCTGCTCGAGCGGCTCGTGCAGCAGGCACGGGCGGCGGAGAGAATGCTGGCCGGCCGCGACACACAGCCGGCGCGATTCGTGCTCGTGCTGGCCCGGCTGTTCAACGACATCGAGGCCTGCCGCTGCCTGGAGGAGTCGGCGACGGCGGCCGTCGCCGAGGAGATCCGGCGGCTGGTGACGGCGGCCGGCGCCGTCGGCCTGTCAGGATCAGCGGCCGTCGTCGAGCGAATCGTGCGCTGGAGCGGCGTTCGCGCGGCAGGGCTGGCGACGGGCGGCCCGCCGTGGAACGAGGCCACCGAGACGGCATGGGCTACGGCCGCCGCCGCCGCCCTGCGACTGCTCGGCGGGGGCGGGCGAATCCTCGCCGGCCCCGGACGTCTGCCCGCGTGCTTCTCGGCGCCGCTGCTCGATGCGCTGACGTCGTGTCGCGACGGATCCCGGCCGGCCGTCCGGGCGGCCCGAGCGCTGGTGCGGGGCCGCGTCGCCGGCCGCTGCCTGCCGCGCGACTTCCACGACCCGGCTGCGGCCGTGGCCGTGCTCCGTTCCGGCTGGGAACGGGGCGGCGTGCGTGTGCTGCTGGAGTACCGCGAGGCGACGCCGCGGCTGGAGATCGCGGTGGACGACCGCCTGCTTGTGGACGGGCCGTGGCGCTGGTCGGCCGTCGCCGAGGGGCGGCCGCTCGACGCGGAGGGGGCGTGGACCGTCTCCTGCTGGGAGTCCGATCGCAAGGCGACGTTCCTGGAAGTCGTGGCGCCGCTCACCGGCGGCATGCAGATCGAGCGACAGGTGGTCGTCCTGCCCGGAGAAAAGCTCGTGCTGCTGGCGGATGCCGTCACGCCGCGTCCCGGCGGGTCCGTGGCGGTGCAGGATCTGCGGTATCGCGGCACGGTCCCGGTCGCAGGCGGCCTCGATTGCCACCGCGAGGAGGAGACTCGCGAAGTGATCACGGCGGATACCAAAACGCGATTCATGGCGTTGCCGCTGGCCCTGCCCGAGTGGCGGGTGGCGGGCCGCGGGGCGCTCGACGTCACGGCCGACGGGCTGGTGTTGGAACAGCAGGGCGCGATCCGGCTGTACGCCCCCTTGTGGATCGACTGCGACGCGAAGCGAATCGCGAAGCCGAGAACCTGGCGGCAGCTGACCGTCGCCGACATGCGGACGATCCTGCCGCCGCACCAGGCCGTGGGATTTCGGGTGCAGGCGGGCCTCGAACAATGGCTGCTGTATCGGGCGCTCGACGTGCCCCGGAACCGGACGCTCCTTGGCTGCAACGTGTCGTGCGAGTTCCTGCTCGGCCGCGTGAAGCGTTCGGGTGAGGTGGCCCGCACGCTCGAGATCCAGTGACCGGCCGGCCGCTGCCGGAGGGGGCCGCGGCGGTGGTGGCCGCCAATCTGGCTCGGGTCCGCGACCAGGTCGCCGAGGCCTGCCGCCGCGCGGGCCGCAACCCGGCCACGGTGACGCTCATCGGGGTCACGAAGTACGTCGATGCCGCAGCCGCTCGGCTCGTGCATGCCGCGGGCTGCCACGACCTCGCCGAGAGCCGGCCGCAGGCGTTGTGGGGCAAGGCGGAGGCCCTCGCCGACCTGGCGCCGCCGCCGCGTTGGCATCTCATCGGGCACCTGCAGCGGAACAAGATCCGCCGCACGTTGGCCGTGAACCCGCTCATTCATTCGCTCGACAGCGGGCGGCTGCTCGAGGCGCTGGCCGCGGAGTCCGCCGCCGGGGGCGTGTGCGAGGCGCTCGTGGAGGTGAACCTGGCAGGCGATCCCGACCGCACCGGGGCCACGGAGGCCGAGGCGGAGGCGATCGTGGCCGCAGCGGCGACGCGGCCCGAGATTCGCATCCGCGGCCTGATGGGCATGGCGAGTGTGCCGGACGGCGATCCGTGGGCCGCCCGCCGCGAGTTCGCCCGGCTGCGCGAACTGCGTGACCGGTTTGCGGCGACGCTCCCGGGGGGCGATTCTCTGCGCGAACTCTCGATGGGAATGAGTGGCGACTTCGTGGAGGCGATCCTCGAAGGCGCGACGATGATTCGCATCGGCTCGGCGCTGTTCGCCGGCCTCGACTCATGAAGCCCATGGTTGCATGCCTTTCCGGGTGCCATGCGATGGGGGCTTGAGCCGGGGAATCACGTGCCGTCATGCGGCATGGACGGTGGGGTGGTTTTCGGGCCCGGAGTCCCCGGGTTGCCACCCGGGGCTTCTTGGGCCACGCGCGTCATCCACACAAGAAGCCCCCGGCGGAAGCCGGGGGACACGACGGTCGGAGGCCGCCGCTCCAGAAGCAGCGGCCACGGTCGCCCGGAGGTGCGACCGCCCGGCCGTCAGGCGAACCCTTGGCGTTCGCCGCGACGGCCCAAGCCTGCGGGGGCCATGGATGGCCCCGCAGGCGTACAGTCAGTCGTCGAAGCGGACCTCGAGGATCTCGAACTTCATCGTGCCGGCCGGCACGTCGATCGACACCTTCTCCCCCACCTTCTTCCCCAGCAGGCCCTGGGCGAGCGGGCTGGCCACGTTGATCCGCCCGGCGTCGTAATCCTCCTCGCCGGCGCCCACGAGCACGAAGATCTCCTCGTCGCCGAACTTGAGGTCCTTGACCACGACCGTGGCGCCGAAAACCACCTCGTCGCCGGCCTCCTTCGCCCGCTCCACGATCACGGCCCGGGCCAGCTTGTCGCGCAGGAGGTTGATCTTGGCCTGCATCATGCCCTGGCTCTCGCGGGCCCCGTGGTACTCCGCGTTTTCGCTCAAATCCCCTTCGCTGCGGGCCGCGGCCACGCGGGCGGCGAGTTTCGGCATCTCGACGTTTTCGAAGTGATCGACCTCGGCCTTGAGCTTCTCGTAGCCGGCGCGGGTCATGGGAATGCGATCGGACATCTCGGTCTCTCCAGGTTCTGGAAGTTCACTTCCGGGGCGTGACGGCGGCCCCGGGGCGGGAGCCGGCGATCAGGCCGGGGCGGACGACTCGGGCACGTAGAGCAGGCGGCCGCAGCTGCGGCACATCACCACCCGGCCCAGCATCAGATCGGAAAGCATGTTGCCCGTGATCTGCTGGAAGCAGCCGCCGCAGCTCTGCCCCTCGACCGGCGCCATGCCGTCGGCGCCCTTGTGCTTCACGACCCGCTCGTATTTCTCGCGGACGTCCGCGGCAAGCTCCTTCTCGACGGCCTCCAGTTCGGCACGCACCCGGGTTACCTCGCCGTTGAGCCGGCCCGTCTCGGCCGCCACGGTCGCCTGCGCGGCGGCAAGCAGTTTTTTGGCAGCCTCGACCTCCGTGTCGGCCGCCGGCACGGTGGGCTTGAGGGCGTCGATCCGCTCCAGGGCCTCGAGGATCTCGTCCTCCAGCACCTTGAGCGCCATCTTGTCGGCCGCGATCTGCTCGGTGAGTGTCTGGTACTCGCGGTTCGTCTTGCAGGCGTTGAGCTTGCCCTCCAGGTCGCGGTTCTTCGCCTCGGCCGACTTGAGCTGCAGCTGCTTCTGGTCGGCGGCCATGCGGGCCTTTTTCACGTCATCCTGGGCCGCGGCCTTCTTCGTCTCCGCAGCCTCGAGCTGCCTGGTGCGGCTCGCGACCTGGCGCGGGCCGGCGGCCAGCTGATCCTGGAGGTCGGCCAACTGCCGATGGATGCGGTGCAGCGTGCGGAGCGTGGCGGTGGTGACGGCGACGGTCATGCCCGGGAGTGTACCAATGCGGCCGGCCGGCCGCCACGAAGGGGGGCCGGCCGGCCTGTGGACCACGATTGGCCGATCACCGCGGCCGGTCAGTTGACGCTCGCGGCGCCTTCCATGAAGTTTTCGAGCTGCCGTGACCGGACCGGGTGTTGCAGCTTCTTCACGGCCTTGGCCTCGATCTGCCGCACCCGTTCGCGGGTGACGCGGAAGATCCGCCCCACTTCCTCGAGCGTGTAGGTGTAGCCGTCGGTGAGGCCGTAGCGGAGCCGGATGATCTCCCGCTCGCGGTAGGTGAGGGTCTTGAGCAGCGATTCAATCCGGTCCCGCAGCAGGCCGTGCGTCGTGGACTGCGCGGGGCTGGCCACGCCCACGTCCTCGACGAACTCGCTGAAGCTCGCGTCCTCGCTCTCCCCCACAGGGCGGTCGAGGCTCATCGGCTGCCGCCCCATTTCCAGCACGCGGCGGGCCTCCTCCACCGGCACGTCGGCCGCGTGCGCGATCTCCTCCGGCGAGGGCTCCCGCCCAAGCTCGTGCAGCAGCTTCTTGGCGGTCGTTCGCAGCTTCGAGAGCACGTCGATCATGTGGACCGGGATGCGGATCGTGCGGGCCTGATCGGCGATGGCCCGCGTGATCGCCTGGCGGATCCACCAGGTGGCGTACGTCGAGAACTTGAAGCCGCGGCGATACTCGTACTTGTCCACGGCCCGCATCAGCCCCGTGTTGCCCTCCTGGATCAGGTCGAGGAAGGAGAGCCCACGGTTGCGGTACTTCTTCGCGATCGACACCACGAGGCGGAGATTCGCCGCGGAGAGGTTCCGCTTGGCCGCCTCGTACTCCTCGCGGAGCTTTTCCAGCGATCCGACGCGGGTGCGGAGCGACCGCGGGCTTTCCAGGGTCGTGAGCATCAGGTCGCGGAGTTCCTTCCGCATGTCGGCCCGGTCGTCCCGTGACAGCCGGCCCTCCTTCATGGCCCGCAGGTCATGCTGGAGCTGATCCATGCGGGTCGACATCCCGCGGAGGAGCTTCACCAGCGGCTGCACCCGGCGGGTGCGGAGGCTCAGCTCCTCCACGAGCACCAGCGACTTGGCCCGGTTGCGGCGGAACCGCTGCCGGGCGGCGCGGGCCTCCTCGGCTCCGGTCCGCCGGCTGATGAGGAGGCGGAAGTCGGACTGTGCGGCCCCCATCAGGTGGTCGAGGGTGGCCAGGTTGTGCGGCATCCGCGCCTGGATCTGCTCCTTCGTGAGTCGCTCGGTGAGCGAGACCTTGATCGTGCGGTCGAAGGGCAGGCCGCCCTCGTGGACCCGCCGCAGGGTGTCGACCGTCGTCCGCAGGGAGTAGGCGCACCCGAGCACGGCGCGGCGGAATCGCTTCCGCGTGATCTCGATCCGCTTGGCCAGCGAGATCTCCTCGCGCCGCGAGAGCAGGGGGATCTCCGCCATCTGCGCCAGGTACATGCGAATCGGGTCGTTGCCGGCATTCGCCGGGGGAGTGGTGATCGCCTCGTCGCGCCGCGGCTTGGCCGCCGGAGCGGAAGCGACCGGCGCGGCGGCCTCGGCGGCGGCCGGTCGGGGAGTGTCGACGAGCTCGATGCCCTGTTCCTCGAGCGCCACCAGCAGCGCGTCGATCTTCTCCGGATCGACCGCCTCGTCCGGCAGGTAGGCGTTGACATCGTCGAACGTGAGGTAGCCGCGCTGCTTGCCGACGGCGATCAGCCGGGCGAGTTCGCCGTCACCGTGCGGCTGGGGGGCGGCATGCGGTTCGGCCGCCGGCTGCGGAAGCCGATTCACGGGGCCGCGCGACTGGTTGCTCACGTTTTTCATCTGCAGGGTTCTCCTTCACCATCGTACCGTCACTCGCCCCGCCCCCCGGACCGCCGGTGAAAGCCGGCGGCCGCTGGCAGCGACGAGACGGGCATCCTCACCCATCCTTGGGATCGGCCATGCCCTGAGCCGCCCGCCGCTCCGCGACGAGCCGCTCCAAAAGTTCCGCCTCCGACCGGGAATCCAGCCGGGAGGTTTTCAGGGTCCTCGCGCTCGCGTGCGCCTGCCGCTCGGCGGAGCGGCGTCGCAGGGCGTCTTCGAGGTGGTTGATGCGTTCGTGGGGATCCATCGGGCCGCGCTCGGCGCTCGTCTCATCGACGGCGACGAGCAGGCTCTGGAGCGCCGGATCCTCGATCTCGAGCAGCAGGTCCGGCAGGGCGACCGGGCGTCCTGCCCCATGGAGCCGCTCCGCAGCCTGGAGGACAACGCGGGCCTCGCGGCTTTCCAGGCCCGCGGCCCCCACCTCGCGCACGATCAGGCCGGCGCTGTCGGGAACACCCACGAGCACCTCGATCACCTCGCGGTCCCAGGCGGGCAGACGCGGCAGCGGGCGGGGCGGGGCGTGGTTCGCCTCGTCCGCCGACGCCGAACTGCTCCGCAGTTCGAGCATCCGGCCGCGGAGCACGTCGCGCGACAGGCCGAAGCGGCGGGACAACCGGCCGAGGAGCTGGTCCTCGCGCAGGCGGCGCTGCGAGGGAGACAGCGGCGAACGGGGCGAGACGGCCGCCAGCGCCTTGAGCACGCTCTCGATCGACGCCAGCGCCGCGTCGTCGCCGGCGTCGGGGGCGAGCGCCGCGAGGGCCTCGTCCATCCGGTATTCGAGCGGGTCGCCGGCGCCATCCACGAGCGCCTCGAAGGCCGCGCGGCCCTGCCCCAGCACGAACTCGCAGGGATCGACTCCCGCCGGCATGCGGGCGATCCGCACGTCGATCGGCTCGGCGAGCAGCACGTCGAGGATCTCGTTGGCCCGCCGGCGGCCGGCGTCGTCGCCGTCGAGCACCAGCACGATGCGGTCGGCATACCGCCGCAGCAGCTTCGCGTGACGCTCCCCCAGGGCCGTGCCGAGGACGGCGACGACGTCGTCGATGCCCGCCTGCCGGGCGGCGAGGCAGTCGGTGTAGCCCTCGACGACGATCGCCCGTCGCGACTGCGTCATCGCCTCGCGGGCCGTGTCGAGGCCGTAGAGCATCGAGCTCTTCGAAAACAGTGGCGTTTCCGGTGAATTGATGTACTTCGCCGGGTCGGCGTCGGGGCCGGGAAGCACGCGGCCGCCGAAGGCGACACACCGGCCCTGCGGATCGCGGATCGGAAACATCACGCGGCCGCGGAAGCGGTCGTAGTGGCCCGAGCGGCCCTGCCGCTCCACGGCCAGGCCCGTTCGCAGCAGGTCAGTAGCCGAAATGCCGGAAACGGCCGCCTGTCGCAGGAGCCAGTCCCACGACTGCGGGGCGAAGCCGAGCCGAAACCGCTCGATGGTGGCGGCGGTCAGGCCGCGGCCCGCGAGGTAGTCCCGCGCCGGGCCGGCCTCGGGGTGCGAACGCAGGCAGTCGTGGAACCGATCGGCCGCCCACGAGAGCGCCTTCCAGAGGGCGGCCTTGTCATCAAAGGCCAGGCCACCGCGGCCCTTGGGGATCGTGATCCCGGCCCGGTCGGCGAGTTGCTCGAGGGCCTCGCGAAACTCGACCTTCTCCATCCGCATCAGGAAGTTGAAGACGTCGCCGCCGATGTCGCAGACCCAGCAACGATAGGTCTGACGCTCCTGGTTGACCTGGAAGCTGGGGCGGGAGTCTTCGTGCCACGGACAGAGTCCCACCATGGCCTTGCCCTGGCGCCGCAGGGCGATGTAAGAGCCCACCACGTCGGTGATGTCGACGGCGTCGCGGACCCGTTCCTTCAGGTCGTCGCGCGGGGTCGAAGTGGAGGGCTGCAGAGACACGCTGGATCCTCGAGAAACGCCGCTGCTCGAAGGGACCGCCGGAATGTATGGCTGTCCCGAAAACGGGTCAACGCCAACTTGCGGCCCCGCAATTCGCCCATTTTGCCGCGGCGAGTCAGGACAACAGCCGGTCGACGCTGTCCAGGAGCCGATCCATGGCGAACGGCTTGCGGATGTAGTCGTCGACCCCCAGCATCTCGGCGTAGGCCTTGTGGCGGCTGCCCTCGTTCGCGGTGATCATGATCACGCGGATCGGGTTCGGGTTCGACCGCCGCAGTTTCTCCAGCACGAGAAAGCCGCTGCGCTTGGGCATCATCATGTCGAGCACGACGAGATCCGGTCCGTCGCTCTCGGCCATGGCCAGACCCTGGTTGCCGTCGCGGGCCACGAGGATCTGATAGCCCCGCGACTCGAGCACCGCGCGCATCGATTCGATGATCTCGGCATCATCGTCAACGAGCAGAATCCGCTTGCCTTCCGTCGGCGGCCCACCAGCCTCGGGGCCGGCGGACGCGTCCGGCTTTGATCGGGAAACGGCCTTACGGGGCTTCTTCTGGGCTGGCATGGACGACCTCGGTGCAGAGCAACAATGCCAGAATCGTATCACGAATCAGCGGGTGCTTCCATGCTGCGACCGCGGTCGCAGAGGCACAGGGCGGCGCCGCACAGGCCGATCGCGGCACCGCAGGCGACGTCGCTGGGATAGTGGGCCGACGATGCGACCCGCTGGGCTGCCGCCAGGGTCGCGATCACCGCGAAGAGGATCGCCGCCCGGGGATAACGCCAGGCGAGGGCCGCCCCGAAGCCGGCGGCCACGGCCGCGTGTCCCGACGGAAAACTTGCCACGTCGGCATGGCTCGTGGACGAGGGCAGCAGTGCCGCCGTGCTGAAGGTGTCGATCGCGGATTGGACCGCGGCGAGATCAGCCGCCCGCGGCCGCACCCGTGCCACCGACGCCTTGATGAGGTCGACCATGATGCCGCCGGCAAAGGTGGCGGCGACGATCCGGAGAAAGTCGCGGGCCCCGGCGTCGATCCCTCCTCGGCCGAGCCGCGGCAGCCGCAGCCGCGGATCGAGCACGAGCACGACCACCAGCAGCGCCGCCGCACCGGTCCCGTGGGCGAAAGCCTCGGAGAAGTTCAGCAGCCGCATCGCCTCCCGCGGCAGCCGCGGGTCGCGGCACCAGCGGGCGACGGGAAGGTCGATCGTCAGGGCCAGCCCTCCAAGGCAGATGAGCGCGGCCGCGAGGATCGCCAGCCGCATGCGAAAGCGGACTGGTTCCCCACCCCGCCGGACCGCCGATGCCGTCGTGTCGTGAAGTGCCATGGTCCAAGTTTGGCAGATCATCCGCGGATGGTCGAGATCGCCATGTCCGACGCACGCGGCCCTGTTACAGCCACAGGCCGCGGTCGAGGAGGCGATAGTTGATCGCCTCGCTGATGTGCGCGCAGCCGATCCCGTCGGAGGCGTCGAGGTCGGCGATCGTACGGGCGACCCGGAGCACCTTGTCGTGGGCGCGGGCCGAGAGCCCCATGTCGGCGACGGCGGCCCGCAGGAGTTCGGATGCCGCCGGCTCCAGCCGGCAAAACTCGCGGATTTGCCGCGAGTTCATCCGCGCGTTGGCGCGGGTTGGCATGCCGGCGAACCGCTCGGCCTGGCGAATCCGCGCCGCCAACACGGCCTCGCGCATCTGGCCGCTCGACGTGCCGGCCCGGCTCGCCGCGAGCTCGCGAAAGGGCACGGCCGGCACCTCGAGGTGGATGTCGATCCGATCGAGCAGCGGCCCGGAGATCTTGCCCATGTACTTCTCGACCTGCGGCACGGTGCATTGGCACTCACGCCGCGGATCGCCGCGGTACCCGCACGGGCAGGGATTGAGCGCGGCCACGAGCATGAAGTCGGCCGGAAACTTCGTCGTCGTCTTGGCGCGGCTGATGGTCACGGAACCGTCCTCGAGCGGCTGCCGCAGCACCTCGAGCGTGCGCCGGTTGAACTCGGGCAGTTCGTCGAGAAAAAGCACGCCGTTGTGCGAGAGTGAGATCTCCCCCGGCATCGGCACCGAGCGGCCGCCGATCAGCCCCGCCTCCGAGATCGTGTGGTGCGGGGCGCGGAAGGGCCTGGTCGCCAGCAGCGGCTGCCCCGGCTGCATCAGGCCAAGCGCACTGTAGATTCGCGTGGTCTCGATCGACTCGGCGGCCGAGAGCTGCGGCAGGATCGTGGGAATCCGCTTGGCGAGCATCGTCTTGCCGCCCCCCGGCGGGCCGACCATCAGGCAGTTGTGGCCGCCCGCCGCCGCCACGCAGAGGGCCCGCTTGGCCGCCTCCTGTCCGCGGACGTCGGCGAAGTCGATGTCGTAGGCCGCGAAGCGGTCGAACCACTCCGTCACCCGCGGCGGTGCAGGCGGGATGTGAAGGTCGCCGGCGAAGAACTGCACCGCTTCGGTCAGCGACGTCACTGGAATCACCTCGATATCCTCGACGACGGCCGCCTCGGTGGCGCTCGCCGCCGGCACCACCACGCCCTTGAGCGGTCGGTCGGACGGGGCGGCCTGCCGCGCCTGGCGGGCGGCCGCCATGGCGATCGACAGCGCGCCGCGGGCCGGCCGCGTGAAGCCCTCCAGCGAGAGTTCGCCCACGACGGCGTAGTCGCGGAGCCGGTCCGACGAGAACTGGCCGCTGCCGGCGAGGATCCCGAGGGTAATTGGCAGGTCGAACGTGGCCGCCTGCTTGGGCAGCTCGGCCGGGGCGAGGTTGACGACGATCCGATCGTTGGGCCGGTTAAACCCGGAATTGACCATGGCGCGGGCGACGCGGTGGGTGCTCTCGCGGATCGCCGCATCGGGCATGCCGACGAGCACCGTGGCCGGGAGGGCCCCCGCCGACACGTCGACCTCGACGTCCACCGGCACGGCGTCGATGCCGAAGAGGGAAAAGGTGTGGAGGCGGGCGAGCATGACGCGGTCCTTTCGTGATGTGGGAAGCGGCTGCGAATAGGTGAAACAACGACCGTCAGCGATAGGTGTATACAGATGTCCACTTTTCTGTCAAGGGCCCACTCCCCGGGGCGTGCGCGGACCGAAGCGAACGAGTTGGCGATGCCGACGTTCGGTGCTCGAAGTTCCACCAACCATGACGGCGCTCCGTCACGAGCTTCGCAGGCTCCAGGCGGGGATGCCGGCGGTTCGTTGCCGAACGAACCGCGGCAGCGGACGCGTGATAAAATCCGGTGGTGTGAATAATCCCTTGGTCGCGAACCGCTGATCTCCGACGTGCGGCAAACCCCGGCTTCCTCCGGACCCAGGCAGCTCTTGGTGAAGCCGTTGCTCGCCCGGAAGCAACCTCTCTATCCCGACCGACAACCATGCTGCTCGCCATGAAGCTCAGCCGCGCGGTGCTCTTTGTCGTTGCCCTGCTGCTGCCCGGAGCATTTCCAGGCCTCCCTCCCTCGCTGGCTGAAGAAGTTTCTGCAGAAGTCACCCCAATCCAATCGCTCTCGGCTGAGCGAACCAAGAGTCTTGTTGCGGAGTTCAGGGTGAAGGACTCGCTTCTTCGCGGTGCGAATGGGCTGTCGCTGCGTGGTCTCACGTCGCTCTCGGCTGCCACTGCCGCGAAACTGGCAACGTTCACGGGGCAGTTCCTTGAACTGAATAGACTTTCTTCACGAGATGCCAAGACGGCCAAATCGCTGGCCGGCTGCAAAGGCCAGTTCTCGAGAAACGGCCTGTCTACCCTCGAGGCCGATGCCGCGCCGCTGGCAGGTGACGGGTCGTGAGCGACGCGGGGGCGAACGCGGACGCGGCGCTGGTGCGGCTGTTCGTGGCCATCGATGTCCCGCCCGAGGTGCAGCGGCGGCTGCTTGCGCTCGTGCCCGTCGCCCCGGGCGTGCGGCGGGTCGCGGTCGGCCAGGTGCACCTCACGCTCCACTTTCTCGGTGCGGTGGCGGCGGCGGCCGTCGATCCGCTCGCCGCCGGCCTCGGCGGCGTGATGTGGCGCGGGTTTCCGCTCGTGCTCGCGGGGGGCGGACGGTTCCCGCCGCGGGGGCCGGCGGCCGTGCTCTGGGTCGGCGTTCGCGAGAGCCGCGGCCTCTCCGATCTGCACGCGGCGCTCGGTGAGGCCCTCGTACGACACGGGGAGACCGTCGAGCCGCGGCCTTACCTACCGCACGTGACGCTCGCCCGCCTGGAACGGCAGGCCGGCCGCGGTGCGGTCGAGGGGTTTCTGCGGGAGGCGGCGGAGCTCGAACCGCTCGAGGTGGCCGTGGACCGGTTTCATGTGTACCGCAGCGATCGCGGTCCCTGTGGCCAGGTGCACACGATCGTGCGGTCGTGCCTCGCGGCCGGTTGAGTCGGGGCCGTGCGCCGAAGGTCGGGCCACGCGACGGGGCGATGCGTCAGCGGCCCGCTGCCCCGGCTGGCGGGGATCTCGATGTCCTCTCGCCCGCATGTTCCCTGCGGGCTGACCGATCCGCTTTCAGCGGAACCGATTGGGCGGCTGGCACGCCGCGGGCGCCGGGTTCAGCGGTCGCGATGGGCGGCCCGATACGCCGCGGGCGAGACCCCCAGTCGGCCGCGGAACACGCGGTTCATCTGCTGCGGGTAGCCGAACCCGCTGCGGGCCGCCACCGTCTCGATCGCCAGGTCGCTGCCGGCCAGAAGCCGCTTCGCCTCCCGCACCCGGGCCGTGACGAGCTCGTCGTGGAAGCCGTGGCCGAGCACCGCCTTGAAGCGGCGGACGAGCGTCGACCGTGACACGTCGAGCCGCGCGGCGACGTCGCCGACCGTCAGCGGGCCGTGAAAGTGGTCGCGGATGAGCCGCAGGGCCGCGGCCACGTCGGCGTCGGCAGCGGACTGGAAGTCGGTGCTCCGCCGCGCTACGATGCCCCGCGGAGGCACTTCCATCGCCACCCAGTCGGCCGCCGTCGCGCTCCGGCCGGCGGATGGTCGCCGTGGTCCCCGGCCGTCCATGACGGCGGCAAGGAGCTTGGCGGCCTCGAAGCCGATCGTGAAGTGGTCGGCGATGACGCTCGTGATCGGCGGGGCCGCCAGTTCGCAAAACACCTCGTCGTTGTCCACGCCGATGACGGCCGCCTCGTCGGGCACGTCGATGCCCGCGATGCGGCAGGCGGCCGTCGTGAACCCGGCGTACTGGTCGTTGGCCGCCATGATGCCCACGGGTCGCGGCAGCCGCCGCAGCCAGGCCGACAGCCGGCGCAGCCGCGCCTCGGGAGGCACGGCCAGCCGCTGGTGCTGCGGAAACTCGAAGACGTGGCAGCTATGCCCTCCCGCCTCGAGGGCCGCGCGGAATGCCGCCCGGCGGTTGTCCGACCAGTACATCCCCTTCGCCCCCACGAAGGCGAACGACCGCAGGCCGCAGATCAAAAGGTGATCGACGGCCAGCCGCCCCGCGGCCCGCTCGTCGCACACCACGAGCGGCACGGAGGGATGGCGGGCCACGCCGAGCAGCTCCACGGCCGGCACGTTCGATGCGACGACGGCCGCCATCGCCTTCGGGCAGTGGGAGCGGGCGATGATGCCGTCGCCCTGCCACCGCCGGAGCCACGGCGGCGGCCCGTTCTCCAGCCGTCGCGGCTCGTGGTCGAGCTGCCAGCGGACGCCGCTTTCCGCGACGAAGGCGAGGATGCCGCGGAGCGCCTCGCGGGCCGAGGCGTGCGACGTTTCGACGAGCAAGGCGATGCGGCGGTCGGCCATGGTGGGAATCCCCGGGCCGTTCTAGCACGCCACCGACGCCCGGAGGATATCCGCCAGGCCGGCGGCATCCGTCGGCACGGGATCCGCGTCCACGCGGACGCCGAAGTCCGCCCGCACTTCCGATCCGATCGCGTCGAAGTCGGCCGCGGGGACGCCGTATTCGAGGACGTTTTTCCGCAGCCCGATCCGGGCGATGAAGTCGGCGATCGCCTGGATGGCCCAGTCGGCCCGCGCGTCGTCGGTCTCGTCGCGGCAGCCCAACAGGCCGGCGATGTGCGACAACTTGCTGACTGCACCGGGCCGCGAGTGCCGCAGGCAGGCCACGGTGACCGTCGCGATCGCACGGCCATGGACGATTGAGTACCGTCCGCCGAGCACCATCGCGATGACGTGCGGGATGACGATCGCGTTGGCGGCCAGCGAGATGCCGGCCAGCGTGTCGGCCCAGGCCATCCGGTTGCGGAGTTCGAGATCGTCGGGCCGCTCGAGCACCTCCGGCAGCGTGTGGTAGACGATCCGCATCGCCTCCTCGGCGCAGAGGTTGCCGAGCGGATTCTCGGACCGCGAGAGGAAGCCCTCGAGCGCCTGGGCGAAGGCGTCGAAGCCGGTGCAGGCGGTCACCTCGCGGGGCATCGTCCGCAGGATCTCGGGGTCGCAGATGGCGGCCCGGGGATAGAGATGGTCGGAGATCAGCGCCCGCTTGATGCCCCGCGCGCGGTCGGAGAGCACGGCCACCCGGCCGACGTGACTGCCTGTGCCGGAGGTGGAACTGATGGCGATGGTCGGCAGGGTGGTGGCGGTGATCGGCCGCGGTCCGTTGACGATGTAGTCCATGATCGGCCCAGGATGCGTGGCCGCCACACCCACGGCCTTGGCCGCGTCGATGGCGCTGCCGCCGCCGCACCCGATGACGACGTCGGCGGCCATCTCCCGCGCGGCGCGACCGGCGGCCTCGATCTCGGCGTACTCCGGCTCGGCCGAGAGCCCGTCGAACACCGCATGGGCGATGCCCGCGGCGTCGAGCACGGCCTCGAGACGGGCGGTCACTCCGGCCCGCTTCATGGCCTGACGGCCGGTGACGATCAGCGCCCGCCGCAGGCCGGGCATGAATGCCGGCAGCCGTTCGAGCGCGCCTGTCCCGAACTCCACGGGCACAGGCATCCGCAGGGTCCACGGCGTCATCGCGTTCATAGCTTGCCCTTGTGCTCGGCGCAGCCGCGGAGGATCTCACGAGCCTGATCGAGCACCAGCCCGACCCGCGTCGCCCCGGCCTCGAGCATGCTCATGTAGCGGAAGAAGTTGCCGACACGGCCGGAGGCCTTGATGCCCATCTTCGGCCCGACGGTGCGGCGGATGAGCCGCACGTCCTCGTAGAGGGCCAGCGGATCGGGGCTCGCGCCCGTGCAGGTCTTGACGAACGCCGCTCCGCCGTCGCGGACGATCTTCGAGGCCTCGATCTTCTGCCGCATGTCGAGGAAGGGCGTCTCGATGATCACCTTCACTGGCCGCCCCTGGGCCGCCGTGACCACGGCCCGCACGTCCGCCTCGACCCGCTTGCGATTGCCGGCGAACAGGCCGCCCAGATCGAGCACCATGTCGATCTCGTCGGCCCCCTCGGCAACGGCCGCTTCGGTCTCGAAGACCTTGGCGGCCGTCTTCACCGTGCCGTGCGGAAACCCCACGCAGGCCACGACCTCGACCTTCGAGCCCTTCACCGCCCGGGCCGCCGTGGCCGTGTGCAGGGAGTTCACGCACAGGTAGCGGAAGCCCTCCTCCCGCAGGGTCGCGGCCAGGGTCTCGATCTCCGCCTCCGTGGTCGTCGGCTTGAGGATCGCCACGTCGAGGGACTGCTTGATCTGGGTGGCCGTCGTCTTCACGCTTCGCTCCGTTTCTGTACGTAGTTCCGTGTCTGGTGCCGGTGGCTCGTTGTCCGTGGACAAAGCCCTCCATGGCCTTTGTCCACTTGGCCGACCGGTGGAAACGCCGAGGGTTTCCACGGTCGGCATTCCTCGCATCCTGCTCGGGCAGACTTGTTCCACATTCTGCTAAGCCGGGCAGCCCAGCGCCTGCTCGAACATCCGCTTGATCTGTGCCTCGTCGAACACCGGTCGGTATTGGGCCACCGGGCGGCCCATGTAGGCAAAGACGTCCTGTGCCAGCCGGGCGGGCAGCGCCGGGTCGAGGCCCGCGTTGCTCCACAGGCCAGCCAGGCCGATCTCCGCCACGAACCGATCGATCCAGTCAACCAGCGACCGGGCCTTGTCGCGAACGCTCATACCGGGCCGGGCGGCCCCCACGGCCTCCGCCAGCATCGCGCAGCGTTCCGGCTGGGCCTCCCAGGTGTGCGCCAGCACGACGGGTTGCACGAGGGCCAGCGCCAGCCCGTGCGGCGTTCCCAGCCGGGCGCCGAGCGGCAGGGCCATGGCATGCGCGACCGCGGCGTTGGCCAGGCCGATGGCGAGTCCCCCGCAGGTGGCGGCCCAGGCCATTTCGGCGCGGGCCGTGCGGTTGCCGCCGTCGCGGATCGCCGTGGGCAGGTGGGCCGCCACGCGGCGGACCGCCTCCAGGGCGAAGAGTTCGGAGGCCGGTGTGCTGCGGTCCACGTTCAGGAACGACTCGATGCCGTGCGTGAGCGTGTCGAACCCGGTCATGGCCGTCGTTCGCGGCGGCATCGTGAGGGTGAGTTCGGGGTCCACGATCGCCACCCGCGGATACATCCGCGGCGTGAGCAGCGCCGCCTTCATTTCCAGGCGAGGGTTGTCGAGCACCGCACCCTGCGACACCTCCGAGCCGGTGCCGGCGGTGGTGGGGATCGCGACGAGCGGCAGAAGCGGGGCGGTGAGCGGCTTGGCGCTTGCGCCGGTGTAGGTGACATAGTCCCAGATCGGCCCGTCGTGGGTCGCTGCCGCCGAGAGGGCCTTGGCGAAGTCGATGGCGCTGCCGCCACCGAGGGCCACAATCACCTCCACGCCACTCTGGCGGACCTCGGTCGCCGCGCGGTCCACGTCGTCGCAGGTCGGGTCGGGCTGCACGCCGGCGAAGCGGGTCGTCGTGAAGCCGGCATCCCGGAGGATCCGCTCGGCCCGTTCCACGACCCCGAGTCGCACGAGGTCTTCGGTCGTGACCACGAGCACGTGCCGCCCGCCGAGCGGCTTGCATTCCTCGGCGAGGCTGGCGAGCCTGCCAGCGCCAAAGACGATCCGCCCGGGCCAGTTCACGAAGAATGTGTCGGAGTCGTTCATGGGCTAGGGAACGTACCCGAAGGACCGACTGGTGGCAAGCATGAAATGATTCATGCAATGAACAAATCGAATCATTCGGGTGAGACGGCCACGAGGCCGTGCCGACGGGTCGTCGCCGCCGAGCCGTTGTTGCCGGCGGGGCAGGGAACGAGCCGGGGAGCGCATTGCATCCAGCGGACGGCAGCCGAGCAGGTGATAGATCTGTCACCACGGCGGCCGCTATTCCGCCCCCCGCGATCAGCGGCCCTGAACGGTTCCGCCGTCAGGGCGTCGATCCCTGCAGGCAGCACACCGCCCCGTCCGCGGTGGTCGCGTAGACGCGGCCGCGGCTGACCGCGATGCCGTCCTGGACGACCGCGGCGGGCAGATCGATATCGGCAAGACGCCCGCCGTCGGCGGCGTCGAGCACGTGCACGAAGCCCGGCGCGACGAGCGGATCCTGCTGCCGCTCCACCCATTGGCCCATCATCGTCGAGAGCACCGCATCATCCCACAGCTCGTCGGCGGGCCGTCCGGTGGGCAAGGGGGTTGGCTCACTGGGGGGCGGCGATGGCGGCCGCGAGCCGGGCTTGGGGCGATCGATGCGCGGCCCGGCGACGATCACCCGTGGCCCCGCCAGGGCCAAGGCCCACACGTCTTTGGCGGGCGTCTGCCAGCGAACCGCATCGTTTGTCTTCCCATCCAGCCTGGCGGGATCGAGGCAGAAGACGGCGGACGTGGTGATGGCATCGGGCGCGAGGCCGGGCCGCATCGCCTTGATGGGCTTGCCGTAACCTGCGGCCGTGAAGCCGATCATGTGTCCCTGATCCCAGGCCCAGCGATTGGCGGCGATCTGCCGAAGATAGAGGCCGCCGCGCGGCTTGAGCGAGAGCGTGTCGGCGGCGCTGATGATCGGCGTATCCAGGGCGCACAGGTGCATGGCTGTCGGCGGGTTGTAGGGGGCCAGCGCGGCCAGCCACCCGGGCGGTCCGGTCGTGGGGGCCGCGGCGTCGACGGCGTTGCGGTTCAGGTAGATCCCGTCCTCCCCCTTGACGAGCATGTCGTTGGGATACGTCGGCCGCGTCGGCCGGTAGCCGATCGTCTTGCCCGTGGCCGGCTCGAACTCCCAGACCATGATGTTCATGCCCGGATCGTGCCCGGCGTTGGCGTAGCCGCGGTCACCATCGACGAGGATCGTGCCGGTCACCGGCCAGCGGGATTCGAGCTGCCCGTAGACGAGGATCCGCTCCTCCGCCGGGGCGATGCGGCGCCGCCATGCCAGCCGACCGTCGGCCGCGCGAAGGCAGTAGACCCAGCCGCCACGCGAGCCGAACATGCACAGCCCCCGATGAATCGTCGGCGGCGAGTCGATCCGCGATTCGGCCGTGTACCGCCAGGCGACTGCACCACTCTTCTCGTCCAGCGCCACGACCTGGTGCTCGTCGATGAGGCTCACGAACACCTTGCCCGCCGCCACGACCGGGGCGCTGATGACCTGGTTGTGATTGTGCTGGGCCCGCCAGCTGCTCTTGACGATCCAGGCATCCGGCCGCACGCCCAGCGGCGTGCGCCAGGCAATGCCGCGCGGGTCGGCCGCGGCGGACGTGGAGCACGAGCGGGTCGGATTCGCCCGCAGGATCGGCCAGTCGCCGGCGTCTTCTGGCGTTGCATCGACCTGGCCGAACACCTCCCCCTTCTCGAGTTCGCCGGGCTCCTCGAACGCCTTCTGCGGAGGCGGCACGTCGACCGGCGCCAACGCGTAGAGGCCGCGGAGGCCGGCCCTGAAATGCCCGCATCGGCAGCCCTGCTGGGGCTGATAGATCATGCCGTGCGCCACGCCGCCACCCGAGATGCACGTCACATGGGGGCGGGACGTTCCCAGATAGGGGAAGGGAAGCGGGGTCTTTTCACGCCGCGCAGGGTCACCGCCCGGTGCCATCAGGTCGAGCAGCATTTTTTCCGTGTACGCGCCTTCGGCGCAGGCATAGAGCCCCAACGACATATTAGGGTGCGGTGCCGCACCCGTGCCGATCCGTTTTCCCGTGGCGATGTCGTAAAACACGCCCGTCGACGTCCGCCCCGCCTTTTCGACGATCAGGATGCGGTCGCTGAGGATGTGCTCGGCCACCGCGTCGAAGGCGTGCAGCAGGTCGCCGCTCGCCCCGTCGATGACGGCCGTGACCCCGGGGGGAACCGTCGCCAGCACCCGCCCGTCCGCCGCTGCCGAAAGCGTCAGCGGTCCTTTCCCGTCACCGAACTCCCGGGCCGATTTCCGCCAGATTTCCGCGCCGCTCGCCGCCCGCATGGCCAGCAGACGCGCCGGCTGTTCCGGCTGGCCTTCCGCGGCCGCGCCGACGCAGGCATAGATGCGATCGCCGTCGAGGAGGACGGGAAACCGCACGTCCTGCGGTCCGTGCCACAGCTGCCTGCCGGTCGCAGCATCGAAGACGTACAGCACCTTGGCGATCGGGTCGTGCACCGCCGCCACCGTGGCGTTGCAGTGCAGCCATGACTGCTCGTGAAACTGCACCGGCGCCTCCGCCGCGTAGAGAATGCGGCCGTCGTGGAGATCCGTGGCGGTCAAACGCCCCGCCTCGATGGTGAAGATCCGCCCGCCCGCCATGGCCAAGGGCCGCTTGACCCTCTTCGCGTGCGTGCCGTTCCACGGGCGGAGCCATTGCAGGGTGCCGTTGAACGCGTCACGGCACGAGAGCATCCACATTTGCCGCGGCCCGGCGTGCCAGTAGCTGCCCTCGCGGATCAGCCCGGCGACCTCGAAGCCCGCCAGCGAGACGAAACGCCCATCGGCGCTGACCAGGGCGGCCATCGCGGCGTGCGAGCCCTGGGGGTCTTGTTCGCCGTCGAGCCACTGGAGCCAGAGGTTCTGCGTGAGGGGATTGATCGCGTCGCGCGAGATCGACAGGCCGCCGGCCTCGCGGTAGCGGCTGTGCGTCCACTGATCCATGTCCGCCGGCCATGCGGCCGTGACACGCACGTGATCGCCCTCCTGTTTTGCATCCTGCACGGTCAGCCCCGCCGTAGCGAGCTGCGCCTTGACCTGATCGAGCGTGCCGCCGCCCACCAGGATGGTCCCCCGCGGCGCGACGACCCGCAGGCACTCGGCCCATGCCAGCCCACGCGACTGCGCCTCCTGCACATCGTCGATGATCAGCGTGTTGGCCACCCTGCGGGCATAGGGAAGCGACCGCAGATCCGCACGATGATCGGCCGACGCCAGGCCGTACACGCCCGCGGTGGTGAAGGCGGCCCGAACCATGGCGGTGGTCCGTGCGTTGGGGCACAGCGACTGCACCACCCACCGCCCGGTCGAAGCCAGGTCGAGCGCGGGTTGCGGCGAACCGGCGCAGACGTGGATGGCCACGCCCGCTTTGGCCTCGACCACCTCCGCGCCGTGGATCGTCGCGGCGGAGAGCAGGACCGCCGCCAGGAATCGGGGGAACACGCGCGTCACCATCGGTGGTCATCCTCCGGAGGAAGCGCCGAGAAGATCATGGTCGCCGCGAGTGGAACGTCGTTGCAGCTGAGCAGGATAGAGCACCGTCGCCGGCATCACCAACGGCCACGTTCCGCGACGGGGGCGGCTTGACGGTCGTTCGCCGACCCGAATGACGCCGTGACGGTGTGGAGGCGGGCCTATCGGCCAGCCTCGGCATTGGCCCGGGCGAGCATCGCCTGCCGCGCCGCGACGATCATCGACACCAGGGCGTCTTTCACGTCTTCCTCGCTGCCATAGGCGTCGCGAATGGCGTTGAGCCGCCGCCGCGCCGCCTGCACGATCAGGGCCGCGTCGGTGGTGTCGGGGGGTAGTCCGAGCACCTCGTGGGGGGCGGCCAGAGGCTGGGAGCGGCTCGGTTCGGCCTTCCAGCCGGCAGCGAAAGTGATCATGCGGTCGACTCCAGGAGAGAGATGCAGACGGCCGGACAGGCCGTCTCCTGGAATCAATGGCGAAGAAAAGTGCCTCCAGGGGCAAAACCGGTTACAAGCCGCAGAAAATCCCGTTTTTGCGCCGCCGCCGCCGTGCCCGTCGCCAGGCCCATCCGGTGCCGAGCAGGCCGATGGCCAGCAGGACGCCGGCCGAGGGTTCGGGCACCGCGACGACGTTCACGAAACGGCTGTCGGGCAGAAAGTCGCCGGTGTGGTTCAGGCCGCCGAGGGGGGCGTCATAGTCGATCCGCCACTGCTGAGCCCCGACGGAAAACAGGGAGCCGTCCGTCAAGGCCGCACCGCCGGAATGGAAAAAGCCTCCGTTCCAACTCCCGCCATAGTTGATCAGCGAGAGGATCGTCCCCTCGGCAACCCTCCCGGCACCGGCCGCGAGATCGGCGAGCACGAGCCCGACCGTGCCCGTCAACGTCAGATCTCCCATGATCGTCAGCAGGTCCGCCGCCGGGACCACGGACCGCACTTCGGCACGGAAGACCGATCCATCAAGCAGCGAGACGGGGCCGCAGGCCAGGCTTTCGAGGCCATCGCCGGGGGACAACGTGCCGCCGGCCAGGACCGTCACGGCACCGCCGATGCTCCCTGATCCCCCTAGTGTGGCACCGCCGGCCACCGAGACCAACGTGCTGCCGACCGCACCGTTGACCAGCAGGGTGCCGGCGTTGACCAGCGTGGCGCCGGAATAGCTGCTGGTCGCGGTGAGCCGGAGCGTGCCGGCCCCCGCCAGCGTCAGCCCCCCCGTTCCGCTGATGCTCGTGGCCGCCGTGCCGGAACCGAGCCGGTTGAAGATCAGCGTGCCATTGTTGACCAGGTCGGTGCCGAGGACGCCCGACGCCGTCGTGCCGGTGCCGATTTGCAGCGTGCCCCCGGCGTCGAGGGTGATCGTGCCGGTGGCTCCTTTGGAGAGCGTGCCACCGACGATCACCAGGCCCCCGGTGCCGCCGCTGCCGGAGATCGTCAGGCTGCCGGGGCCGCTGGTGCCCACGTTCAGATTGGCGGCGGTGCTCCATGTGCCGCCGCTGACTGTGACCGAGCCGGATGCCGTCGCATTGGAGCCGATGTATGCCGTGGTGCTGGTGACGTTGCCGCCGGTCACGTGCAGCACGCCTGTGCCACCGGTCCCGCCCAGGGCGCCGCCCACATAGAGCGGGCCGCGGTTGTTCCAGGTGCCGCTCCCCACGGTCGCCGTGCCGACGCTGCCGGCGGCCCAGCCCAGATAGCCGCTGGAGTTGGTGACGAAGCCGCCCGAGACGTCGAGCACGCCGGTGCCTGAATAGCCGACGTAGAGGATCCGCACCGAGCTGCCGGTGGCGTTGGCCCACGTGCCGCTGCTGACGGTCGCCGAGCCCAGGCTCCCCGCCGCGAAGCCGAGGAAGCCGGCGCCGTTCCGCACGACACCGCCCGTCACGGCGAGCGTGCCGGTGCCGACGTCGCCCACGACGAGCGGATTGGTGCCCGTCGTGCCGATGCCTAGCACGCCGCTCGATGCGGTGATCGCCAGGTCAAACCGGCCCGTGCCGGAGGTCAAGCCCGTCAGGAACCACGTGCCGGTGTTGGTCAGCGACAGGCCGCCGGTTCCGGAGATGGTGCCACCGGTCGTCAAGGCCGTCGTCTGATTGAACTGCAGCAGCCCGTTGGCTACGACGTTGCCGGTGATGCTCGCGCCGGCGTTGAGGATCACGGTCTCGCCCGCCGCGATCGTGCCCCCCGACCAGGCGGCGGTATGGGTGGTCGTCGCCGCCGGCGCCGCGGGCAGGCACGGCAAGACAACGAGGATCAGCAGGCCGGGGGCGAGGCAGCGGATCGTCCGCTGGGGATTCAGGCGACGCATGTGCCAATAACCGAGACAGGGGCGGAGGATAGCCCCTGCCGGGAAAGGTAGTCAATAATGAGGAGTGTAATGCACATGGTGGGGTGCCTGACCTGGGGCCCCCGGGCGGGCGGCCCGCGGGCTTCCCGAGTCGCGAAAGAATCCTATAACCGGTGCTGGTTTTCGGTTCGCGTGGTCATGGAGTCGGCAGCCGTGCAGGACGCCGCGGACGTTTCCCGGTTGTTCACCGCTCTCATGAACGGCGACCTCGCGGCGCGGGATCGGATCGTCGAGGTGTGCAGCGCGCGGCTGCGGCACCTGACGCACAAGATCCTGCGGACCTATCCCGGTGTCCGCCGCTACGACGACACCGACGACGTGTTCCAGGGGGCGATCATGCGGCTGCACCGGGCGCTGGGCCAGCTGGCCGTGGCCGGCGAGTCGCCGCGGTCGTTGATGGCCCTGGGCGCCGTGCAGATCCACCGGGAACTCGTCGATCTGGCCCGCCGGTACACGCACAAGTCGGCCTCTCAGGCGAATCACGGCACGAACGTCTACAACGCCGGGGACGGGCCGCGGCATTTCGTGGACGATGCCGCGCAGCCCGAGGAATCGCTCGATCGCTGGGAGCGGTTTCACGACGCCGTCGAACAGTTGGCAGCGGAGCCGAAGGAGGTGTTTCGCCTGGTCTGGTATCTCGGCTGCGATCAAAAGACGATCGCCGCCGTGATGGGATGCTCCGAGCGGACCGTGAAGAACTACTGGCGGCAGGCGAGAGACGCGGTGAAGGCGGCTCTGGATGGCGAGCGGCCGGAGTGATCGGCAGGGGAAGCCCCGACGATGCCATGCAGCCATGAATCAGAAACCGGTGGCGACGCCGGGGCCGGACGAGCCGAACGTGGCGTGGCGGGCGGATTTTCGCTCGTCGAGATGCTCGTCGCGGTCGCCATCATCGCCGGGCTCGCGGGGCTGCTGATGCCTGGCGTGCTCGCGGTTCGGGAAGCGGCCCGCCGCACGCAGTGCGCGAACAACCTGCGGCAGATCGGCATCGGCTTCCATCAGTATCACGCGGCCCGAGACTGCTTTCCGAACAACGTGTCGGTGGGGCCGATCCGCCATCATTGGTGCGCCCAGATCCTGCCCTATCTCGACGAGCGTCCGCTGGCGGACCGTTACGACTACGCGGTGCGGTTCGACGACGCCATCAACATGGCCGCCGTGCAGACGCCGCTGGCCTTCATGACGTGCCCGTCCACACCAGGTGGGCCGCGGCAGCACCCGCGGTTCAAGACCACGAGTCCGACATGGAGTGCGGCGGTGGCCGATTACGCCGCCTCCGACGGCCCGAGTGCGGCGCTGTGGAATGCTCCGGCCGTGGTGTCGTATCCCCGGCCCGACAACTGGGAAGGCTTCCTCAAGGGAGCGACCGTCCCCGGGGCCCGGGGACGCCGCATGCGCGAGATCACCGACGGCACCTCGAAGAGCATCGCCGTCGTCGAGTCGGCGGGGCGGCCGCAGGTATGGGCGTTCGGCGCGTTGGTGCCCGATTCCGGGCGGTTCGACTCGAGCCCCGTCAGCACCAAGTACGCTCCGCTGTGCGGCTGGGCCGACACCAACCAGTTTGCAGTCCGGGGATTTCGTCGCGACGCGACGCAGGTCGATCCGGCCAATCGATACAAGTCGCCCGGGCCGACGATGATCAACGGCAGCAACAACTTCGGAATCTATGGGTTCCATTCCGGCGGGGCTGCAACCCTGTTCGTCGACGGCGCGGTCCGGTTCAGCGATGAGGCCGCCTCCGCGGACGTGGTGGCCGCCCAACTCACCATTCAGGCCGCAGACGACGCCCGCGTGCGTTGACGTCGCGGAGTTCGCTCCCCATGCAGCACCTTCACGATGCCGCCGGCCGATGCTCCACCGCCATGCGTTGCGGCATCCTCGCTGTCCGTGGCCAAAGCCCTCCATGGCCTTTGTCCACTTGGCCGACCGGTGGAAACGCCGGAGGTTTCCCCGGTCGGTATTCCTCACATCCTGCTCGGGCAGACTTGTTCCGCAGTCTGCTCGCCGTGGCGAGCGGAGCGGCATGGATCGTGCTCGGGCTCGCCGTCGTGGGGGCCGCCGAACCCGACCCGCCGGCGAAGCGGCCCCCGCGGCCGGAGCGGTCGGCGGCCGCGCGGGCGGAAGCCGTCCGGCAGCTGCGGGAAGACTATCGCCGCCCGCCTGCCCAGTGGCCGGCGCCGCACGTCGATCCAGGGGTTGAATGGCGGGAAATCGGCCTCTTGCCGGAGGTCGTGCACCCGGAGAGCAATCCCTACACCGCCGCGAAGGCCGAGCTCGGCCGGCTCCTGTTCTTCGACGCCCGCCTTTCGGCCGACGGCAAGATTGCCTGCGTCACCTGCCACGAGCCGAACCTCGGCTGGGCCGACGGGCGGGCCGTCAGCCAGCCGCATGGCCGGTCGCCGCAGCGAAACACGCCGACGATTCGCAACGTGGCGTTTCAGACGCATCTGTTCTGGGACGGACGGGCCGGCAGCCTGGAGCAGCAGGTCGAGGAGGCGCTCACCAATCCGGCGGAGATGGCGGCCGACCGTGACGCGGTGGTCGGCCTGCTCGCGCGGAGCCCAGGGTATCGGCAGCTGTTTGCCGACGCCTTCGCCGGCCGCCCGCCCTCGTTCGCGGCGGTGGTCGAGGCGGTGGCCTGCTTCGAGCGGACGATCGTGTCGGGCCGCTCGCGGTTCGACCGCTTCCTGCGGGGCGACGCGGCGGCGCTCGCCGATGCGGAGATCCTCGGCCTCGATCTGTTTCGCCGCGACGCACGGTGCCTGAACTGCCACCATGGCCCGACGTTCAGCGACGGCCGGTTTCACGACCTCGGCTTGAGCTTCTACGGACGGCGCACCGAGGACCTCGGCCGCCATGCCGTCACCGGCGCGGCGGCCGACCGGGGCCGCTTCCGCACGCCGACCTTGCGGGACGTGACGCGGACGACACCGCTCATGCACACGGGCATGTTCGAACTCTCCGGCGTGCTCAACATGTACAACGCGGGGATGGTGACGCTCAAGCGCCAGCCCTACCAGCGGGACGACCCGGCGTTTCCGGTGAAGTCGCCGCACCTGAAGCCGCTGGGGCTCAACCGGCAGGACCTCGCCGACCTGGCCGCCTTTCTCGGCGCCCTCGAGGAGCCGCGGCAGCGGGTGCTGCCTCCGCCGTTGCCGGCGATCGAAGACGAGCCTGTCACCGCGACGCGGCAGCCGCCTGCCGGGCGCTGATGACGGCCGCATTGGACAGCCCGTGGACCCGCACACCCCCCGTGGCTGCCGCGGTCACGAGCAGCGTGCCGTCGGGGCTCAACACGACCGCCCGCGGAAACTCCCGGGGGGCGGGCAGGATGCACAGCTCGTGCCCTGATTCGGCATCCCAGATGCGGGCCGTGCCGTCACGGGAGGCCGTCACGATCCGCCGACCGTCGGGACTGAAGAGCACCGTCTCGACGACCCCTTCATGACCGCTGAAGACGCGGATGGCAGTCGCGGCATCGGGGCCGCTGCGGGTGTTCCAGAGGCGGACCGAGCCGTCCGTGGAGCCGGCCGCGAGCCGGCGGCCATCGGCGCTGAAGGCCAGGGCCCGCACGGCCGCCCGATGGCCGTTGAGCATGGCGATTCTCTTTCCGGTCGCAAAGTCGGCGAGATCGACCGACCCGATGGCCATGCCGGCTGCCCGCACCAGGCCGTCAGGGCTGGCTGCGAGGCAGGTCACGTGACCTTGGGGCCGTAAGGTTGCCGCCACCGCGCCGGTCGTGGCGTCGAGAAGATGGGGCATGCGGTAGGCCACCCGCGTGCCAGCCAGGCCGAAGACGGCGCCGGCGGCGACGAACACGCCATGGTAGCCCGAGGCCACCGCCATGAGCTGCCGGCCCGTGCGCGGTTCCCAGACCGCCACCGTGGCATCGCCCGACGTCGTCAGCAGGCGTGAGCCTTCGGGGCTGAAGGCGACCCGTTCGACGCCCCGCCGGATGGCGGCGAGCGTGGCGGTTCGTTCGCCGGTGTCGGTCCTCCAGACGCGGACTTCGCCCGCTTCGTCACCGTTCTTGACGGCGGCCGCGACGAGCGTGCCGTCCGGACTGTAGGCGACCTCCGTCACGAGGCCCGGGCCGCCCGCCAGCGCATGCAGCCGCTGGATGGTTCGCGGGTTCCACAATTCGACACTCCCGGTGCCCTGCGGTGCCACCGCCAGTTGCCGACCGTCCGGGCTGAAGGCGGCGGCCGTCATGCCCGGGTGCTCGGGAAGGGTGGCGAGCGGCTGCGCGGTCGCGCGGGACCAGATGCGCACGGTGCCG
Source organism: uncultured Candidatus Kuenenia sp. (assembly GCA_964545915.1). Lineage (GTDB taxonomy): Bacteria > Planctomycetota > Planctomycetia > Pirellulales > UBA1268 > QWPN01. The sequence continues at coordinate 41,255 of CAZJHQ010000005.1, read as the reverse complement.
TCGTGGGCGCCGGACGCGAGCGTCTCTCCGGCGGGGTGAAACGCCAGCGTCGTGACCCCTCCGTCGTGACCCAGCAACTCCCGCTCGACCGCGGACGTGCGGGAATCCCAGAGCCGGATCGTGCCATTGGTGAATCCGCCGGCAACCTGCCGGCCGTCGGGGCTGAAGGCCGCCGCCGTGGCGATCCCCGCCGTGCCGGGCAGGCCGGCGACCCGCGTGCCACTGGCGACGTCCCAGACCTGGAGTTCGTGGTCGTCGAAATTCGTGGCCAGCCGATCGCCGTCCGGGCTGAAGGCGAGCAGGGAATCGATCGGCCCGCGGCCCCGCTGCGTCGTGACGGTGGAGAGGTGACGGCCGGTGCGGGTGTCGTACAGGCAGACCTCCCGCCGGCGATCGCGTCGGTCGAAGATGGCCGCGATCCGTCCGCCGTCGGGGCTGAAATGGAAGTCCCCGAAGCGTGCGTCCGCGTCGCCGAGCATCGCGATCCTCCGGCCGCTGGTCACATCCCACAGGCCGAGACTCCGCGCCGCGCCGAGGATGGCCAGCCGTGTGCCATCCGGGCTGAAGGCGGCGGCCGTCAGCCGGCCACGATGGTGCTCCAGGGTGACGTCTTCCGCGGCGGATGCCGCGGTCACGATGCGGACGCGGCCCTCCGCCGTATGAACCGCGGTGCGGTTCACGGCCGGGCAGACGGCCAGCGGCACGGTGGCGAGATCGTCCACGCTGCGCAGCCCAGTCGCCGCCGTCTGGGCACTCCACAATTTCGACCATGTGTCATGAGGCGACTCCAGCCGTTCATAGGCCCGCTGGCCATCGACACCGAAGAACAGAAGATCGCCCTTGCGAGAATGCAAGGAGCTGGCGTGAGACAGTCGTTTGAGGTCGTCAAGAGACTGCCACTTGTCGCCGGCAATGCACGTCGCGGCAAGAATCCTGCCGTCAGGGCTGTACTCGACGTCCCGCACCGGCCCGCGTTTCCAATCGAGCACGACCAGGGCGTGGTCGAGGTCGGCGGCCAGCACGTTCATTTCCAGCGGCAGAGGGGTGCCGACGAGGCCGCGGTTCTCCGCGTGCAACTGGCGGCCGAGCCGCAGATTTCCGGTGCTGATGGCGGCCTGCAGCGATCGCAGGTTGGCGACGTAGAGCCGCTGCCGGGAGAGAGTCGCCTCCGCGTCGGCCCGGGCCGTCTCCCGCAGGGCCGTGGCCCGTTCCCGCGCGGCCTGCACCGCGAAGATCGACGCGCCGATGCCCCCCGCCACGATCGCCGTCAGCAGGCCGGTCGCCGTCAGCGCGGCGAGCTTGTGACGCCGCGCCAGCCTGACGAGGGAGGCGCCGAGTCGCGGCGGGCTGGCGGTGATCGGCTCGCCGCCGAGATAGCGGCCCAGGTCGGCCTCGAGCTCGGCGGCACTCGAATAGCGGCGGGCCCGGTCCTTCTCCAGGCACTTCATGACGATCGTGGCGAGATCCCCGCGGAGCCGCGGGTTGACGGTGCTGATCGGCGTCGGCTCGGACTCCTGGACCAGGCGGGCGACGGCATAGACCGGCCGCCTGGCGACGTCATAGGGCAGCCTGCCGACGAGGAGTTCGTAGAGCACGACGCCCAGCGCGTAGACATCGGCCCGGACGTCGACCGCGTCGGGATCGCCGGAGAACTGCTCGGGGCACATGTACTGCACGGTGCCGACGAGTTGGCCGAGCTCGGTGTGCATGGTGGTCAGGGTCGCGTCGCCGTCGGTGGTCCGGGCGATGCCGAAGTCGATGATCTTCGCCTGTCCCGCGGCGTCGACGAGCATGTTGCCCGGCTTCAGATCACGATGGATGACCCCCTGCTGGTGGCCGTGGGCGACGGCGCGGCAGACGTCGCGGAACAACTGCAGCCGGGCCCGCGTGGAGAGGTCATGGTCGGCCGCGTAGGCGGTGATCGGCCGCGCGTCGGCGATGTACTCCATGACGAAGTAGGGCATGTCGCCGCCATGCACCGGCTGCATCCCCAGCGAATAGATGCGGGCGATTCCCGGATGGGTGAGGCGGCCCAGAATGTGTGCCTCGTACTCGAACCGCTTGAGCGACGCCTTCGAGAGCACGCCGGGGCGGATCACCTTCACGGCGACGGTCCGGCAGGGCATGCCCTGCAGCCCTTCATAAACCCGTCCCATGCCCCCCTCGGCGACGAACCGGACGAGCGTCACGTCGCCGAGGCGTGTCCCGGGACCGAGGTCGGGGCCGGCGGGCGCGGCGGGCGGCACGAGGAAGTCGGTCAGGCCCCCCGAGGACGACAGGGAATCCGCGCCGGCCTCGATCTGCGGACCTGCGGCATCCGATTCGGATGGCTGCATGAGTGGCTACCCAAGCATGAGAAGACGCCGCGGTCGCCGCCGCACCGTGGCGCGGAGTGTAGCAAAGCACCAACGGTGCCGGCGGATCGGCTACCATCATGCATCATGAAATACCAAAATTCATTCCGCGGTCTGCTCGTCGTGCTGCTGCTCGCTCCCGCCCTCCGGGCCGACGAGGGCATGTGGCTGTTCAACCAGCCGCCGCGGGAGCGGCTCGAGAAGGACCACGGCTTCCGCCTCACGCCCGAGTGGCTCCTGCACCTGCAGCAGTCGAGCGTGCGGTTCAGCTCCGGCGGCTCCGGCTCCTTCGTGTCGGCCGACGGCCTGGTGCTCACCAATCACCATGTCGGCGCCGGGGCGATCCAGAAGCTCGGCGACGCGACGCACGACTACTACCGCGACGGCTTCGCGGCCGCGACCCGTGAGCAGGAGCTCCGCTGCCACGACCTCGAGCTCAACGTGCTCGTCTCGATCGAGGACGTGACTGCCCGCGTGCAGGCGGCCGTGAAGCCCGACATGCCACCCACGGAAGCGGTTGCGGCCCGACGGGCGGTGCTGGCCGCGATCGAGAAGGAGTCGCTCGCCGCCACGGGCCTGCGGAGCGACGTGATCACGCTCCATCAGGGCGGGGCGTATCACCTGTACCGCGCGAAGCGGTACACCGACGTGCGGCTCGTGTTCGCGCCCGAGCATGCGATCGCCTTCTTCGGCGGCGACGCCGACAACTTCGAGTTTCCGCGGTACAACCTCGACATTTGCTTCTTCCGGGCTTACGAGAATGGCCAGCCGGCGCGGGTGCCGCACCATCTCGCCTGGGGTCGGCAGCCCGTGGCCGCCGGCGACCTCGTCTTCGTGTCCGGCCACCCCGGCCACACCGACCGGGCCAAGACGGTTGCCGAGGTGGTGGCGATGCGGGACCGGCAGCTGCCGCTCGACCTGCAGGTGATTCACCGTCTGGAATCGCTGTACGGCGCCTTCTGCGAAGAGGGGCCGGAGGAGCGACGGCAGGCCGTCGGCAGCCTGGTCAGCGTGCAGAATGGCCGCAAGGCGCGGTCGGGCATCCTCGCCGCGCTGCTCGACCCCGACCTGATCGCGCGGAAGCGGGCGGCTGAAGCGGCAGACCGCGGGCCGATCGAGGCCGGCCTCGACAGCCGCCCCTCGCCCTACCAGCGGATCGTGGAAGCGCAGGCCGAACTCGACCGCATCGCCGTCCGCCACCGGATGCTCGAAGGGGCGGCCGGCTTCAATAGCAAGTTCTTCGCGAACGCCCGCACGATCCTCCGATCGGTCGCGGAGCGGGCCAAGCCCGACGGTGACCGGCTCCGCGAGTATCGCGACTCCAACCGCGGCCCGCTGGAGCTGCAGCTCTTCTCGGCGGAGCCGCTGTACGACGGTTTCGAAATCGCCAAGCTCGCCGATTCGCTCACCGCCCTGGCGACGGTGCTCGGCGCCGACGATCCGCTCGTGCAGGCCGTACTCGCCGGCCGTCCGCCCCGCGAGCGGGCGGCCGCGCTCGTCGGCGGTACGGCCCTCGGGCGGCGGCCTCAGCCGGAGGTGGCACAGGCTCCGCCGCCCGATCGGCGCCGGGAGCTCTTCGACGGCGGCGCGGCGGCCGTGGCCGCGTCGTCCGACACCATGCTCGCCGTCGCGCGGCTCGTGGACGAGGAGTCGCGGCGACTGCGGTCGGTGGCGGAGGCGGCGCAGGAAGTGAAGCAGCAGGCCCACGCGGAGATCACGCGGGCCCGGTTCGCCCGCCTGGGAGCGACGCTCTATCCCGACGCCACCTTCACGCTCCGGCTGGCCTATGGTGTGGTCCGCGGCATCGAAGGCAGCGGACCGGAGGACTGCCCCGCGATCACGACATACGCCGGTCTCTTCGCGCGGGCCCGCAGCAAAGGCGACGCCGTCCCCTTCGTGCTGCCGCCGCGTTGGCAGGCACAACGGAAGCAGCTCGAGGCCGACGCGGCCTTCATGGGCACACCCTTCAACTTCGCCGCGACGGCCGACATCATCGGCGGCAACTCCGGCAGCCCGGTGGTGAACCGGGCCGGCGAGCTCGTGGGCCTGATCTTCGACGGCAACATCCACTCCCTGCGACTCGACCTGGCGTACGACGACCGGCTGTCGCGGGCCGTGTCGGTGGATGCGACCGGGATCCTCGCCGCGCTGCGGAAGGTGTATGCGGCCGAGGGCTTGGTGGCCGAACTCGAAGCCGCGGCGCCCGGCGTGCCGGCGGCCGCGGAGTGGCGGTCACTGTTCGACGGCAAGGCGCTCGGGGCATGGAAGCAGTCGGGCTACGGCGGCGCCGGCGACACGGAGGTGGCGGACGGGGTGATCCGGATTCCGATGGGCGTGGATTTGAGCGGCATCACGTGGACCGACGAGTTCCCCAAGGAAGGCTACGAGGTGGAGCTGGAGGCCCGCCGCGTGGAGGGCAACGACTTCTTCTGCGGCCTCACGTTTCCCGTGGGCGAGGATCCGTGCAGTTTCATCGTCGGCGGCTGGGGGGGCGGGATCGTCGGCCTCTCGAGCATCGACGGGGCGGATGCCGCCAACAACGAGACGACGCTCGTGCGGGCCTTCAAGACCGGCCGCTGGTACGCCGTGAAGGTGCGGGTCACGAAGGAGCGGATCGAGTGCTTCCTCGACGGCGTGCGGGTGGTCGATCAGCCGCGGGCGGGCCACACGATCTCGATCCGCGATTCGGTCGAGCCCTCACGGCCGCTGGGCGTGGCCACCTACGCCACGACGGCCGAGCTGCGGAACCTGCGCTGGCGGCCGGTCGGCGGCCCGGGGCCGCGATGAGCGACCGCGACGACGACGCCTTGCGGCGGCGGATCGCCCAGGCCGCGGCCCGCGGCGTCGCCGGCGGCAGCGATGCCACGCGGGCGGTGTTTCGGGCGGCGCGACGGGTGGCCGGGGGCTGGGTGCCCGCCGATCAGCTGCCGAGCCATGCCGAGGTGTGCGACGAGGTGACCCGCGGCCTCGATCCGGCGGTGGCGGCCGCACGGCTCGCGGGCGATCGCTTCGACCAGATCGCGGCGGTGGTGTCGGTCCTGGCCACCGTGCGGCAGGATCCCGTCAAGCATCCCGAGGGCGACGTGCTCGAGCACTCGCTGCAGGTGTTCGCCCGCGTGCGGGCCGAGCGGCCCTATGACGAGGAACTGCTGACCGCGGCGCTGGTGCACGACGTGGGGCGGGCCATCGATCGCGCCGCCCCCGTGGCCGCGACCCTGGCGGCTCTGGAGGGGCTGATCACGCCGCGAACGGCCTGGCTGGTGGAGACGCTGCCTGCCGCGGTCGCCTACGGCGACCGCACGCTCGGCCATCGGGCCCGGCAGCGGCTCGAGATGCACGCGGATTTTCTCGACGCCCTGGTGCTGGCGGATGCGGATCGGCGGGCTCGCATCCGCGGCTACGACGCCCCGTCGCTCGACGAGGCGATCGCGATCCTCCGCGGGCTCGACGCCGACGACGCGGATCCCGCCGCCACCTGACGACCGCGGATGCCAGGCGGCTCACTCGGGCCGCTGGCCGTCGAGCGCCGCTGTGACGGCGTCGCGGGCCGCACGCCAGCGGGTCTTGACCGTGCGCGCGGAACAGTCGAGCAGGCGGGCGATCGTCTTCTGGTCGGCGCCCAGGTACCAGACGAGGAGGAACATCTCGCGGCTCTCGGCCGGCAGCTCGTCGATCGCCGCGTGAAACTGCGACCAGCGGTCGAGGCTCTCGTCGGGAGCCGCCGAGCGGTCGGTGTGGAACGACGCCGCGTCGGGGTCGAGGTCCGCCGCGACCAGGTTCGTGGCATGGTGGGCCGCATGTGACTGCGGCCCCGCGTAGCGGCGGGCGAGGTCGAGCAGCGTGCGGCGGACCTGCGCGGCCGCCAGCGTCATCACGTCGCGTGGCGTCTGCGGCTGCAGCGTGCCCAGGGCGCGATGCAGCCGCAGGGCGGCGTTTTGGAAAACGTCGTCGGTGTCGTCCCAGCGACGGACCGTCGGATACCGGTCGAGCATCCGGCTGGCCAGGGCCCGCAGCCGCGTGGCAAAGAGCTCCAGGATCCGGTCGCGGGCGGCGATCTCGCCCGCCGCCAAACGCTCGAGGCAGGCGCTGACGGCCGCGGCATGCGAGTCGTGGTCGGCGGTCATGGGCAGGGGCGTGTGTGGCTCGGCGGACGACGCGGGGCCTGCCCCCGGAGTCCTGGGAGGTGTATAACCGCGAGCATGGGTGGTACCAAGCCGCCGGCCGCGTCGCCTCGCTCCAGTGCCGCCGAGGCGTCGATCCTGAGCGGCGCCAACGCGAGTTTCGGGCTTGCCGCCGGGGCGTGGGCCGCCTGGCAGGAGGACGATCTTGCCGCCGGCACGCAGATCGGCGACGTGGTCGTCGTGCGGCTGCTCGCCCGGGGCGGCATGGGGAGCGTCTACGAGGCACGGCAGACGACGCCGGCACGGACGGTGGCCGTGAAGGTCGTCCGCGAGGGGCGGCTCGGCCCCGACGTGCTGCGGCGGTTCGAGTACGAGGCCCGCGTGCTGGCCCGGCTCCGGCATCCCCACATCGCCCAGATCCATGCCTGCGGCACGTTCGCTTCGGCCCGCGGGCCGCTGCCGTACATCGTCATGGAACTCGTCGACGGGGCGCGGTCGATCACGGCGCACGCGGCGGCTGCGGGCCTGTCGATCCGGGAGCGGGTGCGGTTGTTTCGTGACGTGGCCGCCGCCGTCGCCCACGGCCATGGCAAGGGCGTGATCCATCGCGACCTCAAGCCGGGCAACATCCTCGTCGATGCCGCCGGCTGGCCGAAGGTGATCGACTTCGGCGTGGCGCGGACGCTGCATCCCGAGGACACGCGGGCGGGGGTGGCGACGGGAGCGGGCGAGCTGGTGGGCACGCTGCGGTACATGAGTCCGGAACAGCTCGGGGCCGACCCCGACGAGGTCGATGCCCGGACCGACGTCTACGCCCTCGGGCTGGTGCTGCACGAGCTGCTCACGGGGGCCTTGCCCTACGATCTGCAAGGCAAGTCGCCGGTGGAGGCGGCGCGGATGCTCGACGGTCGTGCGGCGCCGGAAACGGCGGCGCTCGAGCGGGCGGTTCGGGCCGAGGGGCGGCTGCGGGCCGACGAGGCGCGGTCCCTGGCGGCGATCATGGCCCGCTGCCTCGAGCCCCGCGCGGCCGACCGGTATGCGACGGCGGTCGAGGTGGAGGCCGAACTGGAACGCTGGCTGGCGGGAGACGCGGTGCTCGCGCGGCCGCTCGGCGCGGGGGAGTCGCTGTGGCGGCTCGCGGTCAAGCACCGGGCGGCGACGGCGGCCGCGCTGGCCGCGGTCGCCGCGGTCGTACTCGCAGCGGCGGGGATCACCTGGTTCTCGCTGCGGGCCGAGACCCAGCGGCGGGCGGCGGTCGAGGCGCTGGCCCTGGCCGAGTCGCGGCAGCGCGAGGCCGACCGGCAGACGGCCGTTGCCCGGGGCCAGCTCTATCTGTCGACCGTCCTCCTGGCTGCCGAGGCCCGCGACCGCGACAACCTTCCCGAAGCGGCACGGCTGCTGGCGACGGCCGCCGATCTCGTCGCCGCTGCGGGCCCGGGCCATCCACTGGAACTCGACTGCCTGTTCGCATCGCTCGACGACGCCACCGTCATCCACCGCGGCCATCGCGGCATCGTGACCGCCGTGGGCTGGTCGCCCGACGGCCGCCGCCTGATCACGGGGGGCGCGGATGGCGGCGTGCGGCTGTTCAAGGGGGGAGAGTCAGGCGAGCCGCGGGTGATCGCCATGCACGACGGAGCGGTCTGGGCTGTGACGTTCTCGCCGGATGGGGATCTGGTGGCGACCGCTGCGGCCGATGCCACGGTGCGGCTCCACGATGCCGCGACCGACGCGGAGGTGGCCGTGCTCGATCGTCACGACGGCCCCGTCTATGCCGCGACGTTCTCCCCCGACGGCAGCCTGCTGGCCACGGCCGGCCGCGACGGCACGGTGCGGCTCCACGACACGGCGACCTGGCACGAACGGCAGGTGCTCATGGGGCATGACGGCACCGTGTACGCCGCGGCCTTCTCCCCGGATGGCGGCCTGCTCGCCAGCGGCGGCCAGGACGGCGTCGTTCGCCTGTGGGACGTGGCGACTGGCACCGAGCGCGCGGTGATCGAAGGGCACGAGGGACGGATTTTCCGCATCGAGTTTTCGGCCGATGGCGAACGGCTGGCGACGGCTTCCGCAGACGCCACGGCCCGCGTGTGGGAGGTGGACGGCGGGGCGTCACTGGCGGTCATGCGGCATCCATTCCGAGTGAACGCCGTCGCGTTCGTCGCTGGCGACCGCCGGATCGCGACGGCCTCCGGTGACGGCACGCTGCGGATCTGGGATGTCGATCCGGCGGCGGAGGTGGCGCGGCTCCGGGGGCATGCAGCGGCGCTGTGGTCGCTGGCTGTCGTACCCGGCACGACGCGGGCGGTAACCGGGTCGGCGGACGGAACGGCGCGGGAGTGGGATCTGGAGTTCGCCGTCGCTCCCGTGATCCACTGCAGCGACCGGGTGCTCGCCACGGCATTCTCCACGGATGGACGCACGTTGGCCGTGGGCACCGCCGCGTCCCGGGTCCTGCTCTACGACGCTGCCACGCTCCTGCCCGCCGGCGGGTTCGCGGTCGAGGCCGGCCGGGTGAACGGCGTGGCCTGGGCTCCCGACGACCGGACCGTCGCCGCGGCGTGCGATGACGGGACGGTGCGTCTGTGGCCGCGCGACGCGGCCCAGGGGGCCACCGTGATGGAGGCGCATCGGCGGCGGGTGTATGCGGTCGCCTTCTCGGCCGACGGGGGGCGGCTGGCGACGGCGGCTGAGGATCGCACCGCCCGGGTCTGGGACGTCGCGAGCGGAGAGCCGGCGTGCCCGCCGCTGCGTCATCCGAAGCGGGCGTTTTGCGTGGCGGTCAGCCCCGACGGCGGGCGGCTGGCCACGGCCGGCGAGGACGGCATCACGCGGCTGTGGAACCTCGCGACGGGGGGAGAGGAGCGGCGGTTCACCGGGCACGAGGCCGCCGTGAACTGGGTCGCTTTCGCACCCGACGGCAGCCGGATCGCCACGGCGTCTTCCGACCGCACGGTCCGGCTGTGGAACGTCGCCGACGGCCGGCCGCTGGCGGTGCTGACGGGACCTGCCCGCCAGATCTGGAAGGTCGCCTTCTCCCCCGATGGCACGCGGGTGGCGGCGGTGTCGGCCGATGGCACGGCGCAGCTCTGGGACGCGGCCTCCGGCCGGTCGGCGGCGTTGCTCCGCGGTCATCGCGACCAGGTCTGGGCGCTGGCCTTCGCGACCGACGGCCGGTCGCTCGTCACCGGCTCCTGGGATGGCACGGTGCGGGCGTGGGGCGTGTCCGCGGCGGAGATCGCGCGGCGGCGAACGGCGACCGCGGCGCCCTGAACCGTCGGCCCCGGTATGCTCGGGCCGTGATCGACCGCGTCCGCCTCATCTGCCGGCTGCATGGCGTTGCCCGCGGTCGTGGGCGGCGACCTCGCGTGGCCGCCGCGGCCACAGCGAGAATCTGCAAGACCGCGCAGCGGCGACTTTTGCCGCCCCCGAAGCCGGTGCTCCACCAAAGTCGAATGCGCCCTAGCCAAACGGTGTTCAGCCCGGGGTCGGGATCCCCAGCTGCTTGCAGACCTCCCTGACGATCCGGGCCACGGTCTCGTGGTCGATCGGCGCTCGGGATGGGGCCGGCTGCCGATCGGCACCCGCGGGGGGCGGGGGGGCGAACGCCGTGCGGGCCACGCCCGTGTCCGCCCAGGTCGAGCGGAAGACGTCGTGGCCGCAGACGTCGCAGCCCGCCATGCCCTTCTCGAGCCGCGGGTCGGCGAAGCCCCACTTGGCCTTGAGGTCCAGAAGCTCCTGCGTCTCCGCCCGGGTGAGATGGCTGACGCGGCCCAGATCCTTGGCGAGCATGAGGATCCGGCAATAGGCGTCGAGGATCTCCGTCCACCAGTAGGCCCGCTCGACGGTCTCGCCGCAGCTCACGGTGCCGTGGTTCGCGAGGATCATCACGTTGGCATGCTTCACGAACGGCTTCACCGTGTCGGCGAACTTCTGCCCGCCCGGGGTCTCGTAGCGGGTGATCGGCACCTCGCCGAGGAAGATCTCGACTTCGGGGAGCACGCATTGCGGGATCGGCTCGCGGGCCACGGCGAAGGCCGTGGCGTGCGGCGGGTGGCAGTGAACCACCGCGTTGACGTCGGGCCGCTCCTTCATGATCGTGAGGTGGAGGAGGATTTCGCTCGACCGCTTGCGGGCGCCGTCGAGCTGATTGCCTTCCATGTCGACGATGCACAGATCGGCGGGCTTCATGAAGCCCTTCGAGACCAGCGTGGGCGTGCACAGCACCTCGTTGGGCCCGAGGCGAAACGAGATGTTGCCGTCGTTGCCGGCGGCGAAGCCCTTGGCGTAGATCCGGCGGCCGATGTCGCAGATCTCCTCCTTGAGTTCGGCGAGCGACTTGTCGCTGGTGCGAATCGTTTCCGGGGCGGGCATGGTGGCTCCTGCTGGTGGCTGCGCGGGGTGAGTGGGGATGGGCATCTTACCGTGTGCGGGTGATTTGTCGGGACGCGGGCACGATCGGCGACTTCGAAGTCGGGTTCGCCTGAACGGGCTCAGCGTTTTGCGGCAACGATCTGGTCGACGAAGGCGTAAAGGGCCTGGGTCGCGGGATCGTCCGGGATGCCGAGGTCGTCGTTCAGCTTTCCGTGGCTCGTTTCACGCTTGCCGAACACGGTCACCGGGACGTCCGCCGCCTTCAGCACATTGCCCAGCCGCCGGGCCTGGGCGGTCACGTCAGGCTGGCCGGCGACATGGAGGATCAGGAACGGCGGGATGCCCTTGCCTTTGGCGACATGCGTGACGGCCGAGTACTCGATGTGCTGCTTCGGGGCGTTGCCGAAGATTTGGCGGTGGCCCATTTCGGGCAACGACAGGCCGTGGAGCTGCTGGCGGAATTCGTGGGTCATGATCATCGCGGGAATGTCGTAGGTGTCGCCATCGACGGCGACGCAACCGAGGAGGGCCGTGAACGGCACCCCGGCGGCCCGCAGCTGACGGTCGTCGGTGCAGAGGAGTGCCGCGAGCTGGGCGCCGGACGAATGGCCCATCACGAAGATGCGGTTCGGGTCACCGCCGTGGTCGGCGATGTGGCGATGGACCCAGCCCAACGCCTGCCCGCAGTCCCCGATCAGCGTCGCCATGTCCACGGTCGGCAGGAGCCGATGATTGATCGAGACGAAGACGAAGCCCCGGTCATTGAACACCTTGGGCTTGAGCGCGACGGCGGTCTTGTCACCCCCTTGCCAGCCCCCGCCGTGGATCCAGAACACGACCGGAAGCCCTTTGGCCCCTGCGGGGACATAAATGTCGAGCACCTGGCGTTCGAGCGCCGGCTCGGCGTAGGGGATGTTGGACGTGAGCGTCTGGGCGTTGGCGATCGACGCGAGCAGCAGGGCGGCGATCGTGAGTGTGGCCGGGAAGGTCATGGGCATGGGAAGACCCCTGGCGGCATGGGGTGAGCGTGGCTGAATCCGTCTGGGTGAAAATAGCCGTGTCTTGATACACGAGATCCCCGTCCGGCGACAAACCAAGGGTTCGGCGGTCGAAAAAGCCCGCGCCTGGACGATCCGGCCCGGCGCCCTGGCGGGGGCGTCCATGCGTCACGCCACCGGGATCATGGCCCTGCACGATCGCCACTCCATGTGGGAAGGTATGGTGTGCGGGTTTCGGGCTTTCATGGCTGCGGTGATGCCGGTGACCGTTCTCCAACTTGCGTGTCGCGACTGCGCCGTTCCCGTGGGGGCCGCCCTGAACCAGCGGCCGCACGTCCGCCCGTATGTCCACGCCGCCGACGAGGCCCATGTCTTGGACCTGGCACGAGCGTTTCCCCTGACTGCGGCAACCGGGCCGGCCGTGCGCGGCGCGGGACTTGTGGCGGAGATGGAGGGGCGTGCCGGACGGTTGGTGACCGGCTGGTTGGGGTGGCCGGCGGATGATGCGGACAGGCGGGGAACCGTCGGCGGACTGGTGACGCTCGTGCAGGCGCGGACTGCCGGCGGGGACGCGCGGTGGTCGATCGGCTGGCTGCTCGTGCGACCGCAGACCCGCCGCCAGGGCCTGGGACGGGACCTGGTCGCGACGGCTCTGGCAGCGGCCGCGACCGCAGGGGCCTCCGCGGTCTGGGTGGAGACGGACAGCCGCTGGTCGGGCAGCCTGGCGTTCTGGCGGGCGGTCGGGTTTCAGCCCGTGTGATCCGCGGCAAACTGGTATGCTTGGTGGCCGGTGTCGCGGACGAGGGAGAGGCAGGAGAAACGGCGATGGCTGATGCACCGCGGCGGGAGTTCGAACGCGACATCGACGACGTGCGGCAACTGCACGAGGATCTGGTTCGCGGCGCCGGCGGCACGCCCGGCGGCACCTGGCTCTTCTTTCTGGGCCTCGTGCTGGCCGCTTCCGGGCTGTGGTTCTTCCTCAGCAACGTCCACGTGATGACCGAACCGTTCGGCATGGTGTCGGGCATGCTGGGCCGCGGGTTCGGCCTGGCCGGGCCCGCGATGAGCACCGGGATCGTGTTCGCACCGATCTTTCTCGGCCTCGTGCTGCTGTTCTACGACGCGAAAGTGAAGTGGGGCTGGGCCCTGTTCTACGTGGGCTTGGCGCTGATCATGATCGAGATCTTGAGCCGCATCCGCTTTCAGATGGGCATGCCGGTCAGCAACCTCCTGCTGATGCTCGGCATGATCGCCGCCGGCATCGGCATGATGCTCCGCAGTTTCCGCGATCTCTCGCCGCCGGCGGGCAGCCCGCCGGCCGCCAGGTAGCAGGGGGGGCGGGGCCCGGCCAGGTCAGGCGGCCCCCATCCCTTCCATGCGCCGCCAGGCGCTCATCTGGCCGAGATGCATCATCATGTGCCCGCCGCAGTAGAAGGCCTGGGCCGAGCCGATCGTGGGAAACAGCTCCTTCATCCGGCCCTCCGCCGGATTCGGCCGCTGGAAGGCCTCGTCCGCCGTGCTCCGCAAGGCCGCGCTGACCATCCGATGCCCTTCCATGAAGAACTCCACGACCTCCGCCATCGCTGGATAGAGGTCGAGGTCGGGGTCGTCCACGCACTGCGCATCCTTCGAGAACCGGACCTCGAACTGGTCGGGCACCGGCGGCGCCGGATGGCCGATGAGGCGGAGAATCTTCGGGGCGTAGAGCGAGAGGTGACCGTAGATGAAGGCCGGATGGTTCGATTCCACCACGACGCCGCCGGGGCTCGCGAACCGCGGGAAGCGGTCGGCCGGAACGCCGCGCAGGAGGCGTTCCGCGTAGCCGAGGGACAGCTGCAGCGAGTCGGCGATCACGTTGCCGAGGGAGCGGGTCATGGGGCGACTCCGGGGGAGGCGGGGAGACGGGCCGCGGCGATCCGGGCGATCGCCGCGGGAAGGGCCTGGCATTCGGCGGCGAAGACGCGGGCCGCGAGCGACTCGGCCGTGTCGTCGGGCAGCACGGGCACGGCCTGCTGGAGCAGGATCCGGCCGTGATCGTACTCATCGTCGACGAGATGCACGGTGCAGCCGGAGACCGTGCACCCGCGGGCGAGCACGGCGCGATGGACGTGCATCCCATGGAACCCCCGGCCGCCGAAGGCGGGCAGCAGGGAGGGGTGGATGTTGATCACGCGGCCGGCGAAGTCGGCGGGGATCCGCACGAGGTGGAGAAACCCCGCCATCACGACGAGATCGGCGCGGGCCGCGCGGCAGACGGCGAAGATCTCGTCGCTCCAGGCGGCCACCGGCCGGCCGGCCGGCGGGAGCACCGTGACCGGAATGCCAGCCGCGGCGGCGATCCGCACACCGCGGACATCGGCGCGGCTGGCCACCACCGCTTCCACGCTGGCGGCGAGGCTGCCGGCCGCGATCCGTTCGAGAAGGTTGTCGAGCGTGCGGCCCGAGCCGGAGAGCAGGACGGTGAGCCGCAGCGGAGCCGGATCGGTCATGGGCGGCCGTCCCGGCGCCGGATCGAGATCGACAGGGCGTGGCCATCGACTTCGACGGCCTCGGTGTCGGCGTCCGCCAGCGGCCCGAAGGCGACCGTCGCGGCGAGCGTCTCACCCGCCACGGCGTCGCCGTGGCGTTCGAGGGCGGCGCGGAGATCGGCGGAGTCGGTCACGAACGCCAGGTCGATGCGGTCGGTGAACTCGAGGTCGAGCTTCTTCCGGAGCGACTGCACCGCATGCACCGCCTCGTTGACGAGGCCCTCGGCGACGAGATCGGGCGTCAGCTCCTTGGCCACGACCACGACGGCCCGCGGACTCTCGGCGGCCGCCCAGCCGGGCTTCGCCGTCGTCCGCACGAGCAGGTCGTCGGGCTCGAGCACCGCCGTGCCCCCGCCGGCGAGCGGCACGGCGGCCTTGCCGTCGCGGGCCAGCGCCGCCAGCAGGGCCGCCGCATCGGCCTTGGCGAGCGCGTCCCGGGCCTTGGGCAGATCCTTGCCGAGCTTGGGGCCGAGCTTCTTGAGGTCGGGCTGCACGCTCCGGGTGATGTAGCGGTCGGGCTCGCGACAGATCTCGAAAGCCTTCACGTTGAGCTCGTCACAGACGAGATCGGCGTGGGCCGCGAGCCAGTCGGCGTCCGCCGCGGCCCCGGCGGCGAGGACGACCTCGACCTTCGAGAGCGGCTGGCGGACCTTGAGCTTCTCCGCAGCCCGGGCAGCGCGGCCGAGGGAGGCGACGTCACGCACCAGCGCCATCCGCCGGACGAGGTCGGGGTCGAGAAGGCGGGGCTCACCGACCGGGTAATCGGTGAGGTGCACGCTTTCGGGCACCTTCGTTCCGAAGGGGACCACGGCGAGGTTCCGCCACAACTCCTCGGTGACGAAGGGGACGAACGGCGCCGCCAGCCGGGCGATCGTGAGCAGGGTCTCGTAGAGCGTCCAGTACGCGTCGAGCTTGTCGGTGTTCGTTTCCGGGCCGCCGTCGGCCTTGCCCGCCGCCCAGAAGCGGTCGCGGCTGCGGCGCACGAACCAGTTGCTCACCGCCTCCACCAGCGCCGCGAGCCGGCCGGCGGCCGTGAAGTGGTCGTAGGCGTCCATCCGCTCCGTCATCTCGGCCGCGGTGGCGGCCAGTTCCGAGAGCATCCAGCGGTCGAGCTCGCTCCGCGCCTCGGCCGGCCGCCAGCCGCGGGCCCGGGCGAGGTCGGCATGGTCGAGCGTGCCGGGGGCGTCGAGGAAGGCCGCGGGGTCGAAGCCGTCGATCCGGGCGTAGATCACGAAGAACGAGTAGACGTTCCACAGGCGGAGGAGGAATTCGGGCACGCTCTCGCGGATCGCCCGCTCGCTGTAGCGGATGGCCGTCCAGGGGGGCTGGCCGGCGAGGAAGAACCAGCGCAATGCGTCGGCCCCGTACTTGTCGAAGATCTCCGCCGGCTCTCGGTAGTTCCGCTTGCTCTTGCTCATCTTCTGCCCGTCCTCGCCGAGCATGTGGCCGAGGACGATGCAGGTCTTGAAGGGATGGGGATAGGGCCGGGCGGCCGGGCCGGACTCGTCACCGAAGAGCAGCGTGCTGATCGCCAGCTGGCTGTAGAACCAGCCACGGGTCTGGTCGATCGCCTCGGAGATGAAGTCGGCGGGAAACTGCCGCTCGAACTCCTCCCGCCCCGCATGCGGCCAGCCCCACTGGGCGAACGGCATGGCCCCCGAGTCAAACCAGCAGTCGATGACCTCCGGCACGCGCCGCATCCGGGCGCCGGGGGCGAACGGCGAGTCGTAGGTGACGGCGTCGATGTAGGGCTTGTGGACGGCGAGGTCGTCGGCGAGCTCCGGCCGGATGGCCTTGGCCTGGGCGAAGACCTCGGTGCCCGTGACGCCCGGCTTGGCCAGCAGGGCCGCATAGGACGGCACCGCCTCCATCCGGCCCGTCGATTCGCACTTCCAGATCGGCAGCGGCGTGCCCCAGTAACGCTCGCGGGACAACGCCCAGTCGACGTTGGTCTCGAGGAAGTTGCCGAACCGGCCGTCCTTGATGTGCTCCGGCAGCCAGTGGATGCGGGCGTTGTTGGCGAGCATCGCGTCGCGGAACCGGCTCGTGCGGATGAACCAGCTCTGCCGCGGGTATTGGATGAGCGGGTCGGCGTCGGCCCGCCAGCAGAACGGATAATCGTGGACGTACTGCTCCTGGTGGACGAGCAGCCCGCGGGCCCGCAGGTCGCGGGTGATGTCGCGGTCGCAGTCCTTCACGAAGCGGCCGCTGCCCGGCGGAAACGCGTCGGTGAAGGTGCCGTCCGGGGCGACGGCGTTGAGGAGCGCCGGGCCGGTGCCGGTGGCGAAGCGGGCCTGCTCGGCGACGAGCACGCCGTAGTCCACCTCGCCGAAGGCGGGGGCGATGTGGACGACACCGGTGCCGGAGTCGGTGGTCACGAAGTCGGCGGCCACGACCCGCCAGGCGACGGGGGCCGTGCCCCCCGCGACGAGCGGCGCGGGGGTGGGCGGGCCGGCCGGGCGGAAGGTGTCGAACGGCGGCAGATAAGAGCGGCCGACGAGATCGGCTCCCGGCATCCGGGCGACGATGTCGAACGCCGTCTTCGTTTTCTCGCCGAGGGCGGCGGCCAGCGACGCCGCGACGATGTATTCAGGCGCATCTGCGTTGTCTGCCGCCCGCAGCACGACGTACTCCAGGTCGGCCTTCACGGCCGCGAATTGATTCGACGGCAGCGTCCATGGCGTGGTCGTCCAGGCCACGAGGCTCCGGTTCGTCGCCGCGCCCGCCGCATCGAGCAGCGGAAAAGCGACGTACACGCTCGGGTCGGCGACCTCCCGGTAGCCCTGGCCCACCTCCCCGCTGGAGAGCGCCGTGCCCCCTTGGGCCCACCACCACACGATTTTGTGCCCCTGGTAGAGCAGCCCCTTGTCGAACAGCGTGGCCAGGGCCCACCACACGCTCTCGACGAACGACTTGTGATACGTGACGTAGGCGGCGGACAGGTCGATCCAGAACCCGATCCGCTCGGTGAGCGTCTCCCACTCCTTCATGTAGCGCCACACGCTCTCCTGGCACTTGTGGATGAAGGGCTCGACGCCGTAGGCCTCGATCTCGGCCTTGGAGTGGATGCCGAGCTCCTTGCAGACCTCCACCTCGACCGGCAGGCCGTGGGTGTCCCAGCCGGCCTTGCGCTCGCAGTACTCGCCCCGCATCGTGCGGTAGCGGGGGTACAGATCCTTGATCGTCCGCGTCAGGCAGTGGCCGGGGTGGGGCATCCCGTTGGCCGTGGGTGGGCCTTCGAAGAACACGAACCGCTTCGCCCCCTGCCGCCGCGCCAGCGACTTGGCGTAGGTGCCCCGCTCCCGCCAGAGGCGCGCGACCGTGGCCTCGAGGGCGGGAAAATCGGGCTGGCCGCGGACGGGCTCGAACATGCCGAAGAGCGTACCGTGAGGCGGTCGCGGCTCACAGGGGCCCGTGCCGTCGGCCGCGAAGCGGACGCGGCTCACCGCTGCGGCGCTGCGGCGGAGAGCGGCGACGGTCCTGGCCGCACACCATCGGCGGCGGCAGGTGCCCGGCGAGTTGTTGCCGACCCACTGCTTTTGATAGTTTCGGAGGGCTCAATCCGCGGACACCACGGAGGAACCTGCCATGCGGTCCTGCCTGCTGACGAGCCTGACGGTCGTTTTGATGGCCGGTCCTCTCGCGGGGGCGGCGGAGCCTTGGCCGGCGGACGTGCCGGGGTTCGTGAAGCCGGCGCCGGGTGAGCATCCGCGGCTGCTGTTCCGAAAGGCTGACGTGCCGAGCCTGCGGAAGAAGGCCGAAACGCCCGAAGGCAAGGCGATCGTCGCCCGCCTGCGGCACATCCTGGGCGGGAATGGCGAGACGTTTCCGGAGAAGGCTTCACCGGCCACGAAAGGCTACCCCGGCCCCGGAAAGTATCAGGGCCTGAGCATCGATGAGCAGGGTTATTTCACCATCAGCCACGCCGCCGGTTACGGCCTTCTCTACCAGCTCACCGGCGAGAAGAAGTATGCCGACCTGGGGCGACGGTCGTTCGAGAAGATGATGGATGGTGTCCGCGACGTGGACAGCCGCTATTCGTTCGTGGCGCCGGAAGGCGAATTGCGGGCGGGAAGCAGCTGGGCCGTGGCCGCGCTGGGCTATGACCTCTGCTACGACGGCTGGGACGAGGCGTTCCGCAAGAAGGTGGCCGAGGCGTTCCTGAACGTGAAGATCGAACAGGGCAGCGCCGGGATCGTCAAGTGCGCCACCAAACCCAAATACGGCTCGGCCAAGAACCACTATGGCGGCATCGCCGCCGCCAGCACGGCGGTGCTGGCGGTGATGAACGATCCGGGCACCGAAGGCACGAACTTCGAGGCCCTCGTTCCCGACATGATCAAGTCCACGATGGCTTTGCTGACCGGCGGCTTCGGCGATTACGGGTTCTACGCCGAGGGCCACGGGCCGAGTCACGTCAGTTCCGACACCGGGTATCTCCTCATGCTGCAGGCCTGGCGGAACGCGCTGGGCAAGGATTTCATCACGCCACGGCCCAACGCCCAGTGGATCAGCCTCCGCTGGGTGATGGAAACCCTGCCGATCGGCGGCCGGCCGATGTATTTGAACCGGCAGAAGGCCGCGGGCTCGTACGGCGATGATTTCTTCTGGCGCGGGGGCTGGTCGCACGGCGGCCAGTTCGCGCAGGGCTTCGGCACCGTCGATCCCCGGTACGTCCCCGCGATGCTGTGGACGTATCAGCAGGTCATCGAGCCGGCGGAAATCGCCGGCTCTTGGCCGCCGCGGAACGTCGTCTATCCCCAGTACGGCTGGCTCGAGCAAGGCGACCGCAGTTACGACGCCATTCGGCAGGCCTGGCACGCGGTGGTCAGTTTCGTGAACTGGCCCGCCGACGGGAAGCCGGCCAATCCGGCGACGGCGCTGCCGCACGCGGTCTTCGACAGCAACAAGGGATACACGGTGTTCCGCAACCGGTGGCAGGATGGTGACGACATCGTGATCACCAGTCTGCTCGGCTACGGGCCCCGCGACGGCTACACGCCGGGGGGCGGCCCGATCCTCGCTTTCGCCTACGGCCAGAAGATGACGCTGGGCAGCCTGGTGGGCAAGGCGGGCGCGTTCACGGCGCACCCGGCGGGTGGCGTCACGGTGGCCGACGGCGGGGCGGGCATGCTGGGGTTCGATTGCTCCGCCGCCTCCGGCGCCGACGCGATCCTGGTGGCGGTGAACGCGACTCTCAAGGGCGGGGCCGACGTCGCGCTCCACGAGGTCGAGGCCGATGGACGCCGGGTGCAGATTCTGGCCTTCGCCAAGGGCAGGCAGGTCGCCGCACCGACTGTCGATGGCGGCGTGATCACCATCGGCGGGCAGAAGATCACGGTCGCCAAGGATGGCCTGACGTTCGCCGTCACGACGAAGCCGGCCGTGCCCGCCGTGGGCCCGCCGCCGGTCCTGCCTCCCAACAAGGAGGTGCCGAAGGCGGCCGCAAGCGGCGACAAGAATGAGTGAAGGAGTGGTGGCTCGGGGGCAGAGTTTCTGGGAGGGTTTCTTTCGGTGCCAGGAACTCGTCGACTTCCTGATCAGCCGCGCACGGGCTGGCGCGGGGAAGTGAGCCTGGGGCTGAGATCAGAGGCACGCCCGCCTTCCCGGGGGCCATGCGGAGCGGGCTGGAACCGAGGCTCCTGGCGCCGTCGTGCGGCATGGACCGCGGGGTGGCTTTCGTGCCCGGAGTCCCCGGGTTTCCACCCGGGGCTTCTTGGGAAGCGCGCGATTGACCCAGAAAACCCCCGCCGAGGATGCAGGCGGGCTCGGGCATGGACATGAGCTTCTTGGCGGTCGTCGAGGAACCGAGCAGGGCGATCGTCAGGCCCCGCCGCGGCGGGACCGCACGGCCGCGGTGATCAGCGACCGCAGTTTGGGCTCGGCGGTACGGGCCGCGGCGAGGATGTTCTCGACCGTGGCCACCTCGAGGTGGTCGGGCAGGCACATGTCGGTGATCACCGAGATGCCGAGCACCTCCAGCCCCGCGTGCACCGCCACGATCACCTCCGGCACCGTGGACATCCCGACCACGTCGGCACCGATGCCGCGCAAGAAGCGGTATTCGGCCCGTGTCTCCAGGTTCGGGCCGGTCACGGCCACGTAGACGCCGCGGTGGCAGGCGAAGTTCTCCCGGCGGGCGGTTTCCAGGGCCGCGTCAATGAGAGCCGGCGTATACGGGGCCGACATGTCGGGAAACCGCGGCCCGAGCCGCTCGTCGTTGATGCCGATCAGCGGGTTGCCGTTGAGCAGGTTGATGTGGTCGTCGATGACCATCAGGTCGCCGGTGCGATACTGGGGGTTGAGGCCCCCGCAGGCGTTGGTGACCACGAGCAGCCCGGCGCCGAGCCGTTTCACGACACGGACGGGAAACGTGATCTGGGCCAGGGGGTACCCTTCGTACGCATGCTGCCGCCCTTCCATGACGACCACCGGCACTCCCTCGAGGAGCCCGCACACGAGCTGGCCGGCATGGCCATGGGCCGTGGAGCGGGCGAAGTGCGGGATCGAGTCGTAGGGAATCGTCACCTTGTCGGCGAGCGCCGTCCCGATGCCGCCGAGGCCGCTGCCGAGGATGATGCCCACCGCGGGCCGCGGGGCCCACTGGCTGGCGATGAAGGCGGCGGCTTCCGTGATCTTGTCGAACTGATCGAGCATGCCTGCTCTCCGGGATCGAGTGGACGCCGAAGGCGTCACTCGCCGCCGAGGAGAGCCTGGAAATCGGGATGATTCCGCAGCGACTCGAGATCCGGGTCGGCCTCCATGTGGGCAAGGTCGTCGTATCCCAGCAGGATGGCCCGGGAGAGCGAATCGATCGCCTCGTCGGAACGTCCCGCCCTGGCCAGCGAGCAGGCCAGATTGTAGCGGGCCAGGAAGTCGTTGGGCAGCAGTGCGACGAGCCGGCGATCCAGGTCGACCGCGCGATCGACGAGCCCCTTTCGCGATACCAGTTCCGCCAGCACCCGCAGCACCTCGACGGAGTCCTGCTTGCGGGCCAGCAGCCGCTCGAAGAAGTCGATGTCGAAGTCCAACTGGTTCAGCGCGCCGAACCAGTCGGCCGGCTGACGGCGGCCGCGAGACTTGCCGCGGACGGGCTTGCCACGTGAAGACCCGCCCGCCGCACCCGGGTGGGGATCATCGGGCGTGAATTGCGGAGAGTCGCGGCCTGACATGGCTCGGTCTCGGTGGCTACTTCTTCTTGCCGGTTCCCTTGCCGGGGGGCGGCTCCTCGTCGCCGTCGTCGGGGTGATCCCAGTCGGGGTCGTTTTCTTCTTCCTCGAAATCGTCGTCGAACTCATCGTCGAAATCGTCAAAACTCGATTCCTCGTCGGCCAGAGGCTGGGCAACGGCGAGATCTTCCTCGTCACCGAGGTCCTCGTCCTCGTCGTCAGGGTCGCCGGCCGCCGCGATCCACCCCCGGCGGCCACCGTCCACCTCGCCGGGTAACGGAGGAACCCATACCGGCGGCTGTGGCAGCAGATCCGGAAGCGACGGCGTGCAGACGGTGAGCGATGGGACGACGAGAATCATCGAGCGGTGACTCTTTCGGGGGACAGGGGAAACGGCTGAGAGCAAACCCTTTTGCCCGCGCCGCGTCAAGACTGGGCATTGTACGGGTTTTCCGCCGGGGGCGGGGCGAGGGGATTTCCGAGCCCCGCATCCGGGCGATCGCTGGCCGACACATTCGGCCTGTGGCGCTACCGCCCGGATTCGCAAGCCTGGAGGCTTGCGCCACGGTGCCTGGTTGCCGGGAAGCCCGAGGCGTGAGCCGAGGGAATGCGCGTCGACTCACCGGAAACCGATCCCGATTCCCTCGGCTCACGCCTCGGGCTTCATGGGCAAGGGAGCGGAACGACGGAGCAGCGACGCCGCCGCTCCATGGGCCGCCCCGCGCCACCGCCCCGCGCCACCGCCCCGCGCCACCGCCCCGCGCCACCGCCCCGCGCCACCG
>CAZJHQ010000005.1:0-18829 GCA_964545915.1 uncultured Candidatus Kuenenia sp. | reverse complement strand
CGGCGCGGATCGACGCCTCGTCGAGCCGCCGCGCCGCCGCCGCTCCGCGGCGGCCACGGTCGCCCGGAGGTGCGACCGCCCGGCCGGCCGGGCACACTTCAGCTGTGCCCGCGGCGGCCAAAGCCTGCCGGGGGCATGGATGCCCCGGCAGGCTTAAATTGAGATGCCCCGGCAGGCTTACGTATGGTAGTCGGCGTTGAGATGCACGTACTCGGCCGTCAGGTCGCTCGAGTAGAAGCGGATCGCCCCGGGGCCCGAGCCGATTTCAAGTTCAATCAGCGTCTCGCGGGCGGCCTTGATCGAGGCCGAGACGGCGTCGGCGTCGAAGGGCACGGGAGCGCCCGCCTGGAAGAGCAGCGTGCCGTTGAGCCGCAGCCGGACCTGTGTCGGGTTGAACCGCACGCCGGAGTACCCAGCCGCCGACACGATCCGGCCCCAGTTGGGGTCGGCGCCGTGCACGGCGGTCTTCACCAGCGGGCTGTCGGCGATCGTGCGGGCGACCTGCCGGGCATCGTCGCGGGTCGCACAGCCCGTGACCTCGATCCGCATCACGTGCGTCGCCCCCTCGCCGTCGTCGGCCATCTCGCGGGCCAGCGTTTCGCAGGCGGCGGACAACGCCCGACCGAAGGCCGCGAGGCCCGCCCCGTGGAGCGTGCCGCCGCCGGCGGCGCCGTTGGCCAGCAGGAGCACCGTGTCGTTGGTGCTCATGTGGCCGTCCACGCTCACGCAATTGAACGACGTCTCGACCGCCTCGCGGAGCAGTCGCTCGGCGTCGGCCGGCTCGATGGCCGCGTCGGTGAGCACCACGCCGAGCATCGTCGCCAGCCGGGGGCCGATCATCGCCGCCCCCTTGGCCATCCCGAAGAGCGTGTAGGACGTGCCATCGGCCGTGAACGTGGAGCCGGCGAGTTTGGGGCGGGTGTCGGTCGTCATCATGCCCCGCGCCGCGGTGACGATCGCTTCGTCGTCGTCGGCCAGCCGGGCCGCGGCCTGCTCGAGGCCGCGGGTGATCTTCTCCAGCGGCAGAAACTCGCCGATGATTCCCGTGGACAGCACGAGCACCTCGTCGGCGGCCGCGCCGATCAGTTTCCCGGCCGCTGCAGCCATCGCCCGCGCGTCGTCGAGGCCGCGGGCGCCGGTGCAGGCGTTGGCGTTGCCGGAGTTGATCGCCACGCCGCGGAAGTTGCGGCCCGGTGTGAGGCTGCGGTCGTAGGCGACCGGGGCCGCGTACACGAGGTTCGTCGTGTAGACGCCCGCCGCCGTCGCCGGCAGGTCGGACGCCACGAGCGTGACGTCCTCGCGGGATGCGTTCCGCTTGATCCCGGCGTGCACCGCGGCCACGCGGAAGCCGCGGGGCAGGGGAGGAATGGGCAGGCGGATCGGGGTGTCGGTGATCGTCATGGGGTCATGCCAGCCCGGCGTGCTCGGGCAGCCCGAAGAGGATGTTGAAGTTCTGCACCGCCGCCCCGGCCGCCCCCTTCACGAGGTTGTCGAGGCAGGAAATGAGGAGGATGCGGCCGCGGACCACCCGGGCGGTGATGTCGCAGAAGTTCGTGTCGACGGTGTCTTTCGTGCCGGGCAGGTGGTCCACGATCCGCACGAACCGCTCGCCGGCGTAGGCCTCGCGGAGCAGGTTCATCACGTCGGCCTCGGCGACCGTCTTCCGCGGCTTCACGTAGATCGTGGAGAGGATGCCGCGGTCCATCGGGGCGAGCTGCGGCGTGAAGATCACGGCCGGCCGCGTGCCGGCATGGCGGGCGATCACCTGCTCGATCTCGGGCGTGTGCCGGTGGCGGCCGACGTTGTAGGCCGACAGGCTCTCGTTGCACTCGGGGAAGTGCGTCATCAGCTTCGGCTGCCGACCGGCGCCGCTGACGCCGCTCTTGGAGTCGACGATGATGTCGTCGGTCTCCACGAGGCCGCTCTTCACGAGGGGAGCCAGGGGGAGGATGGCGGAGGTCGAATAGCAGCCGGGGTTGGCCACGAGCGTGGCATCGGCGAGCTGTGACCGGAACAATTCGGGCAGGCCGTAGACCGTCGTGCCGAGCCGGGCGGGATCGGGGTGCTCGTGGCCGTACCACTCGCGGTAGGTGTCGGGGTCGTCGAGCCGGTAGTCGGCGCTGAAATCCACCACCTTCGCTCCGGCGGCGAGCACCTGCGGCAGGATCTCCGCGCTGGCGGCGTGCGGCAGGCAGCCGAAGACACAGTCAGCCCGTTTGCCGACCTCCTCCGGACCGAGGTCCTCGAGCGGCAGGTCGAGCCGCGACACGAGGCTGGGATGGACGGCCGAGATCGGCGTGTTTCCTTCCTGGCGGCTGGTGACGGCGACGATCTCGGCGTGCGGGTGCCGCAGGAGGATCTTGATCGCCTCGAGGGCGGTGTAGCCGGTGGCGCCCAGGATGGCGACGCGGACACGCTGCGGGGATGTGGTCATCTCGGGATTCCGGTCGCGTGGTGAGAGGAACGTTTATAGCGGGCGGCCAGGCGGGCCTCCACCCGAGACGCGATTCTATCAGCCCTCGGGGACGCCCCAGGACCAGTCGAGGGGCGCGCGGACGTCGTCACACGGCCAGAAGGCCGGCGCCGCGGGCCGGCGGGTTGTGGTCGGAGAGACCGCCGATCTTCATGGGCGACGACGCTTCGCGACAAGCAGCGATTCGATCAGCCGCACGAGCCAGCCGGCCACGGCCCGTTTCGAGGCCCGCTTCGAGCCGACGTGCTCATGCCGGGAGTCATAGACGGCCACGGCGGTCGCGTCGGCCTCGAGGGCCGTGACGTCGTTGACCACGATCAGGTCACAGCGCTTGGCGGTGATCTTTTCGAAGGCCCGGCGTGGGTCGCCGCCCGGCTCGAGTGCGAACGCCACGAACCACTGGCCCGGCCGCTGCCGTCGGGCGAGCGTCGCGATGACGTCGGTCGTGGGGCCGAGCTCCAGCGTCAGTCCGGCGGCCGTGCGGGGAATCTTGCCCGCCGACCGTCGCACGGGCTCGAAGTCGCAGGGAGCGGCGGCGGCGATCACGCCGTCGCACTGCGGCAGTTCCGCGACCGCGGCCGCGAGCATTTCGGCCGTCGTGACGACGGGAATCACGCGGGCCTTCCGGGGATAGGCGATCTGGACGGGGCCGCTGACGATCGTCACCTGGTGGCCGCGGGCCAGGGCGGCCGCGGCCAGCGCCTTGGCCATGCGGCCGCTGGAGGCGTTGGTGAGGTAGCGGACGTCGTCGAGGTAGGCGCGGGTCGGACCGGCGGTGAGGAGGATCTTCGCCATCGGGCCGCTCCTGCGGGTCAGGAGGAAGATTTGCGGGGCGTGTCGGCCAGGGCCGTGACGATCGCGGTGGCGATCTCCTCGGGTTCGGCCATCCGTCCGGCCCCGTGCTGGCGGCACGAGAGCCAGCCGGTCTGCGGCGCGACGATCCGCAGGCCGTCGGCCGCGAGCTGCGCGACGTTCCGCTGCACGGCGGGCTTGGCCCACATGGCGGAGTTCATCGCCGGCGCCAGCAGCACGGGGCACTCGGCGCACAGCAGGAGGGTCGTCAGCAGGTCATCAGCCACGCCGCCGGCCGCCTTGGCGAGCAGGTCGGCCGTGGCCGGGGCCACGACGACGATGTCGGCCCGGGCGGCGAGCTCGATGTGGGCCCCGAGGGGAAAGGTCGCCGGGTCGAACGAGCGCGAGGCGACCGGCCGGCCTGTGAGGGCGGCGAACGTGGCAGCGCCGATGAACCGCCGCGCGTTTCGCGTCAGCACGGCGGTCACACCGGCCCCGCGCTGCACGAGCAGGCTCGCCAGCATCGCCGCCTTGTAGGCGGCGATGCCGCCGGAGACGCCCAAGACGATTTCACGACCGGCGAGCATGTTTACCTCCCGGCCGCCCGGACGAGCGGCCGCCGGCAGCCGGAGCAAACCTCGGCTTTGCGACCGGCTGCGTAAGCCCGCAGGGGCCATGGATGGCCCTGCGGGCGCGATGGACGGCAGGCGGCGATGCCGCCGGAGACGCCCAAGACGATTTCACGACCGGCGAGCATGTTTACCTCCCGGCCGCCCGGACGAGCGGCCGCCGGCAGCCGGAGCAAACCTCGGCTTTGCGACCGGCTGCGTAAGCCCGCAGGGGCCATGGATGGCCCTGCGGGCGCGATGGACGGCAGGCGGCGATGCCGCCGGAGACGCCCAAGACGATTTCACGACCGGCGAGCATGTTTACCTCCCGGCCGCTTGCCGCCGAATGGTGATGCGACCATCCGGGTTGCCGAAACGATGCCCTTGAAGCCCGAGGCGTGAGCCGAGCGGAATGCGGCTTGCTTCCGGATCGACGGCGCGGATTCCCTCAGCTTGCGCTTCGGGCTTCCCGGCAGCGGCGGTGGCATGCGAATTGGCGGTGCCGCGGCTGTAATCGACCATGGTTACGTCTCGGATGACGGCGATGGGCACGACGGTCGGAGACCGCAGCTCCAGGACGGGCGAGCGTCACGCGGCCGGCCGCAGCCCCCCGGCCGCCCGGAGGTGCGGCCGCCGGCAGCCGGAGCAAACCTCGGCTTTGCGACCGGCTGCGTAAGCCCGCAGGGGCCATGGATGGCCCTGCGGGCGCGATCACATGATCCCGGGATCGAAGTCGAGGGGACCACCGGCCTCGGTCGATTCGCCGGTGATTCGCAGGTTGAGCGAGGTGTCGAGGAAGATCTTGTTTTGTTTGATCTCCTCGATGACGATCGCCATCTTGTCGTCGGTGTCCACGTTCACCAGCGGGCGGCCGCCGGCATTCAGGGCCACGAGCCGCTTCTGGATGAGCGTGGAGAGCTTGAACCGCCCTCCCACCTTGTTCACGATTTCCTCTTCACGCAGATCGTCGATCATCGGTCATCTCCGGGGGGATGGTCAGGGGGAGGCGTTGGTGTGCAGGGCGGACCGGCCGGTCGGTTCGGCGACGCGTGGCAGACCGGTCGCGAACAGGATCCGTTCAATCTCCGCCAGCGCCGAGTCGACATTGTCATTGACGACGCGGTGGCGGTAGCGGTGCGCCTCGAGGAGTTCACGGCGGGCCACTTCCAGCCGCCGGGCCATCGCCTCCGCCGATTCGGTGCCCCGGCCCTGGAGCCGCTGCAGCAATTGGTCGGGGTGCGCGGGCTCGACGAAGATCGTGATCGCGTCCGGATACCGCTCGAGGATCGAAAGTGTACCCTCCACGTCGATCTCCAGCACGACCCACTTTCCGGCCGCCAGCCGCGGGGCCACCTCGGAGGCCAGGGTGCCGTACCAGTGCTCCCGGCCGTAGACCCGGCAGCATTCCAGAAACTCACCGTTCGCCCGCCGCCTCTCGAACTCGGCGAGGGGAATGAAGTGGTAGTCGACGCCATCCCGTTCCCCGGCCCGGGGGGGGCGGGTGGTGGCCGACACGCTCGGCACGAGCTGGGGAACCTCGGCCAGGAGCCGCCGCAGGATCGTGCTCTTGCCGACCCCGGAGGGGCCTGAAATGACGACGAGTTTGCCCGGCCGGACGTCCATCCCGATGTTGTACCGCGAGTTTGCGGCGGTTGAAAAGTCGGCTGCGGAAAGCCCGTCACTCGACGTTCTGGACCTGCTCGCGAAGCCGCTCGATGCGGGTCTTGAGCTCGACGACGGCGTGGGCCGTCTCCACGTCGAGGGATTTCGAGGCGATCGTGTTGGCCTCGCGGGCCAATTCCTGCGCCAGGAAATCGAGCGATCGGCCCGGTGAATCGTCGCCCAACAGCCGGTCGAACTGCGCGACGTGGCTCTCCAGCCGCACGAGCTCCTCGGCGATGTCGGAGCGGTCGGCGATCAGGGCCACCTCATGGGCGATGTCGGCCTCCGTGAGGGCCGTGCCGTGCTGTTCGAGCAGCTTCGCCACGCGGTCGACGAGCCGCGCCCGGTGATCCGCGAGCACCCCCGGCACGCGCGCGCGGATCGTCGTCACGAGCGTCGTGACCTCACGAAGCAGTTCGCGCATGGCCGTGGCCAACGACGCCCCCTCGGTGCGCCGCATGGCGTCGAGTCGATCGACCGCCTCGGTCACCGCCCGGGCCACGAGCGGCCACGCCTGCTCCGCGACGGCGGCGTCGGGCGGAGCGTCGACGAGGACGCCCGGCAGTGTGAGCAGCGCGTCGACCGACTGCGGCCCGGGCAGGTCGTGCGTCGCACAGAAATCGGCGACGTCGGCGAGGTAGGTCTCGAGCTGGCCGCGGTCGAGCCGCCGGGCCGCGGGGGCCGCCGGACCGCTGACGTCGAGATTCATCTGCACCGCGCCGCGGCGGATGCGGCGGCGAATCAACTCCTCGATCCGGCCTTCGAACCCGCCGAACCCTTCGCGAGCTCGCAGGGAGAGCTTGAAGAAGCGGTTGTTCACGCTCCGCATCTCGACCCGGCAGGCGTTGGCGCCGTCCATCACGACGGCCTCGCCGCATCCGGTCATGCTGCGCGGACCGATCAGAGTGATGGCGGACGACGCGGACGTCATGCTCGGGCCAGGGTCACTTGGCCGCTTCGGCCGGTGCGGGGGCCGGCGCCGCAGCGGGCGACTCCGGTGCGGCGGCCGGCTGCTCCGTGGCGGCGGGGGCTGCGTCGGCAGCGGGCTTCGTCTCGGGCGTTGCGGGCGTGGTTTCCGGAGTGGCGGGCTTCGTCTCGGGCGTTGCGGGCGTGGTTTCCGGAGTGGCGGGCTTCGTCTCGGGCGTCGCGGGCGTCATGCCCTCCGGAGCGGCAGGCCCGCCGGCAGGCGGCGTGACCGGAACGGCGCCCTGCGGTGCCGAGCCACCGAGCGTCGGGCTGAAGAGCGACGACTGCCGGCCGAGAACGTTGAGCGACAGGATGCACAGCAGGATCCAGAAGGCGGCCACGGCCACCGTGATCTTCGTGAACACGTCGCCCGCCTTGGTGCCGAAGGCGCTCTGGCCGCCCGCTCCGCCGAACGCCCCGGCCAGACCGCCGCCGCGGCCCCGCTGGATGAGGACCAGCAGGATCAAAAACAGCGACGTGAGGACGAGCGAGAAGCCGAGAAAGAAGCGGATGAGGGCGGTCATGGGGAACGGAGGGCTCCAGGGCCGGGATGGATTCGGGAGCACAAGATTAACCGACACCCGCCCCCCGGCCTACCCCGGCCGCTTCAGCCTGCGAAGGCCTTGGCAATGCCGAGGAAGTCGTCGGCCTTGAGGCTCGCGCCACCGACCAGGGCGCCGTCGATGTCGGGCTGGGCGGCGAGGTCGGCGGCGTTGTCGGGCTTGACGCTGCCGCCATACTGAATCCGCACCTGCGCGGCAACCGCCGCCGACGAAAGCGCGGCAAGCTGCGAACGGATCAGGGCGTGCACCTCCTGGGCCTGCTCAGGCGTGGCCACCTTGCCGGTGCCGATCGCCCACACGGGCTCGTAGGCGACGACGATCTTCTCCAGATCGGCGGCCGTCAGGCCGGCGAGCGAGCCGTGCACCTGGGCGGTGACGACGGCCGCCGTGCGGTCCGCCTCACGCTCCGCGAGGGTTTCGCCGACGCACACGATCGGCGTCAGGCCGGCCGCGAGGGCGGCCTTGGTCTTGGCGTTCACGACCGCGTCGGTCTCGCCGCAGAGCGTGCGTCGCTCGGAGTGACCGAGAATCACGTAGCGGCAGCCGAGGTCCACGAGCATCGGGGGCGACACCTCGCCGGTGAAGGCGCCGCTCGGCTTGTCGTGCACGTTCTGCCCGCCGAGGCCGATGTCCGACTTCGCGGCGGCCAAGGCCGTGCCGACGGTCTCCACGTACAGGGCAGGGGGACAGAGGACGAGTTCCACGGCCGCCGCCGCGCCGCGGCGGGCCGCGACGGCCGCCGTCAGTTCCCGGGCCTGCGTGCGGTCGAGGTTCATCTTCCAATTGCCGGCGACGATCTTCCTGCGGGACATGCGGTGGCTCCGGATGGGAAACGGAAAATTGACAGCGACAAGGTAGCAGATCGGGGATCGGGTCCGCTGCCGCTGATGGCGGCGCCGGCCTCCCGATCAGCCCACCGCCCCGGCGGCGGCGTACGAGCCCAGGATCACGACCCGCTTGCACCGCTTTTCGAGGGCGGCGATCGCGCGGCGGGCGCGGAGATCCTCGCGGTGGCCTTCGAGCTCGACGAAGAAGATGTAGCCCCGCTCCGTGCCGGGCAGCGGGAACGATTCGATCCAGGTCAGATTGAGCTTCTGCTTCTTGGGGATCGAGAGGGCGTCGGCCAGGCCGCCGGGACGGTGCTCGATCTCGAACATGATCGCCGTCTTGTCCTTGCCGGTGCGCTTGGCGTCGGCATGGCCGATCACCGCGAAGCGGGTCGTGTTGCCGGCGACGTCCTCGATCTTCTCGGCCAGGACGTCGAGGCCGTAGTGGACGCCGGCCTGACGGCTGGCGATCGCGGCGGCGTGCGGCTTCTTGGCGGCGGTCTCGGCGGCCAGGCTGGTGCTCGTCACCTCGACGAGTCGGGCCGCCGGCAGATGGCGGGCCAGCCAATTGCGGCACTGCGACAGGGCCTGCGGCCGGCTGTAGACCTCCTCGATCGCGGAGCGGTCGCAGGCGGCCAGCAGCGTGTGGTGGATGCGCAGCGGCACCTCCGCGCAGATCTTCACGGGCAGCCGGGAGAAGTTGTCGAGGGTGTCGGCGATCCGGCCGTCGGTGGAGTTTTCCAGGGGCACGACGCCGTAGTGGGAGTGGCCCGCGTTCACCTCCTCGAAGGCGGCGGAGATGCTCGCGACCGGCACGAACTCGACCGAACTGCCGAAGCGGTGCAGGGCGGCGAGGTGGCTGTAGGTCCAGGCCGGGCCGAGATGGGCGACCCGCAGCGGCTGCTCGATGGCCCGCGAGCCCGAGATCAGTTCGCGGTACACCGCCTTGAGGCTGTCGGCCGAGAGCGGCCCCTGGTTCGTGGCCGTGACCCGCTCGAGCACCATCTCCTCGCGGGATGGGTCGTAGGTCTCCTGGCCCGACGATTTTTTGAGGTGTCCGATCTGGCGGGCGACCTCGGCCCGGGCGTTCATCAGGCCGACCAGCTCGCGATCGATGCGATCGATCTGCGCCCGCAGGGCGGCGAGCCCCGTCGACTTGCCGGTGTCGGGGCTCGAAGGGACGCGGGGGCTCTTGGCCATGGGGGGATTTATGTCGGGCTCCACAGCGGAGCGGCCAAAATGGCAGCCGGCCTGTGGAACTGGAAAACCGCCCCCAACTCTACCCTGCGGAGCCGCTGCGTAAATACGGCCAAACCGCGGACAGATAGCGGTCCAGGCCCGGCTGGCACGGACTTTGCATCTTCCGCCGACCGGCTCGTGCCGGGCCAAAAATGACGTTCGGCCCCGGCCCCGAGCCGCCACCGTGACGACCGAGAGGAAACCAGCAACCATGGCAACGAAGCAGGGCGAAAAGATCATCGGCATCGACCTCGGCACGACGAACTCCGTCGTCGCGGTGATGGAGGGCAAGGAGCCCAAGGTGATCGCGAACAAGGAGGGCAATCGCCTCACGCCGAGCGTGGTCGCCTTCAACGACAAGGGAGAGACGCTTGTGGGCGACATCGCCCGCCGGCAGGCCGTCACCAATCCCAAACGCACGATCTACTCGATCAAGCGGTTCATGGGCCGGCGGCACAACGAGGTGGCCTCCGAGGAGAAGATCGTCCCCTACGAGGTCATGGGCGGGCCCGACGACTACGTGAAGGTTCGCGCCGGCGACAAGGAGTTCACGCCGCCGGAAGTCTCGGCGAAGGTGCTGCGGTCGCTGAAGGAGGCTGCCGAGGCCTACCTCGGCCACAAGGTCAACAAGGCCGTGATCACGGTCCCGGCCTACTTCAACGACGCCCAGCGGCAGGCCACCAAGGATGCCGGCCAGATCGCCGGCCTGGAGGTGATGCGGATCGTCAACGAGCCGACCGCGGCGGCCCTGGCCTACGGACTGGAGAAGAAGAAGGACGAGAAGATCGTCGTCTTCGACCTCGGCGGCGGCACGTTCGACGTCTCGGTGCTCGACGTCTCGAAGGACGGCGTGTTCCAGGTGGTGAGCACCAATGGCGACACGCACCTCGGCGGCGACGACTTCGACCAGACGCTGATCAACCACGTCGCCGATCAGTTCCAGCGGGAGCAGGGAATCGACCTCCGCAAGGATCCGATGGCGATGCAGCGGCTCCAGGAGGCCTGTGAGAAGGCCAAGAAGGAGCTGTCGAGCGCCCAGAGCAGCGACATCAACCTGCCGTTCATCACGGCCGACGCGACGGGGCCGAAGCACCTGCAGATGACGATCACGCGGGCCCAGTTCGAGCAGATGTGCGACGGGCTCATCGAGCGTTGCCGGGGGCCGGTGCTCCAGGCGCTCCGCGACGCGAAGCTCGATCCCAAGGACATCGACGAGGTGGTGCTTGTCGGCGGCTCGACCCGGATTCCCAAGGTGCAGGAACTGGTCAAGAAGCTGTTCAACAAGGAGCCCCACAAGGGCGTGAATCCCGACGAGGTCGTGGCGCTGGGCGCGGCGATCCAGGGGGGCGTGCTCGGCGGCGACGTGCAGGAGGTGCTGCTGCTCGACGTCACGCCGCTGTCGCTGGGCATCGAGACCGAGGGGGGGATCTTCACGAAGCTCGTCGAGCGGAACACGACGATCCCCACCGAGCGGAAGCAGGTGTTCAGCACGGCCGCCGACAGCCAAACGGCGGTGACGGTGAGCGTGTTCCAGGGGGAGCGGCCGATGGCCCGCGACAACCGCCTGCTGGGTCAGTTCAACCTGGAGGGCATCCCGCCCGCGCCCCGCGGCACGCCGCAGATCGAGGTCAAGTTCGACATCGACGCCAACGGCATCCTCTCCGTGAGCGCCAAGGATCTGGGCTCCAACAAGGAGCAGACGGTCCGCATCGAACAGTCGAGCGGCCTCAACGAGACCGAGATCGAGCGGATGCGGAAGGACGCCGAGAGCCACGCCGAGGAAGACAAACGGAAGTACCGTCTGGCCGAGGCCCGCAACAAGGCGGAGGCGCTCTGCTTCCAGACCGAGAAGCTGATCAAGGAGAACGACGCCAAGCTCTCCGCTGCCGACAAGGCCCCGCTGGAGGCGGCGGTGGCCAAGGCCCGCGAGATGAGCAAGGGGGAGGACGTGGACGCGATCAACTCGGCGCACGACGCGCTCGAGCAGGCGGCCCACGCCCTCTCGAAGGTGCTTTACGAGGCTTCGGCCACGGCCCAGCGCGGGGGCACGGCCCCGGAAGCCGGCCCCGCCCAAGCCGGCAAGGGCCCCGACGACACGATCGACGCCGAGTTCGAAGTGAAGGGGTGATACGGATTCGGTCCATGGATGTTCCGCAGCCGCGCGAGTGACTCGGGGTTGCCAACGCCCTGTCGCCGGACGTTCGCTGCGGCCATCCTGGCCTCCGCTCACTCGATGCTGTCTGCGCTCCGCCATCCCTGGCTGCGCTGGCCAGCAACGCCGGCTCTCAGGGCATGGGCAACCCCTCGCGGTCTCCCAGGCCCGGAGGCACGCGGGCATGGGTTCGACAGGGTTCCGTATCGGAGGCTGTGGAGGAGGGAGACGTCATGCCGTTTCGATTCGACAAGTTCACGATCAAGGCCCAGGAGGCGGTGCAGGCCGCCGTGGAGCTGGCCGGCAATCGCGGCAATCCGCAGGTGACGCCGGTCCATCTCCTGCACGCGCTGCTCAGCGAGCGTGAGGGGATCGTGCGGCCGCTGCTGGAGAAGATCGGGACCGACCGCGGACACCTGGAGCGGATCGTCGCGGCCGAACTCTCCCACCTGCCCAAGGTCTCCGGCGGCGCCCAGCCGCAGCCCGACCAGGAACTGATCAAGGTCTTCGAGGCGGCGACGGCCGAGTCGCACCAGATGAAGGACGAGTTCGTCTCGACCGATCATCTGCTGCTGGCCCTGGCCAAGGTGCCCTCGAAGGCGAAGAACGTCCTCCAGCTGGCGGCCGTCGGCGAGCAGGAACTGCTGGCGGGCCTGCAGGCCGTACGCGGCCAGTCGCGGGTCACGGACCAGAATCCGGAGGAGAAGTTTCAGGCTCTCGAGAAATACGGCATCGACCTCACGAAGCGGGCTGCCCAGGGCAAACTCGATCCGGTGATCGGCCGCGATGCCGAGATCCGCCGCGTGATCCAGGTGCTGTCGCGGCGGACCAAGAACAACCCCGTGCTCATCGGCGAGCCGGGCGTGGGCAAGACGGCGATCGCCGAGGGGCTGGCCCTGCGGATCGTGCAGGCGGACGTGCCGGAGAACCTGCGTGGCCGCCGTGTGGTGGCGCTCGACCTGGGCGCGTTGATCGCCGGCACCAAGTATCGCGGCGAGTTCGAGGATCGGCTGAAGGCGATCCTGCGGGAGGTGGAGGCGGCGGCCGGAAACGTGGTCCTGTTCATCGACGAGCTGCACACGGTCATCGGCGCGGGTGCCGCGGAGGGGGGCTCCGACGCCGCCAACCTGCTCAAGCCGGCGCTGGCCCGCGGGGAACTGCGGTGCATCGGCGCCACGACGCTCGATGAGTATCGCAAGCACATCGAGAAAGACGCGGCCCTGGAGCGGCGGTTTCAGCCGGTGTTCGTCGGCGAGCCGAGCGTGGAGGACACGATCGCCATCCTCCGCGGCCTCAAGCCGCGGTATGAGGCACACCACAAGGGGGTGAAGATCAAGGACTCGGCGCTCGTGGCCGCCGCCGAGCTTTCGCACCGCTACATCGCCGACCGCTTCCTGCCCGACAAGGCGATCGACCTCATGGACGAGGCGACCAGCCGCATCGCCATGGAATTGCAGAGCGTGCCCAGCGAGATCGACGAGGTGCAGCGGCGGCTCGTGCAGCTCGAGCTCGCGGCCCGGCAGCTCGCCGAGGAGACCGAGGAGCATGCCAAGGAGCGGCTGGCGGAGATCGAAGCGGAGGCGGTCGGGCTGCGGAAGAAGCTCGCCGACCTGCGAAAGCAGTGGGAAGCGGAGAAGAGCGGCGTGGGCAGCGCCCAGGAACTGCGCCAGCAGCTCGAGGCGGTGCAGCTGGCGTTCGACCAGGCCGGCGTGCAGATCAAGGAGCGGCAGGCCTCCGGGCAGCTCGTCGGCGAGGAGATGTACCAGAAACTCTACGAGCTCGACGTGCAGCGGAAGGCCCTGCAGCAGCGACTGGAGCAGGAGGGGACCGAGAAGGAGGCGGGCAAGCCGTCCGCGAAGCGGCTGTTGCGCCGCGAGGTCGGCCCCGAGGAGATCGCCGAGGTCGTCAGCGCCTGGACCGGCATCCCCGTGACGCGGCTGGTGGAGACCGAGCGGGCCAAGCTGCTCGTGCTCGAGGAGCGGCTCCACCAGCGGGTGGTGGGGCAGGAGGAGGCGGTCGAGGCGGTGAGCGACGCCGTCCGCCGCAGCCGGGCCGGGCTCCAGGACCCGAACCGGCCGATCGGATCGTTCATCTTCCTCGGGCCCACGGGCGTGGGGAAGACGGAGCTCTGCAAGGCGCTCGCCGAGGTGCTGTTCGACGACGAGAACGCGATGGTGCGGATCGACATGAGCGAGTTCATGGAGAAGCACACCGTCGCCCGCCTGATCGGCGCCCCCCCGGGGTATGTCGGCTACGAGGAGGGGGGGCTGCTCACAGAGGCGGTGCGGCGGCGTCCGTACTCGGTGGTCTTGCTGGACGAGATGGAGAAGGCGCATCGCGACGTGTTCAACGTGCTGCTCCAGGTGCTCGACGATGGCCGGCTTACCGACAGCCTCGGGCACACGGTCGACTTCACCAACACCATCGTGGTGATGACGAGCAACGTCGGCAGCCAGGCGATCCAGGAGATCACGAAGGAGGGGGGCAGTGAGCAGGAGGTCCGCGACGCCGTCAAGGAGGCGTTGCAGGCCCGGTTTCTCCCAGAGTTCTTGAACCGGATCGACGAGACGATCGTCTTCCACCCGCTCGACAAGAAGCACATCCGCCGGATCGTCGACATCCAGGTGAAGCGGCTGGTGAAACAGGCCGAAAAGGCGGGCATCACGCTGGAGTGCACCGAGGCGGCGCTCGACGAGATCGCCCGGCTCGGCTACGACCCGGTGTATGGCGCCCGGCCGCTCAAGCGGGTGATCCAGCAGCAGCTACAGAACGAGTTGGCCCGCGAACTGCTCTCCGGAAAGTTTCCCGAGGGAAGCACGGTGCGGATCGACTTCGTGCAGGACGGATTCACGTTCGCAACGGTCGGCTGACGCCGCGATCGACGGAGGCGAAGAAGCCAATGGAGCGCTTCTTCAGTCACGTGATCAGCGCTTGCGATCCTCGAGGCCCATGCGGGCGATGAGGTCGTTGCAGCCGGGGGTCATCTTGCGAAGCTTTTCGGCCATGGCCAGCTTCTCGCTCGTCGTGGCCTTCTTGAGCTTGGTCTGCATCTTCGCGAGCTTCTGCCTGCGGTGCCGCCGCCGCTTGACTTCCTTCATCCGGTTGCTGATGCCGCCCATGAATCCTGCGTTCCTGTGGGAATGATCGGGAAAGACAAGACTTTAAGAAAAGGTGGGAATCGCGTCAAAGCCGCAGCGGCGGGCCCCGGCGAAAAGGCGGTAGAATGTCGGAGACGATCGGCAGCTGTCACGAGGCGGCCGCCGGCCTCGGATGGGTGGCAGAGCGGTTGAATGCACCGGTCTTGAAAACCGGCAGCGGCGAAAGTCGCTCGTGGGTTCGAATCCCACCCCATCCGCTGCGGTATTCCGCACGCGGTGGCATGCGGCAGCGCCCGAAAGGCACGCCGTATCGCCTCTCTCCCCACCCCAACTCACCGCCGCCACGCCACCAGCACTGCGGTCAGGGTCTCGCCATTGACGCCCTCCCGATCCCCGGCCTGGCAGCCGTCGTCATAGTCGCTCGGAACCAGTTCGACGACGAACCCCAGGCCCACCAATTCAGCAACCAAAGGCCCGCAATACGGATGCAGCTTCGGGGGCTGCGTCCACGTGTGCATACCGGCCACCCGAAGCTCGCTCCGCGTGACCCGGGCCAGCTCCCGAAACGCATGTCGGTGGAACTCCAGGCCAAACTCACAGCCGTCGTGCATGCCGCCGTCGGCCAGCGGCGCGTAAACCAGCAAAAAGTTTCCAGTAAGCACCGTATCGAACGCCCGGTCCTCGAAAGGCAGCCCCGGCAACGCTCCGGCCACGTACCGGCTTTCGCCGCTCCTGCGCCGAAAGTCCGCCGCGAACTTTTCCAGGGCCCGATACTTCTCGGCATAAAACTCATCGATGTCCCTGTAGACCAAGACGCCGGGGTTCCGCCTGATCTGCTCCCGGCAGGCGTCGATGTCCCGTTTACCCTGGGCGGCGATTGTGGCGGCATCTTGGGCGTACATCGGGTCGCAGCCGGTCGCGTCCAGGCCCATGGCAAGGGCCTCGGCGACGAAGCTTCCGGGGCCGCTCGCGACGTCCAGGATCTTCTGGTCTCGTAGTTCTTCCAGGCCCAGCGCGAACATCTGGAGGTACTCAGCCAGCGTGCGGCCGAAGAACGCGACGCTCGGGAGCTTGAACCTGCCTTCGGCGGCCGACTGGTTCACGCTCCACCCCGCTTTGTGAACGCCAGGAGCCGATGAAATCCGGTGGCATCTCGAAACAGTTCCTCGGGTTCCTGGCAAAACCCAGCCTCCGTGGCCATCGCTGTCAAAGCCTCGATGGTCTCTGGAAAATCACTCTCCGTGACGTGCTGGATGGTGCTGGCCAGGCTTTCCGGAGGCATGCCCGTCCACGTCCGCCGCATCATGCCGACGTAGGCGTCCAAATACCCCTCCCGGGTCTCACCATCCCGCCTGAAGACGTCGGCGAAGAGCAGGGAGCCGCGCGGGGCCAGCTTTCCGGAGGCGAGTCGGAAAAGCTCCTGCTTCTCTCCGGCTGGCAAATGATGAACCGCATAACTCGCCAAGATCACGTCAAAAGTCTTGGCGGCTGGCGCGAAGTCTTCCCGCAAGCAGGCGAGCATGTCGGCCTCGAGGAGCCGGCTCTCGAACCTTGCCCCGGCCAGCTCATCCCGGGCCTTGGCGAGCGCTGCCCGAGACGCGTCTCCTCCCGTGTAATCCCACAGCCCGGTCTCGTTGAACGTGCTCTTGATGAACCCCGCGTCGCCGCAGCCCAGGTCCAGGAGTGTGAACGGCCCCGGGTGACGCAGGAGCACCCACTGCCTGACGGCACCGAAGATCTCCCTGTGGACCATCCAGTTGGCGTCCACGATCGCCCGGTAGACGTGCCACTGGTTGAACCACCGGGCCGCTTCGGCGGGGGAGTGCTCGTGGCTTGGTGCGTGGGGCGTGCTGGTCATAGTAGATAGGGTGGCTGACGACCTCACGCAGGCACAAACTCCGTCCGCCGGAGGGAGAAAATCTCACTCCTCGACCCTCGTGGCCCGCCGCAGAACAGCCCGGCCCGCAATGTGAACGAGAAAGCCCACGGGCCCGGCCAGGAACGTGAGCACGAGCGCGACGGTCCTGAGCAGCCAGGGCGTGCCGAGGTGCACGCTGTCCCGGGCGATCCAGGCGCCGACGACCATGTCAAACACCAGGTAGTGGGTCCAGGCTGCGGCGAACACCCAGTCGTCGCCGAACACCTCCCGCAGGCCCCCGAGCGTCATCACGTCACCGGACGGAGGGCCGTTTGTGGCGAGCTTCCAGCCGATGACGCCTGCGTAGGCCAGAGCCAGCACGCCGGGGACGACCAGGGCGCAGAGCCAGCCAGACACCAGCCTCTTGCTCGGAAACAGCACCAGAGCGATCCAGGCTGCGAGTGCCAAAGTGTTCGTAGCCTGGAAGAATGTCTCGGCCATGGAATCGGGCCTGTGTTGTGGAACGGGGACAGGGACGGGGGGTGAGCGAGTCGGCACCAGCGTAGACCGCATTCGACTTTGATGGAGCGCCGGCTTCGGGGCACACGTCGCCACTGCGCGGTCTTGCAGATTCTCGCTGTGGCCGCGGTCATCCCCGTTGACCGGCCGGTGTCCAAGAGCCTAGGTTTCGGGGCATGAAGATCGATGGATCGCAGCTCGTCGCCGCCTGTCTTCTGGTTGCCTGGACGGCCGGGTGCAGCTCCGTCCGGCAGCAGTTCCGCCAGGCCGTCGAGGACATAAAGGCCGACATTTCGGTCTTGGACGCTGGCGACGACGGTCTCGACGCGTTTGGGTCGGCCGACGCGAAGCAGCTCCGGGCTGCCAGGGCCGAGATGGAACGGTAGGCATGTCCGGCATGCGGAGAGTCGTCGTCCTCACGGGAGCCGGGATCAGCGCCGAGAGCGGCCTCCAGACCTTCCGCGGTGCCGACGGGCTCTGGGAGGGGCATCGGGTCGAGGACGTGGCGACGCCGGAGGCCTGGGCTCGCGATCCGAGGCTTGTCCTGGATTTCTACAACCAGCGACGGCGGGCGGTCCGCGCGGCTCAGCCCAACGCCGCCCACCGGGCCCTGGTGGACCTCGAGCGGGCCTATGACGTGCGGATCGTCACGCAGAACGTGGACGACCTGCACGAGCGGGCGGGCTCGACCAGGGTGCTGCATCTCCACGGCGAGATCATGCTGGCCCGCAGCACCCGGGATTCGCGGCTCGTCCGGCACTTGGGCGAACGGGACATCGAGCTTGGCGACTGCTGCGAAGTCGGGAGCCAGCTGCGGCCTCACATCGTCTGGTTCGGCGAGCTGGTGCCCGCCATGGACGAGGCGCTGGAACTGGTGGCCGAGGCCGACGTGATGCTCGTCGTGGGGACGTCGCTGCAGGTCTATCCGGCGGCGGGGCTCGTCTTTGAGGCGCCGCAGAAGGCCCGCCGACTCGTGGTGAACCCCGAGGTACCGGAGCGGGTGGGTGGGGCGGGGTTCGAGGTGGTCGCCAAGCCCGCGACGATTGGCGTGCCGGAGGTGGTGGCGCGGCTGTTGGCGGCGGCGGGGGCGTGATTGAGCGTCGCCGGACTTCGTGAGCCGTTCACGATCTGATGCTTCTGGTCGCGGGCCAGCCGCTTGATGGCCGCCTCCCGCTTCTGGTCCCGGGGCGGCGAGCCAGTCTCCTCCGGCCGCGCGGGCCGCGGCACGCCCGGCGGTACAGAGACCTCTGCCGCAGCAGCTTCGGCTGCGGCGACCTGATCGACGACTATGAGGGCATCGCCGGCCATGACAGCTATCGCAGCGACCTTGGGATCATGTATTTCCTGACGCTCGAACCCACCACGGGCCGGCTCGCGGGCTTGGCCATGGTGCCGATGCAGATGCGCAGGTTCCGGCTGTGCCACGCCGACGCAGAGGGCGTGCACTGGCTCCGAGACACGCTCTCCCGCATCAGCCGCGGATTTGGCTGCTCCATCGAGATCCGGCAACCGAGCGTCCTGTCGCTGCGGTGGTGAACGTGTCGGCCGAGCCGGGATCAAGGGCCTGGTTCCCGGCGATGGGGCGGTGTTGGCCGCCCCCCACACCTCTCGGTGCCGCATGCGGACCGGAAGCACGTCCGGGGCCTTTTTTATGGCAATAAACCAGGCTGATTTCCGCGAACTAGAGTTAAGGACAGCCGTAGACGACTCCAGTGGGTCGAGGCCTCGGTCTCGCGGTCACGAAAGGGGCGGAATCATGGTCATCGCCAACAAGAACCTGCTGAAAGAAGTGCGGAAGCTCGCCATCCGGGATGAACTCCTGGTGATGCGGCTCCGGAGCAGGCTGGTGGTGACCCCGGCGGTCGCGAAGCCCGTGGCCAAGCCCGACGCCACGGGCTGAGCGGCTGGGCCAGACCCCGCCATGCCAGCTCGCGGAGTGCCCGGGACGAGCCGCACCGTCCTTCGCCAATCAGCCGCCGTACTCGTCAGTCCACAGTGGAACAAGTCTGCCCGAGCGGGATGCGACGGCCAGCGACCCAGGAAACCCTTGGCGTTTCCTGCGGTCGCTCAAG
>CAZJHQ010000004.1:3502-98304 GCA_964545915.1 uncultured Candidatus Kuenenia sp. | reverse complement strand
GGATGGTTTTCATGCCCGGTGTCCCCGGGTTTCCACCCGGGGCTTCTTGGGCCACGCGCCCCACAAAAAGCCCCCGGCGGAAGCCGGGGGACTCCGGGTCACCCGCCTCCCCGGTCACCATGCGCCGCGGGTTTGCACCGGGGACTCACGTGCCGTCGTGCGGCATGGAAGACAGGATGGTTTTCATGCCCGGTGTCCCCGGGTTTCCACCCGGGGCTTCTTGGGCCACGCGCGGCGGCGGTCACTCGCCGCTCGCGAGGATGCCCGCCAGGTCGTAGCCGGTCGACGCGACGATCTCCACAGGCACGATCCGGCCCGTCAGCGGCCGGGCCGCCGACGTGCCGGGCGCCGTGACATACACCACACAGTCGATGTCGGGCGCGTCGCACCGCGTGCGCCCGATCCACACGTCCTCCCGCTCGCCGCTGGGCCGGTCCACGATCACGTCGAGGATCCGGCCCACCTGCCGCCGGGCGTGGTCGTGGGCGATCGCCTGCTGGGCGAGCATCAGTTCGTCCCGCCGGGCCGTCTTCTCCTCCTCGGGAAGATGGCCGTCGAGCCGGGCCGCCGGCGTGTCGGGCTCCAGCGAGTAGGTGAACACGCCCACCCGCTCGAACCGCCACCGGCGGGCGAACTCCACCAGTTCGGCGAACTGTTCCCGGGTTTCGCCGGGAAAGCCCGTGATGAACGTCGTCCGCAGCACGAGATCGGGGATCCGGGCCCGCAGTTTCTCGAGCAGTTCCTCCGTGGCGGCCCGGTTCACCCGCCGCTGC
The DNA here is from genome assembly GCA_964545915.1 of uncultured Candidatus Kuenenia sp. Lineage (GTDB taxonomy): Bacteria > Planctomycetota > Planctomycetia > Pirellulales > UBA1268 > QWPN01. Next base: position 97,531 of record CAZJHQ010000004.1, on the reverse strand, counting down.
ATCCGCTTGAGCACGGCGTCGCTGGCGTGCTGCAGCGGCATGTCGAGATACGGGACGATCTTGCGGCTGGTGGCGATCTTCTCGATCAGCCGGTCGGTGAAGTGGATCGGATAGAGGTACATCAGCCGGATCCACTCGATTCCGTCCACGGCCTCGAGCGCGTCGAGCAATTCGACCAGCCGCGGCTCGCCGTACAGGTCGATGCCGTAGTAGGTCGTGTCCTGGGCGACGATCACGAGCTCCTGCACACCGTCGGCCGCCAGCTCGCGGGCCTCGCGCACGACCTCCTCGATCGGCTTGGTGGCATGCTTGCCGCGCATCTTCGGAATCGCGCAGAAGGTGCAGGTCCGGTCGCAGCCCTCGGAGATCTTCAGGTAGGCCATGTGACGAGGCGTGACCCGCATCCGGCCCGAGTCGTCGAGGGCCCGGGCCGGCGCCGGCCGAAACACGCTCCGCTGCTCGCCGAGGCCGCCGATCAGCCGCTCGGCCGCCCTGGCGATCTCGTCCCGCGAGAACACGCCGATCACCGCGTCCACGCCCGGCAGTTCGTCGAGCAGGCTCTCCTTCTGCCGTTCCGCCAGGCAGCCGGCCACGATCACGCCCCGCGTGCCGCCCGCCTTCTTCAGGTCGAGCATCTCGTTGATCGCCGCGTACGACTCGGCCCGCGAGGCATCGATGAAGGCGCAGGTGTTGACGACCACGAGATCGGAGCCGGCCGGCTCGCCCACGAGCTGCCAGCCGTCCTCCCGCAGGAGCCCCAGCATCCGCTCGCTGTCGACGAGGTTCTTGGGGCAGCCGAGGCTCACCATGGCGAACGTGCCGCGGCAGGTGGCCGGATCGACCGGCCGCACGGCCGGCATGACGGCGGTCCCAACGCCGCAGGTCTCGTCGGCGGCGTCGACGATCGGCAGGCGATGCATCAGGACCGCTCCGCGATCAGCTTGTCGAGTTCGTGCCGCAATTTCGGCAGGATCTCGTCGTAGGGGAAGGCCCCGAGTTCGGCGCTCCGCCGCTTGAGGTTCACGTGCGTCGGGCCGCACCACAGCCCGAGGTCGGCGTCGTCGGTCTCGCCCGGCCCGTTCACCCGGCAGCCCATCACGGCGATCGTGATCGCGTGGTCCCGGGCGTAGGCCGTCATCTCCTTGACCTGCTTGGCCAATTCGATGAACGCCTCGTTCTCGACCCGCGAGCAGCTCGGGCAGGAGATGATGTTCAGCGAGGAGAGCCCGTAGTCGACCACGCTCCGCACCCGACCGGCGGCGATGTCGGCGAGGATGGCGTTGGCCGCGGCGATCTCCTGCGGCTTGTCGGCGTTGGGCACGGTGAGCGACACGCGGACGGTGTCACCGATGCCCCGCGAGATCAGCTGCTCGAAGGCGATCCGCGTCTTGATGATCCCGTCGGGGGGCATGCCCGCCTCGGTCACGCCCAGATGCAGCGGCACGTCGGGCCGGGCTTCCGCAAATCGGCGGTTGACGTCGATCACCTTCCGCGGATCGGAATCCTTGAGCGACACGACGTAGCGGGAGAAGCCGATCGCGTCGAGCAGTTCGCAGTGCTCGAGGGCGCTGGCGAGCATCGGGCCGATCGAATCGTCCTCCGCGAACTGCTCCTTCTTGGCCGGATCGACGCTGCCGCAGTTCACGCCCACCCGCAGGGCGCAGTCGTTGGCCGCCGCCACTTCGGCGATGAACTTCACCTTGTCCTGCCACGGCTTCGTCGGCTCATGGTGGTAGAGGTGGCCGGGGTTGTAGCGAAGCTTGTCGACGTGGGGGGCGACCTCGACGGCGAGGCGGTAGTTTTCCTGGAGGTCGATGGCCAGGTTGGCCTCCGTGCCGGCCCGAATCGCCGGCAGGGCGGCGGCGTCCTTTTTGGAGTCGACGGCGATCCGCACCACGCCGGCCCCCGCGGCATGCAGGGCGTTGGCCTGCTCGAGCGTGGCGGCCACGTCCTGGGTGTGGGTGGCGGTCATGCTCTGCGGGGCGATCGGGTGCCCGGCCCCGATCGTGATCCTGCCGATCCGCACCGCCCGCGTCGGATTTCGCTTCACCTCGACCACGCTCGCTCCTTTCGTCACATTACTCCTGGAAACGATAGCAGACCGGCGGCCGCCGGCGATACGCCCATGAAGTACGACCCGGTCCTCCATATCGTCCTCCACGAGCCGGAAATCCCGCCCAACGCCGGGAACGTGGGCCGCACCTGCGTGGCCATCGCCGCCAAGATGTGGCTGGTGCGGCCGCTGGGCTTCAAGCTCGACGACTACTATCTGCGCCGGGCCGGGCTCGACTATTGGGACGAGCTCGAATGGGAGGTGGCCGACTCCTGGGCCGACCTGCAGCCGCGGCTCGACGCCGCCGGAGCCGGCACCCGCTGGCTGTTTTCGGCTCGCGCCACGCGGCCCTACACCGGCGTCGCCTACCAGCGTGGCGACGTGCTCGTCTTCGGGGCCGAGTCCAAGGGGCTGCCCCGCGACCTCACGGCCGCCCACGCCGACACGCTGCTCACGATCCCCTCGCGGCCCCAGGTCCGCAGCCTGAACCTCGCCAACTGCGCCGCCATCGTGGCCTACGAGGCGCTGCGGCAGTGGAGCCCGTGACCGCCTTGTCCCCGGGTTTCCACCCGGGGCTTCTTGGTCCACGCGCGAACGGCACAAAAAGCCCCCGGCGGTAGCCGGGGGACTCCGGGTCACCCGCCTCCCCGCTCTCCATGCGCCGCCGTTTTGTTCCGGGGAATCACGTTCCGTCGTGCGGCATGGAAAACGTGATGGTTTTCATGCCCGGTGTCCCCGGGTTTCCACCCGGGGCTTCTTGGAACTGGGCCTACCCCGCCGCCCCGGTCAGTGCTGGCCACTGTAGAGCGGCAGATGACGGTAGTAGACCTCGAGCATCCAGGTGCAGAAGCAGGTCGCGTAGAGCCGGCCTGCGATGTGGCCCCACTTGTCGAGCGCGGGATCCCAGGAGCCGGCGTCACGGCCGCCGTGCACCTGGCGGGCCGGCAGCTCCTCGCGGAGCTTCGCGTTCCAGCGGTCCCAGGCGGGCCCGCCCATGTGGTGGGCCACCTGCGTGACGTAGTACCAGGCGTAGAGATCCTTGTCGTTCTGGAAGTCGAAGAGGCTGCCGGCGACGAGCCGCTCGAGCCCCTCCACCAGCCGGGGATCGTCGCGCTTCCAGCCCATGTATTGCCGGCAGAGCAGCCCTTCGGCGGAGATGGCGGTCGTGACCTGCAGGGGCGGCACGTCGGGATTTTCGCGGCGGTAGCCGTAGCGCCGTCCCCCATCCACCGCCACGTTGTCGAGGAAGGCCTCGATCGCCTGGAACGTCTTCGCCGGCACCTCGATGCCGGCCATCTCGGCGCTCTTCAGAGCCATCATGAACCAGCCGGTCACCGACATGTCGCCACTCTCGCCGGGCCCGTACCGCCAGCCGCCGTTTTGCCCCTGGGCCTGCAGCGCGTAGCTCACCGCCCGTCGGGCGGGCATCTCGAACGCCTGTTCCTTCGTCATTCCGTACAACTCGCACAGCGCGATCGTCGCCTGGGCGTGCGAATAGAGGGTGTGGTGGTGGGGAACGGGATTGATGTCGAAGTTGCCCTCGGGGAGTTGCTGGGCCACGAGCGCCTTCCAGCCGCGGGCCACGGCTGCCCGATGCCGCCCCTGCTTCGGCGTGTTGCCGGCCCCCTGCAGGGCCAGCAGCGCCATCGCCGAGGCTGCCAGTCGATTCTCCTGCGAGCCGGCGTCCATGTACGGCCCTTGCAGGCTCCACAGGCCGTCGCGGCCCTGCTGACGGACGATCCACTCGAGCGCCCGGGCGACGGCCGCCTCGGTGGCGTCGCTGCCGCCGAACTGCTTGACGAGCGCCTGCCGCTGCCCTTCCTCGCGGCCATTGAGGAGCGTGCCGATGACCGGCGCCGACGACTCGCCGGCGGCAGCTCCTGGCGCCTCGGCGACCTCGGCCTTCGGCGGCGGCGCGGCGACCGGGTCCTCGACGGGCGGCTTCTCCGTTTTCGCCTCTTCGATCTCCGGTTTTTCGACCGGCTCGGGAGTGGGGGGGATCTCCACACCCTTGTCTTCTTCCTCGACGATCGAAGAGGCGAACGACAGGTCGAGCGTGGGGCGTGGCGGCGGCTCGTAGCGGATGTAGGCCAGCGCGAGCGCCAACAGCACGACCACGTGCAGCGACACGCTGACCGTAAGCGGCGGGCTCCGCCGCACGAACTCGTCGAACCGGCCCCGCAGCGACCGCCAGGAGAGCGGGTCGGCGTCGTAGTTCGTGTCGATGGCCTCGACCGGCCGCTGGTCGATGAGAATCGGACCGCCGAGTGCATCCCGGGGCGTGGCGGCCGCCTGGTCCCATGGCAGCCCGCCGAGCAGCGTCTTGCGGGCCGGCGTGCCGGGCACCGGCGGGGGCGACGCTGGCCATCCGGAAGGGAGCGGTGGCGGTTGCGGATTCATCGGCCAGCCGGCGGAAAGTGACGATTCTGTCGAGCGCAGCGGGCAGCGCTTTCTTTCGCGAACGTCTCCGTCTATTATTCCGAAGCCTTCATCGGCCGGATACGCCGATGTTGGACGGCAAAAACACCCATGACGCGGGGTGGAGCAGCCCGGTAGCTCGCGAGGCTCATAACCTCGAGGTCGCAGGTTCGAATCCTGCCCCCGCCATTTCACGCCGGCAGGGCCATCCATGGCCCCTGCCGGCTGATTTTTTGCGCGGCCTCCTGACGCTCGTTCACGCCGGCACGGCCCCTATGGCCCCTGCCGGCTGATTTTTTGCGCGGCCTCCTGCCGCTCGTTCACGCCGGCAGGGCCATCCATGGCCCCTGCCGGCTGATTTTTTGCGCGGCCGCCTGCCGAGGGTCGGTCGTAAAACCGGCGCAAACTCCGAAGAACCCGCTGAAACCCGAGTGGCTGCAGCGGGTTCTGTCGTTTCATGCGGCTCAGTGCGATCGGGCGCGGACGCCTGCGGAGTCGCAATTCGCGTCGCACGCCGCCGCACCGTTCGGGCCCTCTGTCGTGGTCACCGGGATCGCCGTCGCCGCCCCGTTCACCACGTCCTCGAAGTGATGGTCTCGCGACATGCGGTAGTGCTGCGCCGCCACTTTCGGCGAGTGCCCGAGCCACTTGGCGACGACGTGCGACGGGTACCGCTCTACCCAATCAGTCGCGCATGAGGCCCGCAGATTCTGAAACAGCCACGGCCATACCTCGAGCCCCGCCTTGGCGACGATTCGCTCGAGATGTGTACGGAGATTTACGCCACGGCGGGACGCCATCGGCACGATCTCCTTCGCGCCCGGCTCCGCCTGCTCGAAGGCATCAGCAAGGATCGCTCGCAACGCTGACCCGCTTGGCAACGGTCGGAGGCGACAGGCGATTATCCTCGGTGGTTCGCTTCTTCTTCCGCCGACCGCTCCCTTCCTTGTCCTTGACCACCCAGACCCGCCCGGCGTCCGCGTTCTCGGCCGTGATGGACTCGATCGTTTGGTCGGCGCCGAAGAACGCCACCAATGAATCGAGCGTCTGCTGGAAGCCTCGAATGGTTATGGGCTTGGCGTGCGATCGCTCGACAAATGCGGCCGTCAACCGGACTACGGTGACCGCCTCTCGCTCAGCTACTTCCCGCGCCTCAACGAGCCCCGCGTGGACAAGTTTCTCGTGTGACATTTTTGGAAGGCTGCCAACCCACGCCGCGAGATCCGTGCCCGGCGCGACGCCGGCGATCCTGCAAGCACTGAGCTGCTCTATCCGGTTCAGCCACACGTCGGCTGCCTTCTTCGGCACCGTCCCCACGTACACCGAATGCCGCCCACAACAAGCGTTGCCGTGGCTTTCCGGGAATCCGAAAAAATCTTTTTGGGATGCTTGACAGGATTTTTCAGCGGCTCTATGATGCGAGTCAGAACTGGTTTTCAGCGACGGTTGAATCCAGTATGCAACCGGTTTGAAGTGGATTGACGGAAAGGGCAGCTACTGACCTCGTGCGGGCAACGTTGCGGCAGGTGATTTCGGCTCAGCCGGTTCCACCCGCGCGAACGCACTTCAGGAAGTAGCTTCCATCTGCCCTCCGACGGAGCTCCTCTGCTTCGCGGGTCTCAGATCTCGGAAGAGCATCTCCGGGGATCGTTTCGTTTTCAGTGCCTGTCTCTTCAGGCCCTGATCAGCAGCCGACTTCGTGCGAGGCCTCCAGCGCACGCCCTTCTGGTGAAACAGGGTTGTTTCACCGGGGTTTGGTTCGGATTCGCAGTTTCTCTCTCATCAATTTATTTTTTCTCACTTGGGGTTTTCTCTCATGTTCATTCGCAACTTGGCCCGCAGCGTTGCAGTCATCGCGGTCGTCGCCACCGCCGCCTCCAGCACCCCGGCGGCGATCTTCGATCAGCCCAGCACGTCGAGTGCGACCAACCGGATCTCGGGCTCGACCCCGAGCGGCCTCACCTGGGCGTCGGTCGCCACCGGCACGGCCCTGCCGATCCGCTCCAGCGGCACCCAGAACGGCGCCCCGGGCGCCGTCGCCTACTGGAACGTGGACACCGGACAGCTCCAGATCGACCCCAAGGGCTGGAACATCGCGCTCTTCAACTTCACCTACACCACCGGCACCGTGAACACCTCGGGCACGACCCCCGGGCCGCTCGTCTATGCCACGGGCACCAGCCCGACGACGAACACCGTGTCGCCGACGACCGGCACGCCGCGGGAACTGCCCGCCGGCACGTGGACGCTCATCACCGCTGCCCCGGCCCGTATCGCCGGCACGGTGAGCCTCACCCGCACCCCGACCCTCGCCACCTCCTACGACCCGGGCAACGGTGCCGGCAGCGGTTCCAGCCCCTACTCCACCAACCCCCTCGGCGAATCCGTCACTGCCGGCTGGTTCACGCAGCCCTGGTCGTTCCCCTCGACCCTGGTCAACTCCGGCAGCATCTCCTCGATGACCGTCGCCGACTGGAAGGTGTTCGGTGTCTCGGGCAACGCCAACGCCAACGTCCTTGGCTACGGCAACTACCGGAGCGTCTTCCAGTACACGGTCGACGGCGTTGTCGGCAACCAGGTCGGTGCCGTGATCCCGGTCACCGTCGCCCCCGTCCCCGAGCCCAGCACCATGCTCCTCGCCTGCGTCGGTATCGCCGCCGTAGCGGGCCTCAACGCCCGCCGCCAGCGGCGGAAGCAGCCCCCGGCCCCGAGCCACGAGGCCTGAGGCCAGCAGCCGCGGCACAAAGGGCCGGATGATCGGCCCCCTTCAAAAGCCAAGTGAGAGAGACCCCGCCGGCGGGACGCTGCCGGCGGGGTTTTTCATTTGCCTCCTCAGCAGAATCTATGGGTGAACGCAGGCTCGGGGAATCGGCCGGGCACATGAAAGATGGCGATTTCGATGCCTTGCGGCGTCCGGAAGCCGAACGCTTTTCTCGTGGTCATTTTCGCCTTGCCATTGAATCCCTCAACCACGTCCGACGAGATCGTACGCCGAGCCCCGGCAGGTTTCGCGTGGCGCCCGGACCGCCGTGGGAGGCCGCTCCGGGCGCCGCCGACAGCGATTGGGAACTGGCGGCGGCGGCCTACGAACTGGCGCTGCTGGCCGACGACGGCGTGGGAGTCGCGCCGCTGCCGGAGGCGTTGCGGGCGAGGATCGCCGCCGCGGCCGCCGACCACCTGCCGGCGCGCCGGTTCGGTGCGGTCGAGCCGCGGGCGGATGCCGGAGGCGTCGGCCGCTCGCCGTTCGCCCTCGCTGGCTGGTGGGCGGCCGCGTGCCTGGCCGTGGCGGTGGCCTGGCTGATCGTGAACCCGCGCCGCGAACCGCGGCCGGATGCGGCGCAGGTGGCGGAAACCCCGGCTGAACTCCGGCGGCGGCTCCTGGCCGCGGAACCGCAGGCCGTCGAGGTGCTCTGCCACGAGTGGGCGCACGCGCTGGCCTGGAACTTCGCCGTCGACCGGCTCATCAACGCCCCCGATACAGACCCCATCGCCTTCGAGCGGGCCTACCATGACGAGGCCTGGGGCTGCGCATACTCGCGAGTCTGGCGGGCCTACCTGGACGTCATCCGGGAGGCGGCGTGACGGCTGGCCTCCCCTGCCCCGCGTAAGCGATCACCGTCCGTGGTCAGATCGGCAACCACCCGAGCCAGCACGGCCTCCCGCGCGGCCTCCGGGATCGCCATTCCGGCCACGAGGATCACCGCGCGGGCAAGCAGGTCGACCCGATCAGGCGAAATCGCGTCGCATTTCGCGTCGCACGAGCGGACGATGACGGTGTGCCCCGAGCAACTCGCAGGTTGTTCGCGGCCTGCCCCCGCCATTTCACGCCGGCAGGGCCATCCGTGGCCCCTGCCGGCTGATTTTTGCCCGGCCTCCTGCCGCGCGTCGGTCGTAGAACCGGCGCAAACTCCGAAGAACCCGCTGCACCCCGAGTGGTGCCAGCGGGTTCTTTCGTTTCATGCGGCTCCGTGCGATCGGGTGCGGACGCCTGCGGAGTCGCATTTCGCGTCGCAATTCGCGTCGCAACCCGGCACCCCGTCTGGCCCCCGTCCGCCGCGCCCGCACTGTCGCCGCGCACCACGTCGTCGAAGTGGTGCTCGCGCGACATCAGGTAGTGCTGGGCCGCAACCTTCGGCGAATACCCGAGCCACTTGGCGACCACGTGGGACGGGTCCCAATTCACGTCGCCCCACGTGACCGCCCCGACCTCCGACGGGCACCGCAGCCCGGCCAGCCGTGCCAAGGCGACGAGCAACTGTTGACGGCGTTCAAAGTCGCCGTCGCGTAGCCCGCGCGACCCGGCCGCCGCGACGGCCTCGCGGAGCGTTGCTCACGGTTCTGTTCCCGGCGCGGGGCCGGCAGCCCCGCCGCCGGCGGGCGGGGCCTGCAGAAACGCCAAGGCCTTTTTCAAGGACGCGGCCGGCAGGTCGCGGTGATCGAGATTCGGCACGACTTCCGTCTCGATCTCGAGCGCCAACGCCCGCCAGATCGGCGCCTGCGCCGTGACCGAGGCATGGTTGAAATCCTTCGTGCCGGTGCCGAAGTACCAGCGCCGCCCGAAACCCCGCAGCGTGTCCCAGGTGGCGTCTGGGACGGTCGCGTATTCTCCCGGATAGAAGCCGCCGGCGGCCGGCACGTCGCGGAGCGGCAAGGCCTTGCACGCCACGACCGCACCGCGACAGAACTCGGGGAACTCGACGACCAGCCGGGCCGCCACCGCGCCGCCTCCGGAAAAGCCCCCCACGAACACCCGGTCCGCGTCGAGGTTGAACTCGCGGCGGGCGGCGGCCATCGCGTCGAGGGCCACACGCGTCCGCAGCAGGACGTCCGCGTCGTTGCCGATGCCGTGCGGCGAGAGGCCGATCAGTTTCTCCCGCGCCAAGACGGCGGCCCAGCCCGGGGGCAGATAGCCCGTGTCGGCGGGGGAGACGTGCAGGTAGAGGCCCCAGCCGCGCTTGCCTCGGCCCCAGCCCGCGGGCACAGCGACGAAGGCAGTGGACTTCGCCGCGTCGTAGCGGGCCGCCTTCTCCAGGTTCTCGGGCGACCCGTAGAACTTGACGAGGGCGTCGAAATGCGGCCGGCGATAGTCCCCCGCGTAGTATTCCCGCAGCGTCGAGAACATCGGTTCGCCGACCGCGAAGTCTTTCCGCCCCCGTTCCGCAGCCGCGGACGACCCGCAAGCGAAGAGCGGCAGCGCCGCGAGCATCGCCAGCCACGACCTCCGGGCAATCGCACCGCGGGTGAAGGAACAGAACGTCGTCCTGTTCATGGGCGACCTGCAGGCTGCGGATGACAGAACGATGGAGCCGTCGGCACGACGCGCGTCGGCGGCCACGTCCTGCCGATCGGGGCTCCTTGATTGTACCGCTCGGCTTGCCCGGCGAGCAGCAATCGGTTCCCGTCCCCGATTTCTGGGCCATCTACACGCGGCAGAACGGACTGGACGCGAAGCAGGCCCGGCCGGACGACACCAACTGGACCGGCGCCAAGATCAAGTCGTGCTGCAGGCTGGCGTCGCTTTTGGACGTCCCGCTCGTTCAGGCCGCGCAAAACGTCGTCCCCGTGGCTGTGACCGCGGGCGACAAGATCGAAGGGTTACGCCAGTGGGCTTCCGGTCGGTGCCTTTCGGCTGACCGGACGGGTGTGTATTCGCGTGATCAGGAGCGGGCTGGCGGTCGGGTGCGGAGAGTGGTGCGGGAGCCGGGGGCGAATTGAGCTCCCACAGGTGATAGATCCGTGTCGGATTCGATCACCACCCTGTCGCCTGTTGACGGTGGTTGGCACGCGAGCCCCAACCGGGGGCCCCCCGCGGCCACGAGGCCGGAGACGGATTGTGTCCTGATTGGGGTGCTTTCGTTCTGCGTCCGACTCGATGGCGATTTGACCGCGAAATCTTTGTTCGCATCAGCCCCGGCTTATCCCCTCGACGAGGCTACGGTTGCACGCTTGCTTTCTCTGCCCGGCCGACCCTAGCGTTGAAACGGAGGAAGAGGACGCGGAACCTGCGAGGGTTTCGCACCGCTTCCTTCGAGACGATCGGATGACGGGCTGATGGGCATTCCGGCAGCAGCCGGACGGCTCGTCACACGTAAGCCGGTGTGAGCCTGCCGCCTCGTTGGTGGCACGCTCACGCCGGCTTTTTTAGTTGCATTACCAGGGTTTCGCCAAGCACATGAGGAGGTTCCCATGTTTACGCAGATGACTTCTCGCACGCCGAGCCGCCCGCGCCAGCGATACGTTTCCCGAAAGCGGCACCGCGTTTTGCGACACGAGCCTCTCGAGCCGCGAAGGTTGCTCGACGCCGGCGCGCTCGACCCGAACTTCGGCAGCGGAGGAACGGTGACGCTGAGCCTTACCAATTACCAGGATTCGATCCGGGCGATGGCCGTTCAGACCGACGGCAAGATCGTCTGCGCCGGATTTGACGACACCTACCCGGCTCACGACTTCATGGTGGCCCGCTACCTGCCCGACGGAACGCTCGATCCGACATTCGGACCGGGCGGCAGAGGCTGGGTCGACAACGATTTCGGCGGCACGGACGATGCGCTCCAAGGCGTCGCCATCCAGCCGGACGGCAAGATCGTGGCCGCCGGGCTCTCGGGCACCGGCCCCAGTTCGGACTTCGCGATCATCCGCTATGATTCGGCGGGCAACCTCGACACCAGTTTCGGCACGGGCGGGACCGTCTTCACCGACTTTGGCGGCGGCAATTCGCAGGATAGCGCCTCCGCCGTACTGGTGCAGCCGGATGGCAAGATCGTGGTGGGCGGATACACGATTCCGGGCGGCACGGGGCCGGTGCGGTTCGCGATGGCACGCTACGACGCCGCGGGCAACCTCGATCCCACGTTCGGCATCGGCGGTCGCGTGATCACGCCGGTGCAGGAGACCGGCGCGATCGTCAGCAGCCTGGCTTGGCAATCCGATGGCAAACTCGTCGCGGCCGGGACAAGTCGGCTCGGCGACCAGAATTTCGCCCTCGCCCGCTACATGCCCGACGGTTCGCTCGATGCGACGTTCGGTTCCGGCGCGACAGCCGGCGTCGTGACGATCAACCTCGGCGGTGACGAGGTGGGGCAAGGTGTCGCGCTGCTCGCGGACGGTCGGATGATCCTGGCCGGCTACCGGAATGCGAGTGGGCTCAACACCGGAATCCTGATCAGGCTCAATGGAGACGGCAGCATCGACGGCACGTTCGGCGTGGCCGGGATCGCATCGACCACGATCGGTGGACAGTCCTATGCCGTACATGGGCTGGCGATCCAGCAGAACGGCAGGATCGTGACGGTCGGAGCGGCGGGGACTTACGGCACCACCCGTTTTGCGGCGAGCCGCCACGATGCCGATGGCACGCTCGACACCTCTTTTGGCACGGGCGGAACCGTCGTCACGAACTTCCCCAGCTCCACGGAGACCGCGTACGCGGTCGTGATCCTGCCCCACGGCAGAATCGTCGCCGGCGGTGACGCGGGCTTCTACCTGAACTCCGACATCGCGCTGGCGGGCTATGTGGGTGATCCGGCGAACCGGCCGCCGGTCGCGGAGGCCGATGCTTACAGCGTGCCGGAAGATGGGCTACTCTCCGTGTCCGCGCCCGGTTTGCTTCGCAACGACAGCGATCCGGACGGCGATCCGCTGACGGTGCAAACGACACTCGTGACGGCTCCGGCGCACGGAACGCTCACCTCGTTCTCCGCCGACGGTTCGTTCACCTACAGGCCCTTCGCCAACTTTCGCGGCACCGACAGCTTCGTCTATCGCGTGTCCGACGGCTACGGCGGCACCAGCGATGCCACCGTGACGATCACCGTCCAGAGCGTCCAGCAGCAGATCGACCTGCTGATCATCGAGGTCAAGGCGTTGGTGGGCCCAGGCAAGCCGCTGAGCACGTCCGAAGGCCGATCGCTGACGACGAAGCTCTATGCTGCGAAGAACTCCGCGAACCGAGGAGACTTGGGTGCGTGCATCAGCAAGCTGCAGGCCTTCGTGAACGAAGTGAACGCGCTCGTGAAGTCGAAGCGGCTCACCAGCGCCCAGGCACAGCCGCTGATCGAAGACGCCCAAGCGGCGATCATTTCGGCCGGACCGGGCAAGTCGGCCCTGAAACCGCGGGCATTCGCCGCGTTGAGCCGGCCGGCTGGGTCACGGGTCTCGCCGCGAGGCATACCCGGCGCAGCGTCACGGCCGGGGGCGTGAGCGAGGAGAGCGGCACGAGCCAGATCAGCACCGCTCACCGCCGCGGGCCGAAACCAGATGTATTTCTGGGTTTGCCGAGCGCCCCGACGCGCTCGGCGACGTCCCGCACGCTCCCTGGACGCACATCGATGCGGCTCCACTGACCGGGTTGGATTTCCTGTACCAGGCGATATGAGGGTTTAGGAACAGGGAGCCTCACCACAGGCCGGGGGTGAATTGAGTGTTGGGGCTGGCGGATGGCGTTCACCGGGCATTGGGCTGGGGGTAGACTTCGGATCGGCTACTGGACCGCTCACGCCCGACTGCTCCCCGCCTACCGCACCGAGGCCCGCCATGAAGCCCGTGAAGGCGAATCTTTTTCCGGTAGTCATCGCCCTGTTCGTATCTGGGTTCTACCTCGGCTTCGCTCCTGCGCATGCCGACGAGTTGCCCGAGGACACGAACAAGATCGAGAGCCTGACGCCGGAGCAGGCACGGAAACTGGCGGAGGATTTTCTGGGGGTGGAGATCGACGTCAAGGGCTTCGGCAAGAGGGGAGTTCCCGGTTGCTTGCCTCTGAATGGCCTGAAGTCGCTGGACGCTGAAACGGCGAGGGCACTGGCAGGCTATGGCAAAGGCCCGCTTCCGCTCAACGGCCTGACCACCCTCGACGCCGAGACTGCCAAGGCACTCGTGGAGTTCAAGAGCCTATATCTGTTCCTCTCCGGCCTGACCACGCTCGACGCCGCCACCGCAAAGTCACTCGCCGAATCAAAGGCGTGGAATGGTGACCTCTCCGCCGTCACCGCCTTCGATTCCCCCGATTCGGTTGCCATCGCACAAGCCCTCGCCGCCCGTGAAGGCCGGTTAGCCCTCACCAACCTCAAGAAAATCTCACCCAAGACGCTGTCTGCCCTGATCGAGAAGGAGGACGTCGAAATCCCGCTCATCGAGACGCTGGAACTCATCCCCGAACCCGACGGCAGCGCGACCGAGGACCTCGTGATCCCGGAGTGGTTGGACGAGCAGCAGAGGCAGCAGCGCAACGCCCAAGCAGCCAAGTGATACGACGCGGCCGCACGTTGGACCTGTCGGCAAGCCGTGTGCTTCCGGGCTTCGACCTCCGCAACCATGCCGACCCACGCGAATCGCTACTCGTCGTCCCATTCGTTCAGGCCGCCCAGAACGTCGTGCCCGTGGCTGTGACCGCGGGCGACAAGATCGAAGGGTTACGCCGATGGGCTTCTGGTCGGTGCCTGTCGGCAGACGGCTCCACGGTCGCCTCGGTGGCTGATCGCCCGCCGTAGGCCTCCAGAATCGTCACCAGCCAAGGGTTTTTCCCAGCCCGTGCCGCCAGCAGTCTTGGCGGCTGGGCCTTCCATTCAACCCTCGAGGAGATCGCACCTGCCGATGGCAACCGCAACCACCACTTCCCACGACACCGGCCAGAACACAATCAGCCAGACCACAACCCAGCCCGCCAACACCCCGACCAACCAACTCGAACGCTCCGCCGCCAACAGGCGGTTCGAGCGGTTCGCCGAGGTGTGTCAGGAACTTCCCGATCGCCCCCGGCTCGGTGATGAACGCGATGAGCGGGATGTCGCCACCGCACCCCGGGCACCCCAGCCGAAACTCCTCGCCCACCCGGGCCATGAGTTTGGCCCAGGCGATCCGCGAGTTGTCGTAGGAGGGCGGTTTGTCGCATGAGTCGCAGCAGTCGCCGGTGGCATCTCCGCGTGCCGCAGGGCGACGGGCGCGTGTCACCCCGCTCCCGTTCAAGCCCTCCGCCGGCGGCGGGCCATCCACCCCACCAACCCGGCTCCAATGGCCGCCAGCGTCCAGGTGGAGGGCTCCGGGACGGCGGTGATCACCAGATCCCCCGTGCTCTGGTTGAACGTGAGGACCTGGCTGTTGAGGAGCGGAGTGCTCGTCCAGACGCCCAGGCCGTCGTTGGTGAGCGTGAGCCCGGCATAGATGCCGGTGCCGGATGTGAAGACGGAGGCGAAGGATCCGATGGGCGCCCCGGTCGACCCGAACAGGTCGAACGTCGTGCCATCCGCAAAGTCAGACAGGTTCAAGAAGTTGAGATTGAGTGCACCGCCGTAGTCGAGGCCGCCTGCGGCCGTGACGAGCAACTTGTCGTAGTCGATGCCCGCGGTGCCGGCGGCGCCACCCAAGCCGATGATCTCCATCAGCGTCGTGCTGCCGGCCTGCAGGTCGAGCAAACCCACCGTGAGCAGGCCGGGGCTGTTGCCCGGGGAGATCGTGCCGCCGGACAGCGCGGTGACAAGCGAATTGATCGTGCCACCGCCGCCGAGAAGCGCGCCGTTCTCGACGGTCACGGGGGAACTGGAGAGCGAGCCGTTGATGAAGAGTGACCCGGCAGACACGGTCGTGGCCCCGGAGTGGGAGTTGCTGCCGGTGAGGAACAGCGACCCGCTGCCCAGTTTCGTGAGCGAGCCGGAGCCCGACATGACACTGGCGTAGGTGCCGGTCGTGGCCTGGTCGAACGTGACGGCGGCGTTGTTGGTGATCGCCCCCTGAAGGCTCGACGTCGTGCCGATCAGCCGGCCTCCGGAGACGGTCCAGGTGCCGTCGTTGGTGTTCGTGCCGGAGAGAGTCAAGTCGCCAACGCCGGTCTTGACGAAACGGCTGCTGGGGCTGGTGCCAAGCAGCACGCCGGAGAAGGTGGCGCTCGTCGCCTGGTCGAACCTGAGCGTGCCGGAACTGACGGCGATGCTGCCCTGAAGGCTCCCGGTATCGCCGACGAGCGAGCCGGCGTTGACGAACGTGCCTCCCTGGTAGCTGTTGCTGCCGGTCAGCGTGAGGGTGCCGTTGCTGTTCTTCGCGAGCGGTCCGGAGCCCGACATGTTGCCCGCGTAGGTGCCGCTCGTGCCCTGGTTGAACTGGACGGCGGAATTGTTGACGACGTCGCCCACGATGTTGCTCGTGGTGCCGATCAGCCTGCCGCCCGCGACGGTCGTGGTGCCCGTGTAGGTGCTCGAGCCCGACCAGGTGATCGTGCCGCTGTTGGACAAGAGCACGTTGCCCGTGCCCGTGATGTTGCGGGTGTAGGTGCCGCTGAAGGTCTGATCGAACGTGAGCTGCGAGTTGTTGACGACATCCCTCCGGATGCTGTTCGTCGTACCCTTGACGGCCCCCTCCGAGACGACAAGCGTGCCCGTGGTGCCCGATGTCGACCCGGTGAAGGTGAGCGTGCCGGCGCCGAGTTTCGTGAACGTGCCCGAGCCCACCATGGCACCGTCCCAGGTCTGGTTTGGCGCGGTCTGATTGAACCGCACCTGGGCACCGTTCGCCACACCAAACGTGCCGCTCGCGGCGAGGTTCGTGGCCGAGCCCTGCAGCACGCCCGCCGCCGCGGAGCCGCTCGTGAACGTGTTGGAGCCGCTGAGCGTGATGGTGCCGGATCCGAGCTTCGTGAAGCTGCCGCCTGCGCTCGTCAGATCGTTGGCCAGCGTGATGTCGAAGCCGTTGCTGTCGACCCTGTATTGCTGGTTGTCGGCGTCGGAGAAGCGGGCGGAGTAGTCGGTGGTGTTGGCTGCCGTCACCCGGAGCCCACCGCCGTTGAACGTGAGCGTGCCCGTCGTGCCGATCGCGTCAGCACTGCCGAGCGCGAGGAGGCCGCCGGTGAGCGTGGTGCCGCCCGTGTAGCTGTTGCTCCCGCTGAGCGTGAGCAGGCCCGTGCCCGTCTTCACGAGATCACCCGAACCGCTCAGGTTGCCGGAGTAGTACTGCTCGTGAGGGTGCCGCTCGTGTTGTTCTGGGCGAACTTGAGCGTGCCAGCGAAGTTGAGATTGCCAGCGAGGACGCCCATGGTGCCGCTGCCGACGCTCGAGGCCGTGCCGGTGGCCGTGGATGGGGCGAAGACGCCGGACTGGCCGCCGATCTGGAGCGTGCCGCCCGAGTTCAGGGCAAACGTGCCGTTCGAGCCCGTTGTAAACGTGCTCGACACGACGACGTAGCCCCCGTTGCCGATCGTCAGGCTCCCGGTGCCGCCGCTCGTGCCGCCGACCCTGAGCACGCCGAAGCTTTCACCGCCGAGGCCATTGCCGTTGACGAGCCAGGTGCCGCTCGACACCGTCACCGTCCCGGTGCCGGACGACGCCAGACCGAGCGTTCCGTTTCCGGACTTCATCGCGCCGCCTGTGATGGTCAGCGTGCCGTTGCCGGTGCCGCCGATGGTCAAATTATTCGTGCTCGCCGAGCCTCCAGCGATGGTGAGCGTGCCACGACCGGTGGACCCCGAGCCGAGCGTCAAGTGCCCCGCCTGAAGGTAGCCGCTGTTGAGCCCGACGCTGCCCGTCCCCGCGAGGCCGATGAAGCTCCCGGTTGCGCCATCCTGAGTGGCGATGGAGGTGGCCCTGAGCGTGCCGCTGGTGATCGTGGCGACGCCAGAACTGTTCTGGGCGACGCCGAACCGGAAACCTCCGACGTTCAAGGGGGTTAACGGATTATCCCCGACCACGCCGCCGTTGATGGTCAGCGTGCCCGTGCCGCCCGAGCCGCCGCTCGAGCCGCCGACCGTGAGAGTGCCGTACGGGCCGAAGGTGCCACCCGTCACATTCACCGTGCCGACGCCGGTCGAGCCGACGCCGATCTGCCACGCCGAGCCGGTCACTAACCCTCCGGCCACGTTCAGCGTGCCGGTGCCGCTCGCACCGAGCTGGAAGATGCCGGTCTCAATGCCCGTCCCCGAGACCTGTGGCCCCATCAGGCGGCCGTTCGAGGTGGTGATCGTCATGTTGAGCGGGATCAGCCTGTTCGTGGCGCCGGTGCCGGTGAGCTGGAGCGTGCCAGAGTTCGTGTCGATCAGCGAGAGCGTGCCGCTGCCGGCGATCGTGTTCGAAATAATCAGCCTGTTGGTTGCAGATTGGTTGATCTGGAGCAGGCCATTGATCGTGATGGCGCTCGAACCGCTGATGATGGTGCCGTCGTCGAACTGCACCGCGGACCCGCTGGCGATCGTGCCGGCGGTGTAGGTGGTGCCCGCGCTGGCCGCGGCCGCCGCCGTCGTGCCGTAGATCGTGATCGGATCGGCTGCGACGGCAACGCCAGTGACGATGCTGAGACCGACGGAGAGTGCCACGCGGGCGGCGAGATGGGCTACCCCGCCAGGCAGCGGCATGCGTGCCTGCGGCAGGGAAGGACCAACGTGGGCTCGCACCTCATTCGAAACAGCCGACATTCCTGTACTCCCTGGGGCTGGAAGCAGCCGCTGAAACCACGTCACGATCAAGAGAGGCTGTCTGTGGCGAACGCATGCCGCGGCCCCAAAGGCCGACAGATGCAGAAGTGCCGCGAGAAGACGGATCCTCGGCCCGAATGGGGCCGTTCAAGGCTGGTGCCGACATGTTGCCGGCGGCCTGCCTGAACCCGGGATCACGACGCGGTCACGAGCGGTTCCATGAATACTGGTCGCGAACCCAACTTTTCGCGACGTTCGGCGATGAATGCTTTTGGCATTCCCTCCGATTTCCCCGGAGATTAAAAAATGTCACTATCCCGTCAACCCCTGCAGGATATGACCGGCAGGGGCAAGCCCGAGTCCGTGAGCGGTTCGAGAGTGCCGTCGAGTTGGCCGAGCACGCTTTCGCTCCGGAACTCCAACGGCTCACGGCTCACCTTGCGGAACGCCTCACCGGCCTGCACGCCGGCCAGCCCAAGGTGTTTCGCGATTCAGCAGTCGAGAACCTTCGGGACTTCTTCGAGCGGTTCCGGCGGCTCAACATTCGGAGCAGCCCCGAATTGGATTCCCTCGTCGAACAGGCCCAGCAGGAACATTCTCAGGCGCGGGGGTGTTGGGGGTGCGGCATGACCACCGAGATGGAGTTGGTCGTCGGCAACGAGGGAGATGTCAGGTGCATCTCCGACGAGGCACTGGACCTACGCACACTCGGGAAGTTGCAGATCACCCGGGCCAGCCACGTGGAGCCAGACGCCGAAGGCTACGGGTTCGCAGACATGGGGCCTGTTGATGGGCCTGTCTTGGGGCCGTTCACGAGCCGGACGGAGGCGTTTGGGGCGGAGAGGGTGTGGCTACTGGGTCAGGACAAGTAGCCCACCATTGCCGCCGGCCCTCATTTCATGGGGTGTTGCTTGAAGAATTCCCACATCATGTCGTTGGCGGAAATATCACGAGTCGATACGCCGAGCGATTGCATCCGCGGCTCTCGGCCGGGCCACGTGTGCCCTCCACCTTCTATCACCACGAGCACGACCTCCGCCCCCCCCTTGCCGGAATCGTAGCAGACCCTTCTCACGGCGGTGCCGTCATCCTCACGGTCCGGGAGTCGTGTAGTAGTCGGCGTCGCTCTGCATCCATTCACCGCGACCCACCTGTCGATCGAGTGTTGCACCGCGTGGAAGTCAGTGCCTGAGGGGCCACGGCCTTTACCCCCCTTGAATGGCGCAAACTCATCGGCATCGCCGTGGAAGTGCATCACCGAGACCGGACGTGCGGGATGACATTCCGGCGTGCCCATCGGACCAGCGACAGGTGCGATCGCGGCGATACGATCCGACAACTCAGCCGCAAGCCGGTAGGCCATCATGGCGCCGTTCGACATTCCGGTCGCATAAACACGCCGTCGATCGACGTTCGCAACTGACTCCAGATCATCGAGGACGCAGCGTGTAAAGGCGACATCGTCCACATTACTTGCAGCGGCATGGCCACAACAGTTACCGGCGTTGAAGGTGAGCATGCGTTTGAGTCGGCCGCTGCCGTTGGGATACACAACGATAAAACCAGCCTCATCCGCCTTCTCCGACAACCCGCTGAAAAAAACCATGTTGTCGGCATTTGCGCCGCCGCCGTGAAACGCAAGCACCACCGGCGTCGGTGTGTCCGGAGCATACTTCGGGGGCACATGCACGAGGTAGTGCCGTTCCTGACTATCTCCTTGCACCGCACGCATGTGGTCACCCGGCCGTAGGGGTACGGCATCGACCAGAGCGAGCAGCGTGAGCCAGCCAAGTACAAGCATGATGAAGCCTCGGTCGTTGTTGTTTGAACGGGGTGTAGGCCACAGGGTTTCTCTGCCCCGGCGAAAAGTCATCGTGACCGGAGCATCCCATCTCATCGAACCGTCGTTGCCATGGAAACCCCCGCGGCTCCGACGGCCAGCGGGCGCGAACCGGGCGTGACCACGTAGCCCCGGCCGAAGTCCCGCGCCAGCCAGCCAAAGCCCGCGGGAGGTGACTAACCGCAGCTACTGGCTGGCTTCTCTTCATGTTCCGTCCCTTCTTCCGGCTCGCTGCGTTGGCGGCCGGTGTCCCCCGACAAGGCGGCGACGTTGTTGGCCACCAGCAGATCCAAGGCGTCTTTCACCGTGTCATCTGGGGCGACCGTGACGGCATGAAAAATCATCAGGTCACGAACTTGTTGACCGGTAATTGCTGCACGAGCCATGGGGCAGGCCTCCAGATTTGATAGTGGAAAATGACGGCGTCCTGCCCCGACGTCGCATTATTCCGCCACGGTCACCCGTCGGGCCATCGGTGTGTTTGGCATGGTCGGCTCGTCCAGTACGGACAGCATCCGGCCTATGGATGACAGACGGCCATTGCTCATTCGGTGGCTTTACCTCACCCACCGATGGGCATGGTCGAACGACTCGTGATACCAGCTTCCCTTCTCGAACGGCCGCAGGTGGATGCCGCAGGGAATCGCGTGCCCGTTGGAGTCTTTGTGACGACTACCGGTGGAATCGATGATCAGCGGCTTCCCGTCCGGGCTCGACCCACACGTGCCGACCCACATGATGACGTGGGTGACCTTGGTGCGTGACTTGTTGCCGATGTAGAGCAGATCACCGGGCCGAAGTTCGTCGACCAGCGTGTCGTACCAGTCCCGAGGCTCGCCTTTTGGTCGCCCGATCACATGGGCGTGGACCTCGCCATGGGACGACCGCGCGGATTTGGCGGCCGCCTGCTTGTGGATGCCCGTCTTGAGGTGGATGCCGAGCGCCCAATTGTAGTTCCAGCCGCTGAAATTGCTGCAGTCGATGCCCGGGCCGTTGTGGCCGGCGCAGCACTGCTTCCACGGCCAGCCTGCCGGCGGATTCCAGTCGGGCACGTGATGGTGCTGGTACTGGTAGCCGATGAACCGCCCCGCGGCCGCCACGACCCGCTCGCGCCGCCACTCTGCCGACTTTTGCATCACATGGGCAGGACAGTCGAACCTCCTCGCCGGCACACCCCAGGAGCCCCATTCATGCCGCACTTTCGCGGTATACCACTCGCGAAACGGCACGGTGCTCTGCTCCCGCGGGCTGCCCCGCGGCTGGCCTGCATCAATGAGCAGTTCATGCAGCGGGGCCTTGAACGTGAGCGTGTAGGGGCTCCGGTACGGCCCGTCGTGCGGCTTCGCGTCAGCCGCCTCGTCGATGCTCTCGCTTTCGCCCTCATCGCCATCGCCAAGCCCCTCCTGCACGGCAGCGTCGAGGTTCCGCGCGGGGGGGCTTGCAACCTGTGCCCAGCAGGGCGCCGCGGCGACGATCGCAAACAAGGGGATCGCCCAAGACGCACGACTGCGGAAAGCGAGCAGTTCGTTTCTCATCCCTGATTCCTTTGCCCATGAGTCGAGGGCTTGTCGGATTCAAGCCGCCGGGAAACCGGCCGCGTGTGGCCCGGCGTCAGGACCGTCGGGCATCCTGCCGCCAGCAAACTCCTCCGTGGCTGCGTCGCACGCGCCATGCGCCCACCACGACCATGCCCAGCACCGCCAGCACGATCGTCGACGGCTCCGGCACCGCCACCACCCGCATCGCCACCTGGAAGTCCTGATAGAACCAGTTCGAGTCGGCGAACGGCAGGATGTGGACGCCCGGCGGCGGCAGGTGGCCGGCCACGTTGCCGTCGCTCGGAAAGCCGGTCGCGTCGAGTGCGAGCGTGTCGAAGATCGCGGGCGTGTTGTCGTGGCTCGAGATCACGAGTGGGAAGGTGTTGTTCGCCGAGTCGGTGCCGGTCTGGCCAAGCCACATCACCACGTGCAGGATGCCATCGGTGGGATTGCCCATGTAGAGCAGGTCGCCCGGCTGGAACTGCGACACGAGTGAATCGAGCGACCTGGGCACATTGTGTTCAGACTCGCCGAAGTTGGGACCGTAGAAGAATTGCGGGGTGATGGGCGTGCCGGTCGTGTCGAGGACGGCCGGCGTAGCTCGTGGACGGCGAATACCAGTCGGCCTGCGGAGGCGAGGTGTTGGCGTAGATGGTCGCCTGCCGCGTGGGGAAATCGCTGGTCCACGAGGCGATGGCGGGATCGAGCGCGATGGAAAAGGGTGAAGTGTAAACGCTCTGGGCAGCAACATCGCGGCTGCCAAGCCCGAACAGGCCGATGCTCGCCGCGACGAGTGCCGCTGTGAGAAATCGTTCGGTCATCGTGGGCACCTATTTGCGAGGGGTGCAGATCCGTCTCGCGTGGAGAATAGGCTTGTGACACGCACTTTCTCAAGCCGCCGGTGTTCAGCCGCCGAGGACAGCCCCGTGATCGAACCCTCGCACACGTCTACTGGACGGCGGGCGGCTGAAGAGTTTCCCCTGGGCTATACGAGCGGGCGCGAAGTGGGCCGTCCTCCCTGAAAACTCCCAGCGATCGCGATGCGGCGCAGATTCTTTCGGAGGGCTATCGAGTCGGGGGTGTTCTACCCGGCGTTGAGCATGGTCAACTGCTCCGGCTGGGGTCCTTGGTGAAGTTCAGGACCAGCGTCAGGAACTTGCTCTGCCAGTCGATCATCTGGAGCCAGTGCGCCGCGTCCACGAGCGTCACGGCATCCTCGAGCAAGCCTTCCCGACTCTCAGCCTCACGGATGCTCGCAAGGGGCAGCAGCCAGCCCGGCGGCGAAGTCTGGAAAATCACCCTGGCTGGTGCGAGTTTTGGGGCGTTTTGGCAGGGCTCCGGGCCTTGTGCCCAGCGATGCCCGTCGTCGTCCGGGCCATCCATGGCCCCGGCGGGCTGATTTTTCCGCGGCCTCCAGCCGCTGTCATCGCGACGCGCCGTGCGCACCTTCTGGCACGGCTACTGGAAAGAACAGCGGCCGATCATCCAGGTGCCCCCGGCCGAACTCGGCGAGCCAGGCCTGCGTCTCCGGTGACCGCAGGAACGCCGCCAGCCGGGCCGCCGCGCGGTGCCGCTGCGGTTCGCTGGCCGCGGGTCGCACGACGACAACGTAGGGCCGGCGGAGTCGCGGGTCTCTCTCCACCATCACCGCCAGGCCGCCGTCGGGAATCTTGCCGTTTCGATAGGGAATCCGGCCCACGAGCGTATAGGCCCCCTCCGCCGCGGCCCGCTCCAAGAGCGTGCGGTGATGTTCGACGGGCATGGAAACGACCCGCTCAGGATCGAGTTCGAGGGTTCCGGCCGCGAGCAGATCGTGGAGCACCTCGCTGGCCCCGAGGCTGCGGTGGACGAGGATCCTGCTTCGTGAGGCGATGATCCGTCCCAGCGCGGCGACCGCGTCGGCCATGCCACGCACGCCGGCGGGGTCGAGGGCCGGACCGACGAGCAGGAGGTCGTTGCGGGCCCAGGGCTGCGGCTGCTCGCCGACCCCGTCGGCAACGAGGTTGATGATTTCGTCGCTGGCATGCATCGTGATCAGGTCCGCCTCGCCGCGCCGGAACGGACCACTGATCTCGTGCTTCGGTCCCGCCGCCACCACCTGCACCCCGATCCCGGTGGCCTGCCGGAAGCGGGCGGCGACCTCGGGCCACAGGCCGGTGTCGATCATGCCACCGATCACGGCACAGCGCACGGCGACCGGCGATGCGGACGGGCCGCATCCGCCCGCGGCCAGGATCAACGCGACGATCGCCATGCAGGCCGGCCACTGCGGTCGGCCGACGAACGACCGTCGATCGGTGGCCCGTCGTGCCCCGCTCACGCCACCGTCTCGCCGGTGGACGCGGTCGAGTAGCCTGGGAGTTCGCCGAGCCGCTCCCGATAGCGGCGCGATCGCAGCGTCGCCACCAGCGCCGCGAGCCGCGGGTCGTCCTGGAGCGGCCCCGGATAGCAGAGGTCGTAGCACTCTTGCCTCACGCCGTGGAACCGCAGGCCTGCCTCCTCGGCAGCCAGCCGCACGCAGGGGCCGGCGTCCGCCCAGCCGGAACGAATCGCCGCGGTGACGCTGCGGTGATCGAAGGCTTCATGGCGGGGCGCCAGCCGGCCGGCGAGCACGAGATCCTGGCACTGCCGGGCGCCGGAACCGGCCTCGCGGCCCACCCAGCGGGTGCCGGCCCGGGCGAGTGAGCGGCCGCTCGCGGCACCCAGCCGCGGATGAAAGGCGATGCCCTCTTCCCAGCGGGCGACGCGCACGAGCCGGAAGCCCGTGCCGAGCCGGGCGCGGGCGGCCGTCCGATTGCCGGGACGGTCGCCTGCCGGCGCGAGGTGGAGTCCGGCGGCATGCACCAGCCCGCCGGCGAGCAGGTCGAGGGCGGCGGCGCTGTTGCGTCGCAGCACGATCAGCCGCATGGCGAACTGCCGGCGATACTCAGCGGCCAGAAGGGGCGCCGCTGGATCGCAGCAGGCGATCACGAGCGTCCGCTCGGCCTCGCCGCCGGCCTCCCGCGCGACCGGTTCCCGTCCCTCGACGCCGTCGTGCCAGTCGAGCTGCGGCGAATCGTCCTCCACCGCGTACGCCCGCAGCCGGTCGGCGATGCGGGCCAGCCAGTAGCGGCGACCGGGGCCCGCAGGGGGCAAGGCCCAGTCGATCGCGCCGGCGGTGCCGGCCGGCGGGCGCCCGAAGAGCTCCTCCACGGTGCCGTCGAGGGCTTTCGCGAGCGCCAGCGCGGCAGCGACGGAGGGACTGAGGCGTCCCGCCTCGATGGCGCTCACGCCCGCCCGCGAGAGCCCCGCACGGGCAGCGAGCTCACCCTGCGTCCAACCGCGCGAGATCCGCCGCTGGCGAATGACGAACGGGGGCGGGATTGACTTTTCGTGCAAATTCATGATCGTGACAACTTTATTCCATGATCATGTCATCGTGCAAGCGGAGGCCGCGATGCATTTTTCCCGTCGTCGAATCCCGAGCCGGTCGCGTCTGGCGGGCTTCG
This sequence comes from uncultured Candidatus Kuenenia sp., assembly GCA_964545915.1. Classification (GTDB taxonomy): domain Bacteria; phylum Planctomycetota; class Planctomycetia; order Pirellulales; family UBA1268; genus QWPN01. The sequence continues at coordinate 72,807 of CAZJHQ010000004.1, read as the reverse complement.
CCGCCATCCTCGCGGGGCCACTGGCTGCCGCCCTGCTCGGCGGCGTGGCGGTGATCGTCGTGCGGCTGGCGTGGGTGGGCGCCTGGCGGATGCGACCTGATGTGCCGCGGGGCTGAACGGGGACGGCGTCGCCACGCGGCCACGCTCGTCGAGTTGCTCGTGGTGGTCGCCATACTCGCAGCCATCGTGGCCCTCGTGCTGATGGGCATCCAGGGGGCCCGCGAGGCCGCCCGCAGGATCGTCTGCGCGAGCAACGTGCGGCAGCTGGGCCTCGCTACGGCCGGGTACGAGCAAGCCCGCCGCGAATATCCGCCGGGCGTGCGGCAGTGGTACTTCAATGCCGCCGTCAGCCACCGTGGCGTGCCGCTGTTCGCCTGGCTCCTGCCGCACATGGACGGGGCGGCCCTGCTCGTGCGCTGGGATCGCAACGATCCGCTGAACAACGTCACCCGAGGCAGGGAGTCGCCGGCCGCGGTCGTACTCCCCGAGCTCGTCTGCCCGTCCGACACGCTGCCACGCAATCCGGTCACCGTTCAGCCGCGCGGCTGGACGTACGCCCTGACGAGCTACGGCGGCAACGGCGGCACGCGGCCTCACTTCGCACCGCGGGCCACTGTGGACGGCATGTTTCACACCGTCGGCGAAGCGTCCGAGCCGCTGCGGAACCAGCTGCCGGTGCGGAACCGGGACGTGACCGACGGCCTGTCGCAAACGCTGCTCTTCGGCGAGCGGTCCCATGTCGATCCCGCCTACGCCACGTTCACCGACCTCGCCTGGGGCGACCCGCTCGACCTGCAGGGCTGGTGGGGGGCTTCCGCCTCCCGCAAGATGGCCGGCCACGTGATGCTCGGTTCCTGGGGCGGCATCAACGAACGGCTCGGGTTCACGATCGACGGCCGCTTCGGCCGCGATCCTCCCGCCGACACGTTCGCCGCGTTCCAAGAGCACGCGGAGCGGCGTCTGACGGCGTATGGCAGCGGCCATATTCGGGGAGTGAACGCCTGCTTCGCCGACGGCCGCGTCGTATTCCTCGGCGACGACACGGATGCGGCGGTGTTCCGGGACGCGGCCACCCGGGCGGGCGGCGTGGCTGCCCGTTGACGGTCGTCGGGCTGACGTGGTCCAACGGGCTCCCCGCAGTGGGCAGTTCATCGGGGATCATCACCAGGCCTTCGTGGTGCTGCTTCAACGGGGTTGCCGGTCTGGGCGATGATCCGCCGCTTGCCCATCGGCGTAGGCCGTCTCGAACTGGTCGAGCGGCCATACCTCGTGCCGAAGGGCGAGAGCTTCCGCCTCCGGGACGCCCGCAGGCGACAACGACGGGCCTCCGGCCCGTCCTGACACACAGTTGGTCAGTGGACAAAGCACTCCATGGCCTTTGTCCACTTGGCCGACCGGTGGAAACGCCAGCGTTTCCACGGTCGGCATATCTCACATCCTGCTCGGGCAGACTTGTTCCACAGCCTGCTACCCGAAGGCCTGTTCGAGCGTGGCGAGCACCGCCTGTTCGGCTGGCGAGACCTTCCCGCCAAAGCCGAGGAGGCCGCCGCTGGCGCGGGCTACCTCGCCGGCCCGGTCCAAGATCTCGCGGCGCAAGGTTTGCAGGTCCGCAGCTGACATTTTGTCGCGCAACTGCTTGATATAGTCCCGCCACGCCTCGACCATTTCGGGCCCGGGACGACGCTTCAGCCAATGCTCCAGGAGCGGATACCGGCCGTCCTGCGGCTCGATGCCGGCGGCCTGGGCCATGGCCTCGATTCGATCCCGTTCCTTGGCGGCCACCTCGCCGTCGGCCCAGGCCACCCAGACCAGCGGCACCAGGCCCAAGGCCGCCAGGGTTTCAGCCGTGATCCCCAGCCCCAGCAATCGACCCAGGACCGCTTCGTCGCGGATGCCCGAGACATGCGCGAGCTGCTGGCGGCGTTCCAACTGCTCGAGCCGCTCGCGAAACGCCTCGACGAGGTGCTTCTCGCGATTGTGAAACACGGCATCGATCAGAATGCTCTGATGGCTGCGGGACGGGGTGGGCATCGATTCGTTCCTTGAATCAACGGGTTCGTGACATAGAACGCAGGAGAAGGATAGGCAGCAGCCCCGGCGCGGCAAAACAGCGTGGGGAACCGGGCGGACTCAGCCGATGAACAAGCCCCGGGTGCCCGTTGCGCCGAGCGGAGGCGACCGGAGACGAAAGAACCGCCGAACCATGGCATGCACTCCTCGTGAACGCGACAGCCGACGACCCCGCACGCGGTGCAAGATAGTGAGGCCAACGGCACGCCCTCAAGCGTTGGGCGCGCGAAGCGCACCGCGAGAAACAGCCGAGACTGGTTCGCGTGACTCCCCCCAGCCTGCTTCCATCGCGGCCTCACCCACACGCCGGAGCAGCAGGAAAATTGCAGAGCGGCACGCTCTTCGTCGGCTCGGCCAGAATTTCCGCGAGCGTCGATGCGGCAAACGCCTTCTCCATCTCCGCCAAGGCGTTGTCGAGACGCCGGTGAAGCGGGCAGAGCCGTTTGCCGTGAGCCGCCAAACCCAGAGGGCATGTCGTAATCCGCTGAATGGGGTCGACGGCCTGCACGATTTCAAGAATCCGGAGCTTGTGGGGCGGGCGGGCGAGCATGAAGCCGCCTCCAGTGCCGCGCCGGCTGGCCACGATCTTCTCGCGAACCAACTGCTGCAGGACCTTGGACAGATACGCCACGGGAACATGCGTGGCGGCTGCGATTTGATCGACCGTCCGCGACTGGTTCGGCTACCTCGCCGAGTTCATCGGGTTTGGAAAGGACGACATCGCCGCGATCCATACGGCGGCCCCGCACCTGGGGCCGCTTGTTCCCGCCCTGGTCGACGCCGTGTACGAGAAACTGTTCTCCTACGACGCGACGAAGCGTCACTTCGTGCCGCGGCAGAGCGGTTATGACGGACCGGTTCCAGAAGGCTTGGACGCGGTCACGCTCGACCACCCCATGATCGCGTTTCGGAAGCAGCATCTTGCCCGCTATCTGACCCGACTCGTCACGGGCGAATATGACGCCACGATGGTCGACTACCTCGACATGGTCGGGAAGATTCACACCCCGGAGGCGGGCAGCCCCGAACTGGACGTCCCGCTCGTGCAGATGAATGCCCTGCTGGGCTTCGTGGCGACCGCCGTAACCCAGACCATCCTGTCGTTCGGCTTGGATCGCCAGACGGAGTCGCGACTGCTGCTTGCGTTCGGCAAACTGCTCTGGATCCAGAACGACCTCATCACGCGCCACTATCAGTTGGCCGCGTCCTGATGCCGGGCGTTGCGCGACGCTCGGCGCAGGCCTCGACAGGCCAGCCAGGAGGACACGCGCAGGGGGGATGTTCTTCGTCGGCACAGACCGGCCCTGACCCCCCCTTCGCGGCGCCGCACAGCCGCGTGCGCTGCCGGGGCATGGCCTGGAATCCTCTGGCCAAACGGATAGGCTGAACACCGAGATTTCAGGTTCGACGGGAGCACGACAGCACGATGAATCAGCCCACGCTGTCCAACCGGCTTTGTGCCGAAGCGTTCGGCACGTTCTGCCTCGTGTTCGTGGGAACCGGAACTGTGGTCGTCAACGAGGTGACGAAGGGGGGCGTCACGCATGGAGGCGTGTCGCTCGCGTTCGGATTGGTGGTCATGGCGATGATCTACGCACTCGGCCGGGTCTCGGGATGCCACATCAACCCGGCGGTGACTCTCGGGCTGTGCGCCGCCCGCCGGTTTGATCCGTTTCTGGTCGTGCCCTACGTCGGCAGCCAGTGCGTCGGGGCCTTGCTGGCAAGTGGCACGCTCAGGATGCTGTTTCCCGAGAGCCGGACGCTCGGGGCCACGATTCCCGCCGGCGGCGATTTCCAGTCGCTCGCACTCGAGTTCGTGCTGACCTCGATCCTGATGTTCGTGATTCTCAGCGTTTCCTCTGGAGACGTCGAAGACCGGCGTTTCGGTGGCATCGTCATCGGCGGGGTCATCGGCTTCGCAGCGGTCTTTGCCGGCCCGATCAGCGGGGCGTCACTGAACCCGGCGCGGTCATTGGCTCCGGCGGTCGTGACGATGCGCCTCGACCACATGTGGATCTACATCGTCGGCCCGATCGCCGGGGCGTTGGCCAGCGTGCCGCTGTACCGGTGCGCTCATGCGGCGGCATGCGCCGGGTCGGGTGGCATCAGGAGCAGATCATGAAGACGGTGTTGTTCGTCTGCGTCGAGAACTCGAACCGCAGTCAAATGGCCGAAGCCTTCGCCCGGCTGCACGGCGGACACAGGGTGCAGGCCGCCAGCGCTGGCTCCCGGCCATCGGGGCGCATCAATCCCAAGGCGATCGAGGCCATGCGGGAGGTGGGCGTCGACCTGGCTTCCCACTCATCCAAGGGCCTGGAGGAGTTCAACGGCCGGCCCGTGGACGTCGCGGTCACCATGGGGTGCGGCGACGAATGTCCGCTCGTGCGGGCCGGTCGGCGGGAGGACTGGCAGATCCCGGACCCCCGCGACATGTCGCCCGAGGAGTTTCGGGGCGTCAGAGATCTGATTGAGAAGAAGGTGCTGGCGTTGCTCGCGTCCCTCGATGTTCATCACTGAAAGGTCGTCGATGACGGTTGCAGAACTGCGGGCGGTTTTGGCCGCCCATCCCGAGGCGAAGATGCACTGGATGCTGCCGGACAAGGCGTTCGTTCCGGAGCACTACCACATCACCGAAGTCGGGCGTCTGCAGAAGGACTTCATCGACTGCGGCGGCACGATCCGCTCCCGAGCGTCCTGCCTGCTGCAGATCTGGGTCGCCGACGACAAAGACCATCGGCTCCAGACGAACAAGCTGGCGAAGATCATGGAAATCGCCAGTCCAGTGCTGAAGAGCGACGATCTGCCGGTCGAAGTCGAGTACGAAGAAGGAACGATTTCGCAGTACCCGGTTGCCGGGGTGGAAGTCACGCCCGCTGGCCTCTTGTTCTATCTCGGCGCGAAGCACACGGCCTGTCTCGCTCCGGACAAGTGCGGCGTGGACGGCGGCGCTTGCTGTTGAGGACGGTGTCGCACCATGGTGGCCGGTGGCAGCCGCTATGGGGCGCAAGCCTCCAGGCTTGCGAATGCGGGTTGTGGAGCCACAGGCCCTCATTCGACGGTCGGGGCCCGCCGCTCCAGAAGACCGCAGCCGCCTTTTCATGGCATGAGGCCATCGGACTAGAGAACGCGCACCATCAGAAAGCAAGCTGAGGGAACGCGCGACGCTCCACCGGAAACCGCTCCCCATTCCCTCGGCTCACGCCTCGGGCTTCAAGGACACGGGACCGCCAAGCCCGACCCAACGGAAACCCATTCCCGAACCGCCGGAATCAGCAGCCCGGTTTCGGTGAACCGGCCGTAGGCTCAACGGGCCGCGCGGGAGGCAGCCGTCTCGGCTTCGGTGAACGGTCCGGCAAGGATCGCCTCGGGCTGGTCGCGGCGGCCGTCGGCGTCGATCACGACCTGTGCCTGCCGGAGGAACTCCGCGGGCACCCGCCACCGGCCCCGATCGTAGCTCGGCGCGGTGAGGTTGATCGTGAGCCGCGGGGGAATCTCGCGGACGGTCTCGCCGATCGGGACGGTCGCCGGATCGGTGCCGCGAAGCAGGTCGCCCGCCAGCCGGCCGGCCAGTAGGCCGACCTCGCGGAAGTCGAACCCGACGTCGAACAGCGTGCCGCGGTCGGGCCTGCCGGGCACCACGGTGAAGACCGGCACGCCCCCCTTCGCCGCCGCCGCGATCACCGAGTCGATGACGCTCGACACGGTCGTGTCCCCCGGCACGAAGACCGCCTCCGCGCCGCGCGACAGCATCGCCTGGATCGCCTCGACCACGCCCGAGGAGTTTTCGACGGCGGCTTCGAGCAGCTCGATGCCGCGGGCCCTGCAGCTGGCCCGGGCCAGCTCCATGAACCGCCGCGAATTGCTCTCGGCCGGATTGTGGGCGACGCCCACCCGCGCCAGCCGCGGGTTGATCGCCCGCGCGATGCGGAACGTGGCATCGACCGGCGCCAGGCTGCCGTAGCCGACGAGATGCCGCGGATGCACGAGCGGATCGCTGCGGTCGAGTCCCACGCCCGCCGAAAAGGGGTCGGCGACGGCGGAGAAGACATGGAGGATCCGGCCGCGGTCGTTGGCGGTGGCGAGGGCCTGGAGCGACGGCGTGCTCGACGTGAGCGCGAGATCAAACGGTCCGCCGGCGATTTCCCGGGCGATGGCGTTGGCCTGGGCGAGGTCCCCTTCGGCGTTGTAGCGCCGGATCGTGACCGTGGAGCCCGCGACGTACCCGCGTTCGGCGAGCCCCGCGATCATGCCCGTCACGGCGTCGTCGAGCAGCGACGTGCTCACCTGCTGGAGCACGGCCACGGCGGGGACCGCCCTGCTCGCGCCGGCCCGATCGGTCGCGAGCAGCAGCGCCGAGGCGCCGCCGAGCAGCAGGAGCGTGGGGAGCGACCGCCGGAGGAGGACGACCGGCGCCGGGGCCGGGGCGACAGCGGTCATACATAGGCCTCCGCCAGCGTGCGGGCCGCGGCATCGTCCAGCTGGTCGCCGCGGCGCAGGGCGTCGAACCGCCCGGCCAGGTCGTCGGCCGTCAGCCGGCGCTTCGCTCCCCCCTCCACGTCGAGGGCGATCCGCCCGCGGTGGACCAGGATCAGCCGGTCACCGAGCGCGGCGGCCTGGGCGAGCGAGTGCGTGACCATCAGCGCGGTGAGCCGCTGCTCGCGGATGATCCGGGCGGTGGCCTGGATCACGCGGTCGGCGGCCGCGGGATCGAGGGCGGCGGTATGCTCGTCGAGGAGCAGCAGCTCGGGCCGCTGCCAGGTGGCCATCACGAGCGTGACGATCTGCCGCTGGCCGCCGGAGAGCGAGCCGATCGGCTGATCGAGCCGCGTCTCGAGCCCCGGCACGATGGCCGCCAGCCGCCGGGCCGCCTCGTCCCGCAGCTGCGGTCCCGTCGCCCAACGCAGCCCGGCGCAGCGGCCGCGGCAGGCGGCCACGGCGATGTTCTCCAGCACCGACAGGCTCGACGCCGTGCCCGCCCGCGGATCCTGAAAGACGCGGCCCACGAGCCGCGCCCGCTCGTGCTCTCGCCACCGCGTGACGTCGTGCCCCGCGACGCTGATCGAGCCGGCGTCGAGCCGCACGGTGCCGGCGATCGCTCCGAGGAGCGTGCTCTTGCCCGACCCGTTCGTGCCGATCACGACGACGAACGCCCCCGCCGGCAGCGTGAGCGAGACGCCGTCCACGGCCCGGACCGTGGGCCCGCCGGGCGAGACGAACGACACCACCGCGTCAGTGAGCTCGAGCATGGCTGCCTCGGGAGAGGAACCGCGGGGCGACGAGGGCCGCGAGCACGACCGCAGCGGTGGCCGCCTTGAGCCAGTCGGGATCGAGCCCGGCGCGGAGGGCCGCCGCGACGAGCAGTCGAAAGGTGACGCTGCCCGCGGCCGTGGACACGAGCGCCCCGCCGAGCCGCACGGGGCCCACCAGCGCGGCGCCGAGAAACACGCTCGCCATGCCCCAGACCACCATGCCGATTCCCATCTGCACGTCGGCGAAGCCCTGATACTGGGCGACCAGCCCACCGGAGAACGCCGTCAGCGAGTTGGCGATCGCCAGGCCCGCGAGCGTCATGCCCCCGGTGTCGCGGCCGAGGGCCCGGGCCATGGTGGGCGTGTCGCCTCCCGCCCGCATCGCCGTGCCGAGCTGCGTGCGGAAGAAGATCCAGAGGGTGGCTATCGCGAGCGCCACGATGAGGAGCATGAGCACGAGCCGGGCCGTCTCGCCGGCGACGGCCGGCGCGAGGCCCGCCCGCTCGAGGGGCGGGCCGAGCACCGCCTCGGCCCGGTCGAGCAGCGTGCGCACGCCGGTGAGCGGCACGTTGCTGCGGCCGAGGAGGACGAGGTTCACGCTCGCCAGCGCCGTCGTCACGAGGATGCCGGCGAGCAGCCGCTCGATGCCGAACTGGGCGTGCAGGACCGCTGTCGCGCAGCCCGCGAGGCCGCCGGCGGCCATGCCGCCGAGCGTGGCGAGGAGTGGATCGACGCCGGCCGTGAGCAGCACCGCCGTGGCGACGGCACCAAGCGTGAACGAGCCGTCGGTCGTGATGTCGGGAAAGGAGAACAAACGGTAGCTCACGAACACGCCCAACGCGACGAGAGCCAGGGCGAGACCGAACGTCCATGTGGAGAGCAGCGTGATCATCCGCCAGCTCCGGCGAGGGCCAGCGGCGCGAACCAGCACCGACCGCGAACGAACTGCGAGCGGCCCCTGCCGAGCACCGGCTCCGGGTCGGCGAGGAGGTGCATGAGTGCGAGCGGCTCGGATGCGGTGATGTCGGTCACGGTGGTGGCCAGGTCGCCGCCTCCGCGCCGCAACGGCCGCAAGGGAAACACGGTCGCATGCAGATGCCCACAGGCCGCACCGGAGCCCAGCGGCCGCACGAAATCCGCGAGCGGGCCGGTCGGCGAGCCGCGGGTGGCCACGCCCACGACGACCGCCGTTTGCCGGACATGCACCGGCTCGCGGGAAAAGCTCAGCCAGCGGGCGGCGGTCTCGCGGCTCGGGGAGCCCGGCCGGTCGGTCCTCGTGGCGGCGGCGAGCGGGCGGATGAGTTCGGCGCCCACGAGCCCGTGCACCTCCCCTGCGACGACGATGGCGACGGTGTCGCTCGCGGCGTGCTCGAAGACCGCCGCCACCAGGTCGTCGATCGCGACCGCGTCGGCATCGTCCGCCGCCTCGAAGCCCGCGTGGCCGGTCGGCACGCCCTCCCAGACAAGCCCGGCGACGACGTCGAGCTCCGGCACGAGATCGCCGGCTGCGGCCAAATAGTCGACGGCTGCAAAGGGCTGCGGCCGGCGGTGGAAGGCGATGCCACAGGCCGCGAGCATCTCGCCGGCCCGGTCGGCGGGCGGGCCGGCATCCGCCACCGCGCCGAGGCCGAGAGCGAACGCATGCCGCGGCAGCGGCACCCGCTCGGCGGCGGAAAGATCGCCCGTGAAGGCGGCGGGGGCCGAGCCGATGAGCCGGCCGCGAAGCGGCGCTGCCCCCGGCCGCTCGAGGCCGATGAACCGCACCGCGCCGCACAGCACATCGACCGCGGTGGCGGCGGTCCGTGGGGCCGCGCGGCCCGCCGCCGACTCCATCAGGATCGGCGCGAGCCGCGTGAGATCGAGCACCCTGCGGATCGGCTCGCTGGCGGCCCGGATCAGACAGTGGCCTCCCAGGCCCTGCGCTCGCCGATGGATCTCGAAGAGCACGCGGATGCCGGCCGAGCTGAGAAAGCCACAGGCGGCGAGATCGAGGGCGATCGCATGCTGGCCGCGCCGGAACTCCTCGTCGACCGCTCGGGCCAGTTCGCCGGCATGTTCGGCATCCAACCGGCCCGACACGACGAGCACGAGAGCGTCGGGCGACTCGCGGCGGCAGATCGAGATGTCCACGTCTCGTAGTCTGCCCGAACGGCGGCGCGGGGCACAAGCGTCGGGCCGGTCGCCGCCGCGAAGCCGCAGGCGCCGGTGATCTCGATCACGAGCCGGTCGCCCGCCTGGGGACGAGTGGGCCGCCCCCCCTTCATGTACGGCTGCAAGATTTACGGCTTCGAGCGCCGGAAGATCCACAGATTCATGTTGCCGTCGGAGAAAAACTCTCCGGATACTGGCGGGCCTCCGAAGGGGCGTTGCCCCGCCAGCCGCTTTCCCGGTAGCACAACCGCGCGGTGTCTTCGTCCAGGAACTGGACGATCCCGGGCACGAATCCGTCGAGCGGCGTGGGCGTCGCCCCCTTGCCAGGCGGCGGACTGGTCACGTTGAACTTGATGCTGGTCGGCCGGGCCGAGGTATCGAGCGTGCAGCCGCCGGCGAACCCACTGGTTCTGTCTTCGGGCCTGCCCTTCAGGGCGAAGGTATCCGTGCCGAACTCCACCACCTCGGTCGAACGGCCTCCCCCGATCTTCTCCAGAGAGTGGTCCAGGACGGTCATCAACTTCCATTGTCCCACAAGGTTCGCCTGGCCAGGGGGCGGGCTGCCGAGGGGGTTCCGCGTCAGCAGCAGATATCCCTGATCACGATCGCCGGCGAAACCTTTCGGGCGGCCCCTGTCCAAGTGGGCCTGCCGTCCGCCAGGAAATCTTCAGCACGTCCTTCTCGAACAGACAGGCGACCCCCGGCAGCTCGGGCTGATCCCCAGCCCCTCCCTCCGGCTTCAGGTCCACCAGCCACCTCGGGCTCGCCTCCTGCTTCCATGTGCAGGCGGCCGAAAGCAGCGGCTTGCCGTCGGCACCGGTCCACTGCAGCCGCTTGTCGCTGATCGTCACCACGGAGTTCTTGGCCTCCGGCCGGTCGAGCAGAATTTTGTCGGCTTCATGGGCGAGGAGCACGTGCCATCTCCCGTTCGATGGACGGCCACTCCTCCGCCGCCGCAGGGGGCGGCTGCTTGCCCGGCTTCGCCCCCCACGCAGGGACCGCGAAACTCAACGCCAGCCACAAGCCGCACACCAGCCGCCGACCGAACGGCCCAGTCATATGGCAAGGCTCCCGGAGACTCTGGGCCCGACATCCGGTCTGCAGTGCAAATCCGCGATGCAGACCAGAGACTACGTCGGCTGACTATCGACCTCGGTATCGTGAGTCAATCAACCGCCAACGCCCTTAGCGCACCTGTCATGGCTTGTCATGGCTTGTCGAGTTCGGCGACGAGGGCCGCGAGCGCCGGGCCGCGGTCCTCGCTGTGACGCAGGTCGAAGAGCAGCGGCCGCAGTCCCTCGGCCCAGGCCGCATCCTTGGCGATCTTGGCCTCGGCCTTGCCGCGGAGTTCGTCGACCGTCCGGCCGCTGGCGGCGGCGGCGGCGGGGATGGCACTGCGAACTCCCGAGGCCGCCTGGACCTGGGGATTCGGCGTCGCCGGGGCGTCGAACCTGCCCAGGGCCCAGCCCATCCCCTCGATCGCATGCTCGCGAAACACCGGGTCCCGCCAGGTCGACTCGTTGTGGCCGAAGTTCGTGTAGAAGACGCGGCCCTGGCCGTAGTCCCGGACCCAGGAGACGGGCACGTCGTACGGGTCCTGCGGTTTGCTCGCCTGCATGTCGACGCTGATCAGGACGCGGAGGTTCTCCGGCTTGAACCGCTTGTCATAGCGGTAGATCTCGTCCTTGAGGCGAAACCGCTCGGGGAACATCCGCGTCAGCCGGTGGCCGGGCTCGTGGACGACGAACCCGTGCTCGTTTCCGGCGGTCCACGGATGGCCGGCGAAATTGCCGCCGACCATCTCGCAGTAGGCGTCGGAACTCTTCAGCGTGTCGGTCGCGGCATGGAAGCCGATGAACGCCTTGCCCGCGCGGATCCAGGCCAGAAATCGATCGACGTCGGGGATCGGCAGTTCGCCCGTGGTGCTGGCGAAGATCACGCCGTCGAAGGTGGCGAGCGTCTCGGGGGCGAAGGCCTGGGCGAACCGCGCCCGGAGCGCATCGTCGGACTCCTTCTCCTTGGCGATCCGCAGATACTCGAGGTGGAAGCGGGCCGGGCCGCGGCCGAGTTCCTCGAGGGCCGCCTCGGCAACGGGGATCGAGGAGTGGCGGAAGCCGCGCGTCACCGACACGAGCAGCAGCCGCTTGACGTCGGCCGGCGGTGACGCCGCCGGTTCCAGGGCCCCGGCGTTGCCGCAGACCAAGACACCGAGCACGAGGCAGACGATGATGGCGGTGGTCCGGCTGACGCCCATGACGGAACTCCCGTGGAACGATTGCCGTCGGCTGTCGGACGCCGCGGCCGCGGTCGCCCGAGTTTAACCGAAGTCACGCCCGGCCACTCGCAGAAACTGCTCCCCCGTCTCGCCTCAGCCTGCCGGCGTCGGTTCGGCCGTCGCCTTCATGGCGTCCATGAGCGGCCAGAGCTCGTCGATGTCGGGCTTGAACAGGTCGCCGATCAGCACGTCGGTGACGAGCCCCTTGCGGTCCTGGTTCTCCCGCACAAAGCGGCCGAAGTTGAGGCCGTCGTAGAACTCGCAGACGAGCCGGCGCATCCGCTCCATGCCGGCGATGTAGTCCGGCCCCCACTTGCCGAGCTGGGCCGCGGAGGTGTCGTTCCGTGTCAGCCCCTCGTGAATGGCGTCGGCGGCACAGGCGGCCGACTTGAGCGCCAGCAGAACGCCCGACGAGTAGAGCGGATCGAGGAACCCGAAGGCGTCGCCCACGAGCACCCAGCCGTCGCCGGCGACCTCCCGGGAGCGGTAGGAATACTCCTTCGCCGCCCGGAACGGCCCGGCCCGTTCGGCGGCGGCGATCCGCGGCTGCACGCCCGGGCAGCGGGCCACCTCCTCGAAATAGATCTTTTCGATGTCCTTGGTGTCGCGGTCGGTGAACAGGTAGTCGTACGGGGCCACGACGCCGACGCTGATCACGTCTTCATGCAGCGGGATGTACCAAAACCAGCCCTTCTTGCCTTCCGTCTGCATGACCATGGTGGCGCCCTCGTCCCGGCCCCGATCGCGGTGGGCCCCCTTCCAGTAGGTCCAGATCGCCGCCTTCTTGAGCACGGGATCCCATTCCCGCAGCCCAAGCCGATCCTGGATCACGCAGCTCTGGCCGGCCGCGTCCACGATCACGCGGGCCCGCATCTCCTGCTGACGCCCGGCGTCATCGCTGGTGCGGACGCCTACGGCCCGGCTGCCCTCGAAGATCACCTCGAGCACCCGCACGCCCTCGCGAACGTCCACGCCGTGCTCCCGCGCATGATCGAGCATGAGCTGGTCGAACTCGGCACGCAGCACCTGCCAGGTCTGCGAACTCTCGTGCGGCTTATGGTCGGCGAAGTAGAAGGGCTCGGAGAGCCGGCCGTGCTCCGAGACGAACTGGACGCTGTGCTTCTTCACGAAGTGGCTCTGCCGGAGCTTGGGCAGGATGCCGAGGCGATCAAGCACCCAGAAGGTCTCGGGGATGAGTGACTCGCCGATGTGGTATCGCGGAAAATGCTCCCGCTCGAGGAGCCGCACCGCGTGGCCCTGCTGGGCGAGGAGCGTCGCCGTGGCCGTGCCCGATGGGCCGCCGCCGATCACGATCACGTCGGGCTCCCGGGAATCGCCCGCGTGCGGCATGTCGTTCTGGCGAATCATCGCGGCTTACTCCTCCGGCTTGTGGGTGGATCTCGTGCTCGTGCGTGGCGGCCGCTCGTTGCCAGGCCAGGCGTCGGCGGCATCCCGGTCGTGGGGATCACGGGCCCGCTTCAGCAGGGCGATGAGCGACCGCAGGCTCTTGCGGTCGAGGTGGCCGAGCTGGTCGCGGCCGCACTGCCGCACCGCGTCGGCGAGCCGGTCGACGGCCACGCGGCCGGCCGGCGTGATCCAGACCTCGACCAGCCGCCGGTTCTCCTCGCTCCGCCGCCGACGGACGAGCCCCTGCTCCTCGAGTTTGTCGAGCAATCGAGTCATGTCGGGAGCTCGGGAGACCAGCCGGGCACCGAGCGCCGAGGTGGCCATTGGCCGGGGGGCCGCCCCCCGCAGCACCCGCAGGGCGTTGTACTGCTGGGCGCTGAGACCGTGCGCGGCGAAGACCCGCTCGTCGAGTTCCCGCAGCCGGTCGTAGGTCCGCCACAACTGCAGATAGGCCTCCTGCTCGAGCGAATCAAACAGGCTCCCCGAGGCCGCCGGGGCCGGAACGGATGCGGAGAGGCGTGCGACCGCTGCCATATGCCAAAGGGTAGGCCCCTTCTGCCGTTGTGACAAGTGTCGTTGGAACAGGCGTTTGCCCTGCGGGAACGGCCTGGGCCCCCCGGTCGTCGTTGCCCGGGCGCCGGGAACCCGTTCCCTATGAGCCGCACCGCCGCCCCGCACAATCCACCGTCGGCCGCCGGGCTCCGCCGTGGGCCGAAACCTCTATATAGTGGGTGGGGTTCCGAGTCCCCCACCGCACTCGGCCGCATATCGCACGATCCCTGGAGGCCCCCTGATGCAGATCCACCCCCCGGGCTTGTTCCTGTCACTGCTGCTGGTCGCCGCCGGGGCTGCCGGCGGGCCGTTTCGCGGCGCTCCCCGCCACATCCCCGGCGTCATCGAAGCCGAGGACTTCGACGCCGGAGACGCCGGCGTGGCCTACCACGACCTGACCGAGAAAAACCAGGGCGCCGACTACCGCGGCCCAACGCAGGTCGACATCGAGCGGCGGCCCGACGCCTCCAACGGCCACGGCATCGGGTGGGCGCGGGCCGGAGAATGGCTCACCTACACGGTGGAAGCCGCCGACCCCGGGCCCTACACGCTGGAGATTCCCGTCGCATCGGGGAAGGTCGGCGGCCGGTTCCACATTGAGTTCGACGGCAAGGACGCGACCGGCCCGATCCAGGTGCCCGACACCGGCGCGTGGACAAAACTGCAGACCATCCGCATCCACGGCGTGCGGGTGCCCGCCGGCAGGACGGTCATGAAGCTGGTGATGGATGCCGACGGCGCGTCGGGGTATGTCGGCGACATCGACTGCATGACGTTCCGCCGGCCGCAGGAACCGGCGCCACCGCAAAAGCCATGACCGTCCGCGTGTCCCTGTTCATGGCCTGCGCGGCGCTTGCGGCCGCCGGCATGGCATCAGCCACCGCGGTGGAACTCCCGCCGCTCGCCCGGGCCGCGGCAGGCGTGTGTAAGGTCGATCTCGATGGCGACGGCCACGACGACCTGGTCGTCTCGCATGAGCAGGGTTACGGCGTCTACCTGTTCGTGCCGCCCGATCGGGTGAGGGCGAGCATGGGATGGACGGCAGGCTGGACGCGGGTGATGCGGGAGGGCAAGCCGGGCGACGAGCACGCACTGCCGCTGCTCACCGGTCCGGGGGTGACGTTCGCCGACGGCGTGATGCAGGCCGGCGGCGTGCGGCTGACCTACGAGGAGCTGCTGCGGGTGCCCGGCCCGCGGCCGCGCAGCCCGCAGGAATCCCTCCGCGCCATGCGGCTACCGCCCGGATTCACCGCGACGCTCGTGGCGGCGGAGCCGCTGGTGATGGACCCGGTGTTCATCGACTGGGACGAACGCGGCCGGATGTGGGTGGCGGAGATGGGCGACTATCCGTTCGCCGAGGGAGAAGCCACGTCCGACGGCAAGGTCACCTGGCGGGACGGCATCCCCGGCGAAGGCGCCGGCCGGGGGCTTCAGGCCGGCCGCGTGCGGATCCTCGAAGACGCCGACGGCGACGGCCGGTACGAGAAGAGCACGCTCTTTCTCGACGGCCTCAGGCATGTCACCGGCCTGGCCTGCTGGAAGGGGGGCGTGTTCGTGGCGAGCGTCCCCGACATCTTCCACGCCCGCGACGACGACGGCGACGGCCGCTGCGACACACGCGAGCCATGGTTCACCGGTTTCAAGGCGGGCAACCCGCAGCATCTGGTCAACGGGTTCTGCTGGGGCCTCGACGGCTGGCTGCACGGGGCCAACGGCGACAGCGGCGGCGACATCGTCAACGTGAGGACGGGATCGCGGATTCCGCTCCGTGGCAACGACTTCAGCTTCGACCCGCGAACCGGCGCGTTTCGCCTCGAAACCGGCGCCACCCAGTGCGGCAAGTGGCGGGACGATTTCGGCAACTGGTTCGGCAACAACAACGCCACGCCCGGCTGGCACTACTGGCTGCCGATGGGCTATCTCGAGCGGCATCCGGACCTCGTCGCCCGCTCCGTCCGCGCCGATCTCACCGCGGACCGCCAGGTGTTTCCCGCGGGCCCTCTCGAGCGGCGGCTGAACCAGCCCGCCACGGCGAACACCGTCACGTCGGCCTGCAATCCCCTGCCCTACCGGGACACGGCCTTCGGCACCGACGGCGTCAACTGCCTATTCATCTGCGAGCCGGCCCATCATGTCGTGCTGCGGCAGGTTCTCGATTACTCCGGGGCGACGATCACGTCTCGCAGACATCCGCACGATGCGGAACGTGAGTTTCTCGCCAGCGAAGATCGTTGGTTCCGGCCGGTGATGGCCCGCACCGGACCGGATGGCGGCCTGTACGTCGTCGACATGTACCGCCTCGTGCTCGAGCACCCGGAGTGGGTGCCGGCCGAGATGGCCCGCCGCATGCAGTTGCGCGGAGGCGAGACGATGGGCCGCATCTGGCGGATCTCCCGGGATGGCCAGTCGACGAAGCCCGCCGCGATCGAGCTCGCATCCCCCTCCGGCTGGGCCCGCGACACGGCGCAGCGGCTCGCCTTCGAACGCGGCGGCGTGGAGAACGAGGCCGCCGTGCGGTCGCTGGCTGCTTCGCCGTCGCAGCCGGTGCGGGTGCAGGCACTGTTCACGCTGCGGGGTCTGGGCCTGCTTTCGGTAGACGGACTCACGCAGGCCCTCCGCAAGGAATGGCCGCATGTCCGCGGCACAACGCTCGCCGCCGCCGGTGCCGACGCCCTGATGCCCGCGGAGATCGGCCTGCTCGATGCCCAGCAGCGGCCGACTGCGGCCTCCCTGCAGAGCCCCGCCGCGCTGCCCGTGATCGGCTCGTTTGAGCCCGATCGGCAGAAGATCGTGGCCCGGTATCTCGCCGCGGCAACGCTCCCGGGAGACGCCGCCCGCGGTCGGCAGGTCCTCCAGCGCGGTGGCTGCATCGCCTGCCATAAGCATGGCGGCGCGGGCCCCGAGGTGGGGCCGGACCTGGCCACCGTGGCCGGCAAGCCGCCCGCACAGTTGATCGAGGCGATCTTCGACCCCAACCGCGCCGTGGAGCAGCGGTACACCGTCACCACGTTCGTGCTAAACGATGGCACCGCGGTCAGCGGTCTGCTCGTGGCCGAAACGCCGGGGAGCGTGACCCTGCGGATGGCCGGCGGCATGGAGCGGGTGATCCGCCGCGGCGCGATCGACGAAACACAGCAGCACGCCACGTCGATCATGCCGGTGGGCCTCGAAGCCGTGCTTTCGCTGCAAGACTGTGCCGACCTGCTGGCCGCACTGCGGGCGCGATGACTCGCCCATCGCAGGAAGCGGGAAGGCCAGGTCGGCCGACGCCGCCGCGGACGGTGCTAAAAGACCGCGACCAATGAAATGAATGACGCTCACGAGCGGCCGTTGACCTCGATGCTGCGGCGGACGTGCGGCACATGGAGCCGGAGGTGGAAGGCCAAGACAGCGTAGGCCCCGCGACTGTTCAATCGGCCAAAGACCGGGTGCCGAAACCTCCCGCGGCCGGTGAACGCATGCGACTGCGGCAGGCCGGCGATCCGCGCGGCCAGCTCCCGGAACCGCGGCATGACCTCGGCCCCGCATTCAGCGGGATGATCGAACCGGCTGATATCCCCGACGTTTGGCTCTCGACCGGATTCCAGGTGCGGGATCAGATCGAGCATCGCCTCGTGAACCGCGTTGACGTGGTCGATCGTCATGAAGGCCGACCAGCCCTGCATCACGGGCGTGACGCCGGGCAGTGGCCCGGTGGGCCGCCGGCCCCGCAGGACCGACTCGGGCGCCGTCGCCACCAGGTTCTCGATCGCCGTCGCGGCAGCCTGGAACTGCCGCGTGTTGGTCGCAAGCGAGCGGCTGCGGTAGCCAACCTGCAACAGCATCCGGGCCAGCATGGTTTCGATCATGGGTGCGGTGGGTGCAGCGAATCAACGGTTTCTGTTTGCAACGGTCTTCAGTCTCGTCGCTCACACCGGCTCGATCAACACGAGAGATGACGGTCGAGCTGGTGCTCGTGAACCGCTCTGGAATCGGACAGGTCGGCCGGCTGAGCGGTCATCGGGGCCTCCACGTCATCGCCCCCCCTACGACGCCCTGTGAGCAGTGCCGGACATTCGTCGGCTTCGCGCCGCCAAAGGCCGGACGCAGGAAGGGGCGGGGCTGAGGCCAGCAAACGGCCACCGTGGCGGGCGCGGGTGGCATCCGGCCCCCGTCACGCCAGAGCCGCGAGGCACGGTCCCGCGGCTCGCGAATCGCGCACCGACGGGCTCATTCTTGCGGAAGTGCCGTCGAGGGGGCTATTCTGGCCCGCATGCGTACCCACCGGCCTTTCCCTCTCTCCCCACGGCTTTGACAGCCGTGTCGGTTGGCAAGGCGATGGATCATGGATGCCAGCGGGCACATCCGCGACCTACTCGCCGCCGCACGCCGCGGCGAGCCTGACGCCATCGGGCAGATCTTCGAAGCCGCACGCTCGCGGCTCCTGCGAATCGCGGCCCGCGAACTGCCAGCCGACGTCCGGGTGAAAATCGCCCCGTCCGACATCGTCCAGGAAACCGCCGTCGATGCGCAGCGCGACTTTACCCAGTTCAATGGCACCTCGCCTGAGGCCCTGTTCGCCTGGCTCCGGGGTATTCTCCGCAACAACGTCGTCGATGCGGTGCGGCGGTATCGCGACGCGCTGAAGCGGAACGCCACCCTCGAAATCAGTCTCGCGACGGTTTCGGCACAGCAGGCCGGAGAGATTCTCCCTGCGCTCTCCCACACGGCCGACGGCTCGGCGATCCGCCGCGAGGAAGCCGCGATGCTCAACGCCGTGCTTGCCCGACTGCCGGCCGACTACCGCCGCGTGCTCGAACTCCGCTACTGGCAGGGCATGTCCTTCGTGGACATGGCTCCCCACCTCGGCCGATCCCCTGAGGCGGCTCGCAAACTCTGGTATCGCGCGCTGGAGTGCCTGCAATCCGAACTCGCCGGCCAGTCCGATGGCTGGCCTGCCTCGGTGGCGCACGTGTCGGAGCCGGACTGACATCCTCGAGTGCGACCATGGCAGTCTTTCCTGACGATCCGGCACGCGACGAACCGGTCGCCGAGCGGACGCTCGAAAGAGCCGCGGCACTCGACGATTACTTCGGCGGGTTCGCAGACGCGGATGGCGGCCCTCCGGGCCTCGACACCGAGGGACCGATCGATCCCCGCGTCTCTGACCTCGTCGACACCATGCTGCTCCTGCGGCAAGCGGCCGCGGCCGATGGCGCGGTGCCAGCCGTGGCTCCGGCCCAAATGCCCCGCGCGATCGGCCGGCACACAATCCGCCGGCTCGCGGGCGAAGGGGGCAGCGCCACCGTCTGGGAGGGATTTGACACGGTCCTGCGGCGGCCCGTGGCCGTAAAGGTGCCGAAACCCGAGGCCCTGCTGTCGGCGACGGCCCGCCGGCGGTTCGTTCGCGAGGCCGAGATCGCTGCCCGCCTCGTACATCCCCATATCGTCACGATCTTCGACGTGGGCCTGGACGGGGGACGCGAGTTCATCGCGGCCGAGTTCTGCCCAGGCGGCAGCCTCGCCGCCTGGCTGGATCGGCACCCCGGGCCGCTGGCACCACTCGTCGCCGCGCGACTCGTCCGCGCACTGGCCAGCGCCGTGGCTTACGCGCATGACGCGGGCGTGGTGCACCGTGACATCAAGCCGGCGAACATTCTGCTTGTGCCGCCCCCTGACGGCATGCCGCCGATTCTCTGGGAATCGAACGCCCCCGAGCCGCACGGCCCCGGGCTGACGGTCAAGCTCGGCGACTTCGGGCTCGGCAAGCTCCACGAGGACTGCGCCGCGACCGATGCGGTCACGCAGCTGACTCGCTCCGGCACGAGCATCGGCACGCCCGCATGGATGGCGCCTGAGCAGATCGATTCGTCGTTCGGCCCAATCGGGCCCGCCACCGACGTGCACGCGCTCGGGCTTTTGCTCCACCGGCTCCTCACGGGCCGGGCGTTGCGGAGCGGCGGCACAACCGCGGAGATTTACCGCCAGGTCCTGTTTGACGAGGCCGTGTCAGCGGATCGCGACGTGCGGGGCGTGCCGAGCGACCTCGCGGCCGTGTGCCTGAAATGCCTCGCCAAGAAATCAACGGATCGCTATTCATCGGCGGCGGAATTGGCCGCGGACCTGGATCGCTGTCTCGCCGGCCGGCCCACCATGGCCCGTCCGCTCTCGCCGGTGGGCCGCGCGGGCCGCTGGATCCGCAGGCGGCCCTTGGTCGCCGGGCTCACGGCGGCGGCCGTGGCCGCGAGCTTCGTCGCCGTCTGGGCTGGGATGGAACGGATTCGCGAGCAGCGTGCGGCCGCGCGGCACCAGGCCGAGCTGCGCCGGCAGTCGGCCGCCGCCGAACTGCGCCGGGGTTTCGAGGCCCTGCGCGCCGGCAACGTGGCGAAGGCTCTGGAACAACTCGAGGCGACGCGGGCCCTCGACCCCGACCTGACCGACTCGCTCGCCGGGCGCTGGCTCGAGCGGCGCACGCACGGCGAGCGGGAAATCCTGCTCACGCCGGACGCAGCTTCGGCGCGGCCGCGTGACCTTTACGCGATCACGCTATCGACCGACGGGCGGCGCGCCGCGGTCGCCGGCGCGGACGGCGTCGTCCGCCTCATCAGCGGGCTCGACGGCTCGCCGACGACGACCTCCATGGCGGCGCACGACGAGGTGAACGACGTCGCCTTCTCCCCAGACGGCACGCTGCTCGCCTCGGTGGGCCAAGACGGCCGGGTGCGCTGGTGGATGGTCACCGATGCGGGCCTCGTCGCGGCCGGCATGGCCGACCCCGGCGCGGGCCCGCTCTACGCCGCGGCGTTCGCCCTCGATGGCCGCGCCATCGCCGTCGGCGGCGAGGATCGCACCGTGCGCATGGTGCCCCTCGCCTCAGCCGACCGGCCGGTCGAGTTCTTCCGGTTCGATCAGCCGCCGGGCAAGACGCCCGAGGTCGAATCGATCGTGTTCGTTGACGACCGCACGCTCGCCGCGTCGTGCGGCGACGCGATCGTGCTGCTCGATGCGACGACCGGACGAACCATTCGCGAGTGCGTCCGACCGGTCGAGCTCGACCGCAACAAGGTGTTCGGCAGCCTCACGGTCTCCCGCGATGGGACCCGGCTCATGGCGTGCGGCACCGATAGAAAGGCCCACGTCTGGGACGTGGCCACGGGCGACCTGCTGTCTTCGCTGCCCACACATCCCGCCTGGGTGCAGGACTGCTGCTTTCTGCCTGACGGAGGCCGCGTGATCACAGCTTGCCGCGACGGTGGGATCCGCGTCTTCGACACGGCCACAGGCACGGCCCTGACCCGGCTCGTCGGTCATGGGGGCCGCGTGTGGAGCGTGGCGGCCGAGCCCACGGGCACGATCCTCTCGTGCGGAGCCGATGGCACGGTGCGGCGGTGGGATCCGCGGGACGCTGCCGGCACGGCGGCCCTGCATCGTTACACGATCATCGACCATGACGTGACGCGGATCGCCGAGGGGCCGCGCCGCGACGGTGGCCGCACCATGATCATCCTGGACGCCTCGGGGGCGATCTGGGAGATGGCCGTCTCCGATGGCCGGCGGCGGCGGATCGTTCCGGCGGCCGACGGCCGGGCGCTCGAGATCGCGATCGACGGCGCACGGCGCCGACTGGCGGTGTCGTGGGCCGAGGCTCGGGCCGTGCAGGTGATCGATCTGGACGCGGACGCGGCCACCGCGTCGCGGGTCGTGCCGCTGCCGCAGCCCGTGGACCCGCGGCAGGCCTTGTCGTGCTGGAGCGCGGCGGACGAGCTGCTCGTCTGCTCACGTCACGGGAGTCTGGCCCTCATTCCAGCCGACCTCTCCCACGCCATCCCGATCACCGCCCCGCTCGAGGATCCCGTGCAGGCCCTGGCGGTCGCCCCTGCAGGGGCCGCGCGGGTGGCGACTGCCGGGAAGCACTCCGTGATCTGCCATCTGCCCACTCCGTCCGGCCCCGCGGTTGCCCCGCCGCTGGAGATCGCCGTCGGCGAGGAGACGTCGGCCGTCGCCTGGTCACCTGACGCGGGCCTCGTCGCCTATGGCACGCGGTCAGGCCGCGTTATGTTCTTCAACCCGACGTCGGGCCACTCGCGAGGATCGCTCGTTCCTCACGAGCGGCAGGTCAACGGGATCGCGTTCTCCCGCGACGGCCGGATTCTGGTCTCGTCCGCCGAGGATGCCGTCCGCATCTCCGATGTTGCCACGCAGACGACGCTCGACGAAATCCGGCCCGACTGGAAGATCAATGCGGTATGTCTCACCGCCGACGACGGGTGCGTGATCATCGGCGGCGAGACGGCAGACGCCACGCGCCATGAGTCGCGGCTGGCCGTGATCGAATTGGATCGCCCGTGATGGAGGGCATCACGGTCAACCTCGCCCGCTGCAGGTCGGCCGGCCCGCGCCGCGGCCTGACGCTCGTCGAGCTGCTCGTCGTCGTGGCGATCGTCGCCGTGCTTCTCGCGCTCCTGCTCCCGGCCGCGCAGGCGGCCCGTGAAGCGGCGCGGCAGACGCAGTGCCGGGTGAATCTGCGTCAACTGGCCCTCGCCTGCCTGGCCCATGAAAACGCCCTCGGGTTTTTTCCCACCGGCGGCTGGGGCGGCGCGTGGGTGGGCGACCCTGACCGCGGCTCCCGCGAGAAGCAGCCAGGCGGCTGGGCGTTCAACATCCTGCCGCACGTCGAGCAGACGGCGATCCACGGTCTCGGGGGCGGGGTTGCCGACGCCGATGCGAAGGCCGACCTCGTGGCGATCCGGCTGGCGACGCCCGTGCCGGTCTTCACGTGCCCTACCCGGCGCGCGGCTGCAGCGTGGCCGCTGGCCGCATCGAAGGCGGCGTTCAACCTGGTCGCCGTGCCGACGACCGTGTCGCGGCGGCCCGCGACGGTCGTGCGCGGCGACTACGCGGCCAACATGGGCAGCGGCGACATGCCCAACCGCTACCGCAGCGGCGCGTCGCCATCGTCGGTCCTGGCGGGCGATGCCATGAGCGATGCCGCCTGGCACGCCACATTTGGCCCACCCCCCAACGGGCTCGTCTTCCGCCGCAGTCGGATCCGCGTGCGTGACGTTCCCGACGGCCTCACGGCCACCTATCTGCTGGGCGAGAAGTACGTCGATCCGGCTTCGATCGCCACGGGCTTTTCGGACGACGACGACCAGTGTCTCTACTCGGGGCACGACCGTGACGTTCTGCGAACCGGCCTCGAGCCCCCGAGCCGGGACCGGTCGGGCTTCGATCCCGTCACAATCTCGGGCGTCTCCGGCTCGACGAACAAGTTTCCGCTGCCGATCGCCTTCGGCAGCCCCCATCCGGACACCTGCGGGATGGCGATGGCCGACGGCTCGGTTCGGCCCGTCGAGTTCGCGGTCGATCCGGCCGTCCACCGCGCCGCCGCCGGGCGTTCGGACGGGCACAGCCCTTGAAAACGGCCGTTTTTCGCCGTGTCGAGGCCGTCCGCCAGCCCGGCGCTGTACCGAGCCCAGGATTGGCGGTAGGATCAGGTTTGGTGGAGAAGAATCGCCAGGCGGTTCATCTTCCCCGGCCGTCCGCGACCTGGGCGGCTTCACGACACCATCATCAATCACTCCCCAGGAGAGCGCTCGTGAGCGTGGGCAACAGGCGGCGTCGAAGCCGTCGCGTTGCGGACGAGTCTTCGCAGCGGAGGCCCTGAGCTCCGCACGTCCGGCCGACCAGAGTCTGCCGGACTCGAGCAGCCCCACCGGCTGCCGCGATGATCCGTCGTCCCGCTCTCCTCGTCCGTCCGAGGCCGATCGGCCTCGGCGCGGATGACGCGACCAAGCATCGACTTCTCGCTGCGCTTGCCCCCGCGCGGGAGCCGACGGCGATGAACCAGCGAAACGGCTCCCGGCTCCTCGTCACGAGGCTCGTGACGATCACGAGGCGGATCATCCTCGCGCTGGCGGCCATCGCCGCGCGATCCACGACCGCCGACATCATCGGGCAGTGGGACTTCGCCGCCGGCTGGAGCAACCAGTCGAGCGGCCTGATCCGCTCCCAGGCGGCCGTCGACGGGCTCACCCTTTCCTACCTGCCCAACACTCCCCTCTATCAGTATCCGATCGCCCACGGCAACGGCAGCCCGCCGGCAAACCCGCCCCAGCTCCAGTTCGCCACGACGGGGTCGTTCGGGATCGCGAACCTCGGCAGCAGCAGCGACACGGTGGTCATGCAGGTGCCCGACATGCGGGGCTACGGCCTCGTCACCGGGCTGATGGCGACCTTTCCGAAGATGGTCAACGGTGACGGCACGCCCACCAAGCTCAACCGGTATTCGCTCGTGATGGACGTCTACGTGCCTGGATCGACCGACGCGATGCAGCCTCCTTATTACCTGACGATGCTCCAGACGCGACTGGGCACCGACGGGGCCTGGTTCATCGACAAGCGAACAGACGCGATGGGCGTGGCCTCGTCGTACGGTGGCGCGGTGACGCCCGATGCCTGGCACCGGCTCGCGCTGGTGATGAACCTCTCCGACTCGGGAACCGTGCCGCAGTACCAGGCCTACGTCAACGGCAGCCCCGCCGCCCATATCGTGCCCGACGAGGTACCGCAGACATCCGATCGCAATCTCGCCCTCATCGACGCCGACCTGTTTACAGACGGAACATTTTCGATCGGCACGCTCAACGATTCGTATCCTGGCCTGGGCAATTCCTCGGCCTTCTTCCTCTTCAACGCCGACCGCAACGTCGGCCTCGACAGCTCCACGAACGGCGAGTTGGGCACGCTCTACGTGGCCAACCTCCAGTTCCGCAACGACGCGATGACGAGCATGCAGGTCGCGGCACTCGGCGGCGCCGCGCCGGGCGTTATCGCCGTCCCCGAGCCGACGACTCTCAGCCTCGCCGGCGCGGCGGCGGCATGTGCCGCGGCCCTTGCCCGCCGCCGGTCGCGTCGCCGGTTTCTCCGCAACGCGGGCGTTGCCGTAGCGGGCACGGCGCTCGCCAGCCCGCGGCCGCTCCTTGCCGCCCCGCCTGTGACTGCCGAGCCACCCGCCACACGCGTCGCAGCCGCGGCCGCTCGGGGCCCGCTCGCCGACTACGTCCGCACCGCCGACCCGACCACCCGCTGGACGCGGATCGCCGACGGCGAACTCGGCGGTGGCCGGTTCCTGGCCGCGGAGCTCGTCAGCCAGACCTGGCAGCGCAACCCGTGGCGGCATCAGTTTGCCGTCTGCGTGCCTGGGAAGACCGCCGTCCCGCGGCCGCCGCTCGTCCTCTGGATCGATGGCGGCAGCACGCCCGATGGCGATGTGCAGCCGCCCGCCAAGCAGCTCCCGCTCCTGGCCGCGATCGCGGCCGCCTCGGGGCTGCCTGTCGCGGTCGTGCGGCAGGTGCCCAACCAACCGCTCGACGGGGGCCGCAGCGAGGACGACCTCATCGCGCATACCTTCGAGCGGTTTTTCGAGTCCGGCGATCCCGCGGCGCTGCTGCTGTTGCCGATGGTGAAGACCGTCGCGTCGGCTCTCGACGCGGCACAGGATCTCGTCTCCCGCGAGTGGGGCCTCGACCTCGACGGCTGCGTCGTGACCGGGGCGTCGAAGCGGGGCTGGACGAGCTGGCTCGCCGCCGCGGTCGAGCCGCGGGTGCGGGGGCTCGTGCCGATGGTGATCGACATGCTCGACCTGCCGCGACACATGCGGCTCCAGGTGGAGAGTTTTGGTGCGCCGTCGGAAGCCTTGCACGACTACGTCTCCCGCGGCCTGCACCGCCGGCTCGACAGCCCGCGGGGCGAGGAACTGCTCGCCATCGTTGATCCTGCCCGCCACGCGGCCGCCATCACGCAACCCAAGATCCTCGCGCTCGGCACGAACGACGAATACTGGCCGCTGGAATCGCTCGACCTGTATCGCTCGGCGCTCCGCGGCCCAACGTGGGTGTCGTACGCGCCGAACGCGGGCCACGACATTCCGCCCACCCGCGTGGCCCCGCTCGTGGCCGCGCTCGGCCGCCATGTGGCGGGCGTCGAGCCGTTGCCCGATCTGACGTGGACCTGCGACGCCGCATCCCGCCTGTGCACACTCTCAGCCGATCCCCTGCCCGCCGAGACGCTGCTCTGGACGGCCGCCAGCGACAGCCGCGATTTCCGCGGGGCCCGGTGGACGTCGCAACGCGTTCAACTCGCCGACGGCCGCTGCCGTGAGTCGCTCGAGACGCCAGCCGCCGGTTTCCGCGCGGCAGTCGTCGAGTGCCGGTACGCCCGGCAGCCGCTACCGGTCTATCTCTCGACGAGCCCGCTCGTCGTGGCCGCGGGCTGACCGCCAGCGTGCATTGAAACGCCGCCCGGTGCGGATCGCCGGGCGTCTCGGCACCCCTCGTGCGGACGGTTTTTAGCCCAGGCTCAGGCGTGTGGATTAGCGGGCCGCGGGACGCCGGGAACGTACGAAAACACCGTGTTTTCGGGCCCCGCGTCCGGTTTTGCCCAATTCTCCCGCCTTAACGGTCGTGGGAGTTTGCGCGACGCCGATGGCCGCGCCGGCTACCCGGACGCCGACCAGGAAATCACCGAATGACTCGCAAGCTGCCTCGTAGAAACTCCCGTTCGAATCGCCTATCTCACGGCGCAGGCCGGCGCAAACCCAGGGCATCGAAGGCACGCCGCCGCCGAAACGAAGCGAAAACCTCGCTCCTTCGGCTAGGGGTCGAGCACCTCGAAGGCCGGGCGATGCTCGCGACGTTCGTCGGCGTGGACCAACTCGATCCACTCGGCAGCGGCTTGATCGGTGTCGGTCAGGGCGACACCGCCGTGCTCCACACCGACTACTCGGGTGACATCGTCAACAGCGGCGAATTCACGTTCGACGGCAGCCCTTCGATCACAATCGGAGGCGACTACAGGCAGACCAACTCCGGCGTGACGCGCATCGAGATCGGACTTCCAGCGGGTTTCGGCGGCTTCACCTGGGTGGATGACATCCTCGACCCCAATGGTGCTGCCAACGGCAATGGTGCTGCCAACAGTCCCGCCTTCCTGAAAATCGCGGGCAAGGCTTTCTTGTCTGGCACGCTCGACATCACGGGACTCAAGCCGTCACTCAAACCCGGTGATCGTATTCCGCTCATGCGGTTCGATGGCCTCGAAGGCCGCTTCACGAGCATGACCGGCATGGAAACGGGTTTTGGGAACGTTTTCCTCAGCCTGCAGTACCGGATGCCCGACTCCGGCGACGCATCGGGAGCAACGGGCATCGACCTCGTCGTTCTTGAGAAGCCTAGACTTATCTACGCGGATGGCACGATCGGCTACCTCGACCCCGGTTACCAGGGTGCGGGACTGACGATCGTCACCCACGGCTGGAATAGCAGTGTCGTCACGCCCGGCAACGATTTCGCAAAGATCGCGAAGGCGATGGCTGGCAAGGGCAGCGGATGGGATATCGCGGTGTTCGATTGGTCGACCGAGGCTGAACTGACCTTGCTGAAGGGATGGCTACCGTGGTGGACGGCAGAGCGTGCCTACGACGCGGGGGACAGCCTGCGGATGTGGCTGCAGTCCTCCGGATTCAACTACCAAAACTTTCATCTGCTGGCGCATAGCGCCGGCACATGGGTGGTGAGTGCGATCGCTGACGGACTGCCGGCTTCGACAAGCATCGACGTGACGTTGTTCGACGGGTTTACGCCGGACAACACCCGCATCGCGGGCGTCGGCCCGGCGACGGTGAGCGGTAACTTCGATCGTGGACAAAACATTTACTGCGAGGACTTGCTCGCCGACACGCAGGATTACCGCTCGACGCTCATCAATGTGGACATCTCATCGCTGCGGACCTTTGGTGACGTTGCGACGCAAGTCGGTTCACACGCGAGGCCGTACAAGTGGTATCTCGAATCGATCGACCGCACGCTGCCAGCTTTGCCGGTCCAAGTGGAGGCACTCGGATTTGGCTTGGCGCCGACCGCCGGAAATACGGCCGCGCGGGAGCAATTGGAAAATGAATCCGGCTACATTTACACGCTGGATTCCGAAGGTTTCTCACTGCAGTACGGACCAAAACATCCCGGCCAGCCGCTCCGCATGCCGGTTCCTGCATCGTTTCAGGGTGCCGGGGCAGACCTCTCTGTTCTCCGCTCAATGGCCTCCGAGGTCGCCGCGGGCCTGCGCACGGACGAACCGGATTCCCAGCGGATCGCCGGAGGAAACCCGCCGGCGGCCCAGGGGCAGGCGTTCGCCCTCGCCGGCGATGGCGGAGCGAACACGCTCGGCGACATTCCAGTGTTCGGCGCTGCGGCCGCGGCCGCCGGCGCGAGCGTCGTCTCGTCGCTGCTCGGCTACGCGGGCGACAGCTTGTCGCTCGACGACCTTTACGACCTCGGATTCCGCATCGAGTCCGCGCTCTCTCCCGACAACCTCTACCGCTGGATCTACGGCAAAGTGCTCGACGCCGACAGTCTGGCCAGCGTGACGTTTTCGAAGGCGAACACCCGGTCGGCGACGATCGCGGGTGATGGGTCGATCGGCTTCACGGTCGGGGGTCAGAAAATGGCGGCTCAGATCGCAGGTTCGGCGACCGGCGAGATCTCGGGCTCTGCGCAGATCACCGCAGGCCTCTCGCCGTCGTTCGATGTGTTCGTCGTCGAGGGCGGGGCCATCGAACTGGCCGCCGGGGCCGCGATCTCGGTGAGCGGTTCGGCTTCCGTCGGCTCGCTCGTCAACGCGTCATTGAGCGGCAAAGCAACTCTCGCCGCCCGCATGGGCGTGAAGATCGACGACGGAGACGAGACCAAGGGAGAGCGGCTGTTTCTCAAGGACATCTCATTCGCTGACCTGGTCGACACGACCCTGCAGACCACGCTGGAGGGCAGCGTGAAGCTCGACGAGGCACGTCTGGCCCTCGACATTCTGCCCGCTGTCTCGGGCCTGCCTGATCTCGCCGTCTCCGCCACGGCCAGTTACGACCTTGTCGAGGGCACGGGCTCGTTCGACGTCAGCCAAGACGCGTTGATTGACACCGCAGGGCGGCTCGTCGCGGCCGGGTTCAAGAAGATGCGCGACGCCTCGTCGCAACTGGCGACCCTCGCGCTCGAGATTCCGCTGATCGGCAAAGACGTCGCCAGCGTTGTGGATCGCGCGATCGCCGACCGCCTCGCCTTCACGTTTCCCGAGGATGGTGTGCGAGCCTATCTCAAAGACCGAGGTTTCGAGTTGAAATCGGTCATGTCGTTTGAAGACATCGTCTCCGGCACCGCGAGTCTCACCGATCTCGTCCGCGTTCGATACAACAACCCTGCCGCCGCTGCCGCCAATGGGTCCTTCGATTTCTCGGGTCGCCTCGGATCGGATGCATTGAGCCTGGCCCTCTCCGGCAAGGCCAACGTGACGCCCACTCTGGGCGTCGACGTGACGTTCGGTGTCGATCTCGCAAAGGGACCGTACATTCTCGAGGGCTCCAATCTGGCAGTGACACTTCCCGTGTCAGGCACATTTCAGGGGACGGCGAGCATCGGCACGTTGTTTTCGGTCGGGGCGAGCGTCGTGGCAAACCTGTCACCGCATGCCGTCATGACGATCGACGACGGCAATGACACACCCGAAGAACGGCTCTACCTGTTCGGGTCGGACGGTGTCCTCGTTCCTATCCTGAGCGGAGAGGAGACCACGGCATCGTTTGATGTCGAGGTGACGGGGAAGGCTGACTTCGTCGCCTCGCTCACGGTCGACAATGCTCTCGACAAGATTCCCCTTTTGAAAGAGATCGGCGTATCGCTGCCCTCCTTCACATGGACGGCGGATGGATCGATCGACCTCGCCACCAACGACGGGTCTTACGCAGTGCGGCAGGACAAGCAATTCGAGACCATCGTCGGCCTGTTCGCTGGTCTCGAAGACAAAGCTCTCGATCTGCTCGTGAGCAAAGTTCAAGCCAACAACCCGCTGCCCGAAGACCTGCGCACATTGCTGACCGCGAAACTGCCGGTCCTAGACAAGTCGCTGCTCGAGATTCTCAACATTTCCCCCAGCGGCCAACTCCTGATCAATCCGACGGCGTTCCGTGGCAAGAAGTCGAGTGAGATCGAGAGTTCGCAGGACACCAATAAGATCGACGTCAAGTTTGACCTCATCCAGCCGGCCAGCGTGCTGGCTCTCCTGTCGGGCAAGCCTGCCGACCTCATCAGCATCGACGTCGACCAGCGCTTTGAACTGGTGGAACAGAAGTTTCCCGTGGCAGTGGTTCCGCTGTTTTCAATCGTAGTCGCGAGCGTCACGCTCGACGTGAATGCTCTCGCCAACTTCTTCTTCGACATCGACGTCTCCTTTGGCTTCGATACGAACGGCTTTTATGTCCGTCGCAGTGCATCGCCCACTAATTTCGCTTTCAGCCTTGGAGGGACGGTTGGCGTCGATCAGGCGGTAACTGGGCGTATCGGAATAATTCCGGTCGCCGAAGTCGGCGTGGCGGCCGCGATCAAGCTGGCAGGGGGTCTGTCGTTCGACCCAGCGTCGGGCCTGGCGAAGCTCCGGGTCGTTGATTTGTTCGATCTCGAAAACCTGCGAGTCGGCCTCACGGCAGATGCCGACCTGAGGCTCAGGGCATCGCTCGGGTACCCACCGCTCGGAGTCGCGACGAGTACCAACAAAACCATACCGCTCCTGGCTGTCAGCAAGTCGCTGGAAGGGCTCAACGAGCAGATTGACAAGGTCAAGCAGGAGGTGAGCGCGTTCAAGCGCAAGATCGATGAAAAGCGGGATGAATTGCTGCTGCTGATCAATCCAGGGGCGTACATCGTCTACAAGACCATCGAACCGCTCGGCAAAGCGATCGAAGACACTCGCAAAGAAGGCGAACGATTCGGAGGCGTAATCGCTGCCGAAGGCAAGCAGGCGGCTAGGGACGCAAAAATGGCGGCCCCCAAGGCCCGCGACAACATCAACAAGACAGCAGCTCGGTTCGACGAGAACGTTACGCAGCCGTTACTCAGGGGGATCGGCCTAGGAAACGTTAAGACCACGCCGGCCCCGCCGCGAGAGAAATTCGTGGTACCAGAGTCCTGGTACTCCTTCGACGCATCGGTCCAGAGTCGTGTTCTCCGCATTGCGTCTCACAACCGCGCTCAGGAGCTCGTCTTCGGTATCGAAGGGGGCGAACTGATCGTCGATGGCAAGAACGAGCAGCGGGAGGAGATCACCTCGTATCTTCGCGATGGGAACTTTCAATATACGATCCCAAAGAAATCGCTGTATGAGCACGCCAACATGCAGACGTTCGGTCTCGCCGACTTCGATCGCATCGAGGTCATCGGATCGAACCACGCCGACGTGTTCCTGGTCTCCCCGAGCATCACCAAGCCGGTTCGGATCGAGGGCCGCGATGGCGACGACTCGATCGAAGGCGGCGCTGGCAACGACGAACTCTACGGCGGTCACGGCACCGACACGATCTTCGGCGGCTCGGGTAACGACCACATCTTTGGCGAATGGGGCGCCGATCGCCTCTACGGCCAACTCGGCGACGACATCGTCGATGGCGGCGACGGCGCCGACGTACTCGACGAGTCGGTGGGCGGTGTCGCTGGACGGACCGGCGAACGAAACGTCCTCGACGGCGGCTCAGGGAACGACACCCTCGTCGGCTGCGTTGGGCCTGACACGCTGCGAGGCGGCTCGGAAGACGACACAATCAGCGGCGAGGGTGGCGACGACGTCATCGAGGGCGGCTCAGGAAATGACCGTCTGTTCGGCGGCGATGGAAACGATCGCATTTCGGGCGGATCCGGCAACGATTATGCGGCGGGCGGTGCCGGCGATGACACGATCGCCGGCGAGGACGGCGACGACGTGCTCCCCGGGGAGTCCGGCGCGGACAGGCTCACGGGCGGCGCCGGCCGCGACTCGCTCCAGGGCGGCATCGGCGACGACTTCCTCGACGGCGAGGCGGGAGCCGACTTCGTGGACGGTGGTGCCGGTGACGACGAATGCGTCGGCGGCCCAGACGATCTGACCGATGGCAACGACGTGGTCTGGGGCGGCGAAGGCCGCGATACCCTCCGTGGCGGCTGGGGCGCACCGACGGCGGCGACCTACACTTCCGGCAACGAGTCGTTCGGCAACCTGCTCGGCGGTGGTGATGACGACGACATCATCGACGGCGGCTCCGGCGTCGATACGATCACCGGCGGCGACGGCAACGACGTGCTTCGCGGCAACGGCGGTAACGACGCGATCTTTGCAGAGGCGGGTGTAGATTTCGTGTACGGTGGCGCTGGCAACGACAAACTGTATGGCAGCGTCGGGGCGGGGCCGCTGACCAGCACGCTCTATGGCGATGACGACGACGACGAGCTCTACGGCGTCGGATACGCCGATGCCCTGTTTGGCGGCCGCGGGAACGACACGTTCTGGGCCGGCCCAGGCGACGACTTCCTCGATGGCGGCGAAGGGAACGACATTCTCAACGGCGAGGAGGGCGACGATCGCTTCACCGGTGGCCTGGGTGACGACCGCTTCGTGGGCGGCGTCGGCACGGACCGACTCGACGAAACAGGCGACGTGGATTTCACGCTCACCGACGTGTCGCTCACAGGCCTCGGCTCGGACACGCTCGATTCGATCGAGATCGCCGTGCTCGATGGCGGAGTCTCGGCCAACACGTTCATCGTCCGGTCCTGGACCGGAGACGCCCGGCTCGACGCCAAGGCAGGAGACGATTCGTATGCGATCACGTTCACGCTCGCGGGCAGCGAAAGGGTCGCCGTGACCGACTCGGCGGGAGCCGCGGATCGCCTTGGAGTCACGGGCACGACCGCGGCCGACGCCATCGACGTGACGGTTGGCGGCGTCCGACGCGGCACGCAGGCGGTGCTGTTCACCGGCATCGAGGCCGTGGCGGTCTCCGGTGACGGCGGTGCGGACACGATCACCGTGCGCGGCACCGCCGTCGGCGTGCCGGTCTCCGTGTCGGGCAACGCCGACGACGATCTCGTGAACGTGGCCACCGGCAACCTCGACGACATCGCCGCTCCGGTTACGGTCGCCGGGGATTCCGGCAACGACCGCATCGTGGCGAACGACTCGGGTGTGGCCTTCGCCGCCGACTACCTCGTCACGCCGACGACCGTGAGCTCTATGACACCGTCCACGGCCCGGACCCGCTCGGTGCGGACGTTCGCCGGCATCACGTACGACGGCACCACGGAACTCGTGCGGCTCGACGGCAGTGACGGGGTGAACATCTTCGACGTGCAACCCTCGCGCGACACGGCCTACACGATCGACGGCAACGCGCCGGCCTCCGGCTTCGTCGAGGCGTCGAAGGGCGACTACCTGAAACTCGACACAAAGACGACGTTCCCAGCCGATCCCCGTGGCTTCGGTCTGGATACAAGTGGACGGAGGCTCACGATCCAGGAGCGCGGCACCGGCCGCTGGGACTTCACGAAGGGCACGGGACACAAGCCGGTCGCCTTCGAGAGCATCGAGCGGTTCAACCACGTCGACATCCTCGCCATCGCGGCCGAAGCGGGATCCGGAAGCTCCGCGGCGGTGCAGGTCTTCGACGCCGAGACGCTCGTGCCGCTGTTCACGATCGATGCCGCGGCCACCTACGGGGCTCGGTACCGGGACGGCGTCCGTGTGGCGACCGGAGACCTCGACAACGACGGCATTCCAGACGTGGCCGTCGCACCGGGGCGGATGGCGGCACCTGTCGTCAAGGTATTCAATGGCGTGCCGCAGGCCGGCGTGCAGGGCACCGAGATCGCTGGACTGCGAATCCCGGCGTCGGCTACCTATGGCGCGAAGTACGTCGATGGCGTCACGATCGCAGTGGGCGACGTCTTGGGAGACACGCTCAACGAGATCGTCATTACCCCGTCACGCGGCCGGGCCATCGTCAAGGTGTTCGAGAACACCCTTGTCGCTGGATCACCCTACGCGCGGTTCGGCAAGACGCCCGCCCGGACTTTCGATGCCTTCACGGCGTTGAAGGGCTACATCGGCGGTGGATCGCTCGCCATCGGCGATACAGCCGGACTTGGCAAGCAACAGATCGTCGTCGGATCGGGCGTCGGCACCAACGGTCGCGTGCATGTCTTCGACGTCCGCCGGGCGGCCGCAGCTTATGCCCCGCTGCGGACCATCGTGGATCCAACGCTTCCCGCCATCCGCGGCGGGCTCCACGTCGCGGTAGGAGACATCGACGGTGACGGCCGTGCCGACATCGTCACGGGCGCAGGTGCCGGAAGCGGGGCCTGGGTCAGGGGCTATAGCGGTGCTACGGGTAGCCAACTGTTCGCGGTCCAGACGGGCACAAACCGCAACGCGACGATCCCGACCCGGGTAACGGTTCGCACCCTGGATGGCGTGCAGAGGGCATCCGTGTTCGCAACGTGGGGGGCCGATGCCCGACAGAACTACCGGATCATGCGGCTCGACGGACCGACGCGACAGACGGTGGACGAGTTCAAAATCTCCGCGATCAAGCTGGGTGGCGGTGGGATGAATATCGGGTGACACCGGCCCGAGCAGCCGGAGTATTTCACGCGATCATCATGATCGGCGTGACGGCCCAATCCGCGCGCAGAAACGCCGCGGCCATCTTCAGCCCACCCCCCAAGCCCCCTGAAGTTCCCAAAAGAATGTCCCTCGCCGTGGGCGATAGGCACTTTGTGGGGAGAGTCCCGCTTGCCCTGCATGGCCGCCGGGCGAAACCGAAAAGATACGTCTTGGGGGATGAAATTGTGTTTTCGATAAACCAGCACAGCTTAAGCGTCATCCGCGGGCTCGCATGCGTCCTGTGCATGGCGATCGTCTCGCCTGGTATCTGTCGTGGGTTGGCCGACGAGGCAGCGGAGTCGCGGTGGTACGGATCTGTCGATGCCCTATGGCTGCAACTTGATCATGGCTCCAACGGAAATACGCCAGTCATCCTGGACTCCACGACCGGCGAGTCGTTACTAGGCACGTACGACCTGACGTATCCAATGGCCGCTGGGCCTCGGCTCTCGCTTGGGCGACGACTTGGTGACGGCGCAGCCGTGGAGTTGCTGTACTTCGGGCTCAACTACTGGGACTCCTCCCGCACGGTCGTCGGCGACAACGACCTGCGAATCCCGGGTGACCTCGGACTAGCCACGTTCGACTTCTTCAATGCGGATCAACTCAGCGTCAGCCAAAACGCGACGATTGACAACGTCGAAGTGAACTTCTGGGCGCC
Source organism: uncultured Candidatus Kuenenia sp. (assembly GCA_964545915.1). Lineage (GTDB taxonomy): Bacteria > Planctomycetota > Planctomycetia > Pirellulales > UBA1268 > QWPN01. The sequence continues at coordinate 37,952 of CAZJHQ010000004.1, read as the reverse complement.
GGCCGGGAGTTCACCCTTCGGACTTGCCGCAGGCTTTCGCTACCTGAATTTCGACGAGCGATTTCGGGTCAGCGGTCTCGACTCCGACACGGGCGCAAGTCGGTATGCGATCGCGACCCGCAACGACCTCTTCGGCGCGCAACTCGCCGCGCGCTACCGCCGGATGCAACTCGCCGGCGGCAGACTGGGCCTGGAGAGCTACGCCAAGGCCGGTATTTTTGGCAACAGCGTCGGCATGAATCAATTGGTGACGGACTTCGAGAACACGTTCATCGCCCGCAACACCGCCGTCTCCTCAGGACGAGCAGCGTTCGTCGGCGACATCGGCCTCACGGGCCTCGTGCGCGTGACCGACTCGATCAACATCCGCCTTGGCTACTCCCTCATTTGGGTCGAGGGCGTGGCTCGCGCGGCGAACCAGCTCGACTTCACCGACACCGCGACGAGTGGAACCGCCTTCAACTACGGGCAGGGTGCCTTCATGCAGGGCGTGACGGCCGGCTTCGAGTTCGGGTGGTGAAAAGCACAGAAATGTGCAGCCGGCCGGCGATGGCGACGCCGGCGGCTGCCCGTGATTTTCTCGATCAACGCGAACCCGGTTGCAGTCGAAAGCGTGTTGGGGATCATCACTTGATGGCGGCCGGTTGTGCGCTGCCAATGCGTCAGGCAGCACGGCCCCGTTCTTTGAAGCCCGAGCCACGAGCACCAGGTATCCACTCCGCCTCGTAGACGGCCGCGGCGATTCCGTTGGCTCACGCCTCTTGATGTTCCGCTCTTCAGTCCTGCTCTCAAGGTGACTCGCGCAAACGCCACAAGAGCCCCCGGCGAAAGCCGGGGGTCACGCCGGTCAGAGACCGCCGCTCCAAGGGGGAATCCCTTCCCTGCCGCCATGCCATGCGGGTTTGAACCTGGAATCCATTGCAGGCATGCGGCATGGATGGCGGGATGGTTTTCGTGTCCGGTGTCCCCGGGTTTCCACCCGGGGCTTGTTGGGATGGTGACGGGGCGAACTGGTGCCCGCGTACAATCCCCGCGGGAGATCTCAAGCCATGCCCCAGCCGGCGTTCACTGCCCGCAACCTCACGCGGATCTACCGCATGGGGGAGGTCGAGGTGGCGGCGCTCAATGGCGTGGACCTCGACCTCGCCCGGGGCGAGTTCGTGGTCATCCTCGGCCCTTCGGGGAGCGGAAAATCGACGCTCCTCAACATCCTCGGCGCGCTCGACGTGCCCACGGCAGGAACGCTGCTCTTCGAGGACCACGACCTGACGACGGCCGACGACGCGGCCCGCACGGCCTACCGCCGTGACCATGTCGGCTTCGTATTCCAGTTCTACAACCTGCTCCCGGCGCTGACGGCCCTGGAGAACGTCGCCGTCGTGGCCGACATCGCCCGCCGGCCCATGCCGCCGGCGGAGGCCCTGGCGCTCGTCGGCCTCGCCGACCGGGCCGACCACTTCCCGGCCCAGCTTTCCGGCGGCGAGCAGCAGCGGGTGGCCGTGGCCCGGGCGATCGTCAAGCGGCCCGAGGTCCTGCTGTGCGACGAGCCGACCGGTGCGCTCGACGTGACGACCGGTGTGGTTGTGCTCGAGGCGATCCAACGCGTGAGCGGCGAAATCGGCGCGACGACCGTGCTCATCACCCATAACGCGAGCATCGCCGCGATCGCGGACCGCGTCCTCACGATGTCCGACGGCCGCATCGCCGCCGTGCACGCCAACGCCACCCGGGCGGCGCCGCGCGACCTGCACTGGTGACCGCAGCTCCGCCCCTCACGCCCCACCCATCGCATGCAGACACTCGACCGCAAGGTGCTTCGTGACACGCTCCGGCTCGCCCCGCAGTTGGCGGCCGTGGCGGTGGTCATGGCCTGCGGCGTGGCGGTGCTCGTCATGTCGTGGAGCATGCTCGCGTCGCTGGAGGCGACGCACCGCGAGTATGCGGCCACGGCCCGGTTCGCCGACGTGTTCGTGCAGCTCGAGCGGGCGCCCGAGATCGTGGCCCGGCGGCTGGCGACGCTGCCGGGCATCGCGCGACTCGAAACCCGTGTCGTGCACGATGTGACGCTCGACCTGGGAACGACCGCCGGCCGGCGGGAGCCCGCGACCGGCCGGCTGGTGTCACAACCCGCGGGGGCGAATCGCGAGGACGGCGGCGGGCTCAACCGGCTGACGATCCTCCGGGGTCGGCTGCCCGAGCCGGCCCGACCGGCGGAGGTGGTCGTGGGAGCGGGGTTCGCCGCGGCCCACGGCCTCGGCCCGGGCGATCACGTGCATGCCGTGCTCAACGGCCGCCGCACCCGGCTCGACATCGTCGGTGTGGGGACGTCGCCGGAATACGTCTACACGATCGGCCCCGGCGGCCCGTTTCCAGACGACCGGTCGTTCGGAGTGTTTTGGATGGGGCGGCACGGCCTGGCAGCGGCGTTCGACATGACCGACGCCTTCAACGACGTGGTCGCCACCCTCCAGGCCGACGCGTCGGTCCGCGACGTGTGCCACGGGCTCGATCGCGAGCTCAACCGCTACGGCGGCCGCGGCGCGTTCGGCCGCGAGTTTCAGACCTCGCACCGCTATCTGACGAACGAGCTCCGCGAGCTGCGGAACATGGGCCGGGCCGGCCCGGTGGTGTTTCTCGCCGTCACGGCGATCCTCATGCACCTCGTGCTCTCGCGGCTCGTCGGCACGCAGCGCGAGCAGATCGCCACGCTCGCGGCCTTCGGCCTCGCGCCTCGCGAGATCGGCGTCCACTACCTGAAGCTCGCCCTCGTCGTGCTCGTCTGCGGGGCCGTCGTCGGGCTGCCGCTGGGCTGGTGGCTGGGAGTCAACCTGACGGCCATGTATGCCCGGTTCTTCCGGTTTCCGGTGCTCGCCTTCCGCCCCGACCCGTGGGCCATCGGCTGGTCGCTCGCGGTCGCCGCGGCCGCGGCACTCGCCGGCGTGGTGCAGTCGGTGATCCGGGCCACGCGCATCAGCCCCGCCGCCGCGCTCCAGCCCGAACCGCCGGCCGTCTACCGCCCCGCCCTGCCCGAGCGGCTGGGATGTGCCGGTCTCTTCACCCCGACCGCGCGGATGATGTTCCGGCACCTGGAGCGGCAGCCGCTGGCCACCGGGCTCTCCGTGCTCGGGCTCGCGCTGGGGGCCGCGGTGATGGTCCTCGGGATGTTCGTCGGCGACGCGGTCCAGTCGCTCGCCGACTTCCAGTTCACCGCGGTGCAGCGGTTCGACCGCTCCGTGGCCTTCATCGAGCCGGTCGGTCCCCAGGCCGTGCACGAGCTCGCGCAGCTTCCCGGCGTGCGGGGGGTGGAGCCCTTTCGCGTCGTGCCGACCACGCTCCGGTTCGGACAGCACGAGCGGCGTCAGGAAATCATGGCCCCGGCGGCCGGCGGCGAACTGCTCCGCCTCCTCGATGCCCGCGGCCGACGGCACGAGCCCCGGCCGGACGGGCTCGTCGTCAGCACGCGGCTCGCGGAGCTGCTCGGGGCCCGGGTCGGTGACACGCTGGAGGTCGACGTGCTCGAGGGGCGACGGCCGCGGGTGGCGCTCGTCATCGCCGGCACGGTGGACGACATGGTGGGCACGTCGGCCTGGCTGCACGGCGACACGCTGCGGGCCATTCTCGGCACGGGCCCGACCTACTCCGGCGCCTTCCTGGCCATCGACCCGCAGCAGGCCGCGGCGGCCGACGCCCGCCTGGCCGACAGCCCGCGGGTGGCGGGATTCACGTCGCGGGAGCGGCAACTCGCCACGTTCCGCGAAACGATCGCCCGCACGCTCCTCCGCATGCGGACGGTGAACGCGCTGTTTGCGATCGCCATCGCCTGCGGCGTGGTGGCCACGACGGCCCGGCAGAGCGTGATCGAGCGGTCCCGCGATCTGGCCAGCCTGCGGGTCCTGGGATTCACCCGCCGGGAGGTGGCCGCGATCCTCCTTGGCGAGCAGGCCATCCTCACGCTCGTGGCGGTGCCGACGGGCCTCGTGCTGGGCCGGGCGTTCGTGATCGTGACGACCTGGGGGTACGATACCGAGTTGTTCCGGGTGCCGGCGGTCGTGCATCCGCGAACCTACGCGATCGCGGCGGCGACCGTGTTCGCGGCCGCGGCCGTGGCCGCTGCGATCGTCCGCCGCCGCCTCGACCGCCTCGACCTCGTGGCCGTGCTCAAAGCGCGGGATTGACGATGCCCGCCCGCCGCCTGCCCGCTCGGTTGCTCGTCGGTGCGGTCGTCTTCGCCGTCGCCGCCGCATTCGCCTGGGCGCTGGCGCCGCGGCCGGTGCCGGCCGACATCCGCCCGGTTCGCCGCGGCACGCTCGCCGTCCGGGTCGCCGACGACGGCGTGACGCGGATTCGCGAGCGGCATGTCGTCCGCGCCCCCCTGGCCGGCCGCATGAGCAGGGTCGGCCTCGAACCGGGCGCCGCCGTCGTCGCCGGCACCACGGTGATCACGACCATCGACCCGCCCGATCCGGCGCTCCTCGATCCCCGTGCCGCGGCCGAGGCGGCGGCCCGTGTGGAGGCCGCGCGGGCGCTCCGCGACCTTGCGAACAAGGCCCTGGCCCGGGCCCGCGTGCAGGTGGAATACACGGCGGCCGATCTGGAACGGGCGCGAACGCTCTTTCCCACCAAGGCAGTGACCCACGAGGAGCTCGATGCGGCCGAGCGGGCCTGGAGGACGGCCGTCGACGAAGTGGCCGAAGCGGAAGAGGAGATCCACGTCGCGGAGCATCTCATCGACGTGAGCCAGGCGGCGTTCGTGCGGTCACGGCCCCGCCGGGAAGACGATCCGCCCCCCGGCACCGACGCCTGGCGGCTGCCGGTGACGGCGCCGGTGGACGGCCGCGTGCTCCGCGTGCTGCGGAAGGGTGAGGGACCCGTCGAGGTGGGGGCGGAGCTCGTCGAGGTCGGCGACGTGGGCGACCTCGAGGCCGTGATCGACCTCGTGTCGGAGGATGCGGCACAGGTGCAGCCTGGAGATGCCTGCGAGATCACCGGGTGGGGCGGGCCGCGGCCGCTGACCGGTCGCGTGCGGACCGTCGAGCCGCGCGGGTTCACCAAAGTCTCGCCGCTCGGAGTCGAGGAGCAGCGGGTCAACGTGATCATCGACATCGACGGCCCCCGGGATGCGCGGCTGACGCTCGGTGACGACTTCCGCGTCGAGGCGGCGATCACGATCGACGCGGTGCACGACGCGGTGCTCGTGCCGCTGGCCGCGTTGTTTCGCCACGCCGACGGAGAGGCGGTGTATGTGGTCGACGGTCAGCGGGCGCGGCTGGTGCCGGTGACCATCGGCCGCCGGGGCGACCGGGAGGCGGAGGTGCGGGCCGGGCTCACCGCCGGCGACCGGGTGATCGCGTATCCCGGCGACGCCATCGGCACCGGCACGCTCGTCACGACTGGCAGCCCGTGACATGCCTGGCCCCCGTAGCGGCGGTCTCCGACCGTCGTTCCCCCGGCTTCCGCCGGGGGCTTTTTGTGGCGGTCGCGCGTGCGTCAATCCGAACGCCAAACTGGACAACACGCACCATCAATGCTTGCGCCAGGGGCTTTTTTCGTGCATCCCAAGAAGCCCCGGGTGGCAACCCGGGGACTCCGGACACGAAAACCTCCCCGCCAGCCATGCCTCAAAAACCCCGCGCCATTGCCGCGCAACGTCCACACGCATGGCACGTGGGATCGCGATCCGACCCGGAGTCCCCCGGCTTCCGCCGGGGGCTTTTTGTGGCGGTCGCGCGCACGTCAATCCGAACGCACAACTGGACAACACGCACCATCAATGCTTTCGCCGGGGCTTTTTCGTGCGTCCCAAAAAGCCCCGGGTGGCAACCCGGGGACTCCGGGCACGAAAACCACCCCGCCATCCATGCCGCACGACGGCACGTCATTCCCCGGCGCCGGTCTCCTGGTCAGTGGCTCGCGGCAGCGAGCGCCGGGCTCTCGCGTTCGCCGGCGAGAAACGCCCCCTGGAGCCGCACCGGCTCGCCGATCGACCGCAGCAGAAGGTCGCCGTTGCCGAGCAGGAGCTCGGCCCCGGGCGTCTCGATGATCTTCGCCTCCATCTCGCTCGACACCCGCAGGCCCACGCACGTGGGCAGGTTGGCCTTGATGATCCCCCCGATGATCTCGCGGCGCGGCGTCTGCGTCGCCAGGACGAGGTGGATTCCCGCCGCCCGCGCCTTCGCGCCCAGGCGGGCGATCGCGGCCTCGATCTCGTGGCGGTCGTCGCTCGTGGTGACGAGATCCGCGTATTCATCGCAGGCGCAGACGATGCGGGGAATGGGACGCTGCTCGTGGCGGATGAGACCGCGCAGGTCGTCCACCTCCGCCTTGCCCATGCGGTCGTACCGCCGCTCCATCTCCTCGACGAGGCCCGTCAACACGTCGAGCGCCGACGTCTCGTCCGGATAGACGATCGGCTCCCACAGAAACGGAGACGCCCGCCAGGCGGTGAAGGCGTTGCGCTTGGGGTCGATGAGTACGAGCCGGAGCGTGTCGGGCACGTTCGTCTCCACGAGGCTCGCCAGCGCGGCCCGCATCCAGATGCTCTTGCCGCTGCCGGCCGTGCCCACCACGAGCACGTGGCAATGCTGCGGCTGGGCCAGGTCGATGAACACGAGCCGCCCGTCGATGTCCACGCCGACCAGCATCCGCGAGTTGCCGAGGAGCAGGTCGGGCCGAGGCAGCATGCGGCGGAGCTCGGCGAACGACACCGCGCGGCGGTCGGGCCGCTCGACGTCGATCGCGATTCGATCCCCGACCCGCTCGATGAGCGGCGGGTTGCGGAGATTCATGCCGAGGGCGATCTCCTCGATCAGGTGGGTGAACCGCGACACCTTCGCGCCCGCGGCGGGCGCGACGAGAAAGCGAATGAAGGTGGGGCCCAGCCGGGGCGGGCCGTCGAGGCTGAACTTCAGGCCGTAGGTGCGGAGGACCCGCATCAGGCTGTCCTGCATCGTGAGGTGCTCCGCTGTCACCTGCTTCCAATCGGAGGCGGGCGTCCCCGCCGCCGGCCCGCCATGCACGCCGGCCAGGCGGCCGAGCTCCGCCTTGAGCCGCCCCTCGACCTCGTCGAGGGCGGAAGCAGACACCGACTCCTCGCGGGCCGTGTCGGCGCAGGTCACGATGCGCACGTCGCGGGGCTGCTCCGCGCCATGCAGGAGCAGCCGGTAGAGGGCCACCAGCGCCAGGTTCGCCTGCCCCACGGCCGGGCCGGCGTCGAGCAGCAACACGCACCAGGTGCGTGTTTCAGGGATCCGCAGGATCGCGTCCGCCCCACCCGTGAGGCCGATGCCGTCGGCCCAGCCCGGTTCGCGGAGCTCCACCCGCAGCGAACGCTCGCAGGCGACGAGATCCCGCGCCGCGTCGAGGCCGCCGTGCGCCCGCCACACCCCGAGCAGCATGCCGGCCAGCCAGGCGGCCAGGCTTTCGACACCCCGCCAGAAGGTCGCCACGTGGCCGGGGAACTGGCCCCACAAGGCCTGCTCGCGCTCGAGGCGTGGGGCCACGACGCACGAGTAGATCGCATCGAGGAGCGCCGACTTCCACGCCTCGGCGTCGGCCGCGACGTCTTCCAGCACTCTGACGACGTCGAGAGGCGACCCCGCCGTGAAGCACTGCCCGACGATCTCGTGAAACAGCGACACGAGCTCCGCGATCACGGCTGCATCCTCCGCCGGGGGCGTTTCCGTGGCCCAGCCGGCGATCAGCCGCTTGCGGACGTCGGGCAGGTACAGTTCGACGACCATGGGAAAGGCTCACGGAGATGGAGTGGTCCGCTCATAGGCCAGCGCCGGCGGGCTGCCGATCGTGCCGAAAGTCGCGGCATCGCCCGCCAGGATCGCCTGCGCCTCCACCCTCCGGCAGCCCGCCGCCACGGCGAGGTCATCGATCGTCATCACGTGCCGCCGCTGCAGGACCTCGAGCATCGTGTCGCGGACCCGCCGGTGCATGGGCCCGGTCGCTGCCGGCGATCCCGCCACGATCTCGGCCACCAGGCGATCGAGTTCCTCGTCGTGAAGATGCCCGCGAATCCAGGCCGTCACCACCTCCGGGACGATCGTCTCGCCGTGGGAGGCCAGGTCACCGGCCCGCGACTCCGATATCAGAGCCCGCACCGCCTCGAGTGACGCGAGCGCTGCGAACGTGGGGGCGAGCAGGCGGATGCGGGGCAGCCCGGCGGGGGTCACGTCGCGGCTGGCGGCAAGCCGGCTCCACAAGGCCCAGGATTTTCGCGCGGTCCGCGGGATCGGCAGGCTGGCGCTGCGCACGAGGATCCGCTCCTCCGGCCCGCTCGGTGGCCGGTCCACGACCCGCTTGAGCCGCTGCGCCAGCACCTGCCCCTCGTCGTTGAGGACCGTGACGAGCAGCCGGCGTTCGGCGTGGATCACCATCAGGTCGACGTCCTGGCGGTCGTCCGGAAAGGCCACGCTGAAGCCCCGTGCCGCCAGCAACACCGCCAGGCCGTGAACGACATCCTCGCCGATCGCGGTCGACTCCGCCGGCGCCGCACGGCGCTGCTCGAAGCCGTTCGAGAGCCAGTCGTCGATCCCGGCCGGCATGCGCTGGGCCGTGACGTAGGCGTCGCGGCTGATCGCGAGCAGCCGGCGCGGCGTCGGATCGTCGGAGGCGAGAAAGCGGTGGAGCTGCACCTCGTCGAGCGGCCAAAGGCCGTTGCGGCGCCGCGTGTCGGCCCGCAGCGTCGGCGAGGAGTCGAGCCGGGCCCGGATCAGCTCGCGGGCCTGCCGCTCGGTGAGCGGGCCGAGCAGCAGTTCGTGCTGGGCGATCCGATGCAGGTCGGCGGCCGGCACGACCTCCCGGAGCGTTTCGAAGGCCGCTGATTGCATGCACGTCACGAGCAGCAGCCCGGCGCAGTGATCGAACAGGTCGGCGGCCAGTTTGCCGAAGGCGAAGGAGCCGCCCCGGTCGTCGGCCGCGACCTGCATCGACTCGATCTGATCGAAGCACAGGAGCATCGGCCGGGTGTCGGTGACGAGGGCGATCAGCTGCAGCACCGCCTGAAAGGCCACGTGCTCGGCATCGACCGAGTCGTCGTCTGCGCCCCCGACGTCGCAGGCCAGCCGCGCGCGGGCGTCGTCGGGCAGTTCACCCGACTCCAGCCAATGCACGGCCGCCTGGCGATGGCGGCGTTGGAGAAACAGCCGACAGGCACAGGTCATGTGAAAGTCGAGTCCCAGGCGGCCGCAGGTTTCGGCGAGCGCCATGCCCGGGCCGCCGGACGCGCTGAAGCCGTCGTCGAGCCGGTCAAACTCGCCGGGGTCGAACGGCGTGCCCGCGTCCTTGGCCAGCGACGCGAGCAGGCACGATGCCAGCTGGCACACGCCCCGCTCGTCCTTGCGGACGAGGTCGCGGACGAGGCAATGCCGCAGGTGACGACGGATCATGCCTGGACTGGTCGCGAGTCGCACGTAAGAGAAAAAGGGCCGCGGCTCGACCGCCGCCGCCCGCAGCCGCGTGAGCGTGTGGGTCTTGCCGCTGCCGGCCGCGCCGTGGATGAGGACCGACCGCCGGGTGCGGTTCAGCGCCACCTGCTCCAGGAGCTGCAGGCACTGATCCGATACGTCGGCATGAATCGACGGCACGTCGACGATCGGATCGGTCCAGGCATCGGGCACGATGCCGTTGTTGAAAGGGTTCGCGACCGGAGGGTGGCTCATGTTCCCGGACAACTCCAGCAACCGGCCTGTCTGCCGCGGTCCGCTGCATCCCTCCACCGGCATAGTAGCGCGGCCACCCCGCGCGGGAAAACGGCCGCGCCGGACGGCGGCAATGCTGCCAAGACGCTTGCGCCGATCGGCGTCGAGACGCCGCCCGGGCCACCCCCGCTCACTCCCCGCCGCGATCCTCCGCCTCCGACCGCAATTCGCCCAGGGCGTTCGAGGCGGCCCGCTGCTCCGCCTCCTTCTTGTTGCGGCCCCAGGCGGGGGCGTAGCGGCGGGCGCCGATCTGGGCCGACACGTGAAAGCTCTTGCTGTGGTCGGGGCCGGTCTCCTCCAGCACCTCGTAGGTCGGCGTGATCCCGAAATCCCGCTGGGCCCACTGCTGCAGGAGCGATTTGTGGTTGGAGCCTTGGGCGCCCGAGGCAACCTCCGCGATCTCCGGCAGCAGGAACCGGTCCACGAGCGGCCGGACGGCCTCGAGGCCGCCGTCGAGATAGATGGCGGCGACGAGCGACTCGAAGAGGTCGGACATCACCGACGTGGGCACCGGGCGGGTCACCGAGAGCCCCTTGCCGACGATCAGGAAGTCGATCAGCTGCAACTGCCCGCTGATCCGGGCGCACGTCTCGCGGCTCACGACGACCGACTTGATCCGCGTCAGATCCCCCTCCAGCGACTCGGGAAACGACCGGTACAGCGTCTCGCACACGAGAAACCCGAGAATCGCGTCGCCGAGAAACTCGAGCCGCTCGTTGGAGGCCAGCCGGTGCTGGGCCCCGGAGGCGTGGGTCAGGGCCGCGACGAGCAGGGCCGGGTCCCGAAACTCGTAGCCGATCCGCCGCTGGCATTCGGCCACGTCGATCGCGGCCTCCGGCGGCTCCCGGCGTGCCCTCTTGGCCATGTGGCAAAAATCCCTTCTTTTCCGGGAAGATACGCGTTTTTTTCGGAGACTGTCAACGTTGTGCCGGCCTGGTCGGGTGGGACTGGGGCCTGGCGCGAACAACCTCCGCCCGGTGGCCGTAGACAGTTCTATGCGTCGTGACCGCCCCGCCGGCCCTCGGGTCCGGCCGGGGGTGTTTGCATGCCGCACGGCCGGTATACGATTCGGTCGACTCGCCCCAGAAAGGTGGAACCTGACCATGACCAATGCCCTTCGCATGTCCCGCTCCCGGTTCTCGTGCTGGCTCTGCCTGGCGACCGCCGCCGCCGTGGCCGCGGCCGTCGCCTTCCCGCCCGCCGGTCGGGCCGACCAGCCCTCGGCCGACGCCATGGCCCACGCCACCGCCCTCTCTCGTGCGTTCCGCGAGGCCGCCGAGGCGACCACGCCCACCGTGGTCGTGGTCCGCAGCGAGGTGAAGGCCCGGCAGCCCCAGGGCCGTGCCCCGCGTGGACGCGGCGACAATCCCTTCAAGGGCACGCCGTTCGAGAACATGTTTCCCGACGGCCTGCCGGAGGGCTTCGAGTTCAACATGCCCGAGGGGGGCTCGATGCCGCGGCGGTCGGGCGTGGGCTCCGGCGTGATCGTCGATCCCTCCGGGATCGTGCTCACCAACAACCACGTGGTCGAGGGGGCCGACGAGGTCGTGGTGGAGCTCACCGACGGCCGTGAGTTCAAGGCCAAGGAGATCAAGACCGATCCCGAGAGCGACCTGGCCGTGATCCGTCTCGCCGACGCCGCGGACCTGCCGACCGCCAAACTCGGCGACTCCGACAAACTCTCGATCGGCGACTGGGTGATCGCCATCGGCACGCCCTTCGAACTGGAGACGACCGTCAGCGCCGGCATCATCAGCGGCAAGGGGCGGGAGCTCGGCGGCATTCGCCGGGCCCAGTTCCTCCAGACCGACGCCGCCATCAACCCGGGCAACTCCGGCGGCCCGCTCATCAACCTGGCCGGCGAGGTGGTGGGCATCAACACCGCCATCGCCTCCAACAGCGGCGGCTACCAGGGCATCGGCTTCGCCATCCCGGTGAACCTCGCCAAGTGGGTGAGCGGCCAGTTGATCGCCAAGGGCAAGGTGGAGCGGGCCTTCATCGGCGTGCAGATGGGGCCGCTCGACGCCAAGATGGCGGCCAAGCTCGGCGTCAAGAATCGCAAGGGCGTGCTGGTCAACGACGTCGTGCCCGGCTCGCCGGCCGCCGCGGCGGGCGTGCAGGAGCTCGACGTGATCACGGCCTTCGACGACCAGCCGGTCGATGGCACCCGCGCCCTCCAGGAGATCGTCGAGCGGTCGGCCATCGGCACGCCCCACAAGCTCACGGTCTTCCGCGACGGCAAGCAGCTCACGCTCTCGGTGTCGGTGAAACCGCTGCCGAGCGACCTAGCCAAGGCCGGCCCGCGGCCGCCGCGTCAGGCCGAGGCCGACGCGGAGACCTACTACTCGAAGGCGTTCGGCATCGAGGTCCGCGACAAGGCCGCGGCCGCAGACGACGCCTACGAAGGCTTCGCGGGCGTGCTCGTCGATCGCGTCGATTCCGACGGGATCGCCGCCGAGGCGGGGATCGGCCCGGGCGTGCTCGTCCGGGCGGTGGGCCGCACCGAGGTGAAGACGATCGCCGACTTCGCGGCGGCCATCGAGAAGGAGACGGCGGACGAGGGCGTGGTCCTCAAGGTGCGCACGCCCCGCGGCAACGCCGTGGTCCTCTTGCAGCGCAAGTAGGGGCAGGCGACGCTGGAGCCGCGGCCCGGAGTCGGCCGCGGCCCCGGCGACACTTCCCCATGGCAACCCTCGGCGTCAACATCGATCACGTGGCCACGATCCGCCAGGCCCGGCGGACCGTCGAGCCGGACCCCGTCTGGGCCGCCGCGCTCGCCGAGCTCGGCGGGGCCGACGCGATCACGGTCCATCTCCGCGAGGACCGCCGGCACATCCAGGACCGCGACCTGGAGGTGCTGCGGCGGACCGTGCAGGTGAAGCTCAACCTGGAGTGCGCCATCGCCGCCGCGATGATCGACATCGCCTGCCGCGTGCGGCCCTGCCAGGTGACGCTCGTGCCCGAGCGGCGCGAGGAGGTGACCACGGAAGGCGGCCTCGACGTGGTGACGCACAAGACCGCCACGGCCGACGCGGTGCGGCGGCTGAAGAACGCCGGCATTGCGGTGTCGCTGTTCATCGACCCCTGCCCGCGGCAGATCGACGCGGCCGTCGAGCTCGGCGTGGAGGCGGTGGAGCTGCACACGGGCTGCTATGCCAACGCCACCACCGATGGCGAGCGACACGAAAAGCTCGTGGATCTGGCCCGCGCCGGTGGCCTGGCCCGGCAGGCGCAGCTCGCCCTCAACGCGGGCCACGGCCTGACCTACCGCAACGTAGTGCCCGTCGCGCGGCTCGAGGGGATGGGCGAGCTCAACATCGGCCACTCGATCGTGTCCCGCGCCGTGCTCGTGGGCCTTACGCAGGCCGTCCGGGAGATGAAGGCCCTCGTCGCCGGCCAGTAGCGGTCTCCGACTTCTGCAGCGGCGGTCTCCGACCGTCGAGTTGCCCCGCGGCTCCCCGACCCGCATGCGTTCACCCTTGGGGCATGCGCCACTGGGCCCCGCGGCTCCACGACCCGCACGCGCCCGCCTGGAGGCGTACGCCACGTCCATCTGCATGGCCCGCTGGATCGCGATTCAACCCGGTGTCCCCCGGCTTCCGCCGGGGGCTTTTTGTGGGCAGCCCGCCAAGAAGCCCCGGGTGGAAACCCGGGGACTCCGGGCACGAACACCACCCCGTCATCCATGCCGGATGATTTTTGTGGGAGCGGGCGGCGGCCCGCCAAGCGCACTGCGGTAGGAAGCCGCAGGTTCGCGTGCATGATTCTCCCCGGAAACCGCCGCTATCGGGCGAAGGCGGCCGGGTCGGTGAGCACGAACAGGTGGCCGTGATCGCTGGTCACGATCACCACCGTGTCGGCCCAGCCGCCATGCCGCTCGATCCAGCGCACGATCGCCCGAAAAGCGGCGTCGCCGCTGATCACGGCCCCGATGGTGGTGTCGATGTTGTTGGCGTGCGAAGCCCAGTCGACATCGCCCGCTTCCACCATCAGCCAGAATGGGCCGCGGCTGGAGAGCACGTCGAGGGCCGCCACGGCCATGTCGGCGAGCGTGGGATTCTCGGCGACGTCGGCCGGCGAATAACTGATCGTGCCGCCATACTTCTTCCGCAGGGCCGCCGCCGCCGGCTCCATGTTCGCGACGCCTGCGGGATTGAAATCGCCGTCGGCGGTCCGAAACGGCAGGTGCCCCGCGGCCGCGCCGAAGAACCCGAAGAGCCGCTGCTTCCCGGCGATGGCGTCGCGGGCGGCCGCGGCGAGCAGGTCGCCGCCACGGCGGCCGGGAGTCCGCTCGACGACGCGATACCGGCCGCCGTTGGTCACGTCGATCGCCGCCCGCGTCGAATCGGCCACGTACTTGTTGCCAGGCTCGAAGTTGCGGCCCTGGTCCCTGTCCTTCGCGGCATCTCCCGCCACGCCCCAGCCGCCGCCGATGAGCACGTCGAGTCCGGGCAGCGGAGCCTCACGATGGAAGACCGACCGCTCGCCAAGCTGGTCGCGGGCGATGTCCTGATAGTCGTCGCGGCTGACGTTGTTGGCGTAGGCGCAGGCGGGCGTGGCGTGCGACACCGGCACGCTCGACACCGCGCCCACCGCGTAGCCGCGGTCCTGGAGCAGCCGGGCGACCGGCACGATCTCCGCCCCCGCCGGGTCCACGTTGATCGCGTCGTTGTAGGTTTTGCGGCCGGAGCACAGCGACGTCGCCGACGCCGCCGAATCGGTCACGGCATGCCCCCCGTCGCGGTCGCGGCCGATCAGATACCGCAGGTCGCACCGCGGGTCCCACGGGGTGGCGCCGCCGCGGGCGGGGTCGTAGCCGCCGGGCGTTTCGCCGCCGGGGTTCCGCACCGCCTGGGCATCGACGTCGACCTTCGTGCCGTCGTTGGCCGGGCTCGTGACGCAGAACCCGAAATCGGTGGTCGTGCCGCGATAGTCCTGGAAGGCGAATCCGCTCCCCCGCCCCTCCCCGTAGTCCACGCAGCCTGTCGCGGCGATGGCCGCGGTGCGGGTCGTGTGCCAGTCCATACCGTCGAACACCACGAGCACGATCCGCTTCTTCCCCGCTGCCGCGGCCATCTCCTGCAGTCGGCAGACGTCGGTCTGGTCGAAATACGCCGCCTCCGGGTTGAGCGTCCGCTCCGGCAGGCGGCCGTACAGCGCCGCCAGCCGCCGTTCGTCGCGATACAGGCTGTTGGCCCCCGCGACGGCGTCGAGGCTCATTCCGAATGCGTAGACCGGGATCAGCCGGTTGGAGTGATTCGACCAGGCCGCGTACCGCTGCGGCTGGTCGCCCCAGTGGCCCCAGGACGCATAGCCGGCGGCTTCGGCGTCGATCTGCATCTGGCGGACAGGGTCCGTCGCCGGCTTCGCGACCGCGTGGGGGCGGGTCAGGATGGCATACGCAGCCGCCACGGCCACCACGACACCAGCCGTCCAAGAACCGCGGCCAAATTGGGCTCGTTCACCGAACATGCCGGAAATCATACCGACCTGCCGCGACGGCCAGAGCCGCTGCCGATTCCGCGGGCAGTCGCTGCCCGTCGCCGCATCAGCCGGCCGGGCCGTCCCCGGCCGGACCACCGCGCGGCCCGCCCGGTCCAGGAAGGCCGCGGTTTCCCGTCCCCTCGGCGCATGATTTGCTTTGTTTATGCTCGGCGTGCATTCCCACCGCCCACCCCACACGAGCCTGCCGTGCCCGAAGACGATCTGCTGCGCCGCGACGTGCGGTTCCTTGGCGGCCTGCTCGACGACGTGATTCGTGACCTGGAGGGCCCGCCGGCCCTGGCCCTCGTCGAGGAGGTGCGGTCACTGGCCCGGCAGCGGCGGGCGGGGGCGCACGACGCCGAGCGGCTGCTGGCCGCGCGAATCGAGGCGCTCGACGAAAACGAGGCCCGGATCATCGCCCGGGCTTTCAGCGTCTACTTCGATCTCGTCAACATCGCCGAGGACCGGCAGCGGGTGCGTGTGCTCCGCGACCGGGAGCGGACGCGGCACCCCGCCCCGCTCGGCGAATCCCTCGCCGCCGGCATCGCGGAACTGGCCGACCTCGGCATGACGCCCGCCGACGTCCAGCGGCACCTCGACGACCTGCGGGTCGAGCTCGTCTTCACCGCCCACCCCAGCGAAGCCAAGCGCCGGTCGATCCGCGCCAAGCTGCGGCGGATGCGGCGCAGCCTCCAGGAGCTCGACCGCGCCGACCTCCTGCCCCGTGAACGGACCGCCCACGAGGCCGCGATCACCACCGAACTGGCAGTGCTCTGGCAGACCGAGTTCTTGCGGCCCACGAGACCCACGGTCACCGACGAGGTCGAGCGCGGCCTGTCGATCATGCCGCGGCTGTGGGAGGCGGTGCCGGAGGTCCATGCGGCGTTGCGCCGCGGCCTGGCGGACCGGTTTCCCGGCGTCGCGTTTCGTATCCCGGCGTTCCTGACGTTCGGGTCGTGGATGGGGGGCGACCGCGACGGCAACCCGTTCGTCACGGCCGACGTCACCGCCCGCACGCTCCTCCGCCTCCGGGCCGCGGCCATCGAGCAGCATGTCGGCTGGTGCCACCGCCTCCACGACCTGCTCACGATCTCGCGGCACGCCGCCTCCGGCGCCGCGGCCCTCGACGAGCGGCTGGTCGGCCTCGCCGCCCGCTGGCCCGACCTTGCCCGGGCGCTCGATTCGCTGGCGCCGCACGAGGCCTACCGCCGCTGGCTGCGGATGATCCGTCTGCGGCTGGAGCGGTCGGGCTGCGACGACCTCGCCACGCCGTGTGCCCCCGAAGCCTACCGCTCGGGCGCGGAGCTCGAGGCCGACGTCGCCCTGCTCGTCGAGTGCCTGGCCCGCGATCACGGCCCGGCCGACGAATCGGCGGCCGGCCGGTGGCTCGACCTGGTGCGGACGTTCGGGCTGCACATGACCCGCCTCGACGTCCGCCAGGACGCCCGCGCCTATCGCGACATCATGGCCGAGATCCTCGCCGCCGCCGGCCTCGTGCCCACGGCCGACCACTACCGGCAGCTCGACGACGAGGCGTGCGGCCGGCTGCTCGTCGATACCCTGGGCACGGTGGGCGACGTGCCGCAGGCCGACCTCGGCCCGCTCGCACTCGACACGCTGCAGCTCTTCGCCGTGCTCCACGCCGCCGCCGTGCGGTTCGGCGCCGAATGCCTCGGCGGCGCGATCGTGAGCCTGACCCGCTGCCCGGCCGACGTGCTCTCCGTGCTCTGGCTGTGGCGGCAGGCCTGCCGTCGGGCCCGCGACGCCGGCACGCCAGTCGCGGCCACCGACATCGCCGTGGTGCCGCTGTTCGAAAAGATTCACGATCTCGCCCACGCCCAGGACACGCTCGCCGCGATCCTCGACGTGCCCGCCTACCGCGACCATGTCGCCGGCCGCGGCGACCGGCAGGTGGTGATGGTCGGCTATTCCGACAGCACGAAGGACGGCGGCTACCTGGCGGCCTGCTGCGGCCTGCAGTCGGCCCAGGAGCGGCTCCATGCCGCGGCCGCCGCCCGCGGCGTGCGGCTCACCTTCTTCCACGGCCGCGGCGGCTCGCTCGGCCGCGGCGGCGGCCCGGCCGCCCGGGGCATCCTTTCGCTGCCCGCCGAAACGCTCGACGGCAGCCTGCGGCTCACCGAGCAGGGGGAGGTGCTGGCCGAGCGGTACGACGACGCCGAAATCGCCCGCCGCCATCTGGAGCAGGTCACATGGGCCACGCTCGTGGCGTCGAGCGTTCGCCGCGCCTCGCCCGCGGCCGAGTGGGCGACGCTCGCCGCGCGGATGGCGGAGCGATCGTGGGCCGTCTATCGCGACCTCGTCGATCAGCCCGGCTTCATCGGCTACTTCTCGCAGACCACGCCGATCGACGACATCGAGAACCTGCCGATCGCCTCGCGGCCCGCGCGGCGCCGCGGCGAGCGGACGCTCGACGACCTGCGGGCCATTCCCTGGGTGTTCGCCTGGACGCAGAGCCGCTGCATGATCCCGGCCTGGTACGGCCTGGGCACGGCGCTGGCCGAGGTGAAGTACGAGGACCGGCGGGCCTGGCAGACGATCTGCGACATGTATCGGCAGTGGCCGTTCTTCCAGGCCACGATCGACAACGCCACGCTCGCGCTCGCCAAGGCCGACATGTACGTCGCCCAGCGGTATTCCGAGCTCGCCACCGACGACGACGCCCGCCGCCGCATTTGGCTGCGGATCGCGGCCGAGCGCGACCGCACCCGGCAGGCGATCCTCGACATCGTCGGCGGCGGCGAGCTGCTCGCCACCACCCCCTGGTTCCAGCGGTCGATCGAGGCCCGTAATCCCTCCGTCGATCCGCTGAACCTCGTGCAGATCGAGTTCATGCGCCGCCGCCGGGAGGCGACCGACGCCGATGCCGCCGCGGCCCCGTTCCGCGACCTGCTCCGGCTCTGCGTGCAGGGCATCGCCGCCGGCATGCGGACCACCGGCTGATGTTTCCGCCCCGGAGCCGACGCCACCCATGAACGCCGCCGACCTCGCCATCAAGTCGCTCGGCCCGTGCCGCATCGACTCGCCGCTCAAGCCGCTCATCGAGTCGCGGCGGACCACCGTCCACTATGTGGCCGAGGACGACCGCGTGCTGTTCCACGACACCGCCCGGCTGGTGGCGGAGAGCGGCTGCGCGGCCGACGCCCTGCCCGGCTTCGAGCCGGCCGGCCCGCGGCGGAGCATCTTCTTCGACCCGGCGAAGATGCGGGTCGGGATCGTGACCTGCGGTGGCCTCTGCCCCGGCATCAACGACGTGATCCGGGGGCTCGTGATGGAGCTCGCGTTCCACTATGGCGTGCAGCGGATCCATGGCTTCCGCAACGGCTACCAGGGTTTCATCTCACGCTACGGCCACGACGTGCTCGACCTCACGCCGGCCCTGGTCAGCGACATTGACGAGGACGGGGGCACGATCCTCGGCACCTCGCGGGGCGGCCAGGATCCCGAGGAGATCGTCGACTGCCTGGAGCGGATGAACGTCAACGCCCTGTTCGTGATCGGCGGCGACGGCACGCTCCGCGGGGCGATGCAGATCGCCGCCGTCGTCGCCGCCCGCGGCCAGAGGATCGCCGTCGTCGGCATTCCCAAGACGATCGACAATGACATCCCGTTCATCGACCAGTCGTTCGGCTTCCAGTCGGCCTTCGGCGAGGCGGCGAAGTCGATCCGCGCGGCCCACGTGGAGGCCAAGGCGGCGCCCCACGGCGTCGGCCTGGTGAAGCTCATGGGCCGCCACTCCGGGTTCATCGCCTGCTACGCGGCGCTCGCCGAGCCCGACGCCAACTACGTGCTCATCCCCGAAGTGCCCTTCGCGCTCGACGGCCCGCACGGCCTGCTCGATCATCTCGTGGCCCGCGTCCGCCGCAGCGGCCATGCCGTGATCGTGGCCGCCGAGGGGGCCGGCCAGCACCTGATCGCGGCCGCCGCCGCGGGCGCCGACGCCTCGGGCAACGCCCGGCTCCACGACGTGGGCCTGTTCCTGAAGCAGCGGATCACCGACCACTTCGCGGCCGCGGGCGTGGAGCTGAACCTCAAGTACATCGACCCCAGCTACGCGATCCGCAGCGTGCCGGCCAATCCCTACGACAGCGTCTACTGCCTGCGGCTGGCCCAGAACGCGGTGCATGCGGCCATGGCGGGGCGGACGGAGATGGTGGTCGGCCGCTGGCACGGCCGCTTCGTCCACATTCCGATGGCGTTGGCGGTGAGCCAGCGGAACCAGGTCGCCCCCGACGGCGATCTCTGGCTCTCGGTGCTCGAGGCCACCGGCCAGCCGCGGTCGTTCGGCTGACGTGCCGGATCAGCCCAGGCCGTCCTGCAGCGCCAGTTCGTGGAAGTAGTGGCCCACCTTCTTTTGGTTCTTGAGCAGCCAGTCGATCGAGGGCTCGTTGTTCATCGCCTTGGCGATGGCCTTGAGCGTCGCCTCGCGGTGGGTGCGGAACAATACCTCGTGGTCGATCTTCGTCTTCGCGTCGCCCGCCGAGGGATCGAGCCACACGGCTACGATGATCCCGATGTCGTTGACCTTCGCCTTGGGAATGTGCCCCGCCCGGACGGCGTCGAGCACGGCATTGGCGATCGCCGCCTGCACGGTGCCCATGAGCACGTTCGTGTAGCGGGCGTTGGGCGCAGTGTACTTGCTGACCATCAGCGTGGCGGGCCGCACCTGCACGTCGCTGTTGAGGATCGCCCACACCCGCGAGTGCCCCTTCACCTGGTCGCCGATGAGGTTGGCGATCGCGTAGCCCACCGGGCCGTCGAGCTCGCCGATCACCACCTCCGGCTCCGCCGCGCTCCAGGCCTCGTCGGCCTCCACCAGCGCCTCGCCCGTCCGCATCACGATCTTCTTCGCCATTGTGTTTCCTTTCTGGTTGGGAGTGAGCCGGAGGATGGCACGCACCCGTGCGATCGCCCTTCAATCTGCGACCACCATGATCGCGAGCGGCAGCCTCACGACTCGTCACCGTCCGGATCGTCGTCCGGCACGTCGGCCGCGGGAGCCGGTTTCGTCGCCGGCTTGGCGGCATCGTCGGCACCCGGCTTGTCCTGCACCCGCACCAACAGCATCTGCTCCACCTTGCCGCCGTCGCGGTGCACGAGGATCGTCGTCTGCTGCTGCGTGAGATTGGCCAGGCCGGCGTCGTAGACCGGGATCTTCTTGTCGCCGATCGTCCAGGCGGCCCGCTGCGTCTTCTTGTCGACCTTGCCCGTGATGTTCATCGTGGTGTCGGAGACGGCGTCGTAGTAGCTGCCCCGCAGCAGGCCGTCCTTGTCGATCGCCAGGCTCATGAACGTGCTCGGGTTCGTCTCCTCGGACCGGGCCAGGGCGAACACGCCCAGCGACCGCCACTGGTCTTCGGCGGCGATCTTCGTCTCCGGGCCGCCCTGCGCGGCGAGCGTCGATGCCTGCTGGGCATACTCCTCGGCCGACCCCACCCGCGCGCCCTGCACGTAGACGCCGTCGTCCTGGTAGCAGACGGTCGTACCGTAGTTGTAGGAGACCGGGGCGGCGGCGTAGCCACCCCAGCCGGCGAGGTCGCCCCACGCCAGGCCCGTCAGCATGCCCACGCCCATGCCCCAGCCGAAGCCGCCCCACCAGCCGCCCGGCCACCAGGGATTGAAGTGGTTTGCATACCAGCCCCGGCCGCCGTACCAGCCATTGTTGTAGAAGTTGTTGCGGATCGCCGTGCCCCGTACGGCGAGGTTCGTCGCTGAGTACGGCCGCACGGCTCCCCGCCCGATGCCCGCCCCGCCGATGCCACGATCGGCGATCTGCTGGAAGTCGGCCCGCGACACGTGCCCGTCGCCGGCGAAGTGGCCGGGGCCGAAATCGCGCACGCCCTCGCCGGCACGGCCGCCGTCGAGCCGGCCGCCACCGTCGAGCGCCCCGCCACCGTCGAGCCGGCGCACGCCCTCGGCCCCGCGGTCGCCCGCGAAGTCCCGGCCGCCGAAGTCCCGCGGTCCGAAGTCGCGGGCACCCATCTCACGGCCACCAGAAAAGCCCCCCGACATCTCCCGGCCACCGCCATAGCCACCCATGTGGCCGCCGCCGTAACCACCCATGTGACCGCCGCCGCCGAATCCCCCCATGTGGCCGCCACCGCCGCCGTGGCCGTGGGCCGCGAGCGGCGCGGCAAGGTGGATGGCCGCGGCCAAAAGCGCCAATCCCCGGGCCGGCCGGAGCCACACGGATCGCTTCGCACTCGTCATCGGGTCAGTCCTCGGGTTGCGGATGAGCGGATGAAACGACGGGCCGCGGCCCGTCACCGGATCTTGCGGAAATGCAGCGGCACGCCGTCGGGCAGCGGCACGCCGTCGATCGACCGCTCGATGGCGTGGAGCGTGAACCGGCCGTCGCCGGAGGGGGCGATGACCCGCACCCAGCGGGCGACGTCGCCCCCCGCGGAGTCGGCCGGCGTGCCGACGAGCACCTGCTCGAACGTCCTGCCGTCGCCCCCGAGCACGCCCTCGGCCCGGGCGCCCGTCGAGTCGAACGTCCAGGAGCGGATCGTGCCCGTGCCGCGATCGGCGTGGATCACTTCCAGCGAGTCGACCGTGGCCCCCTGCTTGGGCTTGATCGTGGAGCGACCGACGAGGCAGTGGCCGCCCGCGGTCTTCTCGTAGGTGGCATCCACGGTCGTGCCGGCCGCGGCATCCTCAGCCTGCCAGCGGCCCACGAGCCAGTCGAGGTCGTCGAGCGCCGCCGCATGGCTCGGCGCCACGAGCGACTCGACCAGCCGCCACTTGCCGTCCTCGAGCACCCGCAGGCTCGTGAACCGCGACTCCACCTTGCGATCGCCAGGCCGCCGCGTGAACCGCATCACGCCGCTGACCCGTGCCAGGGGCGCCGCGAGCTGTTCGACCTCCGTGACCTCGATCGCAAGCCCCGCCTGCGGATGCCGCTCGAGCCAGCCGCGGATCGACCGCACGATCTGCTCGCGCCCCTCCACGCGTGAGCCCCCCTCGACCAATTCGGCCTTCTCGGTCCACTGGTCGGCCAACGCCGCGAAGTCGCGGCCGTTGAAGGCGGCGACGTACGCGGTCGCAGCCGCCCGGATCGCCTCACCGGCGTCGGCAGCCATGACAGCATCGGCCCGCCACGCGGCCAATGCCGCCGCCACGACCACCCACCGCTTGCCCAGACCGCTCGCCGCGCGACGCTTCATGGACGACACCTGCAGGACACGGGACTGCGGCGGAACCGCCGCCACTTGGGGGAGCATAAACGACGCCACGAAAACCTGCATCAAACGGGTGCGGGGCGCCGGCCCTTCATCGACCGGCAAACCGTTGCAGAGCGGGCTTTGACCGGGCTATTCTCCGGCGGCGATGCGCCGCGCAACCGGAGACGAGTGATGCACAAACGCTGGTTCTTCTCGTGGGCCCTGGCTCTCGCGTTCCTCCCGGGCCCGGCTTCGGCTCAGGTCGTCGTCTATGGCACGCAGGGCAACCGCTCACGGGGCGAACGCGTCCGCCCCGTGGGTGACGACGCCTACCGGCTCGACGTGTACCGCGGGTTCGGACTCACGATCCCCAAGAAGGCCGTGGCCCTGATCGAAGATCCTCCCGCGCCGGAATGGCGGCCGCAGGCGCCGGCAGTGCCGGCCAAGGACCGTCTCGACGCCGAGGAACGAGCCGCCCTCGACCGGCTCGTAGTGTCCTACTTCGAAGCCGCAGACAGGCCCGATGACCAGGCCGCCATCCTGGCCACTGTGCGGCGGCAGGACACGCTGCCCGCCGCGGATCTGGCGGGCTTCATTGCCAGGATTCGGGAGCTGGCCCGCTCCGGACGCCGGCTCGCTCCCGGCACCAACCGCTTCAGCCATCCGCAGTTTCCGGGCGAGGTGAACGTCAAGGTCGTCGCCGGAGATCCGGCGAGCGGCCCGCTGCCCCTCTTCTTGGCGCTCCATGGCGGCGGCGAGAACGACGGCCATTGGAGCAGCGGTACCGACATGTTCACCGGCCCGGCCCAGGCGGCGTGGAAGCGGGGCATCTTCGTCTGTCCCACCGTGCTCCAGAAGAAATACGCGGAATGGGGCCGCAACCCGGCCGAGGAGCACTACGTCAAGGAACTGCTCAAGGCGGCCAAGCGCACCTGGGACGTGGACACCAACCGGATTTACATCGGTGGCCATTCCATGGGCGGCTACGGCGCCTGGCACATCGGCGGCCATCAGGCGGACGTGTTCGCCGGCGTGGTTTCCGCGGCCGGCGGCATCCTCACCGGCCAGAGCATCGGCGAGTCCTGGGGCTGGGGCGTGCTGGGAAATCTCCGCCATACGCCGGTCGCCTTCCTGCACGGCACGAAAGACGAGCCGTCCCCGGTGTGGAGCGACCAGGAGTCGAGCCGCATTTTGGGTGAACTTGAGAAGGAGCATCCCGGCCAGTACCGCCATCGTTATGTGGAGACCGTGAACGGCGGTCACATGCCGCCCGAAAAGCCGCTGCGCGAAGCGGTGGCATGGATCCTGGAGCACGAGCGAAACCCCGACCCCAAGCAGCTGACCTGGGAGCCGACGCGTTCGTTCGTCAAGCACTTCTACTGGCTGCGTGTGGAGAAGCCGGCGATGTTTCAGCGGATCGAGGCCCGCATCGAGGGAAACACGATTACGGTGGCCACGACCCGCCTGGCGGGCGGCTTGAGCCTCCTGCTCAACGATCGGCTCGTCGATCTCGCCCAGCCCGTCGAGGTGCTGGTGAACGGCCAGCAAGCGTTCCGCGGCCATCTCCACCCCCGCATCAGCGCGGTGCTGGAGAGCATCGACGACAAGATCGACGACAGGCTCGTCTACACGACCCGCATCGACTTCTGACGCCCCCGTGGCGCAAGCCTCCAGCCTTGCGAATCCGGGTCATGGAGCCTCGGGCCGCCATCGACGATCGCAGACCGCCGCTCCAGGGGAGAGCATCGTCGTTGCTCCGTGGTACCACCTTCTCGCCCTTGAAGCCCGAGGCGTGAGCCGAGGGAATGCGGATCGCCGCACGTGAAGCAACGCGCATTCCCTCAGCTCGCGCTTCGGGCTTCCCGGCAACCGGGCAAGACGGCACTCCCGTAGCGCAAGCCACGCGCATTCCCTCAGCTCGCGCTTCGGGCTTCCCGGCAACCGGGCACGACGGCACTCCCGTGGCGCAAGCCTCCAGGCTTGCGAATCCGGGTCATGTCGCCTCGGACCGCCATCGATGATCGCAGACCGCCACCCCACCAATTAGGGGTTGGATTCATGACAGATCTGCGGGCCGAGAGGCCACGGCCGCAGCCACGCAATTTTCCCGGCGACCGATCCGATCACCCCGATGCATGGCGTTTTCAGTTTGGAAGGACATCATCGCCCGATGCGCACCATCATCCTCACGGCCCTGACGGCGGCCACCTTGCTTCCCTGCCCGTCCACTCTCGCCGCCGGCACCGGCTTCGACCCGCGGGTCGTCACCTTCGGCCCCGCCCGCGAGCAGCTCAAGAGCACGCCGATCGAGCAGCGGCCCTACCGGCCGCTCCACGTCTACGGCAACACCGTCCGCCGCCGCCACGCCCGCGGCGGCCGATGACCGCGTCGGTCCGGCGAAAAATCGGCGTTGCCCGCGACCGGGCTTTCTGAAACCCTCCGGTGCTTCGGGGAATCCATCCTCGGAGCCGCGGCCTTGGGCCGTGGCCACCCTCGCGGAGAACGTGACGATGCGCACGCTGATGCTGTTGGGATTGATCGTCGGCGGTCTGGTCGTGGCCGGCGCCATCCACATCACACAGTCGAACGGGAACATCGAGATCTCGGTCGACAAGGCCAAGGTCGAGGCGGTGACCGGCCAGGTGCTCCGCGAGGGGCAGACCCTCATCCGCAACGCCCAAAACGCCCCCGCCGCCGACGGCCAGCCGGTCCGCTGACAGGCGGTGGGACTGGCTCGGCCCGTGCCAGGCCGTGCACGCGGTATTCAACGCCCGTGGAGACGGCGAAGCACTGCCGCCGCGTGCGCAGCGTGCGTCCGGCGCGAAACACCGCGCCGCTGGCGAGGCGAAACCATCCGCCCTCGACGATCTCCTCGACCCGCACGAGCCGCGGATCGACGCTGTCGTAGCGGCCGAGCGCCAGGAGCAGTTCACGGTCGCTGCACGTGGCGGCGGTGGGCCGCGCCAGCGATCGCGCCAGCGCCTGGTTCACGTCCTCCGGCAGCACGCCCAGCGCGACCACCGGCTCGAGCAGGCCGGCGAACTCCGCCCGCCACTCGGCGCCGTGCGGCCGCACCCGCCGACCGGACCGCCGCTGCCGCTCGTGCCGCTCCCACGTCGCCGCATGCGCGATCTCATGCAGCAGCGTCGTCAGGAACGCATAGGGGTTGAGATCGTCGTTGACGGAGATGCGGTGGCCGTTCCGGCCGCGGCCCGGCGGCCGGTGATCGCCGAGCTTCGTCCGCCGCGGGCGGGCAAGACGCACGGCGCACGGCTGCCGCGCGAGCAGCTCCTCGACATATGCTTGCGTGCCCGGTGGCAGGAGGCGACCGATCGCGGCACTGGTGCTGGCGTCCGTCATGGCCCGCGATGATCGGCCGACTCGAGGCGTGTGGCGGCCACTGACACGACCAGGGGCCTCGCGGTACGATACTCGATGTCCGTCATCTGCAGGATGTATCCCCGAGCACAGCAGGCCATGGCATGAAGGATCCCACCGTCCGCGGCGTCGTCCACCTGATCGAAGAGACCAAAACCTTCGGGCAGAAGGGCTTCCGCAAGCGGCTCGTCGTGCTGCAGCAGGAGAAGGGCTCGTTCACGAACTACATCCCCGTGGAGTTCGTGAAGGACGGCTGCGACGCCGTGGACGATCTCGGCGTGGGGGACGAAATCGAGGTCACCTACCGCTTGAGCGGCCGCCGCTGGCAGCGGGACGAGGCCAGCGAGGCGAAGTATTTCCTCTCCGCCGAGGGGCTCTCGTTTCGGCGGCTGTCCGGCAGCGGCCGCGAAGACGGCGCCCGATCCGAGGGCTTCGATCCCAACGACGCCTTCGCCGAGGCCGGCGACGACGACGTGCCGTTCTGAATTTCCGTGGACAAAGCCATCCCTGGCCTTTGTCCACTTGGCCGACCGGTCGAAAAGCCAAGGTTTTCGACCGGTCGGCGCACGCCGCATCCTGCGGCTTGCGCCGGGGGCTTTTGACCCAAGAAGCCCCGGGTGGAAACCCGGGGACTCCGGGTCGGAACACCACCCCGCCATCCATGCCGGATGACGGCACGCAATTTCCCGGTTCGAACCCGCACCGCATGGCACGCGGGAAGGATCGCCACCCGGTGTCCCCCGGCTTCTGCCGGGGGCTTTTTG
The DNA here is from genome assembly GCA_964545915.1 of uncultured Candidatus Kuenenia sp. Classification (GTDB taxonomy): domain Bacteria; phylum Planctomycetota; class Planctomycetia; order Pirellulales; family UBA1268; genus QWPN01. Next base: position 11,438 of record CAZJHQ010000004.1, on the reverse strand, counting down.
TGATCAAGCCCCAAAAACCCGTGGACTCCGGGTCTGAAAAAATCACCCGCCGGGCGGGACCGGCAGCGTCGGGATCGTCTCGGCCGCGACGTCGTGCGCGGCGAACCACTGCACGATCGCCTCGGCCTCCGCCGCCGACGGCGGCGGAGGCGTGTCATCACGCATGACCCGCTCCACGACCGCCGCGCCGGCCACGATCGTCCGCCGCTCCTCCACCCGCCAGCGCGGGCCGTAGTGGAAGACGGCGTAATACATCGTCTTCGCCGTCACCGCCGCCACGCCGCCGCAGCGGCAGGCCTCGTAGAACATCCGGTGCACGTCCTCCCAGGAGCGCGACCGCTCCATGCAGGCCACGTCGTGCACGACCGACGCGTTGCGGAACCGCCCCGAGAACGGCCCGCCGATCACCGACCAAAACGCCCGCGGAATGCTGGCGCCGTTGACCACCGCTCCGGCCGGCGCTTCCCAGCGGACCGCCCGCGGATCGAGATACGCGAACGGCTCGACGAGCGTCATCTCGCGGCCGTCGTCGTGCCAGCGGGCCACGACCTGTCCCTCGAACCGGCCCCACGCCGCGGCGTCGGCGGAGACCGCAGCCATCCCGGGCTGCGTCCCCGGCTCCGCTTCGTCGGCATCCCAGCCCGGCCGCCGTGGCGTCGCCCGCTCCGCGAGGAATCGCACCAGCGGCCGGGCCGGCTCCGGCAGGCAGGCGTCGTCGCAGCACACCCGCACCGCGGCGCCGTCGCGGTCGATGCGAATCTCATACTGCCGCCGGTCGCGGCCGGTCTCGCTGAACCGCTCGAGCGACGCGTCGAGGCCGCTGTCCGCCACCAGTTCCTCGAGCCGCTGTCGCTCGTCGGCCGGCAGCGCCGCCGCGTCGATCCGGCAGCCGCGCACCGCCCCGACGAAGCCGCCCGACTGGGTGAACGTGATCCGCATCGCCCCTCTCCTCGGCCCGCATCCGCCGGTTGCAACCGCGCCGCCGGCAATCATTCTTGCATGCCGGCCCCCCATCTCCCATGCGCACCGTGTTCCTCACTGGCGGCACCGGCTTCATCGGCCGGCATCTCGTCGATCGGCTCCTCGCCGACGGCTGCGCCGTCCGCTGCCTGGTGCGGTCGCCGGACCGCGCCGGCCACCTGCGACGCGACGGCGTGCAGGTCGTGCCCGGCACGCTCGAGAACGTGGACGCCTGGCGGCGTGACCTCACCGGCTGCGACGCCGTGATCCATGCCGGCGGGCTCGTGGCCGCCCGCCGGCGCCACGATTTGTTTCGCGTCAACGGCGACGCGGTGGGCCGCCTCGCCGACGCCTGCGCAGACCTCCCGACGCCCCCCGCGCTCGTGCATGTGTCGTCGCTCGCCGCCGCGGGGCCGGCGCCCCGGCGCGATGCGTTCCGCGCCGAGACCGACCCCGTCGCGCCGGTGTCGATATACGGCGCCAGCAAACACGCCGGCGAGGCCGCGCTCGACCGCCGCGCGGACCGACTGCCGATCACGATCCTCCAGCCGGGCATCGTGTTCGGCCCGCACGACACGAAGGTCGCGGCGATGTTTCAGTCGATCGACCGCTTCCGGCTCCATGTGCGGATGGGGTTTCGCGACGCGCCACTCTCGCTCGTCCATGCGGCCGACCTCGCCACCCTCGCCGTCGCGGCGGCCCGCAACGGCGAGCGGCTGGCCGCCGGCGTGCCCGGCCGCGGCATCTACCACGCCTGCGACGACCGCGAGCATCCCACCTACGGCGCGCTCGGCAGAAAGATCGCCGCGGCCCTCGGCCGCAGCGTGCTCGTCTTCCCGCTGCCGGTGCCCCTGGCCTGGCCGGCGAGCCTGGCCGTGGCCTCCTTCTGGAGCCTGCTCGGCCAGCCGAGCATCGTCTCCCCCGACAAGCTGCGGGAGGCGACGGCCGGCAGCTGGGCCGCGTCGGCGGCCAAGGCCCGCGGTCACCTGGGCTTCGCCCCGGCCGCACCGCTCGACACCCGCCTGCGGGAGACGGCCGATTGGCTGCGGGAAGCCGGCGGACTGTGACCGTCGCGTGACATGCCGGCGCGGATGTCGCCTCTGATCTGCGACCCCGGTGTCGATCTGTCCGCCCGACCGGCGGGTTGCGACAATCGGCCCGCCCCCACTCGCCCCGCGGAGGAGCCCGCCATGTCCTTTCGACCGGATCGCATCTTCTGGAGCCTGGTGAAGCTGCTGTTGCGCCTGCGGTACCGCGTGACGACCGACGGCATGGAGGCGGTGGCGCGGCTCCGCGGCCCCACGCTCGTGCTGCCCAACCATCCGGCCTACGTCGATCCCCCCACGGTGCTCGCCCATGTGCCGCTGGCCGCGCCGCTGCGGCCGCTGGTCTACTCGGGCACCTACCGGCTGCTGCCCCTGCTGCCCCTCATGAAGCTGGTTCGCGCCTTCGAGGTGCCCGACCTCTCCGCCCAGAGCCGCTCGGCGGCCGCCAAGACGAAGGACCTGATCGACGCCGTCGCCGCCCGGCTCGACGCCGGTGAGAGTTTTCTCATCTATCCTTCGGGCCGCCTGCAGCGCGGCGATCGCGAGGTCGTCGGCTCGGCCCGCGTCGTCCACGAGCTGCTCGTCCGCTGCCCGCAGGTGAACGTCGTGCTCGTCCGCACCCGGGGCGTGTGGGGGAGCATGTTCAGCTGCGCGAAGGAGGGAACGTTGCCGAACCTCGGCCGGGCGGCAGTCGCCGCCGCCGGCTGGCTGGCCGCGAGCCTCGTGTTCTTCCTGCCGCGCCGACCGGTGCACCTCCACGCCGAGGTCGTGCCGCGGGACCGGCTGCCGTTGGACTCGCGCGAATCCTTCAACGCCTTCCTCGAGTCTTGGTACGACGCCGACGGCGGCCAAGCCCCGCAGTTCGTCCCCTACCACCGGCTATTCGGCCCGCGAGAGGGGCACTTCCGTCCGGCAGCTGTCGGCCAGGCCGTCGATCCGGCCACCCTCTCCCCCAAGACGGTGCGGCAGGTGAACGACCTCGTGGCCGCGCATCTGAAACGCGACCTGACCGCCGAAGAACTGCAGCCCGAGACACGGTTCGACGCCATCGGCCTCGACAGCCTCGACCGCATGGACCTCGCCCTCGAGGTGGAGCGGCAATTCGGCTTCCACAGCGACGCCGTCGTCGACACGCTCGGCGAGCTGTGGGCGTTGGCCGACGGCAAGCTCGCGGCCGCGCCGGCCCAGCCCGCCGCCGCGCCGCCGGCCTGGCAGCGGCCCGCGCCGTCGGGCCCGCGTGAGGTGCTCGCCGACACCGTGGCCGAGGCGTTCGTGCGCCGCGTGCTCGCCGCGCCCGACGCCGTGGCCGTGGCCGACGCGGTCTCGGGCGTGCTCTCGGCGCGGCGGCTGCTCGTGGGGGCGAGCCTGATGGCCCGCCGGTTCGCCGCCTGGCCCGAGACGCACGTCGGCGTGATGCTGCCGGCGAGCGTCGCGGCCGACGTCGTGTTCTTCGGGCTCCACCTGGCCGGCAAGGTGCCGGTGATGATGAACTGGACGACGGGGCCGGCCAACCTGGCCCATGGCGTCCGCGTCACCGAGACGCGGCGGATCGTCACCTCGCGACGGCTCGTCGATCGGCTGGGGATCGAGGTCGAGGGGGCCGAGTACGCATTCCTCGAGGACATCCGTCAGGGCATCGGCAAGGCCGAAGCCCTGCGCACGCTTCTCGCCTCGCGGATCACCCCGGGACGGTTCCTGCGGCGGCTGCCACGGCAGCGGCCCGACGATCCGGCCGTGTTCCTCTTCACGTCGGGCTCCGAGGCCGCGCCCAAGACAGTGCCGCTGACGCACGAGAACCTGCTCACCAACGTGGCCGCTGGGCTGGAGGTGCTCCAGGCCACGGCCGCCGACTCGCTGCTCGGGTTCCTGCCGCCGTTCCACAGCTTCGGTCTCACGGGCAACGTGCTCCTCCCGGCCGTGGCGGGCATCCGCTCGGTGCGGCACGCCGACCCGACCGACGCCCGCGGCCTCGTGCGGCTCATCGAGTCGCACCGGCCGACGATGCTCTTCACCACGCCCACGTTCCTCGGCTACGTCCTCGCCGCCTGCCGCGGCACGGAGCTGCACAGCCTCCGCAAGATCATCACCGGCGCCGAGAAGTGCCCTGAAGCGACGTTCGCGGCCTGCCGCCGCCTCGCCCCGGAGGCCACGATTCTCGAGGGCTACGGGATCACCGAGTGCTCGCCGGTGGTGGCGGCCAACCGGCTCGACAAGGTGAAGGCCGGCACGATCGGCCGGCCGGTGCGGGGCGTGGAGGCCCTCGTCGTCGACCCCGAGTCGCACGCCCCGGTGGCGGCTGGGGAAACAGGCATGCTCCTCGTCCGCGGCCCCTCCATCTTCAAGGGCTATCACCGGCACGCCGGCCCGGCGCCGTTCGTCACGGCGGCGGGCGGATCCTGGTATCGCACGGGCGACCTCGTGTCGGCCGACGCCGACGGCTACCTCACGTTCCGCGGCCGCCTGAAACGGTTCCTCAAGGCGGGGGGCGAGATGATCTCGCTGCCCGCGCTCGAGGAGCCGTTTCAGAAGCGGTATCCGCCCGATGAAGACGGCCCGCGGGTCGCGGTGGAGGGCATCGAAACGCCCGACGGCCGGCACGTGGTCCTGTTCACGACCTTCGACCTGCCGCTCCGCGCGGCGGCGGAGATCCTCGTCGCCGACGGCCTGCGGGGCGTGATGCGGCTCGACGAGGTCCGGCGGCTCGACCGCATCCCCGTGCTCGGCACCGGCAAGACCGACTACACGACGCTCCGCCGCCTGGTCGTTGAAGCCGAGAACGCCCGGGTCACGACCTGATCAGACAGTGATCCGCCGCCGCCCCGCGGCCACGGGCCAGCGCTCGGCCGCCAGCCCGCCGGCCGGTGCACGACGACCGGACTATCCTTCATTGTGCAGGGATCAACCTCGCCCTAATCCATTCTGCCAGCTTCCCAACATCGATTTCCCGATTCGCCAGTTTCATGATCACCGTGTACTTCTCTTCCTGCGATGCATTTAAGTCATGACCGTTGAGAATGAGAAATGTTCGGCAGACGACCAGCGCGGTCCGCTTATTGCCATCAATAAATACTTGATTCCATCCCATGGCGAATGCGTACTGCGCCGCCATCGCGGCAATGTCTGGCGTCGGGTTTCCGTACGCAAGCAGGTTTCGTGGACTCGCAATCGCAGACTCGAGCCCGCTCCGATCGCGCAGCCCTTCTCGTCCACCATGCTCGGCAAGCTGTGCAGCGTGGATGGCCAAAACGACATCCAGCCGTATCCACTGCGGCTCGATCACTTCGAGAGCGCCCGGAGAGCGTCACGATCTTCACGCATGACGCGCTTGGCAATTTCCATTTGCCGCTCAAACTCGGGATCGTAGGGGGTCAGTTGAATGCCATCGACCGTCTCTTGGACAAAGAGACGATCTCCGCTTGACACCCGCAACCGCGCGACGAGCTCTTTGGGCAGAACGATGCCCAGGGAATTTCCGACGTTTCGGACCTTGATCGTCATCATGGCACTCTCCATTGTTGACACTTCCGTGGACACGTATGTTGACACAAGCGTATCTCGTGCGGATCGTCCTTGGAAACGGCAGATCTCTAGAAAATTCAATTTTTGCGTCAATCTGGCCGGCAAAGTCGCTTCAGGCGGGCCCCCCGCCGCTCCAACATGTGCGGCCACAATTTTCGATCGTCGGCTGTCAACTTGCGTGCCCCACGTGCGGCGGCGACATCCGGCTCATCGCATTCATCAACGGTCCGGGGCCGATTCGGAAGATCCTGACACACCTCGGCGAACCGCTCGAGCCGCCTCCAATCCTGCCGGCCCGTGGCCCGCCCACCGACTGGGGCGAGCTCGTACAGGCTGACGACGATCGGGACGTCCTTCAACCCTCGCCCGACGAGCTGCCGGCGATCGACATCCACAGGTTGTGCTGTGCGCACACGTCTGCATTGCATTCCAACTTCGCGATGGACCGAGACCGTGAGTTTACATCAGACCGTGATCCGCCGCCGCCGCGCGGCCACGGGCCAGCGCTCGACGGCCCGCCCGGCGCGGACGACGACCACCTCGTCGTGAACCGCCACCGTCGGGCAGACATGCCACGGCAGGGCGTAGACGACCGTGCCCACGGGCCACGCCTCGGCCCGCGGCGCCTCCAGCACCATGTGCTCCTCGCTGTGGCCGACGCAGGCCGCGTCTTCGAGGCCGAAGATCGTCACCCGCGGATGCGGCATCTCGCTGGCCACGGCCTTGTGGCCCAGGTCGAGGCACAGCCGGCCTGGCGCCGGCCGGCTCACCACGCGGGCCAGCAGCACGGCGGCATGGAGGAAGTCGAGGTCGGGCGACGTCACCGGCTGCCCCGCGTCCCAGAGCACCGTCGTGCCCGTGCCCACCTCCACGTCCCCCCGGGCCGCGAGGATCGGAAACGTGGGCGTGCCGCTGGCCACGACCCGCGGCACCGGCAGCCCGGCGGCGACGAGCGCGTCGCGCAACTGCCACACCGTCGCGAAGGCTGTTGCCGCGGCGGACTCGAGCCGCGCATGATCGGGGTCGTGAAGGTGGCCGTCGTAGGCATGGAGTCCGCCGGCAGTGAGCCCCGGCGTCGTGGCCAGCCGGCGATAAAGCTGCGCGGCCTCCGGCCCCGGGAGAATGCCCGTGCGGTTCATGCCCACGTTGAGATCGAGGAGCACGTCGAGCGTGATCCCGGCGGCCGCCGCGGCCCGCGCCAAGTTGTCGATGCCCGCGTCGCAGTCGGCCAGCGCCCGAAACCGCGTCCGCGGAAACAGCGCCGCGAGCCCGCACAGCCGCGTCGCCGTCGGCCCCACGGCGGGGTAGGCCAGTAGCACGTCCTCCGCCCCGGCCGTCGCCGTCATCTCCGCCTCGGCGATCGTCGCCGCCTTGAACTTGCCGATGCCGCGGTCGAGCTGCATCCGCACGACCTCGGGCATCTTGTGCGTCTTCACGTGTGGCCGGAGGCGGCCGGCCCCGCCGGCCAGCGCGATCGTGCGGTCGATGTTCGCCGCGATCCGCTCGGGGTACACCAACAGCGCCGGCGACGGCACCTCGGCCTCGTTGGCGATCGCGTACCAGGGCTGCGTCATGGCGTCGCTCCGCGGCGGCATCCGTTCCGAGCGGGTGTGTCGGGGCCGATTATTCGACGAGGGCCTTCATGCGGGCGTCGATGAGGGCGTCGCGCTTCTCAGAAAGCCGGTTGATCTGCCGGTCGTACCAGGCGGCTGATCGCTGCTTGCGATAGGCGAGCTTCTCGGCGCGGATGTCAAGTTCCGCCGCGATCGCCTCGCGGAGCTGCTGCTCGACCTGCTCGCGATTCTTGTCCTTCTCCTTGCCGCTCATCAAGCGGGCGCCGAGCAGATCCACGCGGGTCCGCGCCTGCCAGGCCAGCAAATCCAGTTCATGCAGCCGCGGGTCCTTCGCCTTGCCCGAGGTGAGCGGCTGCACACTGCGGTCGAGCTCCTCGATCGCCCGGGCATATTCGGCCGGCTTTCGCTTCCGCAGATGCGCCAGCACCTCGCCTAGTTCAGGCTGGTGTGCTGCGACGAACGCTACCACCCGTTGCTCGCGGTCGTCCGCCGCCGAAGGCGCCGCCGGCTGCTCATCGGCCGCCGCGACCAAGCCCCCGTCGTGGCCGACCGCCACGAAGAAGAGCCACACCGCCGCCAGTGTCAGGATCCGCTGCATCGCATCTCTCCGCGGGATTTCAGCCATCGTCGCGCGAGCCCTCCACGGCCTTTGTCCACTCGGCCGACCGGTGGAAACGCCAAGGGTTTCCACGGTCGGCATACCTCACATCCTGCTCGGGCAGACTTGTTTCACAGTCTGCTAGCTGTCCGTGGACAAAGCCCTCCATGGCCTTTGTCCACTGGGCCGACCGGTGGAAACGCCAAGGGTTTCCACGGTCGGCATACCTCACATCCTGC
>CAZJHQ010000004.1:1466-3402 GCA_964545915.1 uncultured Candidatus Kuenenia sp. | reverse complement strand
TCGGGCAGACTTGTTTCACAGTCTGCTAGCTCGTCGGCCATTGCCGCCACCAGCCAGGCCGGCGGTCGGCTCGGCGCATCCGGTTCGTCCCCTTCCGGCTCGTGCGCTTCGGGTTCATGCACCTCCAGCCACACGCCGGGGTCCGCCTTCCGGACGTCGAGCCACCGTTCCGCCATGGAGGCCACCTCGCCGCCAGGCAGGTGTTCCGGCGCCGGCCGCGCGACGAACAGGGCCACGATCACGACGGCGGCCAGCCCGCCCCCCGCGATGGCCAGCGCCACCGGCCGCAGCCACGGCGACGATCCGCCGGCGGCCCGGGGCCGCGGAATCACGGCCGCTTCGTCACCCGCTGCCGGGCCTACCAGGCCGGCGGAGGCGAGCCGGATCAGCGCGGCCTCGAGCCGCAGATAGCGGGCGAGTGTCGCGCGGGCCGCCGGCGCGGCGGCGAGCAGCTCCGCCAGCCGGCGCTGCCCGGCGGGATCGAGCCCGCCGTCGAAGTGCTGCGTGATCAGGTCGTCGAGTTCACGGCTCGGCGGCAGGCCGCCGTCGCGCTGGGGAGGCGTCGCTGTCATGGCGTCATTCCGGAGAGGCGAGCCAGCTTCGACTGCACGCAGTCGTGCAGCATCCTGCGAGTGCGGGAGAGCGATCGCTGGACGGCCGCGGCCGTCCGCCCCACCGCCGTGCCGATCGCGTCGAACGACGCCCGCCCCTCGTACCGCATCGCGACCATCCGCCGCTGCACGTCCGGCAGCCGCGTGGCGCACTCGCGCAGGGCATCGAGCTCACGTTGCCGATCGGCCGGGTCGGTGACGTCGTCGTCGAAGGCGCGGTCGATCTGCACGAGCAGCTCGGGCTCGACGGCCGCGACGCGGGCCGCCCGCCCCTTGGACCGTAGGTATTGGAGCGCTTGCCGGCGGACGATCTCCTTGCCCCAGGCGCGGACATCGCGGATCGGCTCCGCCGCCGGGCCGGTGGCATGCTGCATCACCACCACGGCGGCATTCTGAAAGATTTCCTCGGCGGCATCGAGGTCGCGAACCATTGCCATGAGGTAGGCCATGAAGTCCCCCTGATGTCGCAGCAGCTGTCGGATCAACTCGGGATCGTTCATGGTGCGGTTGGTCGCTGGTACTGGCGGGCCGCGAACGACGCGGCACGCTGCCCGGGGGCTCCTCACCGGTAGCCCCCCGGACAGCGGCGGATAGTAAACCATCGGCTGGGGCGAGCTGCCATTTCGGGCGGCCGCCTCGAGCCCGCGTTCAGGCGGCCTTCTTGCGACCGCCGGTGCTTTTGCCGACCGCGGGCTTCTTGCCGGCCTCGACCTTCTCGTCGCTCGTGGCCTTCTTCTGCACGCCCTTCTCCTTCTTCACCGGCTTGGCAGCCGCCTTCCGCTCCGCCTTCTCTACCGCCGGCGTGGCGGCCTTCCGGCCCATCTTCTCCGCGGCACCGGCCGATCCGGCCACGCCCAGGCCCACGGCCGACACGATCGCCATCGCCACCAGGAAACGCATCGTCTTCATGATGATCACCTTGCAAGAAAAACTCGCGAACATCGAGGCCAGCCGTCGACGACGTCGACTCCAGCGGCCTCGCTATCCAGGTGCCCAAGCCCGTCCGGGCAGACAAAAATTTTTTCCCTGGCGGTCGCGTGCCACCTGGAGCGGCGGTCTCTGACCGTCGTGCATGGCACGCGGGAAGGTCTGTCACCCGGAGTCCCCCGGCTCCCGCCGGGGGCTTTTTGTGGAAGCGGCGCGGTGACCCAAGAAGCCCCGGGTGGAAACCCGGGGACTCCGGGTCTGAACACCACCCCGCCATCCATGCCACACGACGGCACGCGCTTCCCCGCTTCAAACCCGCCGCGCATGGCACGCGGGAAGGTCCGTCACCCGGAGTCCCCCGGCTCCCGCCGGGGGCTTTTTGTGGAAGCGGCGCGGTG
>CAZJHQ010000004.1:0-1366 GCA_964545915.1 uncultured Candidatus Kuenenia sp. | reverse complement strand
ACCACCCCGCCATCCATGCCACACGACGGCACGCGCTTCCCCGCTTCAAACCCGCAGCGCATGGCACGCGGATATACTCGGCTCGCTTTCGGTTGCGAGGCGACCGCCCCGGCGGCCGGCAGGCCGTGCGTGGTCTGCCGCCAAGCCGGATCCGCGATTCGCCGAACTGCCCACTCGTGAGTCCGATGCCGTTGCAGTTCCTGCTCTCATGCGCCGTCGCCCTCTTGCTGCTCGCCGCGATCGGGCGGGGTGACGAGCCGTTTCCGGCGGAACTCGTCGACTTCGGGCCGCCGTCAGAGCAGCCGCTGTTCGCAGGCGGCGGGCCCGCCGCCTGGGATCGGGATCTGCGCGAGCGGGGCTGGATCATGCGGGAAGGAAACCGCTGGACGCTCTGGTACACCGGCTCGAACCCCGACCGCGATCCGGTGCGGCGGCTGGGCATGGCCACGAGCGTGGACGGCCTCAACTGGACGCGTGCCACCGGCAATCCCCTCGTCCGCGACGCCTGGGTCGAGGATGTCTGCGTGGTGCGGCATGCGGGCCGGTATCGCATGTTCGCCGAGGGCGAGCGGGACATCGCCCACCTGCTCGTGTCGCTTGACCGCGTGCACTGGCGGCGCTGCGGACCGCTCGAGATCCGCCGCGCCGCGGGCGGGCCCATCGCCGACGGGCCGCGGGGCACGCCCGCGGTGTGGTTCGAACGTGGCGTCTGGCACCTGTTCTATGAGCGGATGGACGACGGCGTCTGGCTGGCGAAGTCCACCGACGGCCGCACGTTCACCAACGTCGACGACAAGCCGGTGCTGGCCTGCGGCCCGGAGCCCTACGACCGCCACGCCATCGCCGTCGATCAGATCGTGCGGCACGCCGGCCGCTACTACGCCTACTATCACGCCAGTCCGCGGGAGGACCGCGCCACCTGGCAGACCTGCCTCGCCACGAGCACTGATCTCGTGCACTGGACGAAGTATCGCGGCAATCCGATCCTGCCGGTCGATCCCGCGGCGCCGAAGCGATCGAGCGCGACGCTCGTGCACGATGGCCAGCGGTTTCGCCTCTACACCACGCACCCCGACGTCCGCGTGCGGTTCGGCATCACTCCCCTGCCGGCCGCGACTCCGCCGAAACCAGCCGGCTCATGAGCCGCGTTGCGGCATGGTTCCGCCCCCGTGCCCTTGAAGCCGGGGGCGCGAGTTTTGATGTTGCGCGTTCCCCAGTCTTACTCTCAGCTTGACACGCGCGAACGGCACAAGAAGCCCCCGGCGGAAGCCGGGGGACATGGTTCACGCGAACCTGCGGCATCGTGCCGCAGTTCGATAGGGGTAGGGAGGCCCGATTGGGTTCGGGCCCCCCTCCCTCCGAACCG
>CAZJHQ010000003.1:4887-109532 GCA_964545915.1 uncultured Candidatus Kuenenia sp. | reverse complement strand
TGGATCGTCGATCCGATCGACGGCACGAAGTCGTTCATCCGCGGCGTGCCGCTGTACGCGACGCTGGTCGGCTGCCGGAGGGAAGGCCGCGGCGTGCTCGGCGTGATCGCGATCCCGGCCCTCGACGAGACCGTGTATGCCGCCCGCGGCGGCGGCGCCTGGCACGTGTGCGGCGCGGGACCGCCCGTCGCCGCGCGGGTGTCGATGCGCACATCGTTGCGAGAGGCCTTGCTCTGCTCGAGCGACTTCACGTCGTTCGCCCGCTGGAGCGGTGGCGTTGACGCGGGCAACGCGGCGCGGGGGGGGCTGGAGGCAGCCTGCGGCGTGGCGCGGACTTGGGGCGACGGCTACGGCTACCTGCTGGTAGCGACGGGCCGAGCCGACGTGATGGTCGATCCGCTCATGAATGCCTGGGACGCCGCCGCCGTCGAGACGGTGGTCGCGGAGGCGGGCGGACGGTTTACCGACTGGGCCGGCCGCGACCGCATCGACTCCGGCGACGGCGTGGCCACCAACGGCCGGCTGCACGACAGCGTGCTGGCCTGCCTGCGCCCGGCTGCCGGGTGATGGGGAGCCGAGCCGTCGGCTCCGCGGCGCGTTGCTTCAGGATCCGGAGCAGCCGCCGTCGTTGGTCTTCCGTCTGGGGGCACTGAGGCCGGTCCGCACGGCGGAGATCCAGACCATCGACACGGGCACGGAGGTGGTGCGGACGGTCGAGTCTCGGGAGGGGGAGGGCACGCTCGAGTTCGCCGGAACGAAACCGGCCGTCGCCCTTCGCATCGCGACCGCGTACACTCACGCGAAGGACGGCGTGGTGGCCGAATGGTGCGATTTCCAGTCGTGCCCGCGACCGCATCGCCATCCCCGCATGGCGGCGGCGACTACGGGGTGGTTTTTGTTTTTTCTGGAGCGGCCCAAAGCGATGCGACGCGTTCTTCTCTGCTGTGCGGCCTTCCTGGTGGCGATCCCCGTTCGTGCCGAGTGGCACCTACAGTGGAAGCGGACGCTGCCCCCGCGGGCCGCGGCCTGGGAGTTCACGCTCAAAGCCGACCGCGATTCCGCCTATCAGATCACACCGGCCGGCCACCTGGCGGTGGTAACCACGGAGTTCGACGGCTCGGTGCGGGCGTTCGGGATCGAGACCGGCGAGGAAAAATGGCGGTTCTTCACGAACGGTCCGATTCGGTCGGCCGCCGTGGCCGCCGGGGACGCCATCGTGGTCGGTTCCGAGGACGGTTTTCTCTACTGTCTTGAGCAGGATGGAACGCTCCGCTGGTCGGTGTGCGGCGGGCCGCGGGAACGGCTCGTGCTCGGGCACGAGCGGCTGATCTCGGCATGGCCGGTGACCGCGACTCCGGCGGCGCACGAAGGCAAGGTGTATTTCGCCGCGGGCTGTTGGCCCGTGAACGGCGTCTACCATCACGCCGTCGACCTCAAGACGGGCACGATCGAGTGGACCAACTCGGCGGCCAACTATCGGCCGTACGGCGTGATGAAGGTCGAGGATGGCGTGCTCTCGGTTCAGGGGTATTTTTCCGGCGGCAGGTATGACATCAAGACCGGGGCCGTCGTTTCGACGAAGCCCGCGAACCCGGCCAAGGCGAATGACGACACATCCGGGCCGCGGCCCAATTTCCCCGGCGCCCGCAACATGGCCTTCCATCGCGTTCGCGAGGCCGACGGACTGCGGGACGCCTTCGTCAGCACGTCCCATGGGGAGATTCTCTACTACCGCGAGTCGCCGACGCAGGCGGTGACGCACGAGCCGGTGCCGCCGGCCCAGGTCGCCGCCGGTGCCGCTCCCCAGAAGATCGACATCGACGCCGGATACGCCATCCTGGTGAATCCATCGCTGGCGACGATCGCGGCGGCGGTGCAGAAGCCCGACCTGCACGTCATCGCGCTGGTGGAACAGGCGGCGGCGGCCCGTGAGCTGCGGACCGCGGCCGAGGTCCACGGGCTCTACGAGGGCCGCCGTCTGAGCATTCGCTCGGGGCCCATCGTCGACGGCCTGCTCCCGCCGTACATCGCGAACTACGTGTCCTGCACCGAGCAGCACGTGCCGGCCCTCCAGGAGTGCGTCCGTCCCTATGGCGGGATCATGTCCGCCGGCTCGATGACGACTCGTCGACATGGCCCGCTCCCCGGCGCGGACGACTGGCGGCAGGAGTTCCACGACGCCGCCAACACGCTCGCCGCCCGCGACACCCGCATCAAGACTCCCCTCGGCACGCTCTGGTATGGCGGCGACGCGGCCGACGCGCGGTTCTACTTCGACTCCGACGTCGATCACCAATCGGGCGACGGCATCAACCCGCAGCCGGTCGGTCCCCGGATCGTGGATGGCCGGATGATCCTCCAAGGGCCGGGGCTGCTCGGTGCGTTCGACATCTACACCGGCCGCCGGCTGTGGGAGGCCAAGCTGCCGCTCATGTACCGCTTTGGCGGACCGAGCGGCGGGCTTGGCATCCACTCCAAAAAGCATGCCCGCCCCTGGGAGTACCCACCGGCGGTCGCGGCCGAGGTTCCCGTGACGCAGCATTGCCGGGCCAGCGGCTTCAACATGATCGCCCTGCCCGACGGGGTCTTCGTGGCGGCCCAGCGGCACATCCTGCGGTTCGACCCCGAGACCGGCAGGCAGCTGTCCGCATGGCCCGTTCCCGCGCTCGAGGAGCCCGGGCTGTTCTGGGGCGGACTGCATGCGGAGGGGAACGTCCTCGTCGCCTCGCTGTTCCGCGAACAGATGATGATCGATTGCCAGGCCGGCTTCGACGGCCAGGGGGGCGACTTCGGCGGCGACCGCATGCCGATGTCCCATCTCGTGGCCATCGACACGACGACCGGTGACGTCCTGTGGACCCGCAAGGCGACCTGGGGCTTCCTCAACCGCAGCGGCGTGGCCCTGTCGGGCAATCGCGTCTTCGCCCTCGATGCCTGCAACGAAGTCGTGATGGCCAAGCTCCGCGCAGCGGGCCGCCGGCTGCCCGATGAGCGGCCGAGCATCGTCGCCCTCGATCTCAAGACGGGCAAACAGGTCTGGAAACGCGACATGGACGTGCTCATCCGCGGCCTCGTCTACTCCGCGCCGCGTGATCTGCTGCTCGCCGCCAATCGCCACTACACGCCCTGGAAGGACGGCGGCTGGAACAAGGGCCTGAAGGGCGCGGCGGGGCAGATGCGGGCGATCAAGGCGGCTGACGGCGCGACCGCCTGGGAAACCGATGCGGCCGCCTTCTTCGATCCGCACATCGTGCTCGACGACCTGATCATCGACCGGCAGGGCGTTTCGTACGACCTCCGCACCGGCGCGCGACATCGGCGGGCGTCGCTGCTGACGGGTGAGCCCGAGGAGTGGAACTTCCAAAAGGGTGGCTGCAACCACCTCATCGCCTGCGACACGATGGTCACCTGGCGGTGTGCGGTGTATGACCTCGCCGGTCAGGCAGGAACGCTGCCACTGGCCGGGATGGATGCCGGTTGCACGCCGACGCTCATGCCGGCCGGTGGGCTGCTCAACATTCCGAACTTCGGCACGCATCACAAACGAAACCGCATGACCGCGATGGCGCTTGTGCACGTGCCCGAGAACGTGGCGTGGACCAAATACGACGCCGGGGCATTGAAGAACCCCACGACTCCCGCGGCGATCAAGAAGGTCGGCTTCCATCTCGGCGCTCGCGGCGACCGCGTGGCCTCGGATGGAACGCTCTGGCTGGCCGTGGGGCCGAGGACGGGCGGTGTGCGGATCGCACCCACGACGGTGACCTGGTTCGAAATCCCCCGCGGCGACGTGCCGTCTTTGGTCGGCACCACGGGAGCCGCGGGGATCACGGAGATCGCCGTCCCGCTCGCCGTCGGCGGCAAACCCGCCCAGGGCAAGGACGAAAAGACGACCTGCGATGTGACCCTGACGTTCGTCGAACCAGAGCACACCGAAGCCGGAAAACGTGTCTTCTCCGTCAGCGTCGCCGGCAAGGAAGTGGTCAAGGATCTCGATATCGCCAAGGACGCCGGCGGCCCCCGCCGCATCGTCACGCGGACGATCCAGGGCGTCGAAGCGGACGGCGTTCTGCTGATCCGGCTCGTGCCGAGCGTCGGCGAACCGGTGCTCAGCGGGGTCGAGATCCGAGCTCGTTGACGGGGGTGCCGAGCGTGTGGCCGCCGCGGCCACAGCGAGCATCTGCCAGACCCCGCAGCGGCGAGTTTTGCCCCCTCGAAGCCGGTGCTCCACCAGAGTCGAATGCGCTCGATCCGCAACCAACGGAGTCGATTGTGCCGGCCCGCAGTCGGGGAATACGGCCGGCGGATTGAAGTCCCCCCTGCCGCAAACAGCTGGACTTGTCGAAAAACAGCCGGTCAGTATGATGGTGACCTCGATTTCCCGAACTTTCCCGTCCTACGCTCGAGTGTTCCCGTGGCACGTTCCTGTCAGGTTTGCGGCAAGGGCTTTTCCGTCGGCAATCAGGTCACCATCCGCGGCAAGGCCAAATACCTGGGCGGCGTCGGCACGAAGGTCACCGGCATCACGAAGCGGAAGTTCAAGCCGAATCTGCAGCGGCTCCGCGTGACCGTGGGCAACGGCACCAACACGACCCTCCTCGTCTGCACGCAGTGCATCAAGGGAGGCAAGGTCACGAAACTGGTCCGCCAGAAGCCATTCCATCTGCCGAAGGTCGATAAGGCGGCGAAGCCGGCGGCGGAGGAGGCGGTGCCGTCGGGGCCCCGCGCTCGTCCGTAATTCACCACGCGGCTCCCCATGTCACTCTCCCGGCAGGATGTCGCCAAGGTCGCGTCGCTCGCGCGGCTGGCCCTCTCCGCCGATGACCTCGACCGGATGACGGGCGAGCTCCAAAAGATCGTGGGGCTCGTGTCGCAACTCGCCGAGGTCGACACGTCCGCCGTGGCACCGCTCGCCCATCCCCTCGATGCCGAGAACGTCTTCCGGGCCGACGAGCCACAGCCGTCGCTGACCACGGCCGAGGCCCTGCAGTCGGCGCCACGGCACGATGGCGAGTGCTTC
The DNA here is from genome assembly GCA_964545915.1 of uncultured Candidatus Kuenenia sp. GTDB lineage: Bacteria > Planctomycetota > Planctomycetia > Pirellulales > UBA1268 > QWPN01. The sequence continues at coordinate 104,512 of CAZJHQ010000003.1, read as the reverse complement.
CTGGTGCCCGCGGTGCTCGGTGAATCGGGAGCCGCCTGACCGGCCCGGGATCGCCCATGCAGCCACTCGATCTTTCCGCCGTCGATCTCGTCGCCGCCGTCCGCCAGGGCGACGTCTCGGCCGTGCAGTGCACCGAGGCCTTCCTGCAGCGGATCGAGCAGGTGGACGGCCGGGTGAACGCCTTCCTCAAGGTGGACCGCGATGGGGCGCTGGCCCGCGCGGCCGCGATCGACGCCCGTCGCAAGGCCGGCGGGCCGCTCGGCCCCCTGGCGGGCCTGCCGGTGGCGGTCAAGGACGTGCTCTGCACGGCCGACATGCCGACGACCTGCGCCTCGCGAATGCTGGAAAACTTCCGGCCACCGTACGACGCCGAGGTCGTCCGCCGGCTGCGGGCCGCCGACGCCGTGATCGTCGGCAAGACGAACATGGACGAGTTCGCCATGGGCGGCTCGAACGAGAACTCGGCATTCGGCAGCGTGCACAACCCCTGGGACCTGGCCCGTGCCCCGGGCGGGTCAAGCGGCGGCTCGGCGGCCTGCGTGGCGGCCGACATGGCCCCGGTGGCGATCGGCTCCGACACCGGCGGCTCGATCCGGCAGCCGGCGGCCCTGTGCGGGATCACCGGTCTGAAGCCGACCTACGGCACCGTCAGCCGCCGCGGCCTGATCGCCTTCGCATCGAGTCTCGATCAGATCGGCCCGATGGCCAGATCCGCGGCCGACTGCGCCCTGGTGATGGAGACGATCGCCGGCCACGACGCCGGTGACTCGACCTCGCTGCCGCACGCCGTGCCGCGGTACACGGAGATGCTCGAGCAGCCCCTCACCGGACTGCGGATCGGCCGCGTGGCCGCCCATTTCGCGGAAGGTCTCGACCCGGAGGTGGCGCGGGGCGTGGAGGAGGCGTTCGCCGCCTTCAAGGCGGCCGGAGCCTCGATCCACGAGGTCGAGCTGCCGCACGCGAAGTACGGCATCCCGACCTACTATCTCATCGCCCCCTGCGAGGCGTCGAGCAACCTGGCGCGGTACGACGGAGCTCACTATGGCCACCGGGCCGAGCCCGGAAAGGGCCACCGGGCCGAGCCCGCGACCGCGTTCGACTCGCCGTTGGCCGAGATGTACTGCCGCAGCCGGGCCGAGGGTTTCGGGCCCGAGGTGAAGCGGCGGATCATGCTCGGCACCTACGCCCTCTCGGCCGGCTACTACGACGCCTACTACGCCAAGGCCCTGCGGGTGCGGCGGCTCATCCGCCAGGACTACCTCGACGCCTTCCAGCACGTGGACCTGATCGGCGGGCCGACGTCGGCCACGGCGGCCTTCGCTCTCGGCGAGAAGTCGAACGACCCGCTGGCGATGTATCTCGTGGACATGTACACCGTGACGGCGAACCTCGCGGGCATCGGTGGCATCTCGTTTCCCTGCGGCTTCACCAAGTCCGGCCTGCCGATCGGCTTCCAGCTCCAGGGCCCCGCGCTCGCCGAGCCGCTGCTCCTGCGGGCCGCCGACCGCTACCAGCGGCTCACCGACTGGCACCGGCGGCGGCCGAAGCTTCCCGCCTGACGCCCATGACAACGCCCTCCGCCGCCGCCGCCCCCTACACCACCGTCATCGGCCTGGAGGTGCACGTGCAACTCCAGACGCGGACGAAGCTGTTCTGCGGCTGCTCGACCAGGTTCGGCGCCCCGCCGAACACACAGGTCTGCCCCACCTGCCTCGGCCTGCCGGGCTCGCTGCCGGTCATGAACCGCCACGCCTTCGACCTCGCGGTGCGGGCGGCGCTGGCCCTCGACTGCACGATCGCGGCGTTCACGAAGTGGGACCGCAAGAACTACTTCTATCCCGACCTGCCGAAGGGCTACCAGATCAGCCAGTACGACCTGCCGTTCTCGTCGAACGGGCAGCTCGAGGTTGTCGATCCGAAGGATGCGTTCGCCCGGAACGTAGGCATCATCCGCGTCCACCTCGAGGAGGACGCGGGCAAGAGCATGCACGACGAGGCGGCGGGCACGGCCGACACCCGCATCGACCTCAACCGGGCCGGCACGCCCCTGTGCGAGATCGTGACGCAGCCCGACCTGCGGAGCCCGCAGGAGGCCCGGGCCTGGCTCAACGAGCTGAAGCTCCTGCTCGTGTACCTGGGCGTGAGCGACTGCAACATGCAGGAGGGAAGCCTGCGGGTCGATGCCAACGTCAACCTCCACATCCCGCAGCCCGACGGCCGCGTCGCCAAGACGCCGATCGTCGAGATCAAGAACATGAACTCGTTCCGCTCGGTGGAACGGGCGCTGGCCTACGAGGCCGTGCGGCAGTGGGAGGAGTGGCAGGCCACGAAGGCGGAACTGGGCACGACGCCCAAGCAGACACGCGGCTGGGACGATCCGGCGGGCGTGACCCGCGCGCAGCGGCACAAGGAGGAGTCGAGCGACTACCGCTACTTTCCCGACCCCGACCTCGTGCCCGTGACGGTGACCGCGGCCGAGGTGGCGGCTGCCCGGGCCGCGATGGGCGATCCCCCCACGGTGCTCCGCAAGGCGCTGGAGGCGAAGTGGAAGATCTCGGCCTACGACGCCGACGTGCTCGTCAACCAGGGCCGTGATCTCGTGGCCTGGTTCGAGGAACTGGCCACACTTGTCGGCGAAGGCAAGGTGGCGAGCAACTGGATGCAGCAGGACGTGCTCCGCACGCTCAACGAGCGCGGCGGGACGATCGCCGAGTTCCCGGTCACGCCGGCGGCGGTCGCCGACATCATCGGCCGGGTGCAGAAGGGCGACTTCGACACCAGCCGGGGCCGGGAGATCTTCGCCGCGGTGCTGGCGTCGGGCCGGCCGGTGGCCGACGTGGTCGCCGGGATGGGGATCGCCGCGGTCAGCGACGACGACCTCGTGGCCTTGTGCCGGGAACTCCTCGCCGCCAACCCGAAGGTCGTGGCCGACGTGCAGGGAGGCAAGGAGCAGGCCGCGGCTGGCCTCATCGGGCAGGCCAAGAAGAAGAACCCCAACGTCAATCCGGCGAAGGTCCGGCAGATCTGCCTCGACCTGATCAAGGGCATGTAGCCCGGCGGCTGCCTCGCCGGTTCCCGCCGCCGGTGGCGATACGTACCGGCTGGCCGCAGGCCGACAAAGGCCGGTGGCGTGGCATGCCGGTCGGCTGCCGGTCCCATGCCCTTGAAGCCCGAGGCGTGAGCCGAGGGAATGCGGATGGCCGCAAGTGAAGCGATGCGTATTCCCTCAGCTTACGCTTCGGGCTTCCCAGCAACCGGGCATGAGGGTCAGCCAGGTGCGCAAGCCTCCGGGCTTGCGCACGCCGAGTGTGGAGCCACGGCCGGAGACCGCAATCGGCGGTCGTGTGTGGCCGTGGCTCCAGGGGGCAAAAATCGCACCATGGGGTGTTTTGCCAACGGATATCCATCGCTGCTGCGGTACGCTACCTCGAATGTCACGGGTCATCACGCTCACCACCGACTTCGGCTCGAACTCGGGCTACGTCGCCGAGATGAAGGGGCGGCTGCTTCACGCTCGAACGCCGTTCACGATCGTCGACATCGCCCACGACCTGCCGGCGCACGACATCCGCGCGGCCGCATGGCTGGTGGGGCAGGCCTGCCCGGCGTTTCCCGCCGGCACGCTGCACCTCGTGGTCGTCGATCCCGGCGTGGGCACCCCCCGGCGGCTCGTGTGGGCGGAGATCGGCGGCCAACAGTTCCTCTGCCCCGACAACGGCCTGCTGTCGTGGCTGCTGCGGAGGCAGCCGCTGACCGCGGCTGGCGAGATCACCGTCACCGCGGACGCCGCCGCCACGTTCCACGGCCGCGACGTGCTCGCCCCGGCGGCCGTACGGCTGCTCGACGGCACGCCGCCGGAGGCGTTGGGCACAACCATCACCGACCTCGCACGGCTCCCGTGGCCCGAGCCGCAGAAGACGGCCGCGGGCCACGCCGGCGAGGTGATCCACGTCGATGCCTTCGGGAATCTCGTCACCAACCTGCCGGCGGAACTCTGGCCGCTGGTCGCCGCCGCCGGCGGTCTCCGGGTGGGCGGGCACGACCTGACCACGCTCGTCCGCACCTACGGCGATGCCCCCTCGGGCACGCCGGTCGTCCTCGTCGGCTCCCAGGGCTTCATCGAGGCGGCCGTCGTCGAAGGCCGCGCCGCCGCCCGGCTCGGCGCCGGCCTCGGCACCCGGGTCGCGATCGCCGGCCGCTACACTCTCCGCATGAACCCGCCCGCCCCCGGCAGCCGAGTCCCCCCCGTGGCGCCCGCCGCCTCCACAGGCGCAGCGTCATCCTGCGCCGACCTGCTCGCCGACTGGGACCGCCGGCACGTGTGGCATGCGTTCACGCAGATGCAGGAGTACGATCCGCTGCTCATCGAGTCGGGGCAGGGGGCCTGGCTCGTGGACACCGCCGGCAACCGCTACCTCGACGGCTCGGCGAGCATGTGGTGCAACGTTCACGGCCACCGCCACCCGAAACTCGACGCGGCCCTCGCCGCCCAGGCGGCGAAGGTGGCCCACACGACGAACCTCGGCCTCTCGAACCCGACGACCGTCGAGTTCGCCCGCCGGCTCGTCGAGGTCGCGCCGCCCGGGCTGGAAAAGGTCTTCTTTTCCGGCGACGGGTCGAGCGCCATCGAGGCGGCGCTCAAGATGGCCTTCCAATACTGGCGGCAGGCCGTGCCGCCGGAGCCGGACCGCACCCGGTTCGTCGCCATCGGCGAGGCGTACCACGGCGACACGCTCGGCGCCATCGGCGTGGGCGGTGTCGACCGGTTCACGGCGCTCTTCGCCCCGCTGACGTTCGCGGCCATCCGCCTGCCGTCCCCCGGCGGCCCGTGTCCGGCGACCGGCCGGCCGGCCCCGGCGCTCGACGAGGCGCTCGCGACCCTCGACCAGACCCTCGCCGCGCATCGCGGCACGATCGCCGCCCTCGTCATGGAACCGCTGGTGCAGATGGCCGCCGGCATCTATGTGCATCCGTCGGGCTACCTCCGCGGCGTGCGCGAGATCACCGCCCGGCACAACGTGCTGCTGATCCTCGACGAGGTGGCCACCGGCTTCGGCCGCACGGGCACGCTGTTCGCCTGCGAGCAGGAGGATGTCGTGCCCGACTTCCTCTGCCTCGCCAAGGGGCTGACCGCCGGCTACCTGCCGATGGCGGCCACGCTCACGACCGAGCGGGTCTGGGACGCGTTCCTGGGACCGCACGGCGATCGGCGGACGTTCTTCCACGGCCACACCTACGGCGGCAATCCGCTGGCCGCCGCCGTCGGCCTGGCTTCGCTCGATGTGTTTCGCGAGGAGCAGGTGCTCGCATCCCTGCCACCGAAGATCGCCCGGCTGCAGGAACACGCCGCGCGGCTCGGCCGGCTCGACCATGTCGGTGCCGTGCGGCAGTGCGGCCTGGTGGCGGGGCTCGAGCTCGTGGCCGACAAGGCGACCGGCCACCCCTATGCCTGGCAGGAGAAGCGGGGCACGCAGGCCTGCCTGGCCGCGCGGCACCACGGCGCCCTCCTGCGACAGCTCGGCGACGTGGTCGTGCTCATGCCGCCCCTGTGCGTCACGCTCGACGAGATCGACCACATCGCCGCCGCCGCCGAAGCCGGCATCCGAGCCGCGACGGAGGCCTGAGCGGCCGACAGCCAGGGCGTGGACCGGGCCTCCGCTGGTTCAGCGAGGGAGCGAAGTCGCCGCCGCGCCCCGGGATGGACGTTCCCGGCCGCGGTCAGCGGCCGCGGACCCGCAGGCTGCGGGCGTTGAGGTAGTCCACGAGCACCTCCGCCGGATTGCGGCCGGTGTCGACCACGACCCGCTCCACCTTGTTCCGCAGGCAGGCCTCCTCGAGCGTGTCGTTGAATCGGGACAGCGCCTCGAGATACCGCTTCCGCAGTTCGGCCGGCTGCGTGAGCAGCTGCTCGTCGACCTCGAGGCCGCGAAACTTCACATTGCCCTCGAAGTGGAACTCGAGCTCGTCGGGGTGCAGCACCTGGAACAGCACGACCTCGTGGCGGGAATACCGCAGCCGCTCGATGGCCTTCTCGAGCTTGGCCACGTCGGTGAAGAAGTCGCTGAACACGAGCACGATGCCCCGCCGTCCGAAGCGGCCGCAGAGGTCGAGCAGGCACTCCGGCAGGCGGGTCTTCCGTGTCGGCTTCAGGGTGTCGAGCCGCTCGGTCATCCGCACGATCTGCCCCATCGAGTTGCCGGGCGGCACGAAGTCGATCACCGCCTCGTCGCAGGTGGCGAGCGTCACCTTGTCGCCCTGCCGGACGACCGCGTAGCCGAGCGTCGTCGCCAGCCTGGCCGCGGCGAGCAACTTCTGCCTCGGCCCCTCGCCGTACCGCATCGACGCGCTCGTGTCGAGCACGAGGTGGCAGACGAGGTTCGTCTCCATCTCGTACTGCTTGATGAAGTACTTGTCGCGGGTGAAGTAGACCCGCCAGTCGATGTGCTTCGGATCGTCACCCGGCACGTACTCCCGGTGCGCGGCGAACTCGACCGCGAAGCCGGAGAAGGGGGACTTGTGGTTGCCGGCGAGCGTGCCGGCCACCAGCCCCCGCGGCTCGAGGCCGCGGCCCGCGAGCCGGTTGAGCGTCTCCGGGTCGACGTATTTCGAAAGCACGGACTGTTGCATGGCCTCCTCCTCACGCCGCCGGGCGTTCGTAGACGCGCTCGGCCGACACGGCCTCCAGCAGCATGTCGATGAGCTGCTCGCTGCCGATGTTCTGCGACTGGGCGGCGTAGTTGGGGGCCAGGCGGTGCCGGAGCGCCGGCTTGAGCATCGCCTGGACGTCGCCCACCGTCGCGTGATAGCGACCGTAGAGCACGGCCCGCGTCTTCGCGGCCGTCACGAGCGTGAGCACGCCCCGGGGCCCGGCGCCCCAGGCCACCCAGCGGTTCACGAACTCGGGAGCCTCGGCCGAGCCCGGCCGCGTCGCCCTGACGAGGGCCCAGGCGTAGCCGAGCACCTGGTCGCTCACCGGCACCCGGGTCACGAGATCCTGCACGGCGAGGATCTCCTTCACGCCCAACACCGGCTCGATCCGGCCCGACTGACCGCCCGTCACGCGGCGGGCGATCTCCCACTCGTCGCGGGCCGACGGATAGCCCACCTTGATGTGGAGCAGGAACCGGTCGAGCTGCGCCTCGGGGAGCGGGTAGGTGCCCTCCTGCTCGAGCGGGTTTTGCGTGGCCAGGACGAAGAACGGCCGCGGCAGCTGGTGCGTCGTGCCCCCGGCGCTCACCTGCCGCTCCTGCATCGCCTCGAGCATCGCGGCCTGCGTCTTCGGCGGCGTGCGATTGATCTCGTCGGCGAGCACCATGTTGGCGAAGAGGGGGCCGGGCAGGAACGTGTATTGCCTCGATCCCGTCTCGAGGTTTTCCTGAATCACGTCGGTGCCGGTCACGTCGCTGGGCATGAGATCGGGCGTGAACTGCACCCGCTTGAACGTCAGCTGCAGCGCCTGCGCGAGCGAGCTGACGAGGAGGGTCTTCGCGAGGCCCGGAACGCCTTCGAGCAGCGCGTGGCCGCGGGCGAACATCGCCACGAGCGCCTGCTCGACGACCTCCTCCTGGCCGACGATCGTCTTCGAAAGCTCGTCGCGGATTTTGTTGTAGGCCTGTTCGCACTTCTGCACGGCGGCGACGTCGTCGCCGGATGGTTGATCGCTCATGGGGAGGTTCTCCTGCGGGGTGGTTTCTGGGGACATCGTTCACTCGAGATTCTTGAAATACCGATCCATCTTCTCCTCGTAGCCGCGCGGCGCGCGGCGTTGGCTGCCGGCGCGGATCGCCTTGCGGACCTCGGGAGGCAGTTTGGCAAACCAGGCATCCCGCTCGAACGACTTGTCGACGAAATCGGTGTCGCCCCCGCGACTGCCGGCATCGCCCTTCCTGTCGACGCCGGCGCTCTCGCTGAGCGGCCCCTCGTCGCGAGCCTCCCCGGTGCGGCCACCGCTGCTGCGATCCTGCTGGGCCTGAGCGCTGGCTTGCTGAGAACTGGACTGCTGAGAACTGGACTGCTGAGAGCTCGACTGCTGAGAGCTCGACTGCTGAGAGCTCGACTGCTGGGAGCTCGACTGTTGAGAGGCCGACTGTTGAGAGCTCGACTGCTGGGAGGCCGACTGCTGGGAGTTCGGCGTTGCGGCGGCGGCCTGATTGGCCGGAGCATTCGCTGGTTCGCCGGCGATCATGTCGGCGGTCGTTTCTGGAGACTCCGGCACGAAGCCCGTGCCGAGGTCATTCTGCGGCGACGCTTCCGCAAGCGACTCCCGCAGCGGCTGGTTGCCGACCTCCGACTGGTCGAGCATGGCTGCGACCCGTTCACCGACGGCCCGCTGCGCATTGGCAAACCGCTCCTTCGCCTCCGCGAGCGCCGCAGCCGTCCGCTCGCGGTCGTCGGCAGTCGGCTGCGGTGTGGCGCCGGCCGGCATCTGCTCCAGCTGCCTGGCGGTCGCGGCGACCGCCTCTCGGGCCGACGACTGCTCCGCGATCGCCGCGGCGATTTCATTCGCCAGCAACTCGTCGCGGGCAACCGCCGACTCCTGGGCAGCGAGCGATTCGGCCTGATTCCGCGGTGAGGTGGTCCCGGGCTGCGGCTGCCCCGCTGGCTGCTGCGGGCTTGTCGGGCCGGCCTGCTGTCCGGGGGACGGGCTCGTGGGCGACTGGGCCGCGGCCGCCTGTTCCGCGGCCTGCCTTGCCTGGGAGGCCGCAGATGCCTGCTCGGCAGCCGTGCGGGCAAGTTCTTCCGCCGCCTTCTGGGCATCCTTGCGCATGGCCGCGGCCGCCTTCGCGAGCGACTCGCTCGCCTGCTCGGCAGCTTTTGCAGCGGATGCTGCCGCCTGCTTGGCCGCCTGCGTGCCAGCCTGCTGCCCCGGTTGCTTCGGCCCCTGCTCCCCAGGTTGCTTGGCCACCTGTTCGCCAGGCTGCTTCGGCCCCTGTTCAGCAGGCTGATTGGCCACCTGTTCGCCCGGCGCCTTGGCCGCCTGTTCCCCTGACTGCCTGGCCTGGTTCGCCGCGGTCTGTTCCGCGGAAGTTTGTTCACCGTTGTTCGTCCCGGCTGTCTTTTCCTCACTGTCGGCGCGGGAGGCGAGCAGTTCCTCGGCCGCCTTCATGTCGGCTCGCGCTTCTTCGATCATCTTGGCCGCCTCTGGCGCGAGATCAGCCGCGACCTCCTCGATCGGCGCGGCCGCCTCGGCCACCTCGGCCTGCTTCCGCGCGAGTTCCTCTGCGATTGCCTCGCGGGCCTCGCGGGCAGCCGGGGCGGGCGGCTTCGCCTCTGCGGCAGTGAGTTGCTCGGCGCGGTCGGCCGCCTGCTTCGTCGCCTCCTCGATGCCACGCTCTGCGGCCGCGGTCCGCTCCGTCATCTCCGCGGCCCGCGCGAGTTCTTTCGCCTTGGCCGCCAACTCGGCCGCCTTCGTGTCGTTGCCCCCCGGCGCGGCAGCCGCCCTGGCGAGCGCGTCGGTCTTCTTCGCCTCGTCCCGCATCGTCGCGGCCGCCTTCGCCAGCGACTGTGCCGCCCGCGCCGACGCTTCCGCAGCGGCCTGTTCAGGAGCCTTGTCGTCGGGGGCCGGCGAGGCCGCTGCTTTCTCCGCCAGTGGTGCCTTGTCTGCCGGCAGTTTGTCGCCGGGAGCCTGCTCGCCCGCGGCCGCCGCAGCCTGCTCGCCGGCGGCCTGTGCGGCGAGCTCTTTTTTCGCGGCCTCCATCGCTGCCCGTGCGGCCTCGATGAGCTTCGCGGCCTCCGGCGAGAGGCCGTCCACCGCGTCCTTCATCGTGTCGGTAAGGGCGGCCACCTCCGCCTGCTGCGCGGCGAGATCGGCGGCCGACTCGACGGCAGCGTCGGACTCCTGCGCTGCCTGCTGTGCCGGCCGTTGCTCGGCTGCCTGCCGCGCCGCCTTGGCGATGCCTTGCTCGGCAGCGGCTGCCCGCTCCGCCACCTCGGCTGCCCGTGACAGCTCCCCGGCCTTGGCCGCAAGCGACTTCCGCCGCGCGTCGGCCAGGGCATTCGCGATCTCGCGGGCGGCGGTCTGCATGGCCTCGGTCGCCACCTGGACCGCCGACTGCGCCTCCTGGGGCGTTTTCGCCTGGGCCGCCTGCGCCGCGGCCTCCGCCGCGATCTGGAGCCGCTGCTCCACGGCCGCCGGCAGCCCCCGCCCGGCCCGCGTGCCATCGAGGTTGCCGGGTTCGGGAGACGCGCCGCCCCGCTGCTCGGCGAGGAGTTTGGCCATCCGCGCGGCGAGCTGCCGCTCGGCCTCGACAGCCGCCTGCGGTCGGGCTGCCGCGGCCCGGCCGATCTCGGCCTGCTGCTTGGAAACATCCTGCACCCGATCGAGCAGGTTCATCAGTTCGGCTGCCTGCCGCGCAAAGTCCTCCGCACTCGCCGCAGCCGGCTTGCTCGCCTCCACCCGCTTCGCCAGCTGCTCGAGACTGTCGATGACCACGTCCTGGCTCGCCAGCGCCCGCTGTTGATCCCCTTCGAGCAGGCCGGCCGCCACCTCGATCGCCGCCTCCTTCGCCCGCGCGACGAACCCCGTCACGGCCGGCTCGCCGCGGGCTTGTGCCACGAGCTTGGCGAGCGATTCCTGCAGGGCGGACTGCTCGGCCAGCAGTCTCTCGACGGTCGCGTCGGTGAGCGGCACCTTCGCCATCTCGATCCTCATGGCCGCGGCCTTGCCGGCGAGCGCCGCCGCATCCTTGCCGGTGGCGGCAGGATCGACACGCTGTCCGGCCTGATTGCCCTCCACCGCCGAAAGCACCGACTCGAGCCCCGCGATCGCGCGGCGCTGCTCCGCGGCCGCCCCCGCCGGATCGGCCGCGGCCAGACTGTTTTCCGCCGCCAGCACCGCCGCCGCGACGTTCTCCTTTTCGAGTTGCCGCAGACCGGCCAGGGCCATCGCCCCCGTCTCGCCCCCCCAGGTGCTCACGTCGGCAAGCGAAGCCTGCAGGGTCGCGAGCAGCGTCTTCACGTTCCGCTCCTCGTCGATCGCCGCGAGGATCGCCTGCTCCCGCCGACCGTCGGCAAGCGTGGGGAGTGATTCGGTCGTCGCCAGCAGCCGAGACTGCCGCTCGAGCACGGCGCGGGCCTCGGCCGCAAGCGTCGCCTCCTTGAGCCGCCGCACGACCTGCTGCCGCTCCGCTGCGAGCCGCGTGACGATCGCGCGGGCACGGGTGCGGGCCGCGCCGATGATCTCACGACGATCGGCGGCCGTGGCGGCGTCGGCGCGGCCGAGCAGGTCGATCACCTCCTGCATCTCCTTCTGCATGAGCGATTCGATCGCACCGCGAAGCCCGCGAATGTCGGCGTGAATCGGCCGGTCGGCAAGGCCGTTCTCCTCGAGCTGTCGCAGTTGCCCGTCGATCACGCCGCGCACGAGCTCCACCGCCAGCGCCCGGGCTCGCTCCTGGGCCGTCAGACCCGCGGAGGCCGCCGCCGCGTCGTCCGCCGCCGCCGGCCTCGCGACGCACACCGCCGCGAGGAGCCACGGCAGCGTCCCGGCGATCATGTTCTGAAAACGAGTCCGGGTCATCGTGCACCTCCCACCGTGAGTTCACGGTCGATGATCGCGTCGAGCTGCTCGAGCGAGCGTTCATCCGCTTTCAGGAGCCCCGCGAGGATCCCGCGTTCGTCGGTCACGTCGAGCAGGATCGGCTCGCTTTCGGCTTTTTGGCCGGCCGCATCACCGCGGTAGTCGACCGCACGAACGACCAACCGCACCTGATCGCCCGGTTGGAGCCCGAGCCCGGCGAGCTTCACCGTCGCCACCCCCTCGAGCGGCAGCCGGTCGCCCCCCACCCAGTCGGCGTTGTCACTCGTCGCGAGCGAGACCGGGATCGTCGCGGCGCGGGCCGGCACCGCCGTCGAGGTGTCGCCAGGTTCCGCCGCGGCCCCTGCCGAGACCGGCTCCACCAGGATCTCCAGCCGCGCGATGGCATGATCGTCGGCCACCCGCCAGGCCACCCGCGGGGCCGCAGTGGGGAGCACGAGCCGCGTCGGCACGTCGGCCGTCACCCGCGGCGGAGCGTCGGGCTTGACGCGGATCGAGCCGACGACCGGCGTGTCGGCGGCCAGGCCGTCTTCATCCACCACCCGAATCTCGTACGTCACCGTGCGGTCGAGCCGCGACAGCGGCGAGCGATCTCCCGAAATCGTCCACTCGGTGGCACGCTCCCGCGCACCGCCGTCGCCGTCGCCGGTGCGCGGCGCGAGCGGATGTTCGCCGCCGTCGATGACGAGCGTGGCGGAGGCGAGGCTCTTGTTCGTGCAGCGGACCGCGAGATCGACCCGCGATCCTTCGAGCACGGTCACCTGTCGGGCGCCCTGCGTGGCCCGTTCCATCCGGCCCCCCGCATAGGCCGGCATCTTGCTGGACAGCGCGACATCCACGAGCGGCGGCGCGATCGCCCGCACCCGCACCGGCTCCGTCCAGGCATCACCCGCAAACACCTGCACATCCACCGACTCGGCCAGTCGCGGCAGCCGCGCGGCGTAGGTCGTGGGGCGGTCCGCGGTGTCGGGCACGAGCTCGATCTCGGTCGTGCCTCCCGTCTCCACCGACGCGACCCTGAGCCGGGCGAGCCGCGGCGTTTCACCGGCGATGCCGACTTCGAATCCGATCGGCCGCCCGAGCGGGCAGGCCACGCTCGCCGCCGCCCACGGGGCAGGGTCGACGCTCGTGCCGCCGACCGTGAGCGACTCGATCCGCGTCCGGGTGGGGTAGTGGGCCCGGCCAAGCAGCATCCGATCGATGAACGCGGCCGCGAAGTCGGGCCGTACGGCGACCGCCGCAGCCACGCTCGCCACGGCGACGGCGAGCCACCCGAGACGCCGCCGCAATTTCGGGTCGATCGCCTCCCGCGGCATCTGCCACGTGCGGCCGAAATCGGCGACGTAGTCCACCACGGCCCCGCGGAGATCGGCGGAGCCCGGCGCCGCGGAGCCGTTTGCAAACTCGAGCGCCGCCACGAGGTCGCTGTCGATCCCGTGCTGCTTCTCGATCAAGAGGGCGATCTCGGCCTCCGTCTCGCGGGCCGCGAGGCCGGGCCGCACCCGCCGCCAGAAGACGCGGGCGACCGCCGCAGCCGCCACGAGGAGCATGATCAGCCTGGCGAAACGGCCGGGGGCGAACATCCAGTCGACGAGGAACAGGGCCCCCGCGGCGAGCAGGATCGCCAGCACGATCCGCGACGCGGCGGAAAGCCGCCGCACGCCCCGGCGACGCCGGCCGACCTGGGCGATTCGCGCCCGCAGCGCCGCGAGCCGGTCGCCGCCGGTCGGCCCGGCCGCGTTCGTCGCCGCATCGTGTATCACGAGTTCACTCATGGCAGGCTCACCCTCTTGCGGATGATCCATTCGCCGATCAACAGCCCGAGGCCCACGAGCAGGCAGGCCCAGGTCATGCCGAGCGGAAACACCTTCACGGCATGCTCGGGCCGGGCCACGGGATCGACGTCCGTCGCGAGTTTCGCGGCCGAGGCGAGGTCGTAGGTCTTGCCCCCGCTGGCGGCGGCGATCGCCTCCTGCAGGGCCACGTTGCGGCTCGCGGAACGCTGCTCCACCGACACGCTCGTCACGGTGTAGGCCACATGCGACGGTTCGCGGGTGATCGGATCCTCGACGACGATCCGATGCTCGCCCGCCACGAGCGCCGGCACCCGCGCCTCGAAGAGTCCGGGCCGCACCTCCGCGATCGTGAGCTTCTCGGGCTCGTCGGTGGCGGGCTTGTCGGGCCGCACGAGCCGCGCGGTGAGCGTGCGGTCGGGAAGCTTGGCGGCGGCGAGCGGCTGGAAGTCGGCATCGAATGCCTCGACGGTGAGGAGCACGGTGTCGTCGGTGCGGTAGGTCTCCGCATCGGTCCGGACGACGAACCGCTTCTGGCTGCCGAGGGCGTGGCTGAGGCCGAGCCGGTGCATGAGCTGTCCCCAGAACTGCCGGTAGTACCGCTCGCCGTACTTGCGCCGCAGCCGCCAGGTCTCGTTCGTGCCGACGTAGACCACCTCGCCCCGGCCGTATCGGCGGATCGCGATGATCGGCTGCGGCGTCTTGCCGTCGGTGCATTTCTCGCTCGGGTGCACGGCCAGCACCGTGGCCTGCGGATGCGGCCGCGCGACCGGCTGCCACCACGGGAGGCGGCCGAGGTTCTTCCACGCCTTGCGATTCTCCGCCTCGTCGCCCCCCAGCTGCATGAAGTCGACCAGCGCCGCCTCCGGGGTGAGGGCGAGTTCGAAGGGCGTGTCGTCCCGCGTCCGCCGCGCCGAGTCGAACACCACCGGCAGCATGTCGCCGATCGGGGTCTGGGCGAGTTCCGCCGGCCCGAACCGGGGCCCGGCGATCACGACCAGCCCGCCGCCGAACTCCTCGACGAACTCCTTCGTCATCTCGCAGAACCGGCTCGACAGGCCGCCGGCCGGCATGTCGCCGAGAAAGAGGACGTCGGTCGCGAAAAACTCGGCCCGCGAGGCGGCCGGCGTCGCGAGAAAGAGCTCGTTCGAGGCCCGCACCTGCGGGTCGGCCGAGCGGAGGAACGTGCGGAAGCCGGCCTCTCCCACGAGCGGGTCGCGCTGGAACACCTCCTTCACGAACCGCCACTCCCACGTCGGCTCATATTCGACGTACTCGAGCCGGAGGAAATCGTCGCGCACGACCGTCTCGCGGGTCGCCTTGTTGTCGGCATCGATCTGCTCCCCCTCGATCCGCTCGACCGTGGCGACCACCTCGGTGCGACCGATCACCGTGGGGGTGAACGGAAACTCGACCGCCACCGTGCCCGCGGAGAGCGGCACCGACCGCGTGCCGACCACGATCGGAGCGGCCTGCGGCGCGGCGGGGCCGTTGCCGGGGGGAATGGTGAGCGGCCGAATGGAGACCGTGACGACCGCGACGGCATCGTCGAGCCCCGTCTGCCGGAGCGTCACCGCCACGGCCGACCGTTCGTCCTGCTTCATCACCGGCGGGGGCTGCACGTCGATCGCCACGTTGGCCGCGAGCTTGGGGCCGACACCCACGCAGTAGAACGGCACGCCGAGCCTCCGGGCCGCCGCCGTCGCGGGCGGGCCGGCGTTCTGGTCGAAGTCGCTCACGAGCACGACCCCCTGCAGGTTCGCGGCCGAGTGTCGCAGCGAGAGATCCTCGAGCGCCCGTCCGATCGCCGTCACCTGCCCGGCCGTCGACAGGCCTTCCGCGAGCTTCTCGCCGTCGATCACGTCGGGGGCGTCGTCGTCCGCCGCTTCGATCGGCCGCACGCCGTCGGCGGCGTCGATGGAGAACGCCCGCAGCCGAAACTTCTCCCCCAACGCGTCGACCACGTTGTCGGTCTTCTGCTTCAACCACTCGGCGACGAGGTCCCTGCGCGACGTCTTTTTTCCATCGGCCTGATCCTCGATCGCCATGCTCTCGCTGCCGTCGAAGAGCAGCCAGAGCAGCGGCCGCGGCGAATTGCGCACCGAGAGCTGGAGCACCGGATCCGCGAGCAAGAGCACGAGCACGGCCCCCGCCGCCCCCCGCACGACCGCGAGCAACGACCGCGTCCGGCGATGCATGGCCGGCTGCCAGCGGAGATAGAACCACGCGCCCGCCGCCGCGGCGACCGCGACGAGCACCGCCACCAGAATCGGAAACCGGATCGCCCACGGCGCCGCCAGCGACACCTTCCACGCATCGACCCGCTCCAGGCTCTCGACGCCGAACAGGCCGCCCAGCCATCGGGCGAGGGTGCCGGAAAAGGGAGCGGTCATGGCCGGTCCTCCCGCGGCTTGGCGAGCAGGAGCGACTCCCCGACAAGGCACAGGCCGCAGGCCGCGAGCATCCACCACCAGGCGTCGTGGCCGACGACCCGGGCACCGGTGAACTCGATCGCGTCGTCCGGGCCGGTCCACCGCAGGCCGTCGATGCCCGCATGCCGGGCCGCGAATGATTCGGCGTCGAAGACCGCGGGCTCCGACTCGCGAGCCGGGCCATTCACCGCCAGCGGCCGCCGCCAGAGCAGTTCCTCGGCCGGTCTTCGGCCCGCTGCGGCGGCGGAGCCGGGTTCCTCGGCCCGCACCGCGGCGGGGTCGTCACGGGTCGCCGCCTCGTTGACCTTGGTCGCGGTCACCATGTAGATGCCGCGGCCGGAGAGGTCGCGAAGCGTGGCGGCGTAGGCATCGCCGCCGACGGCCTCGACGGTGAGCGATTCGACGGGGCCCGCGGGCGAGCCGTTTTCGTCGGGCCGCATGAGCGTGAGCGTGGCGCGGCGGTCGCCCGCGGCGATGGGAAGCGTGAAGCGGTCGGCCGTGGGGATCGTGTGGGCCGGCAGCGTTTCGGCGAGCATGCCCCTGAGCAGCCGGTCGCAGAGGAGCATCGCGTTGGTCTTGGCGAGCGTGTTCCACGAGCCGGTGAGTCCGCTGGCCAGCCACGCGACGCTCCCCTTGCCGATGCGGCGGGTGACGAGAAACGGCGTGCCGTCGTCGAACGCGGCGAGCACCCGCGGCCGGAAAGCGGGATCGTCGACCGTGTCGGCTCCGGCGGCGGCCATGTCGGTGACGACCGTCTTGAAAAAGAGCGGACCGCCGTAGAGATCGGCGAGTTCGTCCGCCGGCACGTCGGGCACGCGAAAGAGCGGCTCATCCCGCATGCTGTTCCACGACAGCCGCCGCGGCTCGAGCCGGCCGGTCTCGTCGGGCAGACGGCCGGACGTGCCGCCGAGCGGCGCGGGGAGGATGCCGTCTCCGTCGAGCCAGGCGGCGGCGGTCCACACGGCGGGATCGAAGTCGCCGCCGGCAGCGATGACGAGCTGCCCGCCGCGGTCGACGAACGACCGCAGCAGCGGCACGGTCGCGCCGGGACCGCGGACGCCCGCAACGACCGCCAGGCCCACGCCTTGAAGCGTCTCCTCGTCGAGCTTTTCGCCGGAGACGTGCCGCACCCGCACGAGATGTTTCTGCGTCGTGTCGCGGGTCGTCACCGGCGCCAGCAGCCGCCGCACGCTGAGCGTCTCGCCCAGGCGGCCCCGGCGCGGATCCTCGTCGCCGGCCCCGTATTGATCGACGAACACGACCGGCAGCGACGACACCACGGGCACGACGATACAGCGGCGGTCATCCTGCGGAACCGCGTCTTCCGGCAGCACGACCATCGCGGTGGACCAGGCGGGCCGGTCCGGCTCGGGAGCGGCGTCGAAGAGGTGCGCGAAGCTCACCTCACGGGCCTGGCCCGGTTCGAGATCGATCGTCTCCGTCGCCACTTCGGCGTCGTCGATCACGAGCGACACCTGCACGTGCCGCCGCGGCTCGCGGCCCTCGTGGCGGACCACGGCCGTGAGCGTGGCGGGAAGGTCGACGTCGGCCACGCCATCGGCCACCGCGAACGACTCGACCCAGGTGTTGTCGGGCTCGGGCACGGCGACGGCGACAGCCTGCATGTCGAGCGGCAGCCCGTCGCCGGGGCCTGCGCTTCCGGCGAGGAGCGGCTTCGGATCCGCCGGCCACGCGGCAACCTGCTGGTCGCCGATGAACACGATCCGCTTGTCGGCGAGGTCCACCACCCGCTCGGCGGCCTGCGTCGCGAGATCGACCGCCTGCGCGACGGTGCCGGCCCTGTCGATCACGCGGATCGCGTCGATCGCCTCGACGGCGTCTTCCTGCGTGCGGAGCGGGTCGAGGCTGTAGCTGCCGGCCGGCCCGCAGAGCGGGACGACGGTCGCCCGGCTGCCGGGGGGCAGCTGCTCGAGGGCGTCCTTGGCGCGGTCCTTCGCATCGTCGAGCAGCGTGCGGCCGCCGAGCCGCTCGCGGCCCATGCTCATGCTGTTGTCGACGACGAGGATCGCGTGGAGCGGGCCGCGTCCGGCGGTCGCGGCCGCGCCGAGACGCAGGAACGGCCGCGCCACCGCGAGGCCGAAGAGAACCACGGCGGCCGTTCGCAGCACGAGCAGCAAGAGGTCGCGAAACCGCAGGAGCGAGCGGCTCCGCTTCACCGCCTCCAAGAGGAAATCCATCGCCCCCCAGTCGATCTCACGAAACCGTGACCTGTTGAAGAGGTGGATGATGATCGGCGCGGCGGCCGCGGCCACGCCAGCGATGGCGAGGGGCAGGGCCCCGGGAGGAAACGCGATCATGGCCGCGGCCCTCCGGTCTTCTCGTCGGTGCTCTCCGGGTCGGTGTTCCCCTTTTGGAGGATCGGCAGATAGCGGTTGGGAATCGAAAGCACGAAGACGGCGACGGCGGTGCCGTAGAGGTCGCCCGACTTGCCGACCACATGGCTGCCGGCCGCCCACTTGCCGTCGTTGGCCGGGTTCTTGGGATCGATCACCTGCGAGCCGACGATCGCATCGCGGAGCGCGGGGTAGTGCCGCTTCCAGCCGGGGCCGCCCACCTGGTAGAGCGACTGGCCGACGTAGTTGAGCGTGTAGGCGTCGAAGGGCATCTTGCCGTTGTGGGCCTGCTGCGGCTTGACCTTGGCGATCTCGGCATTGACCCGCTCCATGCTCTTGGCGATCCGCCAGTCGTCGTACTGACCGAACTCCTGCAGGCAGACGACGCCCGCTGCCGCCATGGCCACCGTGGCCTTGCCGCCCCCCTTGGCATAGGTGAACTGACCGGGAAGTTTTTTCTGTTCGGCCTCGGGCATCTTCGGGTTGCCCCCTTGCGGCGCGTAGTGTTGCCGGACGTTCGCGATCGCCTTCTCGATCACCGACGGCGGAATCTCGAAGCCGCTGTCGACGGCACTCCGCAGGGCCTTGGCCTGCATCACGCTCAGGCTCAAGTCGCCATCCATCGGCCTGGCTTCGTAGTCCCAGCCGCCGATCGGCCCCTGCGTGCGGGCAATGAGCTTGAGCGCGCGGTCGAGCGCCTTGCCGACGCGGGCATCGCCCGTCATGCCGTAGGCCTGGCCGAGGACGAACGTCGAAAGGCCGTGGTTGTACGTGTCGCGCTTCGGCCCGGCGATGTTGAGCAGGCCGCTCGGCTTCGCGTTCTTGACGACGTAGGCGAGGGCCCGCTCGCACGCCTCCCCATGCTCACCGATCCCCGGCAGGTGGCCGGCGGAGAGGAAGGCGAGGCCGCCGACCGCCACGAGGCCGAGATCGTCCGACCCCCAGTTCCCCTCGGGCCCCTGGTTGGCGGCGAGCCACCGCAGGCCCCGCTCGACGGCCGCCTCGCTCTCCGCCGTGATCTCCCAGTCGCCGTCATCGACGCCGGCCGCCGCAGCGGACGGAGTCATGCACACGACGGCGACGACGACGACCATGGCCGCCGCCACCACCGCGAGGAGGCCAAATCCGAGCCGAAACGAGTGGGGCGAGGAAACCATGACGTCCTTTGTATGGCATTCCCGGCCGGTCGGTTACATCGCGGCAGCCTCGAGCAGGATGAGTTCGCGTGTCGCGTCGGCGGAACCGCGGCCGAAAAAGACCCGCAGGCCGCCCGCCGCGGGCACGAGCGGCCCGAGGAAGGGATGCGGATCCTCGCAGGCCGGCAGCGGCCACCGCCGCGTCTTCCGGCCGGTCGCCGGATCGAGATTCACGAGCGATCGTGATCTCGTAGCTCTTGCTCATCTTCTGCCCGTCGGTGCCGGGCACCTTCGCGCCCCCCTCGACGAGCGGCGGCCTGGGCAAGTAAACACCTCGCCGTAGAGGTGATTGAACGTGCCGGCCAGATCGCGGCAGACCTCGATGTGCTGCACCTGGTCCTCGCCCACCGGCACGACCGTGGCGTCGTAGGCGAGAATGTCGGCGGCCATGAGCACGGGATACGTGAACAGCCCCGCGTCGGCCGGCAGCCCGCGGGTCTTCTTGTCCTTATCGGCGTGGCACCGCTCGAGCAGGCCCATCGGGCAAACGGTCATCAGCAGCCAGGTGAGCTCCGTCACCTCGGGCACGTCGGACTGCACGACGAGCACCGCCCGCTCGGGGTCGAGCCCGAGCGCCACGAGGTCTACGGACGCCGCGTGCACCAGCGCCCGCAGCCGGGCCGGGTCGCGGACGGTCGTCAGCGCGTGCAGGCCGGCGATGCAGTAGTAGGCCTCGTCGGCCGCCTGATGGCCGCCCCCCGGCTGGAGATCGATGTATTGGCGGATAGCGCCGAAGGAGTTGCCCCAGTGGAACCGGCCGGTGGGCTGGATCCGGCAACGGCCGTGCCACCCGCGAAAGCGAGTGACGCGGCCGTTCTTTTTCTCGTGTGACTCGGCGTGGCAGTTCGGGCGTCACTCGCCCCCGTCGGTCTCTTGCCCCGCCAGCTGCCGTACAGGAACGGCGTGCCCCCCGGGTCCTGAACGAACCGGTCGCTCCTCGCGCTGGCTCCCTCTCCCTCCGGGAGAGGGCCGGAGTGAGGGTGCTCGGACGCGGCTCGCCTTGGCACCTCCCGCCGCATGTCGCGTTGTCCGCTGCCCCTGACCGCCTCCGCATCCGTCTTCACTACCGGGAACTCTCCCGGCGGCGGATGCGCTCGTGGTCACGCTCTGCACACCTCGGCCTCGAGCGTGCCTCCATGCTGGTCCGTGGCGGCCAGGGCGAGTGGATCGCTACGAACGCCGTCGTCCCGAGAAGACGCCGCTTCATCGGTTCATCAGCCGGCACCTGGAGACCTGGCTTGCCGCTCGCAGCCTTGGCGAGAGGCCCGTCCCGACACACGTCGAGGGGGAGTTTCGGGAGTATCTCGGCTGCGGCATCCTCTGCTTCGGCTTCGCCCGCGCTCGCTGCACTCGCTGCGGTCACGGGTTTCTCGTGGCCTTCTCCTGCAAGGGCAGGGGCGTCTGCCCATCCTGCACGGGCCGCCACATGGCCCAGACGGCGGCGCATCTTGCCGACCGCGTCATCCCGCCGGTGCCTGTCCGGCAGTGGGTGATCTCGGTGCCCAAGCGGCTGCGGGGCTTCCTCGCCGACCGGCCCGCAGCCGTCACCGCTCTCGCCCGGATCTTCCTCGCCGAGATCGAGCGGTTGCTCGACGACGCGGTCGGCCCCCCGCATGACGGGCGGATTCGAGGCGTGTCTGCGCACAGCCTGAAAATCGCCCCCGCATCCCGCTTTATCCGCGTCTGGCGAAGCGACGTCGGACACAATCACTGGATCAGCGACGGCCCCACGCCCGGTCAAAGGCTGGCCGACACCATCGAATCGATTGCGGAACCGCCGTTGACCGTCTTATCCTTCGACGCACTAAGGGGAGCGGCTCGAGGAAGGCCAGCCTCACCATGATGTTCAAGCTCGCTCAGTCAGCAAGCCGACGTTGGCGACGACTCAACGGGCATCACCAGATCGTTCTTGTTCTCGAAGGAAAAGTTTTCACCGACGGAGTCCTGCAGAACGCCGCCTGATCCAGGACCTCTAAACGCAACTCTTGACAATAGTTCCCAGACCACGGCCTTCCTGTACTGCATCGGCGAAAGGTGAACTTCACCAATACCACCCGAAAGGAAAAGACCATGAGAGCCAAATTGATGACCAAGATCCGACAGAACGTACGTATGGGAATGCTGGCGGCATTGGCATTTCTCTGCCTGCTCGCCCCACGCCTGGCTGCTGCGGCGCAGGAGGTCGTCAACGTGCAGTTCGATAACGCTACCGGCATCGTCGATCTGCAACTGCTGCGCGACGGCAACAAGATCGTCTCGGCGTTCGCCCTCGAGACCCAGCGCAACACCCCGTGGCTGGCGAAGACCGACCAGCTCACGGTGGCGACCGACGGCCGGATCACCGGCACGATCAGCCTCACGCAGACCCCCGACCTGCTGACCCTCCTGAGCCTGCGCGGCGGAAATAAGGATGCCAAGGCCCCCCCTGTCCTGACCGACGACGTGTCGCTCGATGTGGTCCCCAAGGGCGGCAAGGTCGAGGGCACGGTCAAACCCGCCAAGGCCAGTTCCGTCTTGCTGGGCAAGGCTGATCCAGTCGCGGTTCGGGGCACCGTATATCCCCAGACGCCCGCGACCGAGTCGCTGATCGACTGGGTTCCTTTCGGCGTCGGTTTCAGTGGCCGCTCGGCTATGGAGTCTGGTGAACTCCGTGGAGGCATTCTCGTGCGCATGCGGGTAAGCGCGGGCAAGATTGACCGGGTCAAAGTTCTTACAGCAAAACCCTTCGAGGTTCCCGCGGCGGTCGGCCAGGCGATCGTCGCGGGCAACACGCTCAAGGGTGCGATCACGCTGACCAAGGCCGACAAGTCACCAGTGGACGGCATCGTCAGTTTCGAAGGCACCATCATTGGCGATTACGCGGTCGGCCTGGCCAAGTGGGAATCCGGCGGCACGACCGAGGAAACCGCCTTCCGGGCCCACGTCAGTCGCCACCAGCCCTTCCCGTCACTCCAGGCCGCGGATCGCACCTGGGAGCCCAACGGCAAGCCGTTGGAGGCTGATGGCGTTTTGGCCGCCAAGGCCAAGGAGGAATCGCTCCAGCCGATCCGGCCCGGCGAACCGGGCAAACAACCGTTCTACAACACGCGTCCGATCCACCTGAACAAGTACTACGCGTTGCACACGCCCACCATTGCCTTCAACGAGGTGCCGGGGGCGGTCAAGTATCGCATCACGGCTTTGCGGGAGATCCGCCGGGAACGCGAGCTGGTTTGGAATGAGAAAGGCCCCGGTGCGGTGTCCTGCGAAATCGAGAAACCTTGGATGCCATTGACCCCGCTCTGGAAAGAGGCGTCCGCTGGCCAGTTGTGGATCATCGCGACGGGGTTGGATGCGGCAGGCAAGGATATCGGCCAGGCCGAATTCCCGGGCAAGGCGTACAAGTTCATCGGCGGCGATCCGCTGGCGCAAGAAGCCTGGAGAATCCGCGCGGGCAGAGTGCCGAAAGATGGCAAGAAGGAAGTGCCCGGGCCAGAAAGAAACTTGGTTGCAGTGACGAAGATGGCCACCTTCGCCGGGCCGTACTGGGCCCCGAACCGGACCGCCAAAGAAGGCGCCCTGGCCGCCGCCCGAGCGGTGCGGGACGAGGACGGTGCCTTGTTGTGGCGGAACCTTTGGACCTGGGGCAACATGACCGCCGGCGACGGCGGAGTGCTCATACCAATCGTTTCGTTTACCCGCGCCTGCGCGGCGATCGCGGTCTGGTCCGACAACCCGGAGGAGCGCCGCGACGCCCTGGCGCTGGCCGAGCGCGCGGCCTGGATGGCGTACGGCACGCATCGCGGCGGCCGGCTACCCGTGGTCTACAAAGGCAATGTATCCCTGATGACTTGGATCGGCCTGGCCTATCTGGACGTCTACGCTGTCGGCAAAGACCCGCGGTTCCGCGACGCCGCCCTTGACCTGGCCGGAGCATTCGCCGCCGCCCAGGACCCCGAGGACGGCGCCTGGCCCGGCCGGGATAAGAAGAACGGTGAGAAACTATGGCCGGGAGGAGTGTTCGGCCCCTCCGAGCAGCGCACCAATGGCGGGGAGGCTGTGCTCTGGTTCCTCGGGCGGGTGCGCAAGGAACTGGGCGTTGAGGAGTTCATTCAGAACGAGGCCCGGGCCAACAAATGGGTGCAGACCTACTGTCTGCCGGAGATGTTCTGGCAGAATGTGGGTTATCACAGCCTGGAGATGATCCTCGTACAGGACACCGTTGCGCCCCACGCTTTGTCCTACTGCACCTGGCAGTTGGATTACGCCGACGCCAAGGAAAGGGACCTGAAGCTGGTGATGGAGATCGCCCGCTGGTGCGAGGAGCGGCATGTGAACTGGGATCGCAAACTCGACCCCTACAAACCCTTGGAGTCGCGCCCGTCCTGCTGGGGCTGGAGCCGCGCCGCGGGTACCGGCATTCGCACGGCTGGCAGCCTGGTCTATGTCTGGACGCGGCTGTGGCAGGAGACCAAGAACCCGCTCTGGAAGGCCAAGGCTGATGCCCTCGCTCAGAGCATCCTGGTTACTCAGGACCCGGTGGATGGGGGACTCGCATACAACTTCCTGCGTGTCACGGCAGACACCACGGGCGGCCACACCTATGACATGATCGAGGCGGCCAATCGTCTGATTGATTACTCGCGGCTGACCGCCGGGAAGCCATGAGAGTGTCATCGTCAACGGCAAGCCGTGGACCGAGTTCAACTAGGACAAGGAAACCATCACCCTGAAGGGCCTGACGGGCCAAGTGGCCGTGACGGCGCAGTACTGACGAGACAGGAACTTGCAGACCGGAATCGCAATCCACGACACGGTCGGCAAACGCCTGCTCATCCAAACCCCGGCCTTCCTGTACTGCATCGGCGAAAGGTGAACTTCACTAATACCACCCGAAAGGAAAAGACCATGAGAGCCACATTGATGACCAAGATCCGACAGAACGTACGTATGGGAATGCTGGCGGCATTGGCATTTCTCTGCCTGCTCGCCCCACGCCTGGCTGCTGCGGCGCAGGAGGTCGTCAACGTGCAGTTCGAGGGAACGGCGGCCCCGAACGCATCCGCTACTCACTCCCGCGCCACAAGCGCGGCCAGTGGGTCGGCCCCGGTCGGAAGCGCAAGGCCACCAACCCCGGACGGCACGGCGTAGTCGATCTCTCGCCCTGCGAGTTTCTCGACCGGCTGGCAGATCTCGTGCCCCCGCCGAGAAGGCATCGCCATCGCTACCACGGTGTCTTCGCGCCGAACCACCCGCTCAGGCCCGCCGTCACGGCGCTGGCGATCGCCAACGCTTCCTCTCTCCCTCTCCCTCCGGGAGGGGCCGGGGTGAGGGTGCCCCCGATGCCCCGGGCCGTTCCCACGACACCTCGAGAATTGCATGGGCCAAGCTCGTCGCGCGAATCGCCGAAGCCTTCCCGCTCGCGTGCCCCGCCTGCGGCGGCGACATCCGCCTCATCGCCTTCATCACCGACCCGGCGCCGATCAGGAAGATCCTGCTCCATCTCGGTGAACCGCTCGAGCCGACGCCGCTGGCCCCGGCCCGAGGCCCGCCCACCAGTTGGGACGAGCTCGTGCAGGTGCATGACGACCGCGACGCGATCCAAGCGTCGCCGGATGACCCGCCGGTGATCGACATCCGCAGCCTCTGAACCATCCGCATGACGGGCGGATTCGAGGCGTGTCTGCGCACAGCCTGAAAATCGCCCCCGCATCCCGCTTTATCCGCGTCTGGCGAAGCGACGTCGGACACAATCACTGGATCAGCGACGGCCCCACGCCCGGTCAAAGGCTGGCCGACACCATCGAATCGATTGCGGAACCGCCGTTGACCGTCTTATCCTTCATCGACAAGCCGATGCACATTCACGACCTGAACGCCACGCTCCTCCACTGCCCGGGCATCGACCACGAGCGGCTCACCTATCGCTTCCAGGGCCGCGACTACCGGCTCACCGACGTGCACGGCAAGGTGGTGCAGGACGTGCTCGCCTGAGGCGACGAGGCAGGTCGCCCGTGACCGACCCGGCCGCGACGGGAGCACGACCGGACTACCGCAGCCGGGCCTGGGCGGCCCCGTCCCGCAGGAAGGCCACGAGATCAAGGAGCTCCTGCAGTTTCAGCGCGGCGGTCACGCCCGCGGGCATGAGGCTCGTCTTCGAGCGGCTGAACTCCTCCACGTCCTCGGCCGCGAGCGGGATGTCCTTCCCTTCGGCATCGCGGAGCACGTACCGCTTGCCGTCGTCGCTGATCTTCAAGCCGGAGTAGATCTTGCCGTCCGTGGTGGTGACCACGTACGTCTCGAAATTTTCCTTGATCTCCTTGGAGGGCTCGAGAATCGCCTCGAGAAACTTTCCGGCGGACATCGTCTTGTGCAGACCGGAGAGGTCGGGGCCGATCTTGCCTCCCTTGCCCTCCAGGCCGTGGCACTTCATGCAGTGGGAGCGACGCTGATCGAGGAACACGGCCCGGCCGCGGTCGGCATTCCCCTGCGCCTCTACGAGCGCCGCGAGCCTGTTGAGATCCGCTTCGCTCTTCACGACCAGGGCGTCCGCGAGGATGCGTTCGCGGAGCTTCGCCAGCTCCCCAGTTTTATCGCCGGCGAGATGCCGCTCCAGGGCGGCGGTCACCTGCGGCAGGAACGGCTCGGGAAGCTTCCCTTCCAGGAACTGCCCGGCCACCTGCCGAACGCTCTCGGGGTCGGCGGAGAGCACCTGCAGGGCGGCCGACTGCGTGGCCGGATCCCTGCTCGCCAGGGCTTCCTCGGCCAAGGGCTTGGCCCGCTTGAAATCGAGCTGACCCAGCAAGCCGAGCAGGTCATTCCGCACCTTCGCGTCGGTCTCGCGAGGATAGAGCTCGAAGAGTTCCGCGACGACTCCGCGGACGCCTGGATCGCTCCGGAACTGGGCGAACCGCCCGCCAGGCTGCAGGGCCGCCAGGGCGGCGACGATGTCGAGCCGTTCCGCGGCGTCTTTGCCGGAGCTGCGCAGGGCTTCCGCCAGCGGCCGGGCGGCCGCGAGGATCCGCTGGTCCTTGATCGCCTGGATTGCCGCCCGCCGCAGCGACGATTCGGGATGCTGCAGGATCCGCAGCACCACGGGCACGACCCTCGCGGAATCGGCGGTCGCCATCAGGCCGAGCGTCACGAGCGCCTCCACCTGGACCTCGACCGGGGCTCGAGGATGCTTTTCGAGCCAGGTTCCCACGGGTGTGGGATCGAGCGGAGGCTCCAGTTGAAACCCGCGGAATGCGGCGAGCAGCCGCCGGGCCTGCTCGGGAGTCCATCCGTCGTCGTCCCGGAGGGCCGCGGCCACAAGCTCGGCTCCCGCCCGGGTCCGCAGGGCCTCCAGAGCCCCGACGGCGAACGCCCGATCGTCGGACTGGGTCGAACGCGCCAGTTCGCCGATCGGAGCGAGGCCCGCTCCGCCCAGGCGTTCCAGCGCCCGCAGCATGCCATCGTGCAGAAATTGGTCGCTCCCGTCGCTCGCACGGTAGTTCGTCCACAGGCTCCGGGCGGCGGCGCGGCGGTCGGCATGCTCCTCGGGGAGAAGGGAGGCCAGTCGGCCGAGCGACAAGGCCGCCGCACGCCGCACGGCTGGTTCACGATCCTCGGTCAGCACTCGTGTCAGTGCGGCCAGCGACGTTTCCCGGACACGACCGCCCCCGGCGTTGCGTCCCAGCAGCTCGGCGGCCAGCCGCCGCAGTTCGAGGTGGCCATCCCCGAGCAATCCCACCATGGCATCCTCGACCGCGTCGTTCCAGAGCCGACCCGCCCCGCTCATCGCCGCGCTGCGGGCTCGGGGCTCCGCCTTGGCGTCCAAGGCCAGGGCGATCAGCCGCGGCCGCGCCGCATCGCCACGCCGCTCGAGCGCGTCAAGCGCGAGCAGTCGCCACTCGTGTTCGGGCTGCTCTAGGGAATCCACGAGTTCGTCGTCCGTGCCCATGGCACGCTTCGCCCAGCGATCGAGCGGCGCGAGCGGCATGGCCGGATGCTCCTCGGTTCCCGACCAGCTCAGGCGGAGGATGCGGCCCTCCTTGCCTTCCACAAAGTCGCCCCACGAACCCGTACGCATGTCGGCGACGTAGACGGCTCCATCGGGCCCCACGACCGCCTGGATCGGCTTGAAGCGACCGGCAGAACTGCCGTCGAGAAGCGTGAATTGCTCGACGACGGCGAACGTCGATCCTTGGCGAACGACCTTGTACGCCCGCACGTTCTGCTGGAGCACGTCCGGATAGAGGAGAAGCCCTTGGAAGAACGGGGGAAAGCGGTCGCTGTCGTAACGGGCCAGTCCGGCGGGGCCGCCACGCCCCGTCTTGACGAGGCATGGCATCCGCCCCGCCTTCTCTCCCGAAACGCTGCCCCGATGATGATCGGGGCTGCAACAATGGACGCCGTCCAGGAGACGCCATCCGTAATCGGCCTCCTCCTGGATGTGGAGCAGCCGGCAGCCCATGAACTTCGAGCCGTCCTCGTTGTCGTTGTCGACGTGAAACATGTTGCCGAAGTCGTCGAAGATCACGTCGCGATACGGATTGCGAAACCCGTTGGCGAACAGGCCGAGCCGCGAGCCGTCGGGCCGCATCTGCCAGACACCGCCATTGCGGAAGAGGTCGATCCGCGTGCCATCCGCCCCCTCGGCGTGGCTGTCCTCGTCGCCGCAGGTCACGTAGATCCAGTTGTCGAGCGAGCGGGACAATCCCGACGTCTGGTGCATGTGCCATGCGGCCAAGCCCTGCACGAGCCGCTCCTGCACGTCGAAGGGCCCCTGGGGCATGCTCCGCTTGCGACGGATGACGCTGCCGCGGGTGGTGAAGTAGAGCCACTCGTCCACGCGGAGCAGCGAGGGCGGCATGAAGAGGTCGTCCATCAGCGTTTCCGATCGGTCCCACCGGCCATCGCCGTTCGTGTCACGCAGGATTGAGAGCGGATCGGGCGTGGCACGCATCCAGCGGGGCATGTTCCTCTTCGTTCCATCGCGATACGTGATTGTTTCCTGGCCGTTGCCGGCACCGGCTACCCAGCGGATCCAGAGCAGAGAGCCATCCGCCTCGAACCGCATGGCCACGGGATTGATGACGTTTGGTTCGCAGGCGACGATCTCGACCCGGACCCCTTCCGGCACCTTCAAACCCGCGAGATCGGGATCGTTTTTTCCCGCATCGACCATGCCCTTCAGGCCGGCCGGCGGGGGGCGAATGGTCGACTCAGGCTTGCGGACCTCTTCCGGAAGAGGCTTCTCGTCCGCATGCGCGCGGCCGGTGAAGCCGATCACGCACAGGCCGAGGAGGCAGCCCATGCGGGCCAGGAAAACCGTCTTCATGATGCAGCTCCGAGAGCCGGAATCGATTCACCGCCCGAGACGCGCGACGTCTCTGTTTTCCACCAGCACTTTAGCATCCCGGGGGGGCGCGACACCGCGAGCGGCGTTGGCTGGAATCAGACCGGCGTGCAGCGGCCGCCCTGGCGCGGGATACTTTCGGGTGATCACGCACCGCCCCCCGGACTCACTCGCATGGACGGCGCTCGCGACCTGCAGCCCCTCGAACCGCTGGCGGCCGGCCTGGCCGGCCTGCTCGACCAGATCGAGGCCGTGCAGTGCTGGATCAAGGATCGGCAGGGCCGCTATGCCTGGGTGAACCGCGGCTTCCTGCTGAACTACGCCCTCGAGCGGTCGGAGCAGGTCGTCGGACGCACCGATTACGACCTCTCGCCGCATCACCTCGCCGATCAGTACCGGCTCGACGACGAACGGGCGCTGGTAGGCGAGACGGTCGACGGCCGGATCGAACTCGTGGGCCGCTTCGACCGCACCGCCGTCTGGTCGCTGACCACGAAGAGGCCGCTGCGTGACGCCCGCGGCAGGATCGTGGGCACGCTGGGGATGACGCGGGTGGTCGATGCCGACGCCGTGCATGCGGGCGACGCCGACGCGGCCCTCGGCCTGGTGCTCGTCCACATGCGGAAAAACTTCGCCGCGCCGCTTGCGAACACCGAGCTGGCACGGATCGCCGGCCGCTCCGTGCGGGCCTTCGAACGGATGTTTCGCCGGCACATGCAGGCAACGCCGCAGCAGTTCCTGCGGCGGCTGCGTCTGCGGCTGGCATGCCGCGAGCTGACGACCACCCGCCGCCCGCTCGCCGCCATCAGCGCGGCCCACGGCTTTTGCGACCAGAGCCACTTCGTCCGCGAGTTCCGCCGCGAGTACGGCCTGTCGCCGGGCGAGTACCGCAAGCAGCAGGGCGGCGGGGCAGCCCCCGAGTTGCCGCCGAAAAGCTGGTTGCCGCCGAAACGCGGGGTACCGCCGAAACGCTGACGGCCCGCCGGGCGAGACCGCTCCCACGATCGCTACGCCGCCGGCCCCGGCCAGCCAGGCTGCCAGGTGTCTTCCATCCGCGGGTAGCGGTGCCGCAGGGCGATGTATTCCTCGACCATACCCCTGATCCGGGGCTGCAGGCGGGCCTGGTAGGCAGGGTCGGAAATCGGCGCCAGCGGCAGCAGGTAGAAATGCCAGGTCGGCTTCCGCGCGGCGCTGTGGTACCCCATGTGCAGCGTCCGCCGCGGGGTCTCCATGCCGGCGTTGTAGCCGCGATGGATGAGGTTGTTGTTGTAGAGCAGGGCGTGGCCGGCGGGAATCTTCACGGGGATCCCGCCCGGCATCGCCGCGTCGACGGGAGCGTAGTGCTTCGATCCGGCGAATGCCGCATCCTCCGCCGGGGTGTTGGGTCGCTGGTGGCTGCCGGGCACCACCCACAGGCTCTGCTCCTCGTAGAGCGGCAGGTTGATCTGCACGCTGTTGTGCGGCCAGGCCGTCGAAAACAGCTCGTCGCGGATCTCGTCCGGCGGAATCTGGATCACGTCGCGGTGCCAGCCGAGGTTGTAGGTGACGCCCGGGTTCGTCGCGAAGATCGACGCGTTGTTGATGATCGGGTGCGGCCCGAGCAGCTCTTCCACGATCTCGAGCATGGCCGGGATGTGGTAGGCGTGCAGGATCGACGTGGCCCGGGGGGTGCCGAGCATGTGGATGTAGTACTGCTTCGCGCGGGTTCCGAACGACTCCAGCGGATCGCCGAGGTGCTGCATCGACGAGCAGGCCACCTCGTTCGCGGCCGTCCGCGTGGTCGGGTCGAGCAATTCGGCCATCAGGCGGCGGAAGTCCTCGACCTCGGCGTCGGTGAGCACCCGCTCGAGCACGAATCCATCGCGGGCGAACTGCTCCTGTCTCGGGGTCATGTCGAGCCTCCTGAAGGGGAATGGAAGGGGGGGACCGTGATCCGTCGGCCGCTGGCCGCCGACTCGAGGGCCGCCTCGAGGACGGCGATCACCCGCAGGCCGTCGGAGAAGTCGGGATGGACGGCCGCGCCCGTGTGGACGGCGGTGACGAAGTCGGCGACGGCATGGACGAACGTGTGCTCGTAGCCGATCGTGTGTCCCGGTGGCCACCACCGCCCGACGTACGGATGGCAGGCCTCGGTGACGAGGATCGTGCGGAAACCGCGGGCATGCTCTGGATCGCCCCGCGAGTAGAACTCCAGCTCGTTCATCCGCTCCAGGTCGAAGGCCAGGCTGCCCTCGCTGCCGTAGATCTCGAAGCGGTTGCGATTCTTGCGGCCGGCGGCGAAGCGGGTGGCCTCGAAGGAGCCGACCGCGCCGTCGGCGAACTGCACGTGCAGGAGCGCGGCGTCTTCCACGGTCACCGCTCCGCGGGCCGCGGTGGCCGTTCCGGTGCCGGCAGAGAAGGTGGCTGCTCCGGCGCCCGGCAGCGGCCGCTCGCCGATGAACCGCGCGGTCAGGCAGGAGACGGTCTCGATCCTCCCCACGAGGAAGTGGGCCAGGTCGATGCTGTGCGAGTTGAGGTCGCCGTGCGGGCCGGAGCCGGCGTGCTCCCGCTGCAGGTGCCAGGTGAGCGGGAACTCGGGGTCGATGATCCAGTCCTGCTGATACGTCGCCCGCCAGTGGAAGATACGGCCGATCCGTCCCTCGTCGATCAGTCGCTTCGCCAACTGGATGGCCGGGACGCGGCGGTAGTTGTGATTCACGACATGCCGCACGCCCGCCTGCTGCACGGCCGCGAGCATCGCCTCCGCGTCGGCGCGGGTGAGCGCCAGGGGCTTCTCGCAGAAGACATGCTTCCCCGCCCGGGCCGCCGCGATCGCGACCGGCGCATGCAGCGCCTGCGGCACGCAGACGTCGATCACGTCGACGTCGTCGCGGGCCACGAGCGCCCGCCAGTCGGTCTCCACGCTCTGCCAGCCCCAGCGGCGGGCGAAATCCTCCGCCGCGGTGCGATCGCGGCCGCAGGCCGCCCGCAGCTCGATCGTTCGCGGCAGGTCGAAGAACCGCGGGGCCTGCAGCCAGGCGTTGGAGTGCGCCCGGCCCATGAAGCTCGTGCCGGCGATGCCGATCCGCAGCGGTGAGACATCAGGCATGGACCGACTCCGCGGCCGCCAGCCGCTTCAGATACTCGATGCTCCGCTCCACCATCTCGTCCTCGCGGCCGAGCCACTGCGGGGCCGGCATGTCCACCTCGAAGGCGAGCAACCCGCGGTAGCCCGTGCGGGCGAGGATGGCCACGATCTTGTCGATTTCGACGAGACCCTCGCCGGCGGCCACGCAGGCGAAGTAGTTCCAGGCACGAACGCTGCGGCCCTTCACGGGCGCGATGTCCTTGACGTGGGTGGCGAGCACGTGCTGGGCGAGCTTCGCGGTCGCTTCGACCGGGTCGTCCTGGACCCGGAGGAAGTTGGCGGTGTCGAGATTGACGCCGAAGAACGGCGAATCGACCTCGGCGATCAGTCGCAGGATCTCGTCGGCGTCGTAGTCGATGTGGTTTTCTACGGCCAGCGAGACGCCCTCGCCGGCAGCCACCCGCACGGCCTCCTTGAACCATC
Organism: uncultured Candidatus Kuenenia sp.; assembly: GCA_964545915.1. GTDB lineage: Bacteria > Planctomycetota > Planctomycetia > Pirellulales > UBA1268 > QWPN01. Next base: position 72,332 of record CAZJHQ010000003.1, on the reverse strand, counting down.
CACCGAGGATGCGGATCTGCGGCTCGTGCGGCTCGCGCACGAAACTGAAACTGCTGCCGACCACCCGCATCACGGTCGCGCCGATCGCCTTGGCATGGTGGATGTGGCGGATCATGTCGTCCCTGGCCCGCGGGCTGCGGCCCGCCTCCAGCCCGTCGGGATGTCCCCAGGCATAGACGCGGTCGAAGGCGTAGGCGTCGAGCCGGGCCCGAACGTCGGCGAGGTAGCCGGCATCGAAACTGGGAAAGAAGCACGACTCGAGCGAGATGCCCTCGCAGCCGAGCTCGTGGGCCCGGTCCATGACCCGGTCCATGGTGAGCGGGGCGGCCGGCGGCTGCTGCTCCGGATAGACCTCGCCGAGGAAGCGGTGGTAGCAGTAGCTGTCGATGCCGATCTTCATCGTGACGGTACCCGGGGAAATGTTCTCCGACCGACTGTACAGGCTCTGCCAAGGCCGCTGCTTGTGCGAGGGCGGCGGCGAACTGGATGGGAGCGGCGACGGCGTCTGGGCGGCGCGGAAACTGCGGGCGAACCTCGATCGGGACCGTATAACCGATCTGGATGCGGACCGCGGCAGGACCGGGTGTCGGCCCGCGAGGCATTCAGACAAAAGGAGACCCAGCATGAACCTGTTCCGCGCACGACGGCTGCTGCTTGTCGTGGGCCTCGTGTTCGCAGCCCACGCCGGCCGCGCCGCGGAGCCGTCGGCGAAGATTCTCTTCATCGGTGCGAAACCGGATCACGGGTACGGCGAGCACATGTACATGCACGCCCTCGGGGTGCTGGCCCATTGCGCCGAGCGGACGCCCGGCGTGAAAACGGTGGTGTCCAACGGCTGGCCCGCCGACCCTGAGGCATCGCGCGACGTGCGGGCGATCGTCGCCTACTCGCCTCCGGCGGCGGAACTGCTCCTCAACGGCGAGCATCGCAGCGGCGTCGAGGCCCTGATGAAGAACGGCTGCGGACTCGTCACCATCCACTGGGCGTCATCGGTGGAACCGGCGAACCTCGAGCGGCTCGGGCCGGCCTGGCTGGGGTACCTGGGCGGAACGTGGGTCAGCAAGGGCGGCCGCAGCGGCGGCAGGTCGATGCTCCGGCAACTGATTCCCGACCATCCGGTATGCCGCGGCTGGAAGGAATGGGAGATCGACGACGAGTACTACCTCGATCCCAAAGTGGCGGACGCCCGGCCGCTGTTGCAGGTGACGGAGAAAGGAGGCAAGGACGTGATCGTGGGCTGGGTGTTCGATCGCCCCGACGGAGGGCGATCCTTCGCGACCACCCTGGGCCATCCCTACAAGAACTTCGAAATCGAATCGTTCCGGCGGATGATCGTCAACGGCATCCTCTGGGCAGCCAAGATCGATGTGCCGACGGCAGGCGCCGACGTGGACGTGCCGGCCGAGATCCTCGCCCTGCTTCCGCGGGGAAAATGAGCGATCTTCACACGGCCCGCGGCGTTCACGCGGTGCCGCAAGGATCTGTACGAGACCGGGCCGAACTGCCGGGAGTCGACGCTGCCGGACGGGAAGTCGCCGAGGAGAAACACCTCGCCGCTCCCGAGCTTCCACTCGGCCTTAAGGATAGTCCGGTCAATGGCACTTCCGGAACGGTTTTCGGGCTGATGAGCGACTCGTGGATTTCGGGAGAAGCGGCCCGGGCTTCCGGAGCGGGTTTCTCGAAACTTCCCGCACCCGGTTCGGTGGCGTTTTTCCCGCGTCTGCGCAGACCGCGTCCCAGGTCGCCGTTCCCGGGGCTTCGGCAGCTCGCGTCCGGCACCGGTCAGAGGCTGGAGATGTCGATACCGCAAGAACGCCCTGTTCTGGCGAAGCCCGATCAGCCCTCGCTGGCGCGAAACTGCCTGATCGCCCGCCGCCTGGTGGAGCGGGGCGTGCGGTTCGTGCAGATCTTCGATTCCGGATGGGATCACCACACGAACATCTACAAGTCGTACCCGGTGCGGGTGCCGCGGATGGATCAGGCGTTCGCGGCGCTGATCCGCGACCTGAAGGAGCGCGGGCTGCTAGAGCAGACCCTGGTGATCGTGGGAGGCGAGTTCGGCCGCACGCCGCTGGCCCAGTTGCCGACGAGCGGCGACGTCAGACGCGACCACCATCGCGACGCCTTCTCGATGGTGCTGGCCGGGGGCGGCATTCGCGGCGGCCACGTGCACGGGGCCACCGACGACTTCTGCATGGCCGTCACCGCCGCGCCGGTCACCGTCCACGACCTGCACGCCACGCTGCTGCACCTGCTGGGTTTCGACCACCGGGAACTCGTGTTCCAGCACCAGGGCCGGGCGTTTCGCCTCACGGACGTCGAGGGCCACGTGGTCCGCGACATCGTTCTCTGATCCGGGCGCCGCGGCAGCCGGGCCGGCCGCCGCCGCATGCACCCATCGCTCACGCGATCGTGCTATGATTTTGCACGGTGCTCTCGGATCGCCGTCCGCAGGAAACTCCCCATGACTCCTGGCTCGCTCATCGCGTCCACGGTCCGCAAGGGTGGTCGCACGCTGCCCGCCCTGCTGCTGGTCCTCGCCGTCGCCGGCTCGCACGGTCGCGGCGACATTCCGCGCCCCGACGACGCGCCGCAGCCGCTCGCCCCGGCGGCGTCCCGGCAGACCTTCCGCCTGCCCGACGGCCTGACCGTCGAACTGGTCGCCGCCGAGCCGCTCATCAACGAGCCGTCCGGCGTGTGCTGGGATGCCCGTGGCCGCCTCTTCGTCTCGGAATTGCACGGCTACAACCTGGAGGGACAGTTCGACATCGAGGAGTTGAACAAGACCGGGCGGCTGGACACGCAGGTCAGGCGGATCAGCGCCGGCCCGGAGGCCAGGCAGAAGGCCGCCGCGGCGACCCACGGCACCGTCAAGCTGCTCGCCGACACCGACGGCGATGGCCGCATGGACAAGGCGACCGTGTTCGCCGACCGGCTGCCGGGCTGCTACGGCATCTGCCCCGCCCGCGACGGCATCATCGCCGTCGCCGCGCCGCAGATCGTCTTCCTGGCCGATCGCGATGGCGACGGCGTGGCCGAGGTGCGGGAGGTGCTCTACGAAGGCCTCCCCTCCGGGATTTTCGAGCGGGGCGTCAGTCAGCCGCAATGGGGGCATGACGACTGGATCTACGCGGGGGCCAGCGGCGCCGGCGGCGGGCGGATAACCGGGCCGCGGCTCGCCGCGCCGGTCGATCTCCCCAGGTGCGACTTCCGCTTCAAGGCCGACGGGTCCGCCATCGAACCCCTGGTGGGCTTCACCCAGACCTTCGGTCTCACGTTCACCGACCGGGGCGAGCGGCTGGTCATCAACACCACCACCCCCGCGATCCTCACGGCCCCCATCCCCTGGCAGGCCTTGGCCCGCAACCGCGACTACGCTCTCGCATCGGTCCAGCAGAAGGCCACGCGTGACGAACGGGCGTATCCCACGAGCCGCCCGCATCCCTGGCGGACCAAGCGGGCCGAGAATGCGGAGTTCGCCGATTTCTACCGGCAGCGGTATGGCCTCGCGGAATCGGCCGCCAACGGTTACTTCACCTCGTTGTGCGGCCCGCTGTTCTACGACGACACGGCGCTTCCCGGCCTGGCCGGTCAGTGCTTCGCCTGCGAGCCGTCGCAGAACATCATCACCCGGGGGGCGCTCGTCCGCGACGACGGGAAGATGAAGTTTACCCGCATCCCCGCCGAGGCCGAGAGCGAGTTCTTCACCTCCACGGACGTCTGGTTCCATGCCATCGCCCTGGCTCACGCACCCGACGGCGGCATGGCCGTCGTGGACTTCTACCGCGAGATCATCGAGGACTACTCGGCGATTCCGCGTTACCTGCAGCAGCAGTACGAACTCGACCATGGCAAGGACCGCGGTCGGATCTGGAAGATCGTGCCCGAAAGGCGGGCCCCGCAGGCCGCGGCCGACATCGACGGGCTGGACACGCCCGCCCTGGTGCAGGAACTCGCGAGCGAGCGTTTCTGGCGACGGCAGACCGCCCGTCGGCTGCTGGTGGAGCGTGGCGACGTCGCGACCGCGGTACCGCTCATTCGCCGGCTGATCACGCCGACTGCGGCCCGCACCACTGCCATCAACGCCCTCAGGACGCTCGAGTCCCTAGGCCGGGCGGCCCCGCAGGACGTCCTCGTCGGGCTCCGACATCCCGAGGCTGCGGTCCGGATCCATGCCCTGGCCATCGCCGAGCCGCAGCTCGGCGACCGGGAACTCTTCGCGGCGGTTCACGCCCTGGCGAATGATCCCGACGCGGACGTCGTGCGGCGGGTGGCGATCGCCCTGGGAGGCACGGACGACCCACGTGTGCTCGAGACGCTGGCGGATATCGCCCGTCGCGCGGGCGACGTTCCCTGGATGGACGCGGCCGTGATGACGGGGCTTTCGGGCCGTGCCGGCCGGATGCTCGAAGCCCTGCTGGCCAAGCCGGCCGCGATCGGCAAGGCCGGCCCGCTCGTGGGCCCGCTGGCCACCGCCATCGCCGCCCGCCGGGATCCCGACGAGTTCGCGGCGGGCATCGCCGCGCTGGCCCGGTGCCCCGACGACGCGTTGCGTCAGGCGGCCTGGCGAGGGCTGTGCAGCGCGTTCAGCGGGCCCGTCGCCGTGAAGCTGGAGGCGGGGACCGTGGCGGCCGTGCGGGCGGCGACGGATGACGCCGACCCGGTCGTCGCCGCGTCCGCCCGCGACCTGGTCCGGCTGATGAGGATCGAGACCGCCGCCGAGCGGGAGCGGCGGATCGCCACGCTGACGGACCGGGTCGGTGAAACCCTCGCGGAACCGGAGCTGCGGCTGGCGGCCGTGCGGGAACTCGCCGCCGAAAGTGATCCCGCGGTCACGGCGGCGTTGATTCGCAATTTCGAGGGGGCCACGCCGGTCGTCCGCGAGGCGATCCTCCAGGCCTGCTTCGCCCGCACCGACCGGATGCCCGCGGTCGTCGATGCGCTGGAGGCGGGGGCCCTGCCGGCATCGGCGTGCTCGGCCATGCAGCGGACGGCCCTCGAGCGGCACCCCGACACGACGCTCGCCCGGCGGGCTCACGCCCAATTCGCCAAGCTGGTGGCGAACCTCGACGGGCGGATCACCGTGTATTCGCAGGCCCTGGCGAAGCCGCGGGACCGGACCCGCGGCGGCATGCTGTTCAAGCAACACTGCGGCGTCTGCCACCAGGCCCACGGACAGGGCGTGGCGGTGGGACCGTCGTTGACGGCCGAGGCGCAGCAGCCCGAGCAGTCCCTCCTGCTTTCGATCCTCGCTCCCAGCGCGCAGATCTCCGGCGGCTACACCTCCTACACCCTCGTCACCACGGGCGGCCAGGTGTTCACGGGGCTGCTGGCGGCCGAAACGGCCTCGAGCGTGACGCTCAAGCAGCAGGAAGGAAAGTCGCAGACCGTGCTGCGGAAGGACATCGAGGAGCTTTCGGCGAGCCAGGTGTCGCTGATGCCGGATTCGCTCGCCAGGGTGCTCACGCCCCAGGATGTCGCCGACATCCTGGCCTGGATCCGCGACCCCTCGCCGGCCGCCGAGTCCCAGCCGCCGCCGACCGGACGTTCGGGAGGCGAGCCGGGCGGGCGGCCGACGGCGACGACCGGCGGATGAGCGAGGGGCGTCGCCCGAGCCGGGGGCTTGTCAGGCGGGCGCCGGCTCGCGGTCGTCGCTGCCGATGATCAGTTGCAAGGCCGGCCCGGCGGCCATGGTGGTCAGCACGCACATCAGCACGCAGGCCACGAACAGCCGCAGATCGATGAGCCGGGCGTCGTGGGCGGCCGTGGCCATCACGATGCCGAGGATTCCCCGGGCGTTGAGGCCGCAGCCCACCGCGAGCGACTGCCGGCCGTTCATCCCCGCCATCCGCCCGCCGATGAACACGCCGCAGATCTTTCCCAGGAAGGCGACGGCCGTGACCAGGACGACGAGCCACAGGTCGAAGCCGGCGAGGAAATCCTCGCCGATCGCCATCGACACGAAGAACACCGGCGTGAAAGGATAGTCCGGTCAATCGCACTTCCGGAACGGTTTTCGGGCTGATGAGCGACTCGTGGATTTCGGGAGAAGCGGCCCGGGCTTCCGGAGCGGGTTTCTCGAAACTTCCCGCACCCGGTTCGGTGGCTTTTTTCTCGCGTCTCTAGCAGACCGCGTCCCAGTTCGCAGTTTCCCGGCATGCGCGGGTCGCGTCTGGCACCGCTCAGAGGCTGTGGATGTCGATCACGGGCAGCTCGTGGGGCGACCCCTGAACCGCTTCGCGGTCTTCATCAGCCTGGACAAGCTCGCCCCAGTCGGTGGGCGGTCCCCGGGCCGGTGAGACTGGCGGCGGGTCGAGCGGTTCGCCAAGGTGTGTGAGAATCTTCCGGATCGGGCCCGGCTCCGTGATGAACGCGATCAGGCGGATGTCGCCACTGCAGTTCGGGCACGCGAGTGGAAACTCCTGACCCACCCGGGCCATCAGCTTTACCCAGGCAATCCGTGACGTGTCGTGCGAGCGGGGTTTTAGGGTCAAGTGATTCGCGTCGCAGCAGCCTCCCGTGGCATGGTCGTCGCTCGCATACCCGCCGGCCGTGGCCTCGCGTTGCTGGCCGACATTCCCGACCGCCAGCGCCGTGACTGCCCGCCTGAGCTTGTGGTTCGGCGCGAATACTCCGTGATATCGGTGCCGGTGCTTCCGCGGCGGGGGGACGAGAGCGGCGAGCCGGTCGAGGAACTCAAACGGCGTGAGTTCGACGACGCCATTGGCCCCCGGCACTTCGGCAACGGTCTTCCGGCTGATGAGCGACTCGCGAGCCTCTCTCTGTAGGGGGGGGTGGTCGGGGCTATCGCCCCGATCCTCCCCTTGCAGAAAACTGCACGGTTGTGCGCCGAAGCGACGGGTGACGATCAGGGCGCTTTCAGCGCCGGTAGTCGTCCCGTTCGCGAGGTAGTCCTCCACCGTCCCTAAGCGACACGCCGCCGCCTCGGCATGCCCCCGATTCGTTTGCTCGGCCTCCGAGCCTTGCGCTCGGCTGGTGGCGAACCGCCCCGTCCCGCGGATGGTGTACGACTGTTTCCTCTTGCCGTCCACCTGCCGGTCCGCCCATGGTCGCCGCGGTCACAGGGTTTCCCGCACGAAGCCGACGCCGACCGCACGGAGGCCCCGCGCCGTCCCGCCGTTACCAGCGGCGTCGCCCCGAGAAGACACCGCTCCATAAGTTGGTCTCGGAGAACCTCGAGAGCTGGCTCGCCTGGCGGGAAGCCGCCGAGCGGCTCGTGCCGGCATACGTCGAGGACGAACTCGGCGGCTATCTCGAGTGCGGGCTCCACCGCTTCGGCTCGGCGCTCAACCATCATGTGCATCTCCACGCCTGCGTGACCGACGGCGTCTTCATGCCGTCGGCCAACGGGGCAGGCGGTGCCGCCCCGCCGGCGTTCCTGGCGACGCGGCCAATCATCCAGGCTGACCTGGCCGCGCTTACCGGGCGGGTGCGTCGCCGCGTGATCCGGTGGTTCAGGCTTGCTCGCCTGCTCGACGCCGCGGCCACCGCCGATATGCTCGCCTGGGAGAACAGCGGGTTTTCAGTCGATGCGAGCGTCAGGATCACGCTCATCGACCGCGACGTGCCGAGCTATTTTCAGAGTCTCGAGCATCTTCTCCGATACTGCGCCCGGCCCCCTTTTGCATTGGAGCGACTGTCCGTGATCCGCGGCCCAGCCGGCCGCATCACCCAAGTGCGCTACGTGCTCCCGCGGCACAAGGCGGCCAACTGGGTCGGGCGGGGTCGTGGGCGGAAGTCCAAGCGGCCAGGAGCCAATGGAGTTGTCGAACTCACGCCGTTTGAGTTCCTCGACCGGCTCGCCGATCTCGTTCCGCCGCCGCGCAAGCACCGGCATCGGTATCACGGCGTCTTTGCACCCAACCACAAGCTCAGGCCCGCCGTCACGTCGCTCGCGATCGGGAACGTCGGCAAGCGGCGCGAGGCTGTGACCGGTGGGCATGCGGCCGGCGGTCGCGCCACGGGGGGCTGTTGTGACGCGAATCCGAATCAAAAGCCCCGCTCCCACGACACGTCACGGATTGCCTGGGCCAAGCTGATGGCGAGGGTCGGGGAGGAGTTTCCACTCGCGTGCCCGAACTGCGGTGGCGACATCCGGCTCATTGCCTTCATCACGGAGCCAGGGCCGATCCGGAAAATCCTCACGCCCGTGTTGCTTCAAACAGAGTGGCGAACCGCTCGAGCCACCACCGGTGTCACCCGCTCGTGGACCGCCCACCGACTGGGGCGAGCTCGTGCAGATCCATGACGATCGCGACGTCTTTCAAGCGACGGATAGACGAACTGCCCGCGATCGATATTCACAGCCTCTGAGCGGTGCCGGACGCGACCCACGACTGTCGGGAAACTGCGAACGGGGACGCGGTCTGCTAGAGACGCGAGAAAAACGCCACCGAAGCGGGTGCGGGGCGTTTCGAGAAACCCGCTCCGGACGCCCGGGCCGCTCCTCCCGAGGCTCACGAGTCGCTCATCGGCCGGAAGACCGTTGAGGAAGTGTCATTGACCGGGCTATCCTTCAGCGACGGCCCCACGCCCGGTCAAAGGCTGGCCGACACCATCGAATCGATTGCGGAACCGCCGTTGACCGTCTTATCCTTTTTCAGCCGCCGGAATGCGGGAGGGGATTCACGGCCACGATCAAGGCCTCGTTGAGAGCCCGATAGAGTTCCTGAGACGACCGCTGATAGATCTCGTGATCGGCTCCCTCGAAGCTCACGTCGTTCCACGAGCCCATGCCGCCGAAGACCCACGACGATTGCACGGCCGCGAGCAGCTGCCGCGCGTCGGCTGGCAGGATCGATTCCGGCACGAGCTCGTAGCCGACCGTGTCTGTCGGTGTTCCTTCGAGCGCCGCCCGACCGTTGTCGAACGCCTTGGCAAACCAGTCCATGCCGTGCCTGCGGGCGAGGTCGCCGCATTCCACGAGGCTGGCGGTGAAGCGGCGAACGAGATCGGCCGCGTCGATGGGCGGCAGTTGCGTCATCGGCTGATCCGACTCGACCCGGGCATAGGTGACCCGCCAGATCTTCTTATCCGCGCGGCTTTGATCACCGATTTCCCAGCGGGCATCCCAGATGTCGACCCCCTTCGGCGTGATCGCCTCGTTGAACCATCGGGGATGGCGATCGCCCGGCAGAATGCCGCAGGCGAGCCGCAGCCGCGAAACGCCGTCGTGAGCAAGCCGTTCAAACCAGCCGACGGGATCCGAGGCATACGGCGCGACGGTTGCGTCGGCTTCGCGGCCGCCACGATCCACGAATCGGACGAATTCGCAGTAGGAAAACGAGCTGTTCGACGGATAGAACGCCGTCCAGTCCACGCCGGGAGCGTAGCGGAGGTGGGCGTTGCCATACGTCGTGAGCGCGATCTGTTGGACGAGGCTGGTTTGCATGCTGGGTGCCGCGGAGAAATTAGGACAGGAGGGCTGGCCAAAAATCCGCCAGACAAAATTCCCGGCCCGGCGGCTCCTTGAAGTTGGACAACAGTCGCTGGGAACAAGTGGCGGAGTCAGACGGTGCCCACGCCGCTCACACAATCCCTGGCGGACGGCGACCGGGAGGCTTTCGCCGCCCTCTACGACCGGCTCGGAGTCCGCCTCTACCGCACGGCCCTCACCATGCTGGCCTCCACCGCCGAAGCCGAAGACGTCGTCCACGACCTGTTTGTGGATCTCGCCCGCCACCGTCAGAAGCTCGCTCGTGTCACCGATCTCGACGGCTACGTCTTCACGATGCTCCGCCACGCGGTCGGCCGTCAAAGCCGGCGGGCGTCGCTCGCGAGGCGATCGATCGACCGGCTTGGCCAGGAGCGGCTCGACGCCGGAGGCTTCACCAGCCAGCCGGCCGAGATCGAGGATGAGGCGCTCGCCGCGGCGGTCGCGGCGTTGCCCATCGCGCAGCGGGAGGTGATCGCCCTCAAGATCGACGGCGGCCTCACGTTCGCCGAGATCGCGGCCGTGATCGGCATCTCGGCCAACACAGCCGCCAGCCGCTATCGCTACGCCCTCGAAAAGCTCCGCGCCGCCCTCGCCGAGGAGATCCGCCGATGAACGATCGAGCCATGCAACCTGATCCGACCCCGAATCTCGGCCCACACCTCGCCGCGGTCGAGCGACGGCTCGCGCAGCGCATCGCCGCCGACCCGCCCGCCGCCCTGCTCAGCCGCGTCTTGATGGCGGTGGACGACGCAGTCGCGCCGCCGCGACCGAGCCCGCGCCGCGACGACGATGACGTGTGGATCCCCGCCTGGGAGTGGGCGGTCGCTGCGGCCCTGGGGCTCGCGCTCACGGTGCCTGTCGTGGCGAGTGTGGATGCCGTGTACCGAGCGCCGCGGCCGACGATCGTCGCGCGGCTGCGGGCCGCCGGCGTGGCCGACGAATCGCTACTGGCCGCGGTTGCCGGTCCGGAGCGGCGCAACGCCGTCGCCGCGCCAGTCCGCACGCAGCACGACATCCCACCGCGCCGCCCCGTGTCGCATGTCCAGGAAACCCAACGCCTTCTCAAGGAGATGCTCTGATGGCTCATGGGCTGTTCTTTGCGGCCGCTATCGCCGCCTGCCTGTTCTGGACGGCCGCGTGCGTCGCGGCGGCGGCCCGCACCGAGCGGCGCTGGCTGCGGCGGCTGCTCGCGGCGGTGGGCGTGCTCCTGCCGCTGCTTTTGCTGCTGCCGTGGCTCGTCCTCACGGGCTACCTGGCATTCTCGGGGCAGATGCCGGCGAACACCGGGAACTTGTTCGGACTGACGCTCACGGCCTTCCTCTCGGCCCTCATCGGCGGCCTGTGGATTCGTCGGGCCGGCCTGTCGCGGGCCACGGCGGGGCTCGGCGGATCGGGCGGTGGCTTCGTGGCGGCGGCCTGGCCCCTCTTCGGCCTCGCGGCGATGCACCTCATCGCGGAGGCCGTGACATACGGCACGCTCGTCTCGATCGACCACGAATCGCTCGCGCGCAGCCGGGCCCTGCGGGCAGAGGCGGCGCAACTCATGCAGGCGAGCCTGCCGCCGGCGCCGGCGGCCGACGACGACGCTGCGCCGCTCTATCGGCGGGCGTTCGCGGCGATCGAGGCCGACAAGACGCTTTCCGGAGAGAAGTCGCCGCTTTCCGAACCGCTCGCGGCCGACGTCGCCGCCGCCGACGTGCAGGCGATCCTCGCCCGCCACGCCCCGACGCTCGACCTCCTGCGCCGGGCGGCCGACAGGCCGGGCTGCCGGTTCGTCCGCGACTGGTCACGACCGTCGTTCAGCATGCGTCTGCCGGAATTCGCCTCGCTGCGGATGGGGGCGAAACTCCTCGCCCTCGCCGCCCGCTGTGCGGCTGCCGACGGCGACGTGGCCGCGGCCCTGCGCGACGTCGTCCGCATCCATCGCCTCGGAATGCACTTCGCGGACGAACCGGTCCTGATCGCCGGCTGGATGGGTACCGCGATCGATACCGTCGCGATCGAGACACTCGCCGCCGTGCTACCCGCGATCAGGGCGACCGACCTGCCGCTGCTCGACGAACCGTCTTCGACAGATTTCCTCGGCACGATGCCGTCGCTCCAACGGAACTTCTACGGCGAGGAGGCGTTTGGGCTGTGCGCGATGGCCGATCTCGCGGACGGTAAATACGGTGTAGAGGACATGGGGGACATGACTGGAACGGTGACCCGTTGGCCATCGTTCAAAAAGAGGTTCGCGGAGATCTTTCGCTGGTTCCTCATGCCGTCCGAATTGGCAGCGTACCAAAGCATGCTGTGGCGGTATCAGGACGTCGCCAGTGACACGACGTTAGGCTACCCGCAGATCAAGGAGCAGGTGGCGGCGATCGAACGTGACGTGCAGCAGCGGCAGGCCGGGCTGTTCGGCAGCCTGGTGCGCGCGCTCGGTGGCACGTTCCGGACCCAGATCATCAAGGCCGCGGCCACCCATCGCGCGGCCGAGGTGCTCGTCGCCGCCACGCGATACCGGATCGCCACCGCCACGCTCCCCGAGTCTGCGGCCTCGCTCGTGCCGGCACACCTCCCCGCGGTGCCCCGCGACCCGTTTACGGACGATGCCCCGCTTCGCTCGCGACGAACCGACGACGGCAGACTCGTGGTCTACTCCGTCGGCCTCGACGGCGAGGACGACGGCGGCCCGCCCGCTCCGGGCGTCGAAAAGCCCGAGGGCAACGACGACGTCGGCCTCTCAATCGCCCTCTGAATTGCGATCAGCCGTCGAATTCCGGCCCGGCCAGCTCTGGAACGCCCGCCTCGAATGATGCGGCCGTGACGAACACGGCCTCGGCGGCCGTCGGATGGGCGGCGTGAAACTCGTCCACCGCCCGCTGCGCCCGTTCCGTGGTCTCGTCCCAGCTCACCTGCACCGGGATCGGCCCGCGCGGCCCCTCGACGACGAAATCGACCTCCCCCCGCCCCCGCCAGTAGGAGACGCGGCCGAACCGCCGCCGCAAGAGGAGAAACGTCGCACACTCGAGCTGCTTGCCCCGGTCGCGGCCCGTCGCCGTCACGGCCACGCGTCGCAGGCCCGTATCGACCGGATAGAACTTCCGGTTCCGCGCGAGCCGCTTGCGGGACGACCAGGCGAAGAAGGGACAGGCCATCGCAAGATACGCACTCTCGGCAGCCTCCAGGTAGAGGCCGGCAGTATCGACGGAGATGCCGAGGGCGGCGGCGGCCCGTCGAACGCTCGTCTCGGCGCCGGCCGATTCATAGAGCATCTGCACGAGCTGCCGCAGCGGCAGGCTCGAACGCGCCGCCACCCGATCGCGCATGTCGCGTTCGACGATGTCCTGAAAATATCCCCGCAGGAGCATGTCGCGGTCGGGCGACTTCACGACCGCGGGAAAGCCTCCGCAGTCGAGGTAGTCGCCGAGCTTCGCGGCCGGCCTGGCGAGGCGGAACTCTGCAAGGTCGAACGGGAAGACCTCCACCGCGTGATGACGACCGGTGAGCGATGACCCAAGCTCTCCCGACAAAAGTTGTGCGTTGGAACCGGTGACGACGAACCGCCTGCCGCGGGGCCGGTCCAGCTGCGACCGCAGCCACCGCTGCCATCCATCCACCCACTGGATCTCGTCGAGCATGTAGGTGCAGCCGGGGCCGCGGTCGGCCTCGAACGCCTCGACCATCATGTCGAGCGTGGCGTGATCAAGCGCGCTTGCCAGCCGGGGATCCTCGAAGTTGACGAAGAGACACCGCGTGCGATCGAGCCGGTAGCGGTCGATCAACTGCCGCAGGAGCGTCGATTTCCCCGACCGTCGAACCCCCTGCACGACGAGGGCGAGATCCGGCCGGAACTCGATCGGCAGCCGCACCGACCGCGGCACGGACCGCCCGGGCGGGGCATCCCAGTGGCTCCAATCGGCGGCGACCCGTAAAAACGCGGCGGAATCCATTCCGTCGAGTTTACTCGACAGTTTTGCTGTGTCCAGTTTGCTCGACAGAGTTGATTCGGTCGAGTTTACTCGACAGTTTTGATTGGTTCGGGTTTGCCGTCGCGGCGCGGCCGGCATGCACATCGCATGGACGATCGCCGACGACACCCAGTCCACGGACACGAAGTTCTTGCCGGCGGCGGGATCGACGCCGAGCATCGCGAGGAAAGCCGATCCGCTCGTTAAGCCAATGAGCACCCGCGTCAGCAGCCGCGACGCGAGAAAATCACCATCGCAGTGGGCTTGAGTGGTGTTTCGGGGAACCGCCTCAGGACGCCGAGGCCGCTCTCCCCGAGGCTCCCGAGCCGCTCTTCAGCCCGAAAACCGTTGCGGAAGTGCCATAGGCCGGACTATCCCCTGAAACCAGCCATTTCCCGTGCGGTGAATGGGGGATATAATCACCGCAAGAAGTGCGGTGAATAGAATGTACGTCCACGAAAAGAAGGGTTGGCCAGACTTCACCTGGGATGCCGGAGCGGTCTCCCCGGGCCTCGTTCGAGCGCGGCACAAACAGGGGCTGCTCCTCGGCCGCATGCAGCAGCTGGGATTCGCGCTTCGGGCCGACGCCTCGGTCGAAGTGCTCACGAGCGACGTCGTCCGCAGTTCGGCCATCGAGGGGGAGCGGCTCGACCAGGCGGACGTTCGCTCCTCGATCGCGCGTCGTCTCGGCCGGCCCCACGCGAACGCCCGTCGGGCGAATCGCGATGTGGAGGGGATCGTCGAGGTATTGCTCGACGCCACGAGAAATGCCATGGAGCCCGTGACCGAGCAACGGTTGTGCGGCTGGCACGCGGCGATTTTTCCGGTCGGCTACAGCGGCACGCGGCCAATCGCCGTCGGCGCGTGGCGGCCCGTCGAGACCGACCCGATGCAGGTCGTTTCGGGGCCGATTGGCCGGGAGCGGATTCACTTCGAGGCGCCCTCCGCACGGCGGGTTCCCGAGGAGATGGCGAGATTCATCGAGTGGTGCGACGCCGACGACGGCGTTGATCCGGTGCTCCGGGCCGCGATCGCGCACTTCTGGTTCGTCACGATTCATCCGTTCGAGGACGGAAACGGCAGGCTGGCCCGTGGGCTGGCCGATCTGTTCTTGACCCGCGGAGACGGCTGCCCTGATCGCTTTTACAGCATGTCGACCCGCATCGAAGCGGAGCGAAAAGACTACTACACAACGCTCGAACGCACGCAGCGCGGTGATGTCGACATAACGCCCTGGATGACCTGGTTTGTCGGCTGCCTCGAGCGGGCGGTGGACCATTCTGATTCGCTCACGTCCGGCGTGCTTCGCAAGGCGACCATATGGCGGCGGATCCACGAGGGGCCGCCGGTGCACGAGCGGCAGCAACGGGTGATCAACAGGCTGCTCGATGGCTTCGAGGGTTTCCTGACAACGTCGAAGTATGCGAAGATTGCCAAGTGTTCGACGGATACCGCCCTCCGCGACATCGGCGACCTCGTCGATCGCGGGCTGCTCGTCAGAAACGCTGCCGGCGGCCGGAGCACGAGCTACCGCCTGGCGTGAACCCTATGCCTCGCTACCCGCCGAGTGCCCGCGCGGGATTGGCGACCGTCACGCGTTCCGGCTGACGCCTGTTGCGGGAGTGCCATTGGCCGGACTATCCCTCGGACTATCCTTCGCCCCGACTGTTTTGCGTCAGGTTGCGACGACGTCGGACACAATCACTGGATCAGCGACGGCCCCACGCCCGGTCAAAGGCTGGCCGACACCATCGAATCGATTGCGGAACCGCCGTTGACCGTCTTATCCTTGGCCGGTCGGTTACGGCGCGGCAGCCTCGAGCAGCATGAGGTCGCGTGTCGCCTCGGCGGGACCGCGGCCGAAAAACACCCGCAGGCCGGCCGCCGCGGGCACGAGCGGCCCGAGGAAGGGGTGGGGATCCTCGCAGGCCGCCAGCGGCCACCGCCCCATCTCCCGGCCGGTCGCCGGATCGAGATTCACGAGCGTCGCCACGCGGGCGTTCTTCCCGGCCACCGGCTCCCGCACCGCCGCGAGCACCCCCACATCGGCGACGAGGCTCGCGTCGAGCAGATCGGCCGGGCCGTACCGCCACGCCACCTTGCCCGTCGCCGCATCGACTCCGACGAGGTCGGCATGGCCCGACTCCGTCGATCCCGCTGCCAGCGTCTTTCCGATCCGCTCGACGACCAGCCGCCCCCGCGAGATTCCCCGCAGACGACTCACGGCGACGTCGCCGAGCCTCCAAAGCACTCGGCCACTCGCGGCCTCGACGGCGACGACCCCCGGCACGCCCGGCTGCACGACATACATGCGGCCGTCTTGAGCAACGATCGGCGCATGGGCCACGAGCGTCGAAAACCCGTCGGCCGGCGGCGGAAGCCAGGGCTCACGGCGCACCCACCGCAGCCGCCCCCGCTCGTCGCAGGCGATGACCGCACCGCCGCCCGTGATGGCGAAGCCACCGTCGATCTCGGCGATCTGGCACCGGACCCCGCCGGCGAACGTCGCCAGCGGGGTCTCGCGGAGCACGCTCCCGGTGGCGGCGTCGAGCAACACGATCGCCAGCACGAAGGAGTCTTCCACCCTGCGTGAAAGGCAGATCGCAAGCGTGCCGCCGTCGCCCGGCAACGGATCCGACACGAACTGCCGATCGTGCGTCGATGGCAGCTCCCAGACGACGGCCCCGTCGGCCCGGTCGATGGCCGCGACCGCCGGCCCCGCCTTGCGGAGCCGACGCACGTAGACCCGCGTGGCATCGACGCATGGCCGCATGGCCTGGCCGTGCCAGTCGTGGGCGCCCGCCGCGTCGCCACCGAGGCCGGCCCGCCATTGCACGGCACCGGTCTCGGGGTCGTGACTCGCCAGCTGGAACTGGTTCGAGACGAGCAGCCGGTCGTCGAGCGGCAGGACGGCGATTTGCCTGGCAGCCCAGTCGATCGCGTGCGGCGGCCAGTCCACGCCCCCTTGCGAAAGCGGTGGCGGAAGTCTGGCGGGATTGCCGCCAACGTCCCCCTCGAGACGCGCCTGGAGCGTGGCCGTGATGGTGGCCGCCTGCACGATCGATGGCCCCCTCGCAGCCGCGGATGCCACCAGCGCCGCGGCGAGCTTGCGTGCCAGATTGATGGCGACGATTGTCCGATTCCGCTGCGGGCCGTCGTCTTCGGGCATCGAGGCCAAGGCCGCCTCGTAGTGTCGCCGGGCGGCCACGAACCGGCCGGCGGCCATGCTCCGGTCGCCGAGCCAGACGTGGGCCTGCGCCGCGGCGCCGGTTCCGTGGAACTGCACGGTCGTCGCCTCCACGATCGCCTCGTCGGCGGCGGCCGTCGCCTCGAGCAGGCGAAGGCCGGCGACCCGCTCGCGGTCCTGCCGCATCGCCTCCAGGAGCCGGGGTTCGTCCCGCATCACCGTCGCCACCGCGGCCGGCACCGACAGGAAGAGATCGGCGTCGCGGCGATCCCGCATGAGATCGATCTGTCCGTCCGCCACCGCAGCGTCGATGAGCCGGAAGGCATCCTGCGGATCGTCGCCGTCGAGGGCCGCCTCGAACTCGGCCTCCACGCTCAGGCTCTCCTTGCTCGGGGCGACGAGCAGGGGATGTCGCGCTGCCGCGGCGATGAGCCACGGCCTGCCTTCGCTGCCGCTCCGAGCGACGGCGGCAGCCCAGTTGAAGAAGGCATCGTTTTTCGGCTTCGCGAAAAAGCCGAAAAACTCCAGCCGCCGCCCGAGGCTGGTGAGGGAGTCCCACTCGCGGCGGCAGACGAGCCCGACGATCTCGCGCCGCGCGAGCGGCTCGAAAAACGCCCCGCATGGCTGGCCGACGCGAAGCGGCGCCGTCAGTTGCGCGTGACTGATCGCGGAATAGCACCGCTCCTCCCCTTCCATCGCCATCCGTACCCCGAGGTCGTCGAAGAGCGAAACGATCCTGCCCGCGGCGGCCGGATCGTCGACGACGGGCGCGACCGCGAGGATGTCGTCGAGCAGGTCCTGCCGTGCCGCGCGGGTCATCTCCATGCCGAGGCTCTCGCGGAAGAGCAGCCCGAGCAGGTCGACCGCGAGGTCCTTCGACGCGTTGCCGGAAAGGGCCTCGAGCCCGCAGGACCGCCGCCATGCGTCGGCGTCGGCGGTCGGTGGCTTGGCCGCATCGGCGGCGGCGAGCCAGGCGGCGAGCGGTCCCCGCGGCGGCAGTTCGACGGCGGCCGCGCGGAGGTCGGCAGGGCAGAGCGACTCGAGCCGCGAAAACGGTGCCTCTTGCAGAGCGGCCAGCGTGATCGACCGGGCGGAGGAGTGCGGCACGGCATACAGGCCGATCGCCGAGAAGGCGGGCTGCGGCTCGGCGGTCGCGAACCAGCGCGTGCCGTCCTCGCTCATGTCGACCCGCTGCACACCGCCGCACTGGCGAATCCGCAGCCAGAGCCTGTCCTTGACCAACACGAGCGGCTGGGAGGTGATTTGTTCCGCCGACTCGATCGCTGCATTGTTTGGCGGCATCCGCTGGAGCTGCAACACGCCCGGCAGGTTCCTGTTGGCGACAACCATGAGCACCGATTGCTGCTTGACGCCGCCGTCACCGAAGACGAGCCCCGTGCCGGGCATCAGGCCTTCGAGCCGCACGACGATCTCCCGCAGGCCGGTCGATTTCGGCAGCGGCAGCAGCGCCCAGGCAGGCTGCTTGTTTTCCTTGACGGCGAGCGCCGCGCTGCCATCGTCGCGCAGCGTGAACGTCGCGGATGGATCACCGCCGCGGACCCATCTTTCGCGGGCGGCAGCGAGCAGGTCGGCCGCAGGCCGCTCCGCGGCTTCTCGCAGTGGCGGGATCGGCACGGCGGCGACGAGGCTCAGGTCGCGAAACGTCACGGCCCCTTCGAAGACGATGTCGGTCGGCGGGGCATCGAGCGGAGCCTCGACGAGCCGGACGTCGCCACGGGCCAGGGTCACCAGGCCGTCGGCGTACCACAGCTCGAGCCCGTGAAAGCCGACGGGATTCGTGCGGATCATCCGGCCGTCGTCGCGGCCGAGCGTGACATAGCCCGTGGGGAGCGGCCCGCTCCCGGATCGCACGGTCGCGTAGACCTGCCACTGCAGCGGCCTCGCAAAGGCGTCGAATGAAATCCCCTTTTCCCCGCTCCAGACGTGGATCCGCAGGCCCGTGAAGTCGGGTGAGTTCATCCGCAGCGCCGCCCCCTCCACAAGCGGCTGCCGCAGCCGTGCGATCCCTTCGAGCCGGCCGCAGGGATTGCGGTCGATTGGCTGCGACGACAGCTTCAGCGGCAGGTTCTTGACCGCGGCGAACCAACGGGCAAGCGATTTGTCGTCGGGCGTCGCGTCATCGGCCCCCGGCGGCTCGAAGAGGCCGACCTCACGGAGCGGCGGGGCAGCCGCTGTCGGCTCGACGACCATGTCGGCCGGCGGTGGCGGGGCGGCGGCGTCCGCGGCCGCCGGCTCGGCAGCCACGGCCGCCGTCTTGCGCTGCTCGGCGTTCTGCTTCGCCGCGACCGTCTGCTCGATCGGAGCGGCCGGTGGTGCTTGGGCCTCGCTCCGCGTCAGCTCCTGCGGCGGCGGTCGATCCCGCCAGCCGCGGCTCGCGACGAGGGCCCCGAGCACCGCCGCGACCACACCGCAGACGACGAGGCCATACCGCGTCCACGCGCCGCCGGACCACGAACGCCGCGCGGAAAGCCTGGCGAGCACCCGCTCCACCGTCACCTGCGGCCGGCCGAGCGCCCGCGCGAGGTACTCCTCGATCTCGATCCGATCGGCCACGTCACGCAACAGTTGCGGCGACCTGCGGATCGCCGCTCGGAGGGCCGCGCACTCCTCGGGCGTGAGGTCGGCGGGCGACTTCTCCTCGATGAGCTTCCGCAGTTCGTCGTCGGTCATGGTCATGCCTCCTCTCCACCTTCGGCCGCCACGGCCTGCCCGCTCTCGAGACACCGCCTCACGGCCTGCCGCGCCCGATGCACGAGCAGCTTCACCGCCCCCTCGCTCCGCTTGAACCGCGTCGCAATCTCCTGCATCCGCAGGTCGTCGTGGTAGTAGAGGTCGAGCGCCTGCCGGGCGCTGGGGCCGAGCGCCTCGAGGCAGCGGGGCAGCTTCCCCATCACGTCGTCGAACGTGCCGTCGTCGCCCGCTCCGGAGCCTGCGAGATCCTCGATGTCGAGGCAGAGCTCCGTCCATGCCGACTCCCGCCGGCGCCGCGTGGAGCGGGCGTGCTCGCGGAGCACGTTGCGGGCGATGCCGATCAGCCATGGCCGCATCGCCACGCCCGCGCCCTCCCGTGGCACCGCCTTCGCGGTGTAGACCCGCAGGAAGACCTCCTGACCGAGATCCTCGGCATCCGCCAGCCGCGCGAGGCGGGCCCGCAGGTAGCCGTGGACGAGGCGGGCGTGCCGCTCGATGATCGCGGTGAAGGCGGCATGGTCGCCCCGCTGCGCCGCGGCCAGGAGCCGCGCGTCATCCGCGGCCTCGCTCACGAGCATCGGGTTGTCGGGAGTTGGTGGCACGCCGGGCATCCTGCGGGCTCGGGTCACTTCGAGGGGGACGCGGCGCGGGCCTCGGGCGCACTCGTCGGGCCGAGGGCGGCCCACTCGACGAAGCTCTGGTCGTCGCTGCCGCGATGGGCGACCTCGACGAGGATGCTCCGGCCGACGTAACGCTCGAGCGGCACGACGAACGGCAGCACGGCCGGGCCGGCCTTCCGCTCGGGCACGTCGGCCTCGGCCACCGCCTCGCCGTCGATGCGGATTTCGATGCGGCTCGCCGACGCTGCGGTGCGGCTCACCCCGACGACGAGGTGCGTGGTTTCCTTGGAAACCTCGAGCTTGCGGCGGAGCACGGTCTCGGCTCCGGCAGCGAGCGACTGCCGGAGCGTGTGCGGCGACTCGCGGGCCGACAGCGGATCGACGAGCGTGCGGATCGTGGGCTGCCCCACGATCTCCCAGTCGCGCCACGGGGCCATCGTGGCGGGCAGCCGGTCACGGACCGCGGCGGCGAGGCCTTCCGGAGCGAGCGACACCACCGGATCGAGCCAGTCGAAGACATCGCGAATGTCATCGGGGTCGGCATCCCGGGGCCGGCCCTCGTGGGCGGCGTCGGCGACGAGCACGAGCATCCGCGGGCCGGCAGCGGCGGTGGCCGCGGGGGGCATCGCGAGGCTCCCCGTATCCGCGGGTTCCCGAGTGCCGACGAGAAAGTCGCTCTGCCAGAGCGGCTTCGCGGCCGCGTCGCCGAGATGCACCGACGCCTTCACGCAGCCGCCGGAGCCGGCCGCGTCGTCGAGGGCGGCGCCGGCGCGAAACGCCGTCGCGAACGGGGGCAGGCAAAACGTCATCACCGAGGTGGCCTGCGTGCCGAATCCCCAGCCGTAGGGGAGCCCCTTGGCGGACAGCGGTCCGCCCTGCACGTTGCGATCGATCTCCCATGTCCAGCTGCCACCGAAGGTGGCCTTGCGATCGACCGCCGTCGGCTCGACGAGCGAAAGCGGCACCTCGGTCGCCGAAAAGACGATCCGCCGCCGCACGCCTGCATGCGGCAGCCAGAGCGGGTCGAGACTCCAGGCGGGCTGGGCAAGGATGTGCCAGGATCGCTGGTTCCTCGGGTCGCCCGTGCCGTGCAGCGGATCGACGGCCGTGGTGGCCACGAGACCGTCGTCGGTTTCGGCACGCATGAGCCGGGCCGCCGCCGCATCGGCCGGCGATGTCGCGGGCTGCGGCGCAAGCCACGCGACCATTCGCGCATACATCTCCCACGGATCGCGGTCTGCCAGACGGATCTCGGCGATCTCGTCGAACGAGAGCCGCTGAGGACCGCCATCGACGAGAATGATCACGCCCGCGCCGACGAACCGCAGCGACCGAAATCCGACCTCGCGGCCATCCCGCGTGAGGATCGCGGCGGGGGGCAGGGGCCGGCCGCGCCGCGGCACAAGCACGATCCTGCGGACGAACTCGCTCGCCACACGGACATGCGGCCGCGGCTTTTTTCCGGGAAGGTCGACAGACGAGAGCGGCTGCACGAGCAGGTGCGGCCGCGTCGTGCGGCGCCAGTCATCGAGACCGCTCACGTGGCCTTCGACCAGGCCCGGGAGCCGATCGCCGCAGGCGAGCTCGACGAACGGCTGGCGGAAGGGCGTCGATGTGGGCGGCCGCTGCCGCACGACCCACCGCACGGGGTTGGCGGCGTCGAACATCGGCTTGCCGTCGATCTGCGGCTGCGAGGCCGGCGTGTTCCATCCGGCGATCGTGCCGGAAACCCGGCTTCCATCGGCGAACAGGCCGTCCCAGAGCAGGTCGTTGGCGGCCGCCCGGGCGGGCATGGCCACGACGGCCAGGGTCATGGCTGCTGCCACCGCGGGGGTCAGGATGGTTCGCATCGTGCGGGGCGGGAAGGGGCGGGGAGGGCGCACTTTCGCCCTCATGGAGAAGATGACAGAAACCGGCGTTTCGGTAACGGATGGGGAGGATTTCCCGGGATTCGCGAGGCCGCGGGGGCCGGCCCTCGCGGGCGGCGGCGGTAACGGGCACGAGCATGCGAGGGCGGGCAGCGGCGGGCGCCGCAGGGGGCGGTGGCCTCTACGGCGCCTGCGAGACGAATCGGGCCCGCCCGCCGCCGGGCACGTCCACGAGCTCGCACCGCAGCAGGGGATTGGCTCGTCGCTGCAAGTCGATGCGAAACGTGATCGCGTGGAAGCCTGCCGAGAGCGTGCAGGTCGTCCGCTCCGACGCTGCGACGGGAGCATCGTCGGCCCAGACCTGCACACCGTCCGGTGAACCGATGTCAAACCCGATCCTGCCCGGCGTGATCATCTCGATCTGCGTGCGGAGAAACACGACGTCGGGCGGATTTGCGAACTCGTCGAGCGGGATGCCGCCGGCGACCCGGCTGAAGGCGGCCTTCCAGGCCAGGCCGGCGTTCTCCCTCAACGTGCGGCCCAGCTCGCGGGCATCGAGCCCGCGGAACGTTGCGGGCGGATCGGTGAGCACCTCCCAGCGCCGCGCGACGGGCACATGCGAAACGCTGTACGGTCCGGGGCGGCCGACCTCCGACAGGAAGCGGACCAGATCGACCAGCTCCGCGTCGGTGAGCGAGCGGTCGAGCCCGTCGGGCATCAGCGACCCGCCGAGCGATTTCTCCTCGATGTCGTCGGCGGCGACGACGACGTCCGCGCCCTTCGGATCGCGAATCAGCAGCTCCTTCGCCGACTCCCGCTGAACGATGCCGCGGATCACCTTTCCGGAGGTGGTGACGACGTTAGCGGTGTTGTAGCCCTCCCGCACTTTCTTGCTGGGCATCACGATCGATTCGAGGAGGTAATCCGGCTGGGCACTGGTGCCGATGCCGGACAGATCGGGGCCGACGATACCGCCGGCGCCGCCGATCGCATGGCAGCTCAGGCAGGCGAGCGCGGACCGGCGGAAGACCGCTTCACCGCGGGCCGGGTCGCCTTCCTTCGAAACCAGGCCGAGCAGCCGCTTCGATTCGGCGGCATCCAGCACACGTTGCCGTGCGGCGGCGGCCGAGGCACCCTCGAGGACGGCGGTGAGCGACGGGGGCGATACGCCCAGCGCTGCGAGCGTCCGCATCCCGACCCGGGCGGCGTCGGCGTCGGGTTTCTTGGCCTGGAGCGCGGTCGCCAAGGCCTCGGCGGCCCCCTTGGTCTGCAGGAAAACCGTGAACAACGGCTCCAGATCCACGCCGCCGCCGGCCGGTCGCTCCAGCAGCGAGGCGGCCTGATCCGCGGCCGCCTGCACGTCGACGGCGATGAGCCCCGCGATCGCGGCGAGCCGCGTCTCGGCCGGTCGGTCCGCCGAGGCCAGGGCAATCAACGCCGGCGCCGCGGCCTTCCCCTGGAGCCGCCCGAGGGCCACGATCGCGGCCTGGCGACGAACCGCGTCGGTCTGCGAGGCGGTCGCGATCGCCTCAACGGTGCCCGGATCGGTCGCCCGCATGGCCGCTGCCAGACGCAGACCCGCGGCGGCGACAGCCGATGACGGATCGTCGATGAGTTTCTTGACCGCCGCCACCTGCTTCTCACTCGGCTTGAACTGCGACGGCAGCGACCGCTCGATCGCCTCAACGACCCGGGCTCGTTGGGCGGCCGACAACCCACCCTCCGCCACCACGGCCCGCTCGAGCGACAACTCGCGATAGTCCTTGGTCGACGCGAGGAGCACGAGAATGTTCGCGGCGTCGTCTCCGGTCACGGCCCCGCGGCTCACAAGATCGGCGAGCCGCGGACTGGCGTCCGGGGCCTTGACCGCCTGGAGGACGAACGTAAGTCGGTTCGACTTGCCGTCGAACGGCAGCTGTCCGGCCTGGAAGGCCGGTCGCCAGTAGGGCGCGAGCACGATCGCCGCCTTACGCAGAGAGAACTCCAGCAGCGGGTCCAGCGGATGGTCGAGAGCGACGAGGGCTGATTCGATGGCAGAGGCCGAGGGAATGTGCGTGGCCGCGAGCACCGCCTCCAGTCGCACCCGCGGATGTGGATCGGCGGCCAGTGTCGCCAGCCAGGCGACCGCTTCGGGGAGGCGTTCATGCCACTCGCCGATCACCTTGGTGGCAGCGCCGCGAATCCGCGGATCGGGCGACTTCAGGAGTCGGCGGAGCAGGTCGGCCGCGACTTCGTCGAGCGCCTGGTAGGTCCACAAGGCCTCCAGGAGCGCCTGCGGCGTCGCGGCATCCCGCTCGTCGAGCGTGGCTACGAACGCATCGAGCGCGGCCTTCGCCGCGCTGGCGTCGCCTTCCATGAGTGCCCGCCGGGCGTGCAGCCGCGTCCAGGGCTCCGGATCCTTCAGCCGGGCGACGACCTGCTTCGCCGGCACGCCGACGAGCTGCGGAATCTCGACGAGCGGGCGATCCTTGCGGACGATCCGCCAGACCCGGCCGCGGGTGTGATCGCGGCGTGGATCGCGGAAGTTCACCTGATTGTGCTGGATGATCCGCTGGAAGAGGTCCGCCACATAGATCGCACCGTCGGGGCCCATGCGGATGTCGACCGGGCGGAAGCGCGGATGCTTCGACTGCGCCAGCGACGGCAGCCGCGTGGCCACAAAGCGATTGCCGATATCCTCCACGTCGTAGCGATATATGTGATGCGACATGAAATCGCCGGTGATGAAGTTGCCCTGTATGTCGTCCGGCAGGTGGCGGCCGCCGACGATCTCGAGCCCGCAATGACGATCGCCTCCGATCTGCGTGATGGCCAGCGGCGGCACGGTCGCTGGATCGTTCGTCCGCTGCAGCGGCGAGTCGGGGAGCACCTGGTTGAGACGACCCGGCCAGGCGCTGGCGATGAACGACCGGCCCCAGGCGTCGAAGTCGTGGCCCCAGGTGTTGTTCAACAGGATCGAGCGGTCGAAGAGCTCGAGTTTCAGGCGATCGGTGCGGAGCTGCCAGATGCCGCCACCGAAGTGCTGCCGTGGGCCGTACGGCGTCTCCACGGTACTGCGGATGTACAAACCCTGATTGAAATACAGCCGGCCCTCCGGCCCCCAGCGAAACGTGTTGATGGTGTGATGCGTGTCGTTGGTGCCGAAGCCGGTGAGCACGACCCGTTTCTCGACGCCGCCCTCATGTTCGGGAAAAAACAGCAGAGTTTCCCCCTGGCCGACGTAGACGCCGCCGTCGCCCGGCATCATCCCGGTGGGAACCGTGAGCCCCGTGACGACTTTCCGCACCTTCTTCGCCCGCCCATCCGGTCCGAAATCTTCGAGCACGACCACGTAGTCCTGCGGTGACTGCCCCGGCAGGAGCTGCGGATAGCTGGGCGCGCACAGTACCCACAGCCGGCCCCGCGTGTCGAAGTTGATCTGGATGGGGTTGATGACGTCCGGCTCCATCGCCACGAGTTGCAGCTCGTAGTTGTCCGGCAGCGTTGTGACCGCGATGAGCGCCGCTGGGTCGTCGTCCATGTTCGCCGGCTGCGCGTGAACCGCCGCCCCATGGCAGAGCCATGCTCCGGCGACCAGAGCCGTGAAAACGACACCCGACAGGCGGCGTTTCGCGGCTGCGTCACCTCGCGGCGCACTGCCGGCGTCTCGTGATCGAGCACGGCTCATCGTGAGTTCCTCTTTACTGGTCGGACCTCGATGGTTCGCTCCCGCGGCACGCGGAGTTCCGCGATCGTCTTCTCGAGTGCCGCGATTTCTTCGTCGTAGAGCGCGAAGTCTCCGCGGATGTAGTTCCAGTGTCGCGAGTGGTCGTTGAACGGACGCCACCGGCGATAGAAGAGCTCACCTTTCTTGACGATCGCCCGGCGCAGCTTCTCGCCTTCCGGACAGACGATCGACCCCTCCAGGACGACGCCAGCGGCCAGCTTCGCCGCCGGCACGGTAGCCGCGATCTCGCCGTCGCATGCGATCTCGTAGTCGCCGCCGCGAGCACCAGCCCATGTGAACCGCAGCGGCTCTCCCGGAACCCGCACCACGTCGTCGACGACGACGACCTTCCAGCCCCCGCCTGCCGGCGCCTGTTGCTTGACGGTGCAGCCCGTCGCCTTCACGCCCCGATCGCCGAGCTGCATCTCCCAGGGCGGCGGAGCCACCCCCAGCCCGTGCTCGATGGCGGCGGCGAACTCCGCATAGCCCCGGGGGTTGAGCTGGATGCCGTTGGTCGTCAGCGGCGTCGGGCGACGAGCCTTGGCGTCACGCAGCGGCGCGAAGACGTCCACATAGGCCGCCTGCCGCTCACCCGCGATCCGTGCGATCGCCGCGGCGTAGGTTTCGATGTCTTTGTTGTGCCCGGCCGGGTCGGGCAGGGGCCGGCCCAGGTCTTCGTGCCATGTCGGTGAGAGCAGCACCAGCCTGGCCCCAAGCGGCGCGAGCTGGTCGACGAGCTTGCGGTAATCGCCGTCGAAGCCCGCGAGCCCCGACGGGCCGGCGAAGGACTCGTTGAGGCCATAGCCGACGAAGATCACCGTCGGCTTCTGGGTGTTGATTTCCTTGAGCAGCCGGGCAAAGCCATCGGGCTGCTCGTAGCCCCCGGTGCGGGCCATCCCCCGGACGGTATCGCCGCTCCAGCCCATGTTGCGAAAGATCACGTGAGCCTGCGGCCAGCGCCTGGTGAGCCTGGTTTCGAGTTCGCCGCAGGCGTGTTCCTGCTCGATGACGCCGTTGCCCAGGAAGACGACGCGGTCGCCTTCCGCGAGGGTGAACGGCTCGCGGCCGACGCAGGCGGCAGCCGGCACGAGCGCCGCCACCAACAAGCCGATGCAGTGGATGGACTTACGCATCATGGGTCACCGCGATCTCGAAACAATGCGGCGCGCAATACGGCTCACACTTGAGCCTCGCGCACGAACGGCGCCTGGGCAAAGACGGTCGGGGCGGGGTTGCCCATGCCCGACAGCCGGCGTGGCTGACCGGCGCAGCCAGGAATGGCGAACCGCACGCAGCCTCGAGCGAGTCGAAGCCTGGGAGGTTTCATGCAGCCGAATCAATTGGGAAAAGGCCATGAACGGTTTTTCGACGGGCAGCGGTAGCCCCGACCGAGCCTTTCGAGACGCCGTCGCTTCCGTAGCGGGAGATCATACCCGAAGGGGCAGCAGCTCCGCACCGCGTCGAACGACCACGTCTCCGCGATCGCAACGGTCACCGAGCCCGAGGCTCGCGGTTGTCGTTCCCGGCGCGGACGACTAGACTTTGGGCGTCAGGAGAGAGCCGCAAGGCCGCCGAAGGCAGAACGCTCAGGCAAAAGGACTGACGAAACAACTGTTGGAGAGCGACGCGGGCCGCATGGCATGCGTCCACCGAAGGGGCAAACCGCGGGCGTGGTCCGCGGCGAATCTCTCAGGTTCCAGGACAACAGGGTTCCCGGTGTCGGCACCGCCGACGCCCCGCTCGTGGAGCCCTTCCATGTCCGACCTCCTCGCGTCCCCAGCGGCCGTTCGTGATGCCGCTTCCGCCGCCCTGCCGCTGGCAGTGCTCGAGCAGCCTGCCGAGTTCGAAGGCCGCCACGTCGGCCTGTCCGCCGCCGACGAGCGACACATGCTCGACGCCGTCAACGCGACCACCCGCGCGGCGCTGATCGCCGAGATCGTGCCGGCAGGCATCGCCCGGCACGACCGCATGGACCTGCCGCCGGCGATCACGGAAGCCGCCGCCCTTGCCGAGCTGCAGGGCATCGCGGCCCGCAACCGGCTGCTCAAGAGTTTCATCGGCCAGGGCTACCACGGCACGTTCACGCCCGGCGTGATCCTGCGGAACATCCTGGAGAATCCCGCCTGGTACACGGCCTACACGCCCTACCAGGCGGAGATCAGCCAGGGGCGGATGGAGGCGCTGGTCAACTTCCAGACGATGGTCTGCGACCTGACCGGCATGCCGATCGCCAATGCCTCCATGCTCGACGAGGCGACTGCGGCCGCCGAGGCGATGACGCTCGCCCGCCGGACGGCGGGGTCGAAGAGCACCGTGTTCCTCGCCGACCGCCGCTGCCATCCGCAGACGCTCGAGGTGCTGGCCACGCGGGCCGCGCCGCTGGGCATCGAGGTCGTGGTCGGCGACGTCGGCAGCCTGATCGAGAGCCGCGACTGCTTCGGGGCGCTGGTGCAGTATCCGGCCACCGACGGCGCCGTCGACGACTGGCGGGGCCTCGCCGATGGCGTGCATGCGCGGCAGGCATTGCTCTGCGTCGCAGCTGACCCGCTGGCCCTGGTGCTGCTGGTGCCGCCGGGTGAGTGGGGAGCCGACATCGTCGTCGGCAGCACGCAGCGGTTCGGCATGCCGATGGGCTGCGGCGGCCCGCACGCCGCCTATCTGGCTTGTCGCGACGAACTGAAGCGGTCGCTGCCGGGCCGGCTCGTCGGCGTGAGCATCGACGCCCACGGTGCGCCCGCCTACCGGCTCTCCCTCCAGACCCGCGAGCAGCACATCCGCCGCGAGAAGGCGACCTCCAACATCTGCACCGCCCAGGTGCTGCCGGCCGTCGTGGCGAGCATGTACGCCGTCTACCACGGGCCCGCCGGGCTGGCCCGGATCGCGGGACGGGTGGCGGCCTATGCGTCCATCCTGGCGGAGGGCCTGAAGCGGCTCGGCGTGCGGGTGCGCAACGCCCACGCCTTCGACACCGTGAGCCTCGACACGGGCGACCGCACGGCGGCCTTCGCGGCCCGGGCCCGCGAGCAGGGGATGAATCTCCGCACGCTCGATCCGCACACGCTGGCAATCACGCTCGATGAGACGACCACCCGCGACGATCTCACGCGGCTGTGGGGCGTGTTCGCGCCGGCCGGCCAGGCGGTGCCCGACGGGACCGCGTTCGACCGGGGCGTGGAACCGCTCATCCCGCCGGCCTTGCGGCGGACAAGCGATCTCCTGCTCCATCCGGTCTTCAACTCGCACCACTCCGAGACGGCGATGCTGCGGTACATCCGCGGGCTTTCCGACAAGGATCTGGCCCTCGACCGCAGCATGATCCCGCTGGGCAGCTGCACGATGAAGCTCAACGCCACCAGCGAGATGATCCCGATCACCTGGCCCGAGTTCGCCCATGTGCACCCCTTCGCCCCGGCGGACCAGCGCGAGGGCTATGCCGTTCTCGAACGCCAGCTCCGCGGGTGGCTCACGGCCGCCACGGGCTATGCCGGCATCAGCCTCCAGCCCAACGCCGGCAGCCAGGGGGAGTATGCCGGCCTCCTCGCGATCCAGGCCTGGCAGCGGTCCCGCGGCCAAGGCCACCGCGACATCTGCCTGATTCCGGCCAGCGCCCACGGCACGAATCCCGCCAGCGCCCAGATGGTCGGCCTGCAGGTGGTGGTCACCGCCTGCGATGCGGCCGGCAACGTCGACCTCGCCGACCTCGAGGCCAAGTGCCGGGAGCATGCCGACCGCCTGGCCGCGGTGATGATCACCTACCCGAGCACGCACGGCGTGTTCGAGACGGCGATCGGGGAACTGTGCGCCATCGTGCACCGCCACGGCGGCCGGGTGTACGTGGACGGGGCGAACATGAATGCGTTGGTGGGCCTGGCGGCGCCGGGCCGCTTCGGTGGGGACGTCAGCCACCTCAACCTCCACAAGACCTTTTGCATCCCGCACGGCGGCGGCGGGCCGGGCGTGGGCCCGGTGTGCGTGGTCGAGGACCTCGTGCCGTTCCTGCCCGGCCACGCCACGGGCGGCCTGCCGCCGGGGGCCGTGGGCGCCGTATCGGCGGCGCCGCTGGGCAACGCCGCGGTGCTGCCGATCAGCTGGATGTATTGCCGGATGATGGGGCCCGAGGGCCTAAAGCACGCCACCGAGGCCGCGATCCTCGCGGCCAACTACGTGAGCGTGCGACTCCGCGGCCACTTCCCCACGCTGTATAGCGGCGCGAACGGCCGCGTGGCCCACGAGTGCATCCTCGACCTGCGGCCGCTCAAGGAGACCAGCGGCGTGACGGCCGAAGACGTGGCCAAGCGGCTCATCGACTACGGCTTCCACGCGCCGACCCTGAGCTTCCCGGTGCCCGGCACGCTGATGGTCGAGCCGACGGAGAGCGAGCCGTTGGCCGAGCTCGACCGCTTCATCGAGGCGATGATCGCGATCCGCGGCGAAATCGCCCGCATCGAGGCGGGCGAGTGGCCGCAGGACGACAACCCGCTCAAGAACGCCCCGCACACGGCGGCCGCGGTCGCATTGACCGACTGGCGGCATCCCTATCCGCGCGAGACGGCGGCGTTTCCCGTCGCCACGCTCAAGCGGTCGAAATACTGGCCGCCGGTGGGCCGCGTGGACAACGTCCACGGCGACCGCAATCTGTTTTGCAGTTGCGTGCCCGTCTCCGCCTGGGCCGAAGCACCAGCACGCTGAAGGTCACCACCCGTCGGCCGGATCGATCAGCGTCGGCGCGGCCTGGCGGTCAGGCCGCCGCCTCGACCATTGAACCGTTGCACCACACCCGCACCTCGCGAAGCTTGGCGAAGGCCAACGACTCGGGCGAAATCGCATCGCAGGCGACCAGCGGAATGGCCGCCAGGCCCGCCTTGCGGAGAACGTCGGCGCGCCGCTGGGCCCGAAGGATGTCGTCGATGTCGCCGGTGGAAGAGACCTCGACCACGACGTAGCTCTTGACGCCGTCCACCAATCCGGACGCCACGGCGTCGGCCCGCAGGAAATCGTCCGCCTCTCGTTCCGTCACCTTCGGCTCGATCAGGTCGAGCAGCTCGTCATTGGCCAGGAGCTTGCCGCGGCGGAGGAACCGCCCCAGATAGGCCGTGAGCCGGTCCCGGAACTGGATTTCGAAGGTGCGGCCGACGACGGCGTCGGTGCGGATCGTGAGCCGCTCCAACGCCACCGCGAGCGACTTGACTTCTGTCTCCGTCCGAGTCTGCGCCTGCGCAAGCTCATTGAGACGTTCCTCCGTCCGAGTCTGCGCCTGCGCAAGCTCGTTGAGGCGCGCCTCCGTCCGAGTCTGGGCCTGCGCAAGCTCGTTGAGACGTTCCTCCGTCCGGGCCTGGGCCTCGAACAGACGCCCTTGCCCCTCGGCAAGTTCCTCAATTCTTGCTTCCGTCCGGGTCTGAGCCTGGGCAAGCTCGTTGAGGCGCTCCTCCGTCCGGGTCTGGGCCTCGGCGAGCCGAATCATGGCGCCATCGAGCCGCGACACGCTGGCGTCGATGGACTCCCCGAGGAGCCGGAAGTCCTCTTTCGTGACGGTGTTCTTGAGTTCCTCGAACATTCCGCCGAGGGTCTCGACGAGCGCCTTGGCGGCGGGCTCACCCAACGATGCCTTGAGTTCCTCGAAAACGCGGTATGTGTTCATCGCCACCCTCGACGCGCCGGATCACACTCGACCCTCGCATGAGATGAGTGTACAGGCGTCTATTTTCCGAGTCAATCGGAGGCGGAGCGGCGGCCGTCGCTGGCAGGCGACGGCGCGAACGCCGCGTTCCCGGTGATCCGGAAAGACCGGCCCGGGATCACTGCACGACGCTCTTGCTCCCCTCGGTGGACCCGCCGATCGGAGCCCCCTCCGGCATCGGCCGGCCGGCCGATGGGATCCCGAGGCGGTGCAGTTCTTCGCGGAGCCGCCGATATTCCGGAAAACTGTCCGGGTAGCACCACAGCGTGACGGTCGTTTCCGGCTTCGCCCCCGAGAGGACGCGACGGAAGCGCGACCCGCTGCCGAGCGCCTCGTCGGCCGTCTCACCGATACCGACCTGCTGCGGCCGCACGACCCACTCGCGGGAGCGGATCAGCACCTGCCCGCGGGCCTGGTCGATCTTGGCCTCGATCACGTAGTCGAGCGCGAAGCCCTGCTCGGGCCCCACGGTCTCCACGCGGTTGGCGAGCTGGGCGATCGACGAGCCCTGCCGCTGGGTGTGGCTCTTGGCAAGCTCGAAGAGTTCCTCGAGGGGAATGTAGGCAATCCGTCCGCCGGCGAGCCGGAAGTGGATCTCCTCGCCGTTCACCGTCCGCCCGATCGGCGTCGGATAGGCGAGCACCTCCTTGGTCGTGGCGGGCACATGGGCGAGCCCCTCGGCTTCGAGCGTACACGTGCGGATCTCCTCCTCCAGCTGGCGGCGCCGGGCCGCCGCTTCGGCCGCGGCCACCTTCGTGGCATCGCTGGCCTGCTTCCAGCGGTCGATGCTCACCTTCGCCGCCGACACGGCGGTCGCCAGCTGGATGCGGGCGTCGGCTGCAAACGCGGCGGCCGTGGCCACCGTGCGGGCCTGCGCCTGGAGCTGGTCGATCTCGCCCTCGGTCGAGGCCACCGTCTCGTCCAGATCCTCGATGGCCTTCTCGATCGCGGACGTCTCGGCGGCGGGCTGCGGCGGCCGGAGCATGACCTGCTGCACGCGGCCCCCGATCACCATCACGAGGATGATGAGGATGCCGACGATGTTCGTGACGACGTCGAGGAACGAGTCCTGTCCGGCGGAGCCGATGTCTTCGGGCTTGGGGCGGGGCATGGCAGGGCTCCGGGGACGGCGGTCACCGCTTGGTCGGCAGGGCGCCGGTGCGCTCGATCGGGGGCAGCGGCCGCACCGTGCTGCGGCCCGCGGCCGGCCTGGTCTCCAGGCCGCTGTCGACCAGCAGGCGTTCCAGATCCTCGCGCCGGGCCCGGCCGTCGGGCGCTTCGGAGAGCACGAGTTCCGGCTTCCAATACATGCGGTCGCCAGCGATGCCCCAGCGATTCACCTTCGCATGCACGGCGGTCACGAGCAGGTCGATCGAGTCGGCCGTGTCGGCCCCCAGCGGGATGCGGGTCTCCACGCGGCCCCCCCCGTCGTCAAGGATGCGAAACTCATCCGCCGCGCACTCCAGGCGGATCGGTCGCCGCAGCGGGATCGGGCGGTCATGGGTCGCGAGGCTCGCCCAGTTGCTGCCGCGTTTGCCCGCCAACGACGCGGTGGCCGAGCCGCCCGCTGGCGCGTCGCTCGCCCCTTCCAGCATCCCTCCCGCGGCGCCGCCCGGCGTGGCGAGCCCCGGCATCGCCGGTCCCGCCGCGGAGCCGCCGGCGCCGCCCGCTTTCCCTGTCTGCGGGCCGCCGGCGCCATTCCCGGCAGCAAGGGAACCGGCCCCCGGCGCGCCGGTCGCCGCGTTGCCCGTGGCCCCGCCCGCCGGCGACTGCCCGCCGGATGCCCCCCCCGCCGCACTCCCACCGGCCGCGGACGCATCGCCGCCTGCCGGATGATCGCCGCCATGTGCCGCGTAGAACTTCGACGGCCCCGCGTACCGATCGCCGAGGCCGTTGCCGCCCGAGTTCGGGCCGCCGGATCCCGCTGCCCCCGCATCGCTCGCGTGCGAGCCGGATGCAGTGTCGCCGGCACCGCCACCCGTGCCGCCGCCGGCTTGACCGGTCCCGTTGCCACCGAAGCCACGAGCGTCGCCACCGCCGGCCCCGAGGATCGCATCCCCCCCCGACGCGGCGCCGCTCACGAGACCGCCTTCACGCCGCGCGGCGCCAGCGGCGGCCGCGAAGCCACGGCCCGGCCCGCCGCGCTGGGCTCCAGCCGCCTGCTCCTCGGTCCAATCGAACCGCGACTGGTCGCCGAGCACGCTCGGGCCGCCATCGGCCACGACGCCGCCGCGCGTGGTGGCGGCGCGGTACTGCTGCACCGGCTTGGCCGGCCGCGACTTCCGCACCTCGCCAAGCCAGGCGATGCGGCGCCGCGACTCCTCCACGGCCCGCATCTCCGCGTCGGCGAGCACCGGATCACGGGGGGGATAGTCGAGCGTCCAGTCTTCGTCCACGAACTGGTAGCCGAACTCGCTGCCCCATGACTGGATCGCCTCGCGGGCGGCATAGTAGGCCATCACGCCCGATGGCCGCACGAGCAGCAGCGGGTAGGGCTGCGCGGCCGGGTCCCCCGACTCGCGCGGCCCCTTGGCAATGTGCTCGCGGGCGGCCCGCAGCGCGCTGGCCAGCGGATTGCCTGGGCCGGGGGGGCCCTCGAAGTCGCCAGGGCCGAGCCGAATCCCCTCCGGCTGCAGGAACACGCCGTCGATGCAGCACTCTATATACAGGGGGCGGCGATGGGTGCCGTTGACACCCTCGTAGGGCACCACCGCGTAGGCGGGCGGCTTCTTGGCCTGGTCGCGCTTCGCTGCATCGAGCGACTCGCGGGCGTTCTTCAGCCTGCGGTCCAGTTCCGCCAGCGTCACGGCGTCGGCCGGGTCGGGCTTCGCGTCCGCGGCCAGCGCCGCCGCCACCCGCTCCAGGCCGTCGAGCTCGTCGGCCAGTGTGCGGTTGTCGTCCTCGACGCCCGCCAGCTGCATCCGGGCCCGCGACAGGTCGGCGAGCGTGCGGTCGCGCACGTCCTGGAGCTGGGCCAGCCGCCAGGCGAGCTGCTCCTGCTCGAGCCGCAGGTCGTCCGCCCGCTGCCGCTGCGCCGTCTCCGTCGCGGCCCGCTCCGACTCCTTGGCCGAGCGGCTGAAGAGCACGAGCAGGACGAGCAACGCCCCCATCGTGCACAGAAGCACGGCCAGGAACGGGAACAGCGAGATCGAGGCCCCCGATGCGGGGCGGGCACGGCTCATGCGGCCTTTCCGACCCGACGGGCCGCCTGGAGGTCCACGGTGCGGTGATCGGCGGCCGTCGTGCGGGCGGCGAGCAGTTGCACGGCGGCGGCCAGGGTGGCGAGCGTCTCCTCGAACCGGCCCGTCGCCGCCAATGCGGTGAGGTTGGCATCGAGCGCCCGCTCCAGAGTCGCGATGTCGCGGGTCGCACCCACGACCTCGCCAAGCAGGGCGGTCTGGCCGGCCAGCGCATCCTGCTGCCGTTCCAGGCCTTGGACGGCCGCGGCCAGCGACTCGGCCGCCTCGGCCCAGCGGGCCTCGCGGCGGGCGGCGACCGTGTCGTGGGCCTGGGCGAGCGACTCGGCCCACCGGCCAAGGCTCACGTCCAGCGATCGCGAAAGCGAGGCCTGAATCCGCTCGCCGGCTTCGTCGAGCAGCTGCCGCATACCGGCCGCGGCCGTCCGCTCGAGCGACTTCCACGCCTGCTCCTGCGACTCGAGCAGCCGGGCGGAGCCGCGGCCGAGCGTCTCGCCAAGCCGGGCGACCGCCAGCGCCGTCCCCTCGTCGCCGGATAGCGACTGAAACCGGCCGGCCAACGCCGTCCAGGCCTGCTCGTCCACCTCGGCGAGCAGTTTCGTCTCGGAGCGGTCGACGACGAACTGCACGAACATCAGGACCATCGACAGGGCGAGGGCCGTGGCCGTGGTGTCGAAGGCCGTGCCCAGGCCCGCCACCACGCCGGAGATGTTCTCCAATTGCGTCGGCGACAGGCTCGCGATCGCCACCGTGATGCCGATCACCGTGCCGAGAAAGCCCATGATCGGGATCGCCCAGATCACGAACCGCACCAGGCCATAGCCCTGGGCGGCTCGGGCAGCGTCGAGATCGGAGAGATACTTGGCATGATCCTCGAGGCCATCCGCCGAGCCGGTGCGGATGACGAGGTCGAGAGCCTCGCGGAGCCGGCGGACGAGGTAGTCGTTGCCGGCCTCGCCCTGGGGCAAGGCCGCGACGAGCGCCGTGGCCTCGCCCGGCTCCTGGCCGCCGGGCGGAATCTCGGGCAGCAGCGGCTCGCCCCCCATCCGCGCGCGCTGCCGGGCCAAATCGACGCCCTTGATGGCCAGGGCCGCGAGCCCCACGCAGAACATCGCCGTCTCGACGTATTCAACCCAGTGGCCGGCGAGGTAGCGGAGAACGTTCGCGTCGGTGATCACGCCGCCGTGAATGAGCGCGAAGAAGCAGAACGCCAGCGCGCCGCCCCACAGCAGGGGCGAACGGAGCAGGGCTGCGGAAAGGGCGTTGACCTTCGACACCGGACACCTCCCGAAACGGTTGCGATCGCCGCCGCGAACGACGCGGACCGACGACGACACGCCCTCGTTATCGGTGCGCTTTGCGCAGGCGATTGAATCC
Source organism: uncultured Candidatus Kuenenia sp. (assembly GCA_964545915.1). Lineage (GTDB taxonomy): Bacteria > Planctomycetota > Planctomycetia > Pirellulales > UBA1268 > QWPN01. The sequence continues at coordinate 36,575 of CAZJHQ010000003.1, read as the reverse complement.
AAACATCCGGCACGACGAAACACCGGCTCGCCACCGGCGACGAGCGAAGCCAGGCAAGCCAGGCGAGCGCGCACTGACTTCCTTCCACAGCATTGACACAGCACACGAGCAGCCTTGCGACGCCCCTGCGTCCTTCCTATGCTCCGCCTCCTTCCCCGCAGACCGCTTCGCAGACTGTGGAACAAGTCTGCCCGAGCAGGATGCGAGGAATGCCGACCGCGGAAACCCTCGGCGTTTCCACCGGTCGGCCAAGTGGACAGGGGCCATGGAGGGCTTTGTCCACGGGCCGCTAGGATCCGGAGCATCCGTCGTGCAACGCCCCTGGAACTCGATCGCCTGCAGTCGCGGGCTCGCCGTGGCGGCCGTCATCGTCGCCGGTTGGCTCTGGCTCGCGGGCGGCCAGACCGCCGCCCAACGGCCCGCCCCACCGGAGTCCGTCGCCCCGGGCGGCCTGTGGATCTCCGCCAGCCCGCTCGACGAGAGCCGCCGCCTGCTCCTGGTGATCGATCCACAGTTCAAGAATGCGGCGGTCTATCACCTGGAGGCCGCCACGGGCGCGCTGACGCTCAAGAGCACCCGCGACATCAGCTACGACCTCATGGTGGGCGACTTCAATGCTCAGGCGCCGAAGCCGGCCGACCTCAAGAAGATGCTGGATCTGGCCCCGGCCCGGCGGTGAGGCCCGGGGTTTCCCAGCCGTTCCCCCGCCGCTCGCGCGGGGACCGGCGGAATCCCCCCGCGCGACGGCCGGGCGGGCGAGCCCCTGCCGAGTCCGGTCGTGCCGGGGGTGCCGGTCGCACGATCCGGGGCGGCTGGACGTAGAATGATGGTGCGGCCCCTGTCGATCCCGGGAGGAGGCTGCCATGCCCCCGAGGGACGTTCCCGTGATGGCCGGAAGATTTCTGTCGCTCGAAGAAGCCGCCCGCCAGTTGGGCGTCAGTGTCGATGAGGTCCATCGCCTCGTCGACCGGAAAAAGCTCTTTCCGATGCGCGACGGCGCGACGGTGAAGTTCAAGGCCGACGACATCGACCGCGTGGCCCGCGATCTCGGCGACGACAACTCGCAGTCGGACGACCTGGCGCTCGATCTCGACCTCGACTTGCCGGCCAGCGGCGCCGCCGAGGAGATCTCCCTGGGCGATCCGCTTGACGGCACAGAGTCGATCTTCTCGACGGATCTGCCGGAGTCGAAAGGGGCCTCGCAGACGATCGTGCGCGGCGATGCCGGCCAGGCGGCCGCCTCGGGACTCTCGTTGGGCGGCGCGGACGTCGTCGTCGGCAACACGGGCGGCGGCGTGCTCGACGGAGACGACCTGGCGCTCGAATCGATCATCGGCGCCTCGTCTCCATCACTCGCCCGGGGCTCGGCCCCGAGGGGCGGCAGCTCGGCCGCCGGCAGCAGCCTGACGATCGATCTCGGCGGCAATGGCGGGGCGGGCGATTTTGGATCCATTGCCGGCCTGTCCGCCGCCGGTGCGGCGCTCTCCGGCGCCCTCGACAGTGGCCTGTCGCTCGAGGACGGTGACGTGCAGATGTCCGGCATCGACCTCGGTGGCGGGTCCGCGATCGGCGGGGCGGGCGTGTCGGTGGTCAGCGGTGGCTCGGGACTCGGCGGCGACGAGTTCCAACTCGGCAGCGACACCGTCGACGACGAGAGCGCCTCGGTGGTGATCGCCACCGAGGACACGGGCGACTCGAGCTTCTTCGGGGCGGCGATCGAAGGGGAGGGCTCCGCGTTCTCGGAGGACCTGACGAGCGACAGTGCGTCGGTGATCCTCGGCGGCGAGCCCGGCGAGTACGCGACCGAAACGCCGTTCAGCGCCCTGCAGATCACCGGGCTGGTGTGCTGCTCGCTGCTGCTCCTGTGCGGCGGCTTCGTGATGTACGACCTCGTCCGCACGATCGGGGCGCCGGAAGGGCCGACGCTGGCCAATCCGCTGCTGAACGCCATGGCCGAAACCTTCGGGTGGCGGTGAACGGCCACGGTCCTACACTGAAGGGTGGACGCAGGTCGATCTGCGACCATTCCTCCAGAGTTTCTCCCCATGTCGCGTCGCCGGCTCGCCACGCCTGACCAGCCGGCCGTCGTCCGGGCGCTGCTCGGGACCTACGAGTTCTGCGCGTCGCTCCAGTTCGCCGTCGTGCTCATCGCCCTGCTGGCCGTCGTGCTCGGGCTGGGCACGTTCGTGGAGAGCGGGTTTGGCACCGAGGCCGTGAAGTTCGGCGTCTGGAACACCTGGTGGTTCACGCTCCTCAACGCCCTGCTGGCGGTGAGCATCTTCTGCGCCGCCGCGATCCGCTTCCCGTGGAAGCGTCACCAGACCGGCTTCGTGATCACCCACATCGGCCTGCTCGTGCTGTTGGCCGGCTGCCTGATGTCGCAGCGCGGCGGCATCGACGCCCAGATCCCGCTTCTGGAAGGGGAGCGGGGCAGCCTGGCCTACGAGGACGCGCACCACTTCCGCATCGATCTCGAGTCCAAGACCGGCGGAAACCGCACTGTGGTCGCCCCGATCGAGTTTCGCTCCGGCCCCTTCAACTGGTCGGAATATGGCACGACGCGGAGCTGGTTCCCGTGGGGACTCGCACCACGCGACACGGGCGTCATTCACGATGCCGACGGCGTCCGCCTGGAGGTGCTCGACTTCTACGCCGACTCGTCCGCCGCCCTCGCCCCCGGCGTGAAGCTGCGGCTGGGCACCGATGCCTTCGATGGCGCGCCCGGGGGCAGGATGTGGATTCCGGTGGATCTCTCCTGGCAGCCCGACCCGCTGCGGGCCACGGAGGTGCGGCACCGCCAGCAGGCCGGCGGCGGCACCGTCGTGTTCTGGAAGGCCGGGTCCGCCGCGGAGGCCGAGGCGTTCCTGGCCGGCGTGCCCGAGCCGGCGCTCGGCTACGGGGAGAAGGGGCAACTGGTGCTCGTCTGCGACGGCAAGGCCCATCGCATGCTCGTGGACGACGTGCTCGGCAAGCCGGCGTTCGCGCCCGCCGGTGAGACGGCCGCCGCGCCGCTGTTCGTCGAGGTGCACGACTTCGAGCCGCGGCTTTCCGGCGTGCGGGTGCGGGTGCGGCGCGGCAAGGATGGGCCGGCGGAGGAGATGGTCGTGCTCGCCGATCTCCCGGAGGTCACGATCCACGCGCCGCGGACGGGCGTCTACGGCACGCTGTGGATCGAGCGCCGGGCGGCCGACGCCGCGGAGCGGATGCAGGGCAAGGCCCGGAGCCGGATCGACGTCATCCAGGCCAAAGGCCTCCCCTCCACGGTCACGGCCGATCGCACGGCCGCGGGGTTTTCGCTGCTCTACCGCCGCTGGCAGGCGCCGGCGGCGACGGCGGGCGTGCTGCCGCTCGACGGCCGGCCAGTGGCCGGCTTCGAGATGCCGCGGGCCAAGCTCGAGCTCCGGGTCGATCGCTTCCTGCCCGCCGACTCCCTCGAGATCGCCACGCTGCCGCTCCCCTTCGACAAGGCGAAGCCGCCCTCGGCCAAGCGCCGGGCCGCGAAGGTGCGGCTCACGGTGGACGGCCGGGCGGAAGAGTTCTGGATCGCCGGGATGCCGATTCAGCCGATCGCGGAGCCGCCCGGCCCCGCCGAGCGCAAGGTGGTCGAGGGCCCGACCCGCTCGGCCGCGATCACGCTCCTGCCCACGGCCGTGGACGTGGGCTTCGACGTGCGGCTCGACAACTTCGAGCGGCGGCTCGATCCCGGCACCAGCCAGGCCTCGCACTTCTCCAGCATCGTCGAGTTCCTCACCAAGGATGGCCGGCCGCTGGTCAATGATCCGGTGACGATCACGATGAACGCGCCGGTCGACTTCTCCGATCCGCTGACGGGCCGCTCCTACCGTCTCTTCCAGGAGAGCTTCATGGGCCCCTGGCTCCCGGGAGACGATCTCTACGAGCGGTTCACGGCGTCGGCCCGCGAGAAGCCCGAGCGGCTCGAGGCCTCGGTGCTGACCGTCAACCACGACCCCGGCCGCGGCACGAAGTATGCCGGGAGCGGCCTGATCGTGATCGGCATTTTCACGATGTTCTACATGAAGGCCTATTTCTTCGGACCGCGCCGCCGCTGACCAGCGGATCACTCGAACCACGGAAGCACCCCGATGCGCCCCGCCTTTCTGCTCGTCGTCGCCCTGACGGTCACCGCCGGCGCCGCCACGCCTGAAATCACGGCCGTGCCCGCATCCGCGCTGCCGCAGCCGGGGCTGTCCTCGGCCCTGCGCGACTGGCGCGAGATTCCGGTGCTCGAAGACGGCCGCATCATGCCGCTCGACACGTTCGCCCGGCGGATGGCCGACACGATCTGCCACGCCCAGGCTCCGAAACTGGCGACCGGCCCGGGCGGGGCGCTCGTCCGCTGGCAGCCCGACGAGCTGCTTCTCGATTGGCTGGCCCGGCCGGCCGCCTGGCAGGAGATTCCCTTCCTGACCGCCGAGCACGAGGAAGTGCGGTCGCTCCTCGACCTGCCGCTGTTCACCACCGACGCGTCGGGCAAGGAGCGGCTCAAGCATGCGGCCCCCGCCGATGTCGAAGACTGTGAGAAATTGCGAACGCGGCTCATGGCTATCGACGAGCGGCGTCGGGAAGCGATGGCGCAGGGGGGCCAGTTCCGCCTCGAGGGAGCGGATGCGAAAGTCGAGCAGTTGTGGCGGGCGTTCGTGGCCTGGCGGCGGCTGACCTTCCGGGCGGAGGCGACCGACATGGGCCGCTCGCGATTCGTGCGGCTCTTGGAGCAGGCGAGCGGGGCGTGGCGGGCGGCCCGCGGTCGGGTCGCGGCCAGCGGGAGCGAGGAGGCGGCCGCGGCGGTGCGGGCCGTGGACGACGCCTTCATCGGGCTCGCCGAGGCGGTCGGAGAGTCCACGCGGTTCGCCACGGCCGACGCAACGGCGAAGCTTCCGGCCCTGGGTGCCGCCCTCGGCCGGCTGGCCGCCGTGCCCGACATGCCCGCCACCACCACGCGGACCGTGTCTCGCCTCGTCGAACGGGTCAGCCTGCTCTCCCAGGCGCTGTACGACGATGGCGGCGGCCTCCTCGTCGTGCCCGCGCTCCACGCGGGACCATTGGAGGCGGAGCGCAACGCCGACGATGACGCCCCACCATGGATCGCCCTGGCCACGCTCCTCGACGCGCCATCCGAGGTGCTCGCCGCTTACCCACAAACGGCGGTGGAGGACGTGCGATCCGCCTTCGCCGCGCTCACCGCCGCCGCCAAGGAGCCGGCGGGCGAGAACCGCGATCGCGATGCCGCGACGGCCAGTGGCCGGCTGGCCGCCGCCCTGCGAACGCTCGGCGCGGGCGTGGAACCGCTGCGTTCAAAGCTCCCGGTCGAGCGGATCGACGCCGACCTCCTGCGGCACACGGCCTATCCGCCCCCGGGCAGCACCCACCGCGAAGTCCGCTACAACGAGAGCGACCCGTTCCGCCTCTCCTGGGTGTTGAGCCTGCTGGCGCTGTTCGCCTTCGCGCTGGCCTTCGGCCGGGCCCGCGGGCCGATGTTCTGGCTGGGTGTGGCGCTGCTCGCCGCCGAGATCGGCTGGACGGCCTTCGCCTTCGCGCAGCGCGTGGCGATCACCGGCTGGGCACCGGTGACGAACATGTACGAGACCGTGATCTACGTGCCATTCTTCCTCTCGATTCTCGGCCTCGGGTTCCTGTTGGCGCCGATCTGCCGCCGCGGTGCGGCCGATGCCTGGCGGATGACGGCCCTGCCGCCGCCCATCGGGGCGCTGCTTCCCGGCGAGGCGACGCCGCTCGACGACCGTCGCCGCAGCCTGCTCGGCGCGGGAGGCTGGAGCCTGGCCTCGTGGGCGTTGCTGGCGCCGCGAATCGCACTCACGGCCCTCGTTGTGTGGGTGCTCGCCATGGCTCCCTACGCCGCCGGCGGCCGCACGATCATCAACCTGCTGCCGCAGACCGACGTCGATCGGTCGCTGCCGAATCTCAACAACCTCGTCGTCTGGCTGGTCGGCCTCGGCATGCTCGCCCCCGCCGCCTGGTATCTGCCGCGGCTCGCCCTGGCCGCGTTGCTCGGCCTCGGCGTGGTGCCGCTGTCGTGGCGCGGCGGCCATCTCGCCGCGGCGTTGCCGGAGACGTATGCCCGCCGCTCGTTCGGCCTCGTGGTCACGGCCGTCGCCTTCGCGGGCACGTTCATCGCCTGGTTTTTCCCCATTCCAGGCAAGCAGTTCAGCCCGCTGCAGCCGGTGCTGCGCGACAACTTCTGGCTCACGATCCACGTGCTGACGATCGTGTCGAGCTATGCCGCTGGCGCGCTGGCCTGGGGCCTCGGCTGCCTGTCGCTGGGCTACTATCTGCTCGGCCGCTACGGCGCCGGCGCCGTGGGGAAGCGGAAGCCGCCGGAGGCCTGCACGGCGTTGGCGGGCTTCATCTACAAGGCGATGCAGGTCGCGGTGTTGCTCCTCGCGGCCGGCACGATTCTCGGCGGCCTGTGGGCCGACGTGTCCTGGGGCCGATTCTGGGGCTGGGATCCGAAGGAGGTCTGGGCTCTGGTGTCGCTTTTGGCCTACATCGCCATCCTCCATGGCCGCTACGCCGGCTGGATCGGCACCTTCGGCCTGGCGGCCGGGAGCGTGATCGGCGCGGCCGTGATCGGCATGTCGTGGTACGGCGTCAACTTCCTCCTCGGCGCCGGACTGCACTCCTATGGCTTCGGGCAGGGTGGGCAGACGGAGTTCTTCGCGTTTCTGCTCCTCAACTTCGCGCTCCTCGCGGCTGCCGCCTGGCGCTGGAAGCGGGAGACCGGCGGCGCCGCCTGATGCACGCGGGGCGGGCGGCCGGCGCAGCCCTCCCGCCTGAGGTCACGGGAGGCGATCGCGAAACGGTCGTGCGCGGTGGCGGGGCGTGCCGCAGATTCGACGGCCGGAGACCGCCGCTCCAGAAGAGCGGCCAGCGGTCGCGTCAAGGACTGAAGGATTGCGCCTGTCCTTTCCCCCGCTTTCCTGTTCGTTTTCGCTCGTTCTTCGGCAACGCCAGCGGACCAATCCGCTTGGTGCCCACCGCCAACAGCTTTGGTGATCCGGCCGAGTTGGTCCACTTCGTGGGTCGTCACGAGGTGCAGTTCGCCGCCTGCGGGCGTGGCCCAGCCCGATGGCCGATTCTGGAAGTCGCTCGTGCGGGATGTGTCTACGTCCACGATGCTCTTCACGACGGCGCCGGTCTGGGCGTCGTACTGCGTGTACCGCAAAAACCCGTCGCCGTCCCGCGACCAGATCTCGCGGCCGACCGCGTCGAACACCTGATCCGTCACGACCGCCGTGCCGGGGCCGTTTTGGGCGGTGGTCACGATAGGAAGCGTCGTCCGCTGGGAGACGATCTGCGTCGTGCCTGGATATCCGGGGTACTGCTCGATGTCGGCCGCGGCGTAAAAGCCGCGATGACGGGCCGCAAAACCCGGTTCTTGGCACGCTTGACTGGATCGGGTATTTTGTGTGAAGTCTTACACAAGGAGTCACACATGGCCACAAATCTTGGCATCGATCCAGATCTCTTGGAGCGAGCCGTCCAAGTCAGTGGTGAACGCACGAAGAAGGCGGCCGTGACAAAGGCCCTGCACGAGTTCATAGCACGACGGGAGCAGCGGCGGGTGGCGGAGCTGCTCGGCAAACTCGAGTGGGATTCCGCCTTCGACTACAAGGCGGAACGCACGCGTCGCTCATGATGCTTTTGGTCGATACGAGCGTATGGTCGTTGGCACTCCGGCGGGATGTGGTCGGCGCGCAGCCGGAGGTTCTGTATCTGGAGCAGGCTTTAGTCGGGTCGCAGACCGTCGTGACCACAGGCCTCGTTCTCCAGGAATTGCTGCAGGGCTTTTCCGGCCCCAAGGCGCGAGCGCAGATCATTGACCGCTTTTCATCGCTGCCGCTTGTGCAGCCGGATCGACAAGACCATGTAGATGCTACCGCACTGCGCACGGCATGCCGCCGTGGCGGGGTTCAAATCGGAACGATCGATGCCTTGCTCGCCCAACTGTGCATCCGACATCAGCTGACCCTCCTGACTACCGACCGAGACTTCGCCCACGCAGCTCGTCACTGCCGATTACGGATTTGGCGGCCGTAATTCGGACGATCCCAAGCAGAAGGCCGCCGCGGTTGCGCGGAATCACCCCGTGGCCAAGCCGCCCAGGGCGTTGTCTACGTGATCGACGCCGCGGTTCGTGGCGATTGCCTTGAGTCGTTCGGCGCTGGTCGCACAGTAGCTGCCGAGCCAGCGGGTCTTGCCGAGGAGCTTTTGGAGATGTGACTGCCAGTATTCGGGGCTCGTGCCGAGCCGCGTCATGATGCTGGTCACTTCCTGCGTGATCCGTGGCTTGCCCATGCGGCAGAGCCGGGCCGTCCAGTCCACGAGTTCGAGATAGCTCGACAGCGAAAACCCGGGCAGCATGCCTTCGCGGGCTGCGCCGTTGGCGTTGCGATCTTGGAGCGGGCAGAGCCAGTGGGATTGTTCGAGGTCGGACTCGATTCGGGCGGCAGGGATCGACTTGGCTGCGGCGGCGGCTTGGAGTGTGTCGAGGTTGCCGTTCGCGCGGACGTGATCGACCCGCTGCTTGATCGAGGTGTGTGGGGCGTCTTCGGGGGTTGTGGCGATGCCGGCGGCGAAGGGGTTCAAATCGATGTAGGCGCAGGTCGCGAGCAGGGCTTGTTCATCAAGGATGGCGATCGACTTGTAGCGGGCTTCCCAGAACGTGCCCTTGCAGTCGTCTTCCTTGTTCGCGAGTCGGGCCAGCGGTTCCTTGAGAGCCTTCATGAACCAGCCGAGATCCTGGAGCCGCGCCCGGTAGCGGGCGACGCGGGCGGTGTCTTGGCACTGGTTGTCGATCCAGGCCTGAACGGTGGCCGGATTATCGACGTCGAGGCAGGAGGGGCGGTAGACGGCGATCCAGCGGCGGACGACGTCTTCGTCGCTCCAGCCGTCGGCGATGCCGGGGTCGAGGCGGCAGAGGACGTGGAGGTGGTTGTCGAGGATCGCGAAGCCGCAGACGGAGACGGCGAAGTGCTTGGCGAGGAGTTCGAGCCGGGCTTCGATCCAGGCCTTGCGGTGCGTCACGCCTTCGCCGCAGAGGAAGGCCCGCCTGACGCAGCGGGAAATGCAGTGGTAGTAGCGCGTGACCGCGACGTCCACCAGTTGCCGCCTGGGCATCGTCATCGCGGGGTCTCCTGCAGGACTCGGGGGGTACTGAACACCCGTATCCTACGGCTCCCGCGGCCCGTCGTCAAGGATTACAAGGATTATGCCTGTCCTTTTGGTGCTGCTTGGTGACGCCCCCTTCGGTGGTGCGAATCACTTCGAGCATCGGCTGGGTGCGGGCGTTTGAGTAGACGATCCGCTCGGTGCCGTCGGGGCGGGTCTCGGTGGTTTTTGTGCGCCAGTCGAGGTTGCTGCCGAGGACCGGCCTGGGATTGGTGGCGTAGGAGTAGGTAAACGTGCCGATGCCGCCGGTGCAGGAAGAGCAGCCGGCGCCCTGGACGTCGTGGCGGATGACGCGGTTTTGGGAGTCATACGCAAAAAAATCGGTCGCGAACGGGGCGACGGCGGCGCTGGTGGCCGTGGCGAGGTTGAGCCCCGCGGCCGTGGCGCGGCGGACGGCGTCGGTGTCACGGATTATGCCTGTCCTTTTGCGGCTTGCAGTCCAAAGCGAGGATCGCGGCGGAAAAGTCGTTCGGCGCATCGCTACGGCGCCTTCGGAAACAACGAGGGCTCCGCAGAGAAGACTTTAGACCGCTGTCCGCAAAGACGATCGGGCGAATCGAACAGGGCAAGGTTACTCACGTTCGGGACAATACCCGCCGGATGATCGCCAAAACGCTTGGTGTGGCGGCGGACGAGATTGACACCTACTGAGCAGCAACCAGCCTGTCGAAAGCCCGGAGCGTTGCGACGAGGCCTTGCGGTGCGTGATGCGTGACGCCCGCGCCGCAGAGGAAGGCCCGCCTGACGCAGCGGGAAATGCAGTGGTAGTAGCGCGTGACCGCGACGTCCACCAGTTGCCGCCTGGGCATCGTCATCGCGGGGGCTCCTGCAGGATACGGGGGCACTGAACGCCCGTATCCTACGGCTCCCGCGGCCGGTCGTCAAGGATTATGCCTGTCCTTTTGTGTGTCACCGCGGCCGTGGCGCGGCGGACGGCGTCGGTGTCACGGATTATGCCTGTCCTTTTCCGGCTTCTTTCCCTGTCAACCGATCACGAGAGGACTCCTCTCATCTTGAAAACAGATTGCCTTGCACACATTATGCCTGTCCTTTTCCGTTTTTGCTCCAGCCATCGGCGATGCCGGGGTCGAGGCGGCAGAGGACGTGGAGGTGGTTGTCGAGGATTGCGAAGCCGCAGACGGAGACGGCGAAGTGCTTGGCGAGGACTTCGAGGCGGGCTTCGATCCAGGCCTTTCGGTGTGTGACGCCTTCGCCGCAGAGGAAGGCCCGCCTGACGCAGCGGGAAATGCAGTGGTAGTAGCGCGTGACCGCGACGTCCACCAGTTGCCGCCTGGGCATCGTCATCGCGGGGGCTCCTGCAGGATACGGGGGCACTGAACGCCCGTATCCTACGGCTCCCGCGGCCGGTCGTCAAGGATTATGCCTGTCCTTTTCCGGCTGTTTAAGGATTACGCCTGTCCTTTTCCGGCTTTTTTTCCGGCTTTTTTTCCGGCTTTTCCCACCCTTCTGGCTTCTCCGTTGCACGCTCGGGGCTTTCGACTACTTGATCAAGCCATTTGACCGTCACTCGATCGGATTGCTTTTCGTAACGCAATCGCAGGCGCGCGATGAGCGCTAGGAACTTCTTTTTGGCTAAGTCGTTTCCGCGGGTGCTGGTGATGACCCATGCATCACGGAGCGAAAGAATGTCCAAATAACGCTCGGGTAACGCGAAGTCCGGATGAACAACAATACAACGAGTTTCGAAGGTCTGCATAAACTCCTCGAGTGCCTTATTAAAGGCCTCAGGATTCCCATCACGAGTTTTCATTTCATCTATGAGCTGGGCGCACCGATCTACAGCGTGCACATAGTCGTCGTTCGTTTTCGAGGCGAGGAGTGCTCGGCTAGTTTCCAAAAGCGCCTCCCATAGGGCCTCGTTTTCCGGCGCCGTAAGGAAGGCCTTGGTTCCTCTCCAAAAATGTTCGATCTCGCTCTTTCCTTGAGCATGGCTCACTACTGCCTCGCTGATACCCGGGAGGCTGATTAGTGGCTGCGAGATCAGGCAGAGGAGGAGAGTGTGCCTCGGTTCAGGAGTGCCCTCGGTTCGAGGTGTGTCGTGGCTTGCGAGATGGAACACGCTCCAAGCACGCATCGCGAATGCGTATCGCGGCCCGGCCTGAGTGTCGAGTGATTCCGCCATCCATTCGCGAATCTCAATCACATCAGAGGAGCGAAGTCGGTGCGAGTCGACATATTCGAAAAAATTTGCAACCGTCTTGAAAAACGTTTGCCGGAGTGTGTCGAGTTTTGGCCCGGGCCCGACTGTAACGGCGTCCCAGTAGCGATCGCCGTCATCGGTTAACCGTACGATGAACTGCTTGATTTGCTCGCAGTCCGCCGGTTCGTCACCGCGCTGGAAACGCTCGGCCACCTGCTCCACAAGTCGTGAAAAACTGCATGTGGCATCTGGGGCGCCATAAATCTGAGTCGTTCCGCCAAGTATTGCGCCTGCCGCAACAACAATCACCATCATGGTCCGCATGCTTCACCGTTCAACGAGTAACTGTGGTGGTGTTACTTGTGCTTCTTTTTCGGTACGATATCCGATTCTTTTAATTTTAAGCCATCTGAAGGGCAGTCTTCGCAGTCTCCCTGAAGCTGAATTCTTGCCTCGCACGTGCCGCCCTTGTTGAGGGGCGGAATGAACACGTTATTTTTTCCAGCGGCCGGATAGACCGGGCAGGGGTCTTTGCAAGGCGTGCATATGACACTGCTCGAGCCAATGCCGTCGCAATTGCCGTTTGTCGAGACGACTAGATACCGGCAGGAACCGGGCTTATTCTCGGGACACGGATATAGCCCACTCGGATCCGTCTTCCCCGTGGGCCCATTCCCCACAAACCTGTACCAATTGTTGTCCCCCGCACTGAACCCGATTGGGTCCATCTCGATGAACCGCCCCAAGCTCGCCGAGTAGTCGCGGTGGCGGACGTAGGCCAGGCCCGTGACGTCGGTGAACTCGAGGCCTTGGAAGAGGTGGGCCCAGGGGACGGCTGGGGTGGAGCCGGCTGCCGGCGTGGTCCATGAGGCCGTGAGGGTTTGCACTTCGCCGTAGGGCGTGTACGCGAAGCGGTTGATGACGGCCCCGGCAGCGACGCCGGGGACGCCCGTCGCCGCGATGATCGCGGTCGTGTTCCAGTTGGCGTCTTGCAGGGCGTAGACCCGCTGCTCCAGGCCGCCGGTGCCGGTGGTGGCATTCCCGTCGGCGTTGCGGTCCCTCGCGACCATCGCGTCAACGTAGACCGGGCTCCAGATGAAGCGGGTGTCGGCCGTCGCGGCGACCTGACTCGGGCTCGTGCGGACCCGCTCTTCGAGGGCTTGCCAGTCCTGCGAGTAGTAGACGTCGCGGATCGCGGCGGTCGCGGCGGCCGGGGACGCAACCGTGCCGACCTGCTCGACGATGCGACGATTGAGGCCGTCGTATTCGTAGCGGGCGACTTCGGTGCCGGCGGCGTTCTTGACCGAGACGAGGCGGTTCCAGGCGTCGTATGCGAGCGTGCGGCCCTCGGCGTCGGTGGTGAGGTTGCCGGTCGTGCTGTACGCAAGCGATGAGCTGCCGACCTGGGTGAGCTCGTTTTGGGCGTTGGCTGTGCGGGCTTGCGCGACGCCGTTGGTCGTCACGGTCGTCCAGTTGCCCAGGGCGTCGAACTGCCACTGCTGGCTCGTGGTCGTGCCGCCGGTGCGGTTGAACGATTGCAGCTGGTTCAGGGCGTCGTAGGCGTAGGTCTCGCTGAACGCGGCGGCGAGGGCGTTGCTGCGGGTGAGCCGGTTGGAGTTGCGGTCGTAGGTGTAGCCGTAGCGGTCGAGGACCGGGCTCGTGGCTGTCGTGCCCTGGGTCCACCGCTGATCGACCACGCGGCCGAAGCGGTCGAGGCCGGTGTACTTGTCGCCGGCGTCGGCGGTGGCATTCGAGAAGTCCACCATCGAGAGCGTGACGTTGACTTCCGGTCGCGACCGCTCGATGACGGTGCCGGCGCCGAGATACTTGAAGGCTTCGAGCGTGACGGCGGCGGTGGAGCCGGCACTCTGGCCCGAGAGGCTCGTCGGCCGGCTGACGATCGAGTCGATGCCGCTGTAACTGTAGTTTAGCTGATAGCCGTCGGGATACGTGACCTGCGTCAGCCGGCTGTGGTTGCCGCCGTTAGCCTGGGAGTAGGCGTATTGGACTCGCGGCGTCGTGGCGGGGTCCACGAGGCCCGTGTGGTTTTGCCACTCGCTCGTGAGTTGGCCGAAGCCGTTGTACGCCCGGGTGACTTGATTGAGCGCCGTGCCGCTCGCGGGCGCGTCGAAGGACGTGACGCCCGTGACGCGGCCGAGGACGTCGTAGGCCGATTCGATGCGGCGGACGGTGGCGCTGACATTCGTGCCGACCGCGGTGATCGCGTCGGCCGTCTGGCGGCCCGTGACGTCGTAGGCGTAGGTGTGGGTCGTGCCCGCGCGGTCGGTGAAGCTCGTGCGCTCGCCGAGGGCGTTTGACGTGTAGACGTCGCGCTCGGTGGCGGACGGGAGGCCGGTGACCGGATCGGGATAGCGGGTCTCGGCCATCAGATCGCTGGACGCGATCTTGCTGCCCGTGGCGGGTGAGACGCCGTAGACGTAGCCCGTGGTCTGGGAAGGCGTGCCGGCGGGTTGCACCGCCGTCCGCAACGCGAGGCGGCCGGCGGAGTCGAATGTGAAGAGCGTGGTGACGTCGGTTTGGGAGCCGGGGGCGGCGCCGGTGAAGTTGGCGATCGTGGCTGTCGTGCGGCCGAGGGCGTCGTAGAGCGTGCGGGCGACGATGCCCTTGGGATCCGTCACGTCTTGCACGCGGCCGGCGGCGTCGTAGGTGTAGGTCGTGACGAGCGCGGTGTCGGAGGCGGCCGGGGCGGTGCCGGGGCGAGCGTAGGCGATGCCGCCGTTGGTGCCGACGTTTACCGAGGCCGTGACGCGGTCGGCGGCGTCGTAGTAGCTGGCGGCGAAGGAGACGCGGGCTGGGATGCCGCTGGTGGGTGTGCCGAGGGAGCCGAGGAGCGACGACGAGGCGTCGTGGAACCGCTGCCGGTTCGTCGTGAGGATCACGTTGCTGGCGGCGTCGTAGGTGTATTCGGTTTGTTCGAGCACCAGCGAAGCTGTGAGGCTGGTGGCATTGGCCCACGTGGCACTCGGCAGGTTGCCAAGCGTAAAGCTTGTGGTGAGTCGGCCGGCGCCGTCGTAGCGGCTTTGCATTACGGGGGCGTTGGGGGCGAACGTCGCCGCAACGTTGCCGCGGCGGTCGTAAAACAGGTTCGTCGTGAGTTGCGGGGTGCCGACCGCGCCCGTGGTCTGATCCACGAACAGCTCCTGCGTGCGGAACACACGGTCCTGCGCGTCGTAGAACGAGACCTGCGAACTGCGGAGGAGCGCCGCGGCCGGCTTATCGGGCACGCCGTCGGCGTTCGCGTCGATCACCTGGATGCCGTCGCCGTCGAACACGCTCCGGCCCGTCACGCGGCCGAGGTTGTCGTAGTCGGTGAACGAGAGCGGACGGTTCACGGAGGGGGATTCCGTGGCAAGGGTGCTTGTCGCGCCGGACTTCGTGGCCACGAGGCGGTTACGCCAATCATAGGCGTTTTGGACGACTCGCGGGGAGGCACCGCCCCCTGGGAAGCGTGTCGATTTCGTGAGGTTGCCGTTTCCCACGCCGCCGTTGTCGTATTCGTAGGCGGCGACTTGGACCATGTTCGACGTGGGGGCGGCATTGGACGGCTTCCACTTGAAGCCGTTGGTCGTTGAGTCGTCGGTGCCGACATACGTCGCCCTCAGCCGGGCGAGGCCGTCGTAGGTCGAGATCGTGATCGTGCCGGCGGGGTTTTGGACACGCTCCACCTGGCCTTGGTCGTTGTAGGCGTAGCGGGTGCGGAGGTAGTTCACGCCCTCGAGGCCGAGCGTGGCCGTGGCGGTGGAGTAGGTGAGGCCGTCGAGGCTCGTATAGCGGTCCACCGCGATCACCTGGCCGGCTGCGTTCACGAGCGACCGCGTGAGCGATTGCATGGTGGTGATCGGCTCGGTGCCGGTCGGGCGGCCTTGGGCGTCCACCGCGGGCACGGCCGAGTAGGTGAGACTCTCGGTGTAGGTGCCCGAGAGATCGCGGCGCGAGACCGTGATCGGACCGGTCGGGGCGAGCGTGGCCGTGTTCCAGCCGACGTAGGTGCGGGTCGAGCGGTTGACGTCGTCGTAGACGGTGAACGTGATATTGCCGTTGGGGTCGGTGGCCTTGGTGATCCGGCCGAGCGAGTCCACTTCGTGGGTGGTCACGAGGTGGAGCCCGCCGCCGGCGGGCGTAGCCCAGCCCGTTGGGAGGTTCTGAAAGTCGTTCGTGCGGGTCGTGTCTACGTCCACGATGCTCTTCACGACGGCGCCGGTCTGGGCGTCGTACTGCGTGTACCGCAAAAACCCGTCGCCGTCCCGCGACCAGATCTCGCGGCCGACCGCGTCGAACACCTGATCCGTCACGACCGCCGTGCCGGGGCCGTTTTGGGCGGTGGACACGGTTGGAAGCGTCGTCCGCTGGGAGACGATCTGCGTCGTGCCGGGGGCGAACGAATAGGCGTAGCTGGTCGTCTGCGCGCCCGAGGTGGTCGTGTTCGGATACGTCGTGCGGGTGGCCAGCGGCATGACCGTGCTGCCGCCGCCCGACTGCACGAAGTATGTGAATGCTTCCTGGAGGACCGGCGTGCCGCGGTCGCCCCGCATCACGGCCGTGCTCGACACGAATCGGTCCACGCTGCCGGCAGTCGTGGCCGTGGCGGTGGTGGCCGTGGCGTAGTTCGTGACCTCGATCAGGCCGCTCGAGTCGCTGATGTATTGAAAGTTGCCAGCGACTTCGTTCAGGAGATCGGGGTACTGCTCGATCTCGGCGAGGTTCGCCGGGAGGTTGATCGCCTCCGGGCTCACCTGCCAGATCGCCTGGCCGCGGGCGTTGTAGCGGGTGTAGGTGCCTTGTTGCCTGGTGACGCCCCCTTCGGTGGTGCGGATCACTTCGAGCATCGGCTGCGTGCGGGCGTTTGCGTAGACGATCCGCTCGGTGCCGTCGGGACGGGTCTCGGTGGTTTTTGTGCGCCAGTCGAGGTTGCTGCCGAGGACGGGTTTTGGATTCTGGGCGCAGGAGTAGGTAAAGGTGCCGATGCCGCCGGTGCAGGAAGAACAGCCGGCGCCCTGGACGTCGTGGCGGATGACGCGGTTTTGGGAGTCGTACGCAAAAAAATCGGTCGCGAACGGGGCGACGGCCGAGTTCGTGGCCGTGGCGAGGTTGATTCCCGCGGCCGTGGCGCGGCGGACGGCGTCGGTGTCGAACGTGTATTCGATCAGCGACTGGCCGCTCGCGGCGGTCGTGTAGCGGTAGACGCTCGAGTCGAGGAGGGCGCCGGCCGCGTCGCGGACGGTGATGCTCGCCAGGTCGCCGAGTGCGCCGAAGGCGGTCGTGCCGTCGTGATACGTAAACGTCGTCGTGCGGACGAGCGTGGAGTCGCCACGGCGGATGTCGATGCGGGCGACTTTTCCGGTGTTGGGATCGGTTGCCGGGAGATAGACGTAGTCTTGCAGTTCGACGGGCGTGGCCTGGCCGGCGACACGGCTGGTCAGCCGGGCGACGGAGCCGTCGGGGTTGAACGAGAAGTCGAAGCGGTTGCCGCTGGAATCCGTGCGGGAGACGAGCTGGCCGCGGGCGGCGGCGGGGATGCTGGCACCAAACCCGTTGAACGTGAGCGTGTCGCCGGCGGCGGTGCGGAAGACGTAGTTTCCACCTTCGAGCGCAAAGCGGTCGGTCGAGCCCTGGCGGGTGGCGCGAGAGAAGGCCGGCTGGCCGGGGGACGTGGAGGTGTTTTGGTAGACGCGGGTGTCGCTGGAGTTGAAGACGAGCGACACGCTCGTGGGATTGGCGGGGTCGGTGCCACGCATGGTGAGGGAGGGGGCCGCCGTGCGGGACCAGCCGTTGCCGAAGGGGGCGGGGGCGGCGGGAGCGGCGGAGCGGGCTGAGGGGCCGGTGGCAGCCGGAGGAGACTGCGTGCGCTGCACGTGAAAGCGTTGGGAGAGAGCCGCGCCGCCGCCGTCACCGGCGACGGTGGAAAAGTTGAGATTGCCGGTGGACTTGTTGACAGCCGGAAGCGGACACGTTTCGGGTGGGATGCCGTCGCAGCCGCCGTTATCGGGACCTTGCGGCTCGGGTGTGGCGGTCACCTGGCCCTGATGGGCCGCGCTTTCGAGCACGCTCAGGACCCAGGTGCGGGCCGTGGCGAACGTGGCGTCGAAGGATTGCAGCCATTGCTGCGCCTTGACGACCGCGGCGGTGGACTGGGCCGACGGTGCCACCTGGAACCGGCCGGCGGACAGGCTGAAGGTCATGCCGTTCCCGGCGGGGACGGCGTCGTTGACGATCTCCCAGATGCCGATCTGGAACGCGGCCGAGTCGGTGGCGCTCGAAAACCCCACGGCCGGGTCGGCGGGGCCGAACTGGTTCCAGAACTGCGTGAGCAGGTTGGCACGGTTCACGCCCATGGCGCCGTTAGCGCCGCCGAACGGGTTGGCGTTCACGGCGGAGGTGAAGTCGGTGAACGTGTGCGTCATGCCTCCGTAGACCGGCTGCAGACCGTCGATGCAGTACGACATGAAGGCGTCGGGAAGACCGGCGTCGCGGGCCTGGCCTTGCACGCCCGACCAGCGAAGCTGGCC
The DNA here is from genome assembly GCA_964545915.1 of uncultured Candidatus Kuenenia sp. GTDB lineage: Bacteria > Planctomycetota > Planctomycetia > Pirellulales > UBA1268 > QWPN01. The sequence continues at coordinate 18,680 of CAZJHQ010000003.1, read as the reverse complement.
GACGTAGGCCGGCGCAAACGCCGGAGCGGCGGTGTCGCCCTGGAACGTCACCGACAGCTGCACCGGCGGGGGCGACGACATCAGCGTGGCCGTGGTGGCCATCACCTGCCGCGGTTCGAGCGACTCGAGCGCGAGCGACCGGCGGTCGCGGGGCTGCACGCGGCTCACGCGGGCAGGCTTACGACGCGAGCGGGAATGGGAATGGGGGGGGGCGTTCCGGGCAGTCTTCGAGGCGGGCATGAAAACCTCCTGGTGCTGATCTGGGGGTGCGGGATCGCGGCGCGGCGGGGGAGGACGCGGCGGGAAACGGTCGGGAGGGAGCGAGGCGGGCTTCGTTCGGGCGGACGAGCACTTCACCCGCGGGGGTAATCGTCAAGGGAGCATCGCGAGAAGCTCGGAAGCGATGGCGGGGCGCGACGCGGATTCGACGGTCAGAGACCGCCGCTACAGAGGACGAGGCACGATGGTCAGAGACCGGCGATCCAGGGGATCAGGCACGACGGTCAGAGACCGGTGTTGCAGGAGAGCGGAATCGACGGCCGGAGACCGGCGCTCCAGAAGAGCAGGCACGGTGGTCAGAGGCAGGCGTTACAGGCTGGGCAGTTTCCGCCAGCGGCCGGCGGAGTAGCGTGACACGTCCACTGCCGCCGCCGTCAACGTGACCGCGATCGCCCCCTCGCCCCCCGTCTTCAACACGGTCGCAGCGCCCGCGGCGGCGCGGTAAGCGGCACTCACCTCCGGCCAGGACGGGCCGCCGACACCGCTGACCAGCACGAGGCCCGGACTCGTCACCCGCGCGATGTCGGCCGGCAGGCTGGTGCGGGTGCCGTGATGCGGGGCCACGAGCACGTCGCACGAATCAGGCTCCGCCGCCACGAACGCGGCCAGGGCCGGCCCCTCGAGATCACCGGTGAGCAGCAGCCGCCGGCCCGCCGCCTCGACGGCCAGCACCAGGCTCCGCTCGTTGTCGGCCGCCGGCGCAGAACCGGCGCCATCGCGAAGCACGCGGACGCGACACAGCGGATCGACCGCGAACGAGTCGCCCGCCCGCACCACCCGCACCGGCACGCCCCGAGCGGCGGCCCGGGCCAGCAGGTCGGCGACCCCGGCGGCAGGGCTGCCACGAAACGCCTCCGTGACCACGATCTCACCGACGGCAAACCGCTCGAGCAGCTCCGGCACCGCGTTGAAGTGGTCCGCATCCGCGTGCGAGATGACGAGCGAATCGATCCGCGTCACGCCCTGATCCCAGAGCACGGCGGCCATCGCCCGCCGGGCCGCCCCCGGGGCGCCCAGCCGGCCCGCGTCATACACGAGGCAGCGGCCCGTCGGCGACCGGACCACGATCCCGCAGCCGTGCCCGACTGCCGCCATCACGGCCCGCATCTCCCGCGGCCCTCCCTCCAGGAGCCGCACAACGCCCTGGCCGACAAGCCCCACGACGATCCACGCCATCGCCACCGCCCCCCAGGTGGCGAAGCGGCCCAGCCGCGGCCGCGGCAGGCCGACCAGCACCGCGGCGAACACCGCATACCAGCCGACGACCCACCACGCCGGCGGCCCCGCCACCCAGACGTGCCCCCCGGGCACGGCCGCGCCGCACGACACGAGCCAGCCCATGCAGGCCAGCGCCGCATCACAACCGGCACCGCACCAGCCGGCCACGAGGGGGGAGCAGGGGGCCGCGAGCAGGCAGCCGAGCCCGCAGCCCATTGCCACGGCCACGAAGGGCGCCACAAGCACATTGAGCACCAGGCCAACGGGGCTGACGACGTGGAAGCGGGCGGCGACGAGGGGCAGCGTCGCCAGCCATACCGCCGCGCCCGCGGCAAACAGCGTCCACACGCTCCAACTGCAGCGACGCACCAGACGCTCAACCGGCGTGCGACTGCGTTCGATGAGCCGATCGATCGGGTCGGTCGGCCCGCGGTGCGGCGGCAGCAGCCGCGCCACGCCGACGAGCACGGCCGTGGAGAGAAATGAGAGCTGCGCGCCGGCGCTGAACACCTCGGCCGGCCGGCAGGCAAGCACGACGATCGCCGCCACCGCCAGGCCGTTGATCGCGGTCGCCCGCCGCCCCAGCGCCGCCGCGATGCACGCCAGCCAAACCAGAAGCGTGGCCCGCACGACGGGCGTCTCCGCCTGCACGAGGAACATGTACAGCCCCGTGACGATCGCGACGGCCACGAGCGACCACCGCCGTGGCAGGCAGGCCAGCCGCAGCAGCTTGAACAGGCCCAGGGCGAGCAGGCCGACGTGCAGCCCGGAGATCGAGAGGATGTGGACGGTGCCCGTGACGAGAAAGTCGTCGGTGTCGTCGCGGGGCAGGGCGTCGCGGCGGCCAAGCAGTAGCGCCGCGGCGAGCGCCGCCCGCTGCGGGGCGACATGCCGCTCGAGCGTCGCTTCCCCCTGCCGGCGCAGCCACTCGAGCGCCACGGGCGGCCACCACCATGCCGGCGTGGAAAGCGGACGCACGTCGGCGACGCTGGTGCGCACGATCGCGAGGCAGCGCTGCGACCGGGCCCGCAGCCGGAAGTCGAACTCGCCTGGGTTCAACGCCGGCGCGGGCCGCAGCCCACGCCCCAGCACCCGCACCCGACTGCCGGGCACGAGATCTGGTGCGGCGCCATCGATGACCACGGCGACCCGCCCCGCGGCCGGCCGCCAGCGGCTGCCGTCGCGCACCCGTTCGACGGCCACGACGCACTCGCTCGCCGGGCCGATCGTGGCCGCCCGCCGCGGATCGCCGGCCGGCGCAGGCAGTGTCCGGGGCGACTCCACGACCGTTCCCACCACGGCCACCGGCGCGGGAGCATCCCCGAGCTGCCAGGCCAGGTCGTCGGCAGGGAACAGGTCGAACCGCGCCGCGCTCCACGCTGCCCCCAGGCACACGATCGCAGCCTGTAGCCCGATCAGCGCGGCCCGGGCCGCGCGGCGCGATGAGCACGTGGCCCACGCCGCCAGGCTGACCACTGCCGCGGCCCACGCCGGCACGGCCCAGCCCCCCGGCACCGCAGGCAGGGCCCGCACGCCGGCGCAGCCGGCGGCGAACAGCACGGCGACCAGGACCAGCGGCCGGCAGGGAAGGGGATCGGACCGCAGTTGGCCCCGGGCCGCGAACCACAGACTCCGCGTCCACCCGCCCCACATGTGCAGCCTGTCAGCCCACCGCCCCCAGGCCGCCATCGCCCATGCCGTCGCGGTTCCCGGATCCATCGTCTTGCCCTCTGCCGCCCACCTGGTTGCGACGGCACCATCGGCCGCCTACCAAGAAAAGCGTGCGCCGAGGGCAGGAGGGGCAAAAAAAAATTGCATGGCGACCGGGCAGCCCATCGCATGGCACCCGGGATCGCATTCAACCCGGAGTCCCCCGGCTTCCGCCGGGGGCTTTTTGTGTGAGCGCCATGCCCGGAGGACCAGGTTGACCGCCGGTTCGGCAGATAGCCAACGCCACCCCCAGAGGAGCACCGAGCCTGATGCGGCGTCAGGCGAGATGTGCGAGTGACGCCCAACTCAGTAGGCGTACGCGAATCCGGCGTAGCCGCCGGACGGGCTTCCCACGCCGTCCAGCGACCAGTTGTAGCTGCCGAAGAGGGCGAGGCGACGGGTGGCGTTCCACTGCGCCCCGAAGCCGCTCACGAGATCGGAGGGGAAGTAGGGGAAGTTCGCGTTGTTGTAGAAGCCCTGATAGAAGACGGCGAAGTCTTCGCGCAGCTCCTTCTGCACCGCCCACGAAGCCCCGAGGTAGGGACTGCTCAAGTCATCTGGCAGGTCAGGGTTGCCGGTGCCGTAGTAGCCCACGTTCCATTCCACGACGATGTCGCCGGGGAGCCGGTGATCGGCGAGCAGCTGCAGGCCGGGCTCGGTGCCGATCTGAAACGGCCGCGACGCGATCCCGCTGACGAGAAACACCTCCACGCCAACGCTCGGCCAGAACATCCAGTCGCGTTCGCCCCAGAGGTGCATCTTGAGATCGAAGACGAGCGGTGCGAATCCGTCGTAGCCAGGCTTCCCGGCCGCAGGCCCGACGACCGTCGGCCCCTGGGAATAGAGTCGCAGCTCGAGGTCGTCCGTGAGTCCGGTCCGCATCAGGAACGGCCACGACCAGCTCGCCGCCGTGCCCGGCCCCGGGAAGGCGTAGGAGCACGGAATCGTCTCGATCATCGAGCGGCCCTTGGGCAGCGTGAACGGACTGTCGGGGAAGTTGGCCGTGTCGGGCCCAGGAAATGCAACGTCGGCGGGCGGCGGCCGCCGGGGCTCCGGACCGGGTATGAGCTTGTGGACGAGCCGGTAGATGAAGTTGTCGTCGGCCGGCGTGGCCGCAGCCTGCGGCTCATCGATCTCGGGCGCCCGCCGAAACGACACCATGTGCACGTCGGTGCCAGCCTCCTCTCCCTGGCCGACCGCCGCGGACAGCAGCGCCACGACGAGGCAGGAACCGGCGACGAGACGCAGATGCGTGGAAGCCATGCTAATGAGACACCGGGGTGGCACGGCTGTCTTCGGCTTCGCCCGGCGGCTTCATGCACACCGCCTCCGCGGCGGCACCTCGGGCCGGGAAGCCGGGGGCCTTGCGCAGGCCGCGCAAGCGCCTTTTGGTGTTGCGCGGAGGAGTTCAACAAAGCGGCGCCGCTGCAGGGATCCAGTAGCGAATCGTGTTTTGACCACCCGTACACAGGCGATCGGTCCCGTCACCGGCCCAAGAAGCCCCGAGTGGTAACCCGGGGACTCCGGGTGTGAAAACCATCCCGCCGTCCATGCCGCATCACGCAACGTGATTTCCCGGTTCAAACCCACATCGCATGGCACCCGGGATGAGATGCAACCCGGAGTCCCCCGGCTCCCGCCGGGGGCTTTTTGTACCGTTCGCGCATGTCAAGCCGAGCGCATGACTGGAGAACGCGCAACAGCAAAACAAGCGCCGTGACACAAGGGGAAGGCGTCACCTGCCGCGGTTCGGAGATCACGCGCCGGAGGACGGCCGGGTCAGGCCGGTGTGTCCGCCGCACCGCGGCGGCGCGCCTGCATGATGCGGGGCAGGCCAGCAAGATCCTTGAGCGTGGGACCGGGCTCGAGGTCCGGAATCGCCGCGACCGCGGCCTCGGCCGCCTGCACCACGGCGGGTCCGATCTCGACCACGAGCCAGCCGCCCGGCACGAGCTGCGTCGCGGCGGCGGCCGTCAGCCGCTCGACCACCTCCACGCCAGTCGGCCCGGCCACGAGCGCACCCCGCGGCTCGTGGTCGCGGACGTCGCGGGGCAGGGGGGCGAACTCGTCCTCACGCACGTACGGCGGGTTGCTGACGATCACGTCCCACGGCCCCGCGGCAGCGGCCAGCAGATCACCATGAAAAAAGGTGATCCGCTCGGCCACGCCGTGCCGCTCGGCGTTGGCCCGCGCCACGGCGAGCGCCTCCGCGGAGACATCCGTAGCCGCAAACGTCGCCCGGGGCAGATGCTTGGCCAAGGCCACGACGATCGCCCCCGATCCCGTGCCCACGTCGATGATCCGCGGGGCCTCCGCGGCACGGCACAGGTCGAGGACGCGGACCACGAGCCCCTCCGTCTCGGGCCGCGGCACGAGCACCCCCTTGTCGACCGCGAAAGGCAGCGAGAAGAACTCCCGACTGCCCACCAGATAGGCCACCGGCTCGCCGGCCCCGCGGCGCTTCACGAGCTCGCGAAACCGGCCGCGCTCGGCTTCGGCCACGGGCGTGTCGAAGGCGGTGTAGAGGGCGATTCGTGGGCAGCCGCGGACGTGCGCCAGCAGCACCTCGGCATCCAGTCGCGGCGACTCGGCCCCGCGGGCCGCGAGCCAGTCGGTCGTCCACGACAGCAGGCGGCCGACCGTCCAGACCTCGGGGGCTTCGGGCTGCGATGGGGCGGTCATGGGCAGTTCCTCGGGCCGCGTCAGCCGGCCGGCTGTCCGGCGGGCTTGGCGGAGCGTTCCATCGCGGCCTTCCGCTCCTGGCGGGCGTGCTGCTCGATCGCGTCGAGCACCAGTCCGAGCCGGCCGGCCATCACCTGGTCGAGCGTGAAGCTCTCGTTGATGCGATGATCCGTGACCCGGTTCTGTGGGAAGTTGTAGGTGCGGATCCGCTGGCTGCGGTCCCCCGAGCCGACGAGCGTCTTGCGCTCGGCCGACCGCTTCTGATGTTCGATGTTCCGTCGGTATTCATAGATTCGCGTCTTCAGCACCCGCAGGGCCTTGGCCAGGTTCTTGTGCTGGCTCTTCTCGTCCTGGCACTGCACCACGATCCCCGTCTCCATGTGCGTGAGGCGGACGGCCGAGGCGGTCTTGTTGACGTGCTGACCGCCGGGGCCGCTCGCGCAAAACAGATCCTTGCGATACTCGTCGGGAGACAGCGACACCTCCACGTCCTCCGGCTCGGGCAGCACGGCCACGGTCGCCGCCGAGGTGTGAATCCGCCCCTTGGTCTCCGTGTCGGGCACCCGCTGGACGCGGTGGCCGCCGCTCTCGTGCTGGAGCTTGCGATACACGGCCTCGCCGGAGACGCCGAGCACCAGCTCCTTGAAGCCGCCGAGCTCCGTGGGGCTGGCGTCGAGGACCTCGAAGTCCCAGCCGCGTTCGGCGCCGAACCGGCGATACATCTCGTAGAGGTCGCGGACGAACAGCGCCGCCTCGTCGCCGCCGGTGCCGGCCCGCAGCTCCATGATGCACCGCGCGCGGTCGGCGTCTTCGTCGTCCGAGCAGAGTTCGAGCAGCTCGTCCCACTCCTGCTCCCGGCGGCGCTCGAGCTCGGGCAGCTCCGCCTCGGCCAGAGCCCGGAGCTCGTGGTCGGGCCCGCGGGTCATGCCCTGGAGGTCGTCGATCTGCCGCTCGAGCCCGACGAACTGCCGGTAGCGGAGGGCGAGGCGGGCCAGCGTGCCGTGCTCACGAGCGGTCGCCGACAGCCGCTGCTGGTCCGCGAGCACGTCGGGATCGACCATCGCCCGCTCCAACTCCTCGAACCGGGCGAGCTTGGCTTCCAGCTGGTCGCGCATGAATCAGGACGCGGGCGACTCGGCCGCCGCCGCTCCCGCCTTCTTCTTTTTCAGGCTGGCATAGCCCGCGCCGGCGAACTTGCTCTTGAACTTCTCGATCCGGCCGGCGGTATCGACGAACTTGAGCTTCCCCGTGAAGAACGGATGGCAAACGTTGCAGATGTCGACCTTGATCTCGGGCACGGTGCTCCGGGTGGAGAACGTGTTGCCGCAGCCGCAGCGGACGACCGTCTCGGCGTACTTGGGATGAATGCCGTCTTTCATGATCCTCTTCCTCGGGGGAGCCCTGAAGATTACCCGCTGTCGCTCGGCCCGGCAACGCGGCCCGCCGCAGACACCGAGGAAATCGGCGTTTCAGGGCCCGGGATTGAGTTTCGTGCCGGCCTCCGCCTCGGCCGGACCTGCCGCCCGCTTCGCCAGGGCATCCGCCCGCAAGCGGCTGCCGAACCGCTGCGGCGACGCATCCGCGCGGAGGAGCTTCTCCGCATCGGCCTCCCGGCCCAGCGCCACGAACGCCTCCGCGAGGTTCAGCCGCGCGGCATCGGCCCAGCGGCTGTCGGGCGCGGCCGCGAGCGTCATCCGCTCCAGGTAGTCGACGGCCGCCGCATACTCCCCTTCGCCCAGCGTCAGCACGCCGAGCCAGTAGGTGGCGTCCTCCTTCATCTGGTCGTAGAGCCGCTGCAAGGATTCCGCCTGCTGTGGCGGCGCCGCGGCCACCGCGGCCGCGATCACCTGCCGGCTCGGCCGGGCCGCCAGATACGACGCCTTGGCGCCGTCCGAGCCGTCGAGATCGCCGCGAAACTCACGAATCCGCGCGGCCATCAACGGCCGCACCACCCGCGGCCCCGTCCGCACGGCACGCTCCCCGCCCCGTTCGGCGAACGCGACGCCCAACGGCGCCAGTTCGCGGCCCAGCACAGCCGCGAGCGCCGCCTTGTCACCGCGGCGGGCGAGCGTCTCCCAGGGAAACGCCCACATTCCGATATTCACGCTGCCCGGCAGGGCCGCACGAGCCCGCTCCGCCAGCGGCGTGGGCGCGACGACCAGCCGCCAGCCGACGGTGTCGCCGAGTTCGGTTTCCAGGTCGGCCATCCGCCGCGACAGGCACCACGGATCGGCGGCGACAAGCACCGTGAGCCGTGCCATGTCGGAGGCCTGCACCGGATATGGGCGATCGGCGAGCGAGAGCGCCGCCAGCACGGTCGGGTCGCCGGCCGCCTCACGCGCGGTGGCCACGCCGCGGCCCCCCGGGCCGGGAATCGGCATGCCGTAGGCCGTCTCGAAGAGGTAGGCCTCGCCCCCCGACACCAGCGCCGGCAGCCACGGCCGCGGCGGGCCGGACGCCGCATCACCCGTCGCCAGCATCACGCCGTCGAGCCCCGCGTGCCGCAGCAGTTCAAGGAAGATCCACGCCCGCTGGGCCGCGCTGGCCCGCCCGGCGAGCAGAATCTCGCCGGGCAGCATCCACCGGCTGCCGGGATTGGAGGCGGTCGGCACCATCGGCGGATCGCTCACCGGCGCCAGCGACCGCACCGTCCAGCGGAACAGGGCGACCGCTGCCGCCAGATCGTCGTCCGGCGCGACGCCGGCCCGCGCCTGGCGGGCGATGTCGGCCAGCCAACGAGCGTCGCGCAGCGCCGTCACGTCGCCGGAAGCTTCGAACGTCGAGCTGCCCAGCGCGGCCTCACTCGCCATCGCGCGGAGCGGCTCCGGCAGCGTCGCCACGAGCGGGTCGACGGCCCACGCAGCGGCCGCCCCGGGCCGCGCATGACTCCACTGATTCAGCCTGTCGAAGACCTGGCCGTAGGCCGCCGCCTCGTCGAACTGCTCGAGCCGCTCCAGCACCGACACGGCCCCGTCCAGCAGCTTCTCGCGCACCGCGGCCGGCACGGCCGGCACGCCAGTGGGCCGGGCTGGAGACGCGGCGGGACGACCGCAGCCGACGAGGCTCGCCACGACCCCCGCCGCCGCGAAGGCAAACCGCCGGCTCATGGGGCTTCCCCACCGGCCTCGGGCTCGCCCGCCAGCCTTGCCTCGTGAATTCGCAGCACCCGCTCCACGACGCCGCGCAGCCTGTCGAGCGGCACCATGTTGGGGCCGTCGCTCGGGCTCTTGTCGGGGTCGGGATGGGTCTCGAAGAACAGCCCGTCGATGCCGACGGCCGCGGCCGCCCGGGCCAGCGGCTCCACGAGCGCGCGATCGCCGCCCGTGGTCTCGCCGAGGCTGGCCGGGTGTTGCACGGAGTGCGTGGCGTCGAAGATCACCGGCACACCGAAGCCGCGCATGGTGAGCAGGCCCGCGAAGTCGTTGACGAGCCGACCGTAGCCAAAGAAGGTGCCGCGCTCACACAGCAGGATGTCGCGGCAGCCGCCGGCGAGCAGCTTGGCCACGACGTGCCGCATGTCGATAGGGGCGACGAACTGCCCCTTCTTGACGTTCACCGCCTTGCCGGTCGCGGCGGCGGCGAGCAGGAGGTCGGTCTGCCGGCAGAGGAAGGCCGGAACCTGCAGCAGGTCGCAGACCTGCCCCGCGGACGTGGCCTGCTCCGGCAGATGGACGTCGGTCGTAACGGGGAGGCCCGTCTCCCGACGGACGCGGTCGAGCACGCCGAGCCCCTCGTCGATGCCCGGCCCGCGAAACGACCCCGCACTCGTGCGGTTGGCCTTGTCGTACGACGCCTTGAAGACCACCTGGACAGGCAACTGCCGAGCGATCTCCGCCAAGGCCTCGGCGATCTGCAGGCACAGCGCCTCGCTCTCGATCACGCACGGCCCCGCGATCAGCAGCAGGGGCATCCCGGGACCGCAGCGATGCTGGCCGACCGAGGCGGGCAGACGGGGACTCACGGCACGGCTCCAGACGGGGGAAGCAGGCGAAGGCCGATGGCAAACCACGACCTGGGAGGATCATACCGGCGAGCGGCCGATCGGTCCTGCCGCCGCGGGGGGCGCGCGAAAAAAGGCGGGGCCCACGACCCGACAGGAGCATCCTGTCGAAGGGCGGGCGGTTCAGGGGCAAGGCAACCGCACGCCCGGACACAAGTCGGAGGCCCCACCTTTGCAATGCGTTGCGAGTGTGGGACGGGGCGGACACCGCGGTGGCCGCCCCGTCGAAGCCCAACTGCACGCGGTGTGCCAAACCATGCCCCAGACTCCAGTCCGCAGGCCGTTTCAAAAATCGCCGGGCAGGGGGACCGTTTTTGCCGGTTGCACAGGCCGCCCCGCAGCCGACAGTCTTGGACGGCGCGGTCGGTTTCGCAGCGCCGCGCTGCATTTTGCGGCGCCGCCCCCCAGCTGCCCGTGGAAAAAGCCCTCAATGGCCTTTTTCCACTCGATCGACCGCAGGAAACGCCGAGGGTTTCCTGGGTCGATGGCCGTCGCATCCTGCTCGGGCAGACTTGTTCCACAGTCTGCTAGCTGCCCGTGGACAAAGCCATCCATGGCCTTTGTCCACTTGGCCGACCGGTGGAAACGCCGAGGGTTTCCACGGTCGGCATACCTCGCCCCCTGCTCAGGCAGACTTGTCCGACAGCCTGCTAGGCTCCGGACGACCACACGGCCGCAAAAACCTCGGAAATCAAGCCTAGACTTGACGTTCCGGGGGGGCGTGCGCTAGTGTGCGGTGTTTCGGATGCCGGTCACGATCCCTTCCCCGGGCGTCGCGCCGCGCGTCGTGCCAGCGTAGCTTCAATTGGCAGAGCACCGCATTCGTAATGCGGGGGTTGCGGGTTCGACTCCCGCCGCTGGCTGTTCAGAAGCCCGACGATATCGCAGGAGACTCTCCGACCCATGGCAACAGCAGCCCGCCTCGACATTCGTGACGTGATCACCGGCAACGGCCCCTTCGGCCCCGCAGAGATCCGCAGCCTCGTCGAGGCGTTGGCCGGTGACCCAGCGGCCCACCGCGATCTCCGCGCCGCCGTGAAGGAACTCGAGTCGCACGCGGATCGGAGCCCCGCCGCTTCCGTCAAGCTGGGCGTTTGCCAGCACCTCCTCGGCCGGGCCAAGGACGCCCTCGACACGCTGAAGTCGGGCGATGGCGGCGCCTTGGCCCTCTTCTATCAGGCGCTGGCCCATGCCGCCCACGAGGCCCATGACAAGGCCCGCGAGGCGTTCGAGGCGGCTAAGAAGGCCGGCTACGACGCCGCCGCATGCGTCGCGGGCATCGCCGACTCGCTGCGAGCGTCCGGACAGGTGGATGATGCCCGCAAGGAGATCGAGCGGCTCGGCAGCCAGGGTGAGTCGTCGGCCGATTACTGGGCCGCCAAGGGGGCCGTGCTGGCCGACACGGGCCTGCCCCTGGCCGAGACCGTCGCCGCCTTCGAGAAGGCGCTCGCCATCGATCCGGGCCACCCGACGGCCCTGTTCGCCATGGGCGTGATCAACGATCGTCTGGGCAACGACGACGAGGCGATCGCTTGCTACGAGCGGTCGCTGAAGCGGTATCCGGCGAGTGTCGGCGCCCTCCTCAATCTCGGCATCCTGTTCGAAGATCGCGACGATTTCGCCAAGGCGCAGGAGTGCTACCGGCGGATTCTCGAGGCCTACCCCAACCACCCGCGGGCTCGGCTTTTCCTCCGCGACTCGTCGGCCTCCGGCGACCTGCAACTCGACGAGCAGGAGCAGAAGCATCGCGACCGCCTCGACCAGGTGATGAGCCTGCCGGTGAGCGACTTCGAACTCTCCGTGCGCAGCCGTAACTGCCTGCAGAAGATGGGCATTCTCACGCTCGGCGACCTGGCGCGGACGACGGAGGACGAGATCCTGGCGAGCAAGAACTTCGGCGAGACGAGTCTCGTCGAGATCAAGGAGATGCTGGCCTCCAAGGGGCTCTCGCTGGGGCAGATCTCTCAGCCGGCGGCCGCGGAGGAGGTGGTGAGCGAACCGAGCGAGGTCGCCGCCGACGACCAGGAGATGCACGGCCTGCCGATCACCGAATTGAACCTCTCGGTGCGGGCTCGGAAGTGCACCACGAAGCTCGGCATCACGACGATCGGAGATCTCGTCCGCCGCACGGCCGAGGATCTCCTGGAATGCAAGAACTTCGGCGTCACGAGCCTCAACGAGGTTCGCGAGAAGCTCGCGGAACGGGGTCTGAAGTTGCGGGGCGACTGACGCGTCCCGCCTCCTGATTCCGTCCCATTCTGCGCCGCAAGCCGCTGTCGCAAAAAGACTTGCGGCTTGCTTCCGGCATCGCGAAATTTGCTTGTGAGCGCGGCCCTCGGTAGGGTTGGAAGGACTGCCTTCCCCCGTTTCCCGCCCCGAGCAAGGACGAGCCCGCATGACGTCGGCGAGCCTCAAGGATAAGCGCGTTCGTGACCTGGCCCGGCTCGCCAAGCAACACGGCGTGGCCGGCTGGCATTCCATGCGGAAGGACCAGCTGATCAAGGCGCTCGTCCGCAAGGCCCGCAACGGTCTCGCTGCCACCGAACCGCCCGTCGCTCCCCGGCGGCCGTCGCCCCCCGCCGCCGCGCCGGTCGTAGATCCCGAGGTCGCCCGCAGGATTGCCGAAGCCCGGGAACGGCTCGAGCGGGCCAAGAGCCTTGCCACCCGCCCCGAGCAGGGCCGGGCCAACCGTGCCCCGCGCGACCGGATGGTGCTCATGGTCCGCGGCCCCCACTGGCTGCACACCTTCTGGGAGATCACTCCGCGGAGCATCACGCGGGCTCAGGCCGCCCTCGGCCAGGAGTGGCACGCAGCGCGGCCGGTGCTCCGCGTGCTGCAATTGGAGAACGCCATCCAGGCCTCCCCCTCCGAGCGGGTCGTACGCGAGATCGCCGTCCATGGGGGGGTCAAAAACTGGTTCATCGACGTCCGTGAGCCCCTCCGCTGTCGCGTCGAGATCGGCTACCGCACGCCCAGCGGCAGGTTCCACGCACTGGCCCGGAGCAACGCCGTGTCCACGCCGGTCGCATCCCAGGGGGACACGCTCGACTCCCACTGGGGCGACATTGTCGGCGACTGCGAGCGGATTTACGCGATGAGCGGCGGGTTTTCGCCGGAGAACAACAGCCCCGAACTCCAGGAGCTCTTCGAGGAGCGGCTACGGCGGCCGATGGGGCCGCCGGCCACCACGCCGGTGGCGGCCGACTCAGAAGACGGGGAAGCGCAGGTGCCGGTCGACTTCCAGCTGGAAATCGATGCCGAGATGATCGTCTACGGCGCCACGCAGCCCGAAGCCTACGTCACGCTGCAGGGCGAACCGGTCAAGGTCCAGCCCGACGGCACGTTTCGCGTGCGGGTCGAAATGCCGAACAAGCGGCAGGTGCTGCCGATCGTGGCCAGCGCCCGCGACGGCTCGGCCCGGCAGACCGTGGTCATGGCCGTCGAGCGGAACACGAAGGCCATGGAGCCCTACGGCCGCGACATGGGCGAGTGGTGAGCGGCCGCGGGATCGCCGCCACGGAAGCGACGGTTTCAAGCCGAAGCCGGCGAGCGGGCGGCATGAGTTGTCTCGCTGGCGGAGGACCGCCACGCTCGCCATCCTCACGCCGACCCACTCGCCTCCCCCGATGGGCGATCCGAGCGATGGCGGCGATCCCGCGGGCGAGTAACATGAGGCCAGAAGGGAGTGTGAGGCGATACGTTTTCTGCCATGTTCGTGATGATGTCGACCCATGCCGGTGAGCGCCGGATTCACGCAGGCAGGGCCATCCATGGCCCCTGACTGCTTGGTCCGTCGGAGCCGAAGCCAAGGTTCGGCTCGACGGACGTGGGCGTCGCTACGGCGACGCGGAAGGGAGTGTGAGGCGATACGTTTTCTGCCATGTTCGTGATGATGTCGACCCAT